>CACBXB010000004.1 GCA_902543185.1 Paracoccaceae bacterium
TTTTCCCATCTTTCCAACCAACCAGGTTCCCGATTAGGTAAACCTGCTCTCATTGGAAAATCAGTTTTAGGTAAATTTAATGTATTTTTGTAGTCGATTGGTTCAGCAGTCATTGCCGCTATTCCTCAAATATTTTTGAATTTTAGAACTTAAGACGGTGCGCAATTTCGATCACCTTGACCCGGCTCCTCTTGTCAGAGTACCGGGAAAATAATTCGTATCATGAAATCTATATCTAAATTCATGATGCCCTTATAGGGTAGTGGTATTCCATGGTCTAGTACTAGAATTGAATTTTATTTTTTTTTAATCTTAATTAGCTTTTAGCTATGTATTCAGTAATTTTTTTTCGCAAAGTTGTTTCACCATCAACTTTTGATTTGTCTATTATTTTTCGAACTTCACCTAAATCACTTTTGAGTAAAATATTTTTCACTGGACCTATCGAGGCTGGTCTCATAGACAATGTTTTTATCCCGATCGCTGCGAGACAAAGCGCCTCAACTGGTCTGCCCGCGTCCTCGCCGCAAAAAGATAACTTAGTGTTATTTTTTTTACATTTGTCTACAATCGTTTGTAAGAAATCGATAAAGGATAGATTGAGGGTGTCGTAGCGCTTCCGAACCAACTCATTTTCTCGATCAGCTGCGAAAAAAAATTGTTTTAAGTCATTTCCACCAATCGACAAGAAATCAACTTCCTGGAAGAATTTATCGGACTCAAAAGCTAGTGAAGGGGTTTCTAGCATTGCACCAATGTTAATCTTTTTTGGCACTTTGTGACCTAACTTTAACTCCCTCTCTTTTACTTTTGCCATCTCGAGCTTTGCGAAATCAAACTCACTAGTTTGAGCTATAAATGGAAACATAATAGATAACGCTCGACCCTCTGCGGCGCGTAAAAGCGCCTGGAGTTGCATACGTAAGACACCGGGTTTATCAAAACCTACTCTGATTGCTCGCCAACCTAACGCAGGGTTTGGTTCTTCTACATTTGGCATGTAGGATAAAACTTTGTCCGATCCAATATCCAAGGACCTGAAAACTACTGTTTTTCCTCCAGCCGCGTCCATGACCCTTTTATACATTGCGCTTAGTTCGGACCTTTTTGGCATTTGGTTTCGAATAAGAAATTGTAATTCTGTTCGAAAAAGCCCAACGCCCTCGGCCCCTGAACTGTCTAGGCTGGGCAAGTCTGCCATTAAGCCCGCATTCATAAGTAGATTTACTTTAGTTCCATCTATGGTATTTGCTGGCAAGTGTCTTATGGCCGAGTATCTCTCTTGTGCCTTGGCTTCCATGGCAATTTTGTCTTTGAAAGCTGAACTTACGCTTTCATCTGGTCGAAGATGCACAAGACCCTGTTCTCCATCAACTAGGATTTCATCTCCATTCAAAGCTTCAGCAGTGATATTTTGGGCATGGATAACAAGTGGAATTGCCAGTGCTCTTGCCACTATGGTTGCATGACTGCCCACTGAACCTTCTTCAAGAACGATACCTTTTAAAGATCGTCCATAATCCAGTAGTTCTGCGGGTCCTATATTGCTTGCCACCAAAATGGGGTTTTGTGGCATTGATGCGCCAGTCTGCTTGCCTTGTCCTGTCAAGATACGAAGAAGACGATTAGATAAATCATCCAAGTCATGAAGCCTATCTCTCATATAGGGATCGGTAGCCTGTCCTAACCTTGCCCTGGCAGAAGACTGTTCTTTGTCAACTGCTGCTTCTGCACTCAAGCCAGAATTTATGTCAGTAACCATGCGTTTCATCCAGCCGCGAGAATTTGCAAACATTTTGTAAGCTTCAAGAATTTCTGCTTGCTCCTTATCCATCTGCCTATTCTGCTCAAGCATTCCATCGACATGGTTTCTAAGCTCTTGAACGGCTTCTTCAAGGCGATCGATTTCTGTTTCTGGGTCATCTGATACAAGATTAGTAACAACAACCCGAGGTTCGTGGAGCCAAACATTGCCTCTTGTGGCTCCCTCCTGGGCGACTGATCCTCGAATAAGAATGGATTGTTGATGTAAAGCCTTTAATCCGCTTTCTTCACTAACAAATGCTCCTAGTTCTGCCATTTCTGCTAAAACCATTGCGACGACTTCTAGGGCGTAAATTTCATCTGTATTATATTCTCGAGCTGTTTTTGATTGGACAACCAAAACGCCTAAAAGTTCGCCTAGTCTTTGGATTGGAAGACCTAAAAAAGAGGAAAACCTTTCCTCGCCTGTTTCTGGCATATAGCGGAAGCCGGGATATGACGGAGCATCGGCAGTGTTTATTGCTTTATTTCTTTTTGCAACTTTTCCAACTAAACCTTCACCAATTCTCATTCTGGTTTGGTGGACCGCTTCAATTTCGAGACCTTCAGTTGCGCACAATTCTAAAGTTTCTGAATCGCGCAGTAAGTAAATAGAACAAACTTCGGTTCCTGTGGTTGATGCAATAAGCTGAGTGATTTTGTCTAGGCGATCTTGTCCTTTTGCTTCTTCTGCCATTGTGTCTCGCAGGCGTCCAAGAAGCTTTCGGCTATCACTTTCAATTTTATTTGGCATGGTCATTAGGTCGTAGTATAGACTTCTTAACTGTTGTAGTGAAACTAATTAAGTAATTTTTTCCAAGCCAAATGCATCATGTAACGACTGAATAGCCAGTTCCATATACTTTCTATCGATCAAAACAGAAATTTTTATTTCAGATGTTGCAATGACTTTTATATTAATTCCTTCATCAGACAACGTACGGAACATTTTTGCAGCCACACCCGATTGACTTCGCATACCAATGCCAACCGCAGAGATTTTAGCCACATTGGTGTCGGCAACGAGTTGCGAAAAATTAATATCACCTTCAATTTTTGCGGTATTGAGCGCTTTCTCTGCTCTCAATACTTGGTCGGTGGGACATGAAAATGTCATATCAGTCCTTCCTTCTTCGGCAATATTTTGAATAATCATGTCAACGTTAATGCCTGCTTCTGAGAGAGGGCCAAATATTGCGGCCGCAATTCCAGGCCGATCTGCCACTGAAATTAAAGTCATTTTTGCTTCATCTCTAGAATGTGCAATACCTGATACAATATTTGATTCCATAATTTCCTCCTCACTGCATACGAGTGTTCCTGCATTAGTTTCGGAATTGCCAAAACTCGAAAGGACCCTGAGTTTTACATTAAAACGCATTGCCAATTCAACTGATCGTGTTTGTAAAACTTTTGCTCCCAGAGAAGCCAGTTCGAGCATCTCTTCAAATGAAATTTTATTTAATTTCTTAGCTTTTTCAGTTATGCGGGGGTCTGTTGTGTAAATTCCATCCACATCTGTGTAGATATCGCATCTAATGGCCTCAAAAGCAGCTGCAAAGGCAACAGCCGTCGTGTCAGATCCACCGCGTCCAAGAGTTGTGATCCTGTCGGTTTCACTTATGCCTTGAAACCCTGCTACTACTGCAACACGCATTCCCGCGTTGAATTTATTCATTATATTTTCAGTAGGTATTTCTTCAATCCTGGCTGAAGAGTGTGCTGAAGATGTTCTAACCGGCACTTGCCACGCTTGCCAACTACGGGCTGGAATATCCATCTCCTGCAAAGTAAGGGCCATAAGTCCAGCGGTTACATTTTCTCCAGAAGAAACAATCGCGTCATATTCGCGAGCATCATAAAGAGGAGATGTTTCATTAACCCAATCAACAAGTTCATTTGTCTTTCCAGCCATAGCTGAAACAATTACAATAACCGAATGGCCTGCAGATACCTCTAAAGCAACACTTTTTGCAGCGCTCTTTATTTTTTCGAGAGACGCGACAGAGGTGCCTCCAAATTTCATTACCAACACGGGCATAACAAGTCCCTAAAAGTGGAATACGCACATGGTGTATTTCACCAAGAAAGATAGCACAAGTCTCAATGGCAAAGTGAAAAGAAAGGCTTTACCGATAAAAATACAAATTAAACAAAAATTCTAATTGAACTAATTAGTTTTTCTATTTGGGGTGAATGGTAACGGGGTTACGGGAATACCGTCATCGATGAGTGATTTAGCTTCTTCCGCCTTCGCTTCGCCGTATATGGGTCGTTCTGGCAAGTCTCCTAAATGCATAGCTCTTGCTTCTTTTGCAAAGTCTTTACCAACGTAGTTCGAGTTTTCTTCAACATGTTTTTTAATTTCTGCAATTGCTTGTTCTGCAGGATGCTTCTTCTTGACAGTGATTTTCGCGTTTTTGTTTACGCGTGGCGCCATTATGGCTTTTTCGATCTTCGAACTTCCACAAATTGAACAAACGACCATTTTACTAGCTTTAAGTTTTTCAAAAGCAGAACTTGATTGAAACCAACTATCGAAGGTATGCTCGTTATCACATTTTAATGTGTATTGGATCATTTCTTTATAAATTTCCTGCGTTGTGTTGTAAGCTGCTTGTGACCATGCAGGATATATTACCTGTTCTTAACATTGTTTGTGACTAAATATCTTAACAAACTAAATAAGTAATTTATTAAGAAATTCAATTAGTCCAAAAGACATAAAACTACTTTTTCATCAAAATAAACGAAGTTTTATTACTTTTTCGCTTGCCGCTGTCGTTTTTTAGTCTAAATACAGCGCACCTGTATTCGATAGGAATCGAATTTAAATTTCAACGACTGGGAGACATTTTATGGAACGTCGTAATTTTCTAAGAGGTGCTGCGTTAGCGGGAACCGGCGCTGCCCTCGCAACACCCGCTGTGTCAGGTGGACACGGCACTGTACTAACAATGGTTCAATCATGGCCTCGAGGCTTTGCTGTTCTTGATGATGCAGCACGTTACTTTGCTGACTTTGTTGCGCAAATGTCAGACGGGACTTTAACAATTGACCGAAAAGCTCCAGGCGAATTAGTTGGTGCGTTGGAAGTGTTTGATGCTGTGACTTCTGGTCAGGCGGATATGTATCACTCAGCGGACTACTATTTCATCGGTCAGCACCCTGCATTGGCATACTATACTGCTGTACCATTCGGCGGCACAGCGCAGGAAGTTACAAACTGGTATTATCATGGCGGTGGAGAGCAGATCCATGATGAAATTGGTCAAATTTTCAATTTTAAAGGTTTACTTGCTGGTAACTCCGGCGGTCAATCTGGTGGTTGGTTTCGCAAGGAAATGACCTCACCTGATGACTTCAATGGATTGAAGTATCGTATGCCTGGTCTTGGCGGTAAAGTTTTAGGTAAACTTGGTGCATCTGTTCAAAACATTCCAGGTGGTGAATTGTATCAAGCCCTTTCATCAGGTGCTCTCGATGGACTCGAGTGGGTTGGCCCGGCAGCTGACGAACGAGCTGGTTTTTGGGAAGTAGCAAAAGTTTATTACACTGCTGGTTTTCATGAACCAGGATCAGCGCTATCAGCCAATGTGAATTTAGATAAGTGGAATTCACTATCTGACCCTCATAAGGCCATACTGCGATATGCTGGAATGGCAACCACGCTTTACCAGCTGGCTGAAACATTTTCTGCAAACGGTGCTGCGCTTCAAAGGATGCAGTCTCAAGGTGTGAAGGCTTTACAGTTTTCTGATGAAATCTGGGATGCCTTTGGCGCTGCTTCTGCAGAAGTTATGGACGAGAATATGGATGATGAGTTGTTCAGAACAACGCGTGCGAGCTTCGAAGCTTCTTTGAAGGACTCTGCTGCGTGGATCAGCAAATCAGACGGGTACTATGTACAACAGCGTGTTCGCGTTCTAGCTGGATCATAAGATAATAATTCCCTGGGGTCATATAGACGCCAGGGAATACAATTCAGAGTTTTTCTATGGAAAATCAGCAAACAGTAAGTTTGGCTAGTACTGCTACTGCTTTATATGATGGTGCCGTTTGGTTTTTTCAAAACCTAATTTTTGCCGCTTATAATATTGGTTATGCAGTTTTAAATCCTGGATTGTGGCTCGATTGGAGCGAAAAGAAGTCAATTATGAGATTTGTCTATTATGGCGGGTCTGTTGAGTTTTTTTTCGCAGTTCTTTTACTAATAATTGTTTTATTTTTTATTGGTGTTTTAAGACCTTCTTTCATGTGGGGACAAATTAGAGTTCTCGAGGGTTTTGCAAACACTGTTGGTCGGTTTTTTGCCTGGGCCGGTCTTTTAATGGTACTGCAGCAGGTATTGATAGTCATAATGCAGCGGATTTTCACCAGACCCGACATTGTGTTGAGTATTGGTGTCCCTTTGAATTATGATATCAGCTGGTATGCTGAAGAACTAAAGCTCTACAACGCGCTTGTTATTAGTCTCTGTGCCACATACACATTTGTTCAAGGTGGTCACGTTCGTGTCGATCTATTCTATGCAGGCGCTAAATTTCGAACAAAAAAAATCGTCGATATGTTCGGTTCGCTAGTGTTTATGGTTCCAATGGCAGTTATTATTTGGATGTATGGTTGGTACTTTCTGTGGCGGCATCTCATTGTGCCAAAACCGTCTGCCTCAGATGCTTTAGATCGCCTGCTTGCTAAATCTAGAATATTGAAATGGAACGTTGAGACAATTGGGTTTTCGCCTAACGGTTTTACCGGATATTTTATATTCAAAATCTTATTGGTTGCTTTTGCTGGGATGGTATTTATTCACGCCGTGGCATTTTTCATGCGGTCATTTCAGGAACTTCGAGAAGGGCAGTCGAGTGAAAACAAATATAAAGATCTCGATCAGCTCCCAGATTTAAACGAAGTTGCAAAAACTGAGAATTAGGAACGATAATTATGTTGTTTGGTCTTGATGGCGTTGAAATTGGTTTAATAATCGTATTTGTCTGCCTTTTTGGTGGCATTCTTTCAGGATTTCCGGTTGCGTTTGCCATTGGTGGCGCTGGCGTCGTATCTTTTGGAATAATCGCAATGTTAGATAGTGCTGGTATACTCGTCCATCAAGCCATTGATACGACATCCCAGATGTACAGGGAATTATTGGCATCAGGGGTGAAAGCCGACCAAATTTCAACCTTTCGTTACCCTGATTTGCCGAGAATTATAGAGCCACTTTTCAAGGGAGGTTGGGAAACTGCTCTCGAAAGAAATATTTCATTTATTGTTAATCGGATCAACGAACGTGTTTTGGCTGGCCAGTCTATTGAAGTTCTACTCGCCGTTTTGATGTTTGTTTTAATGGGCATAACGCTAGAACGATCGAAAATAGCGAATGATCTACTAACTACGATGGCACGAGTTTTTGGACCTTTGCCTGGTGGCTTGGCTGTTTCGGTCGTTGTTGTTGGGGCATTCTTAGCGGCATCAACGGGTATTGTCGGAGCTACAGTGGTTACCATGGGGTTATTATCGTTGCCCACTATGCTTAGGAATGGATATTCGCCCGAGCTGTCAACTGGAGTAATTGCCGCCTCTGGTACTTTGGGGCAAATTATACCTCCATCTATTGTGATCGTTTTATTGGGGACTTTAACTGGCGATTTATATTCCGCTGCTCAGGAAGCGAGGGCGCAGAGCATGGGTTGCACTGATGCACTTACATATCTGGGTAAGCCGGCTGTTGTGTCTGTTGGTTCATTGTTCCAGGCCGCGCTCCTTCCAGGAATCATGCTTGCCCTTTTATACGCCATATATGCTTTCGGTTATGCTTTACTGAACCCTTCAAAAGCTCCTGCCGTTGCTGGTGAGGCTATGGATACCAAAACGGGCACAGCTCAACAGTCATTGACATGGTTTGTGTATGTTCCCGTAGGGATTATTGGCGCAGCGATCTTATTTAATATGGGTGGTATGTCAGGGAGCCAATCGATTTATGTTGAGTCGTATTCAGATATTGGCCAGGAGGCAAGTTTAAGGACAAACGTTTCCGAGGAGTGCCAGCAATCTATGATAGAGCTTCATGGACAGGAGGCTTGGGATAAAGCGATTGCGCAGCAAGTGGCAATTGATGCATCGGGCGGCGTTGCAGAAAGTGAGAAACGTTCTGATGAGGAGATAGCGGCCTTAGTCGCGGAGAAAATTGCTTCTGCCCCCCCCATAGGAACTGGTATACTTGTGCTTTTCGTGCTGTCTGGAATTTTCTTTTCTTTTGCTAAAGGTGTGGCACCTAATTTGGACCAAAAACTTTTACTTATTGGCGGTTTAGGAACAGCACTTTTATTAGTAGCCGACATTCTCCTCATTAAACCTGACGCCTCTGCATCGATGACTTGGGCACTTCTAGCTGTACCGGTAATTTTAATCCTCTACGCCTCCAAAACTGCAGTCTCACGTCTAGCAGACAATGAGTTATTAAGAGTTGTTTTTCCTCCGCTTGTTCTGATTGTTGCTGTCTTAGGGTCCATACTTGGTGGTATTACCAATCCCACACCAGCAGCCGCTCTTGGTGCAGCTGGAGCAATCATGTTGGCAGCGTATCGTAAGCTTAAGGAAACCGATCGCTCTGGAAAATTTATAATTAATGCGACATTTGCTTTAATTATTATGCTTCTTATTGGTATTAACTTCGATTTGCGTATCAATACAGAACAAGTTTCTGTTGAGAGCTGGGTTGCGTTTTTTGTGGCCTATGGCGCATATCTCACGGCAATAATCGGATTGCTTTACGCTTGTTGGGTTTTATATGCCGCTGGCGTAATGACGTCAGTCGTCCAAGAGACCAGTAAAGTTACGACAATGGTATTTGCAATCCTAATCGGATCGCAACTTTTGAATTTAGTTGTGATCTCATTTGGTGGCGAGCATTATATTCAGCAATTTCTTCGGTCTTTTGATAGCGAAGTAACTGTGTTCTTAATCGTTATGCTTGTCCTATTTATTTTAGGATTTGTGCTTGATTTTCTTGAAATTATTTACATTGTGATCCCGATTGTTGGTCCAGTGATCTATGGAGGAACCTTTGACCCTCTTTGGGTAACAATTATGGTTGCGATTAATCTTCAAACGTCATTTCTTACTCCTCCCTTTGGCTTTGCTTTATTTTACTTGAGAGGCGTTTCTCCAAAATCGGTTACTACGGGCCACATATACCGGGGCGTGGTTCCATTTGTATTAATACAAATCATTGGATTAACGATGCTCTATTTTGCACCATCCATTGTGACGATTGTTCCTCAACTTCTCGGCGGAAATTAAACTGTATTGTATACAGCGCTGGTTATTGGTTTAACTTGAATATAATCAAAACTTTGTGGATTTGAATCTAAAGCCATAATAGGACTTAGATAATCGAATTTGTAGAAAAGAAAGACTATATTGCTTCTAGGCACTAAAATTATTGAGTTTGAAGGTTTAGGACCAGCCCCTTTTGCAGGACGCATGTTAGCAGAGCTTGGCGCAGATGTGCTAGTTATAAAAAACTTCAATCAAAGGGAAAAATCATTAAAGAATAGTGTATTAAATGCGGGAAAAAAATCAATCTTTCTTGATTTAAAAGATAAACATGACCATTCCATAGCTTTAGAATTAATCAGAAAAAGCGATGCCCTTATTGAAGGCTTTCGTCCTGGTGTAATGGAGCGCTTAAATCTTGGTCCCAAAGATCTTAAAAAGGCAAATAAAAGATTGGTCTATGGACGAATGACAGGCTGGGGTCAGACAGGCCCACGGTCTAAACAAGCTGGTCACGATCTCAACTATATTGGGCTAAATGGTGCTCTGCATTACGCTTCTCAGGCTGGAGATATACCACAAACGATCCCGACCTTGGTGGGGGATATTGGAGGTGGATCACTTTATTTAATCATTGGAATATTATCTGGACTATTAAGCGCTCAAAATACGGGAGAAGGCACTATAGTAGATGCAGCAATTGTTGATGGTTCAGCCCATATGATGAATCTTTTGATGTCAATGCAAGATACGGGCTCAATTGAAATGAAACGAGGTCTCAGCCTTTTAGATGGGTCACATTTATCGCGGTGTTACAGATGTTCTGATGGGAAATATATTTCGGTACAATGCTTGGAACCCAAATTTTATAATCAATTTTTAGAAGTTTTATCGGTTGATAAAAACCCTCTGATGAAAACACAGTACGATAGTTCTCAGTGGAAGGCTCAAACTGAATTTTTAAGTAATATATTCCAGAAAAATTCACAATCTTATTGGACAAAACTATTTTCTGATTTAGATGTCTGCGTGGCTCCAATTTTAAATCCTGAAGAAGCTGAATCTGATCCTCATATTAAATCAAGAGAAATATGGGTAAGAGAAAATGGCTATTTGATGGCTTCTGCTGCACCGCGGTTTGATGATAAAAGGCCAAAGACCCTTAAATCTGAAATAGTAGTTGATAAAAAAGATATTATTTCTGACTGGACTTGAGAGAAAGTAATTATGTCACCAGAACTAAAACACCTTGATAAACTAATGAACCGTCGCTTTTCCTGTCGTGGATTTTTGACTAAAGCAGTAGAGCAAAAATTTATAGACCAAATAATTAGGACTGCTCAAAAAGTCCCATCTTGGTGTAACTCGCAACCTTGGCAGGTTATTTTGCTACGGCAAGAGACACGAGAGTTACTTTCTGAAAAGTTAGTTCATTCAGTAGATCAAGCTTTTGAAACGCCAGATATAGATTTTCCCAAGCGTTATGTGGGTGTTTACAAAACCCGTCGATCTACTTGTGGATGGCAATTGTATAATGCGGTTGGCGTTCAAAAGGGTGATAGAGAAGGTGCAAGTCAGCAAATGGCGAAAAATTAT
Organism: Paracoccaceae bacterium; assembly: GCA_902543185.1. Taxonomy (GTDB): domain Bacteria; phylum Pseudomonadota; class Alphaproteobacteria; order Rhodobacterales; family Rhodobacteraceae; genus Salinivivens. The sequence continues at coordinate 10,678 of CACBXB010000004.1, forward strand.
GAATTTTTTGGCGCACCTCACGTTGCTATAATAACAACTCCAAAAGACCTTGGAGCTTATGGAATTTTAGACTGTGGAGCTTTTATTACTGCTTTTACTTTAGCAGCCGCGGCAGTTGGAGTTTCATCAATACCACAAGCTGCGATTGCTGGACGTGCACAGATTGTCCGTAAAGTTTTAAATATTGAAGAAGATCGTGATGTATTATGCGCCATCTCATTCGGTTTTGTGGATAAAGATAACCCAGCAAATAGTTTTAGAACCCAAAGAGCCAATTTAGGTGAATTCGTAGAATGGGTGTAGATTTATTAATTTTTCATTTGTAAATTTTTTAATGTAAATGGATCTATCCAAACCAATTGACATTTACTGTGAGCGTCTGGATATCGGTATATGGGCCGAACCAATAAATGCGCTCACTAATGTTGCTTTCATTTTGGCCTCTATTTTTATGTGGTTAAGATGTAAGAATTTGGTTGAGGGCAAGATATTATCCTCTCTTTTATTCTCAATTGGATGCGGTTCTTTTTTGTTTCATATTTTTGCACAAACTTGGGCAGCCATTTTAGATGTCACGGCAATCCTTTTTTTCATATTGACTTATATCTTCATAGCAAACCGTAGGTTCTTGGCTTGGTCAAAAATGTTTAGTTTAATTGGCGTCATATTGTTTTTTCCATATCATTTATTTTTGGTGAGCATTTTATCAAATATTCAGTTCTTTGGTTCATCTGTACACTATACTCCGGTTGCAATTTTGATATTTATCTACTCAGGTTTGTTAACTAAATCTGAACCAAATTTATCTCGCGGATTGTTTGTTGGTGCGACTATTCTATGTTTATCAATTGTTTTCAGGACTATTGATGAACCACTTTGTTCAATAGTGTCAGTAGGAACTCATTTTGTTTGGCATATTTTGAATGCTATCATGCTATCATGGATGATAGAAATTTTAAGAAGACATATGCTTGCAGGTTACTCTCTAGGGCGTTAAACGGGTTACAAACAGTGGGGTTTTAGTATGTCGATTGATGAGGATACAGCAGCTAAGGTTGCGAAACTCGCCCGCATTCAAGTTGAAAGTCAGGATCTAGTAGGTCTGGCTAAAGAATTTAACGATATCTTAGGCTTCATTGAGCAGCTGAACGAGGTTGATGTTGAAGGCATTGAACCCATGACATCAGTTACTCCACAGAAGTTAATACGTCGTAGCGATAATATTACCGATGGCGATAAACAAACTTCGGTACTTAAAAATGCGCCTCTCTCCAGAGAGGGTTTTTATGCTGTTCCAAAGGTTGTGGAGTAATGGCAAACTTAAACAGTCTTACGATTTCTGAAGCACGAGATAAGTTGAAATCGAAGGAAATATCTTCCCTTGAATTAACAAATAGTTGTCTATCTGCAATAGATGAAGCGGATGCTTTAGGTGCCTTTGTCCATAAGACCCCAGAACTAGCCATAGAGCAGGCAAAGCGTGCTGATGAGTGGCTCAAAAAAGAAAATGCTCCTGACCTCTGCGGTATCCCTTTGGGGATAAAAGATCTTTTTTGCACAAAGGGTGTTGAAAGCCAGGCAGCCAGCCGCATATTGGAAAATTTCAAACCTGAATACGAAAGTACTGTTAGCCAGAACCTTCTCAATAATGGGACAGTTATGTTGGGCAAACTTAACATGGATGAGTTTGCAATGGGTAGCTCCAATGAAACCTCCATATATGGAAATGCCATCAATCCTTGGAAAATTGATGACCGTGGATTAACACCCGGCGGGTCATCTGGAGGATCAGCTACGGCTGTTGCTGCTGATTTATGTTTGGCTGCTACTGGTACCGATACTGGGGGATCAATTAGGCAGCCTGCAGCATTTACTGGCATAGTTGGAGTAAAACCGACATATGGACGTTGCTCACGCTGGGGGGTGATCGCATTTGCTAGTTCATTGGATCAGGCAGGTCCGATGACTAAAACAGTTCGTGATGGCGCAATTATGCTAGAGGCTATGGCAGGAAATGATCCAAAAGATAGCACTTCAGCGAATATAGAAGTCCCAAAATTTGAAGCCATGTTGAATGGTGACATTAAAGGTAAAAGAATAGGTATTCCTAAAGAGTATCGATTAGATGGGATGCCTAGTGAAATAGAAAAATTATGGTCAGATGGCACTGAAATGTTGCGCCAGGCAGGTGCCAAGATTGAAAATATCTCATTACCGCATACAAAATATGCCTTGCCTGCATATTACGTTATTGCTCCGGCGGAGGCTTCTTCAAATTTAGCCCGATATGACGGTGTTCGATACGGCCGAAGAGCAGCTTTATCATCAGGGGATGGCATAAACGAAATGTACGAAAAAACGCGTGCGGAGGGCTTTGGCCCCGAGGTGAAAAGGAGGGTGATGATTGGAACTTACGTTTTGTCTGCTGGTTTCTATGATGCATACTACAATAGAGCTCGTAGAGTTAGAGCATTAATTAAAAAGGATTTTGATGAAGTATTTGCAGATGGTATCGATGCTATTTTGACACCAACAACGCCATCTGCTGCTTTTGGGTTAGGAGAGATGTCAGATGCAGATCCTGTGCAAATGTACTTAAATGATGTATTCACAGTTACAGTTAATTTAGCGGGCCTTCCTGGTGTCTCAATTCCTGCCGGAGTTGATAAAGCTGGATTACCATTGGGTCTCCAGGTAATAGGTAGGCCTTGGGAGGAGGGTGATATGCTAAATATTGCGTACTCTTTGGAGCAGTCTGCGGGCCTCTCCGCTAAACCATCAAAATGGTGGTAGTTTGATGAAAAACCCACAAATTTTTTTTCCTGGATTGATAATCTTAATGTACCTCTGCGGCTGTGAACCCACCATTAATTCGCAACAAATCACTCAGAATGCGCAAAATTTGAGAGAAAATGTGCGAAATATAGATACGCAGAGAATAGTCCAAAGTGCTCAAAACGTTAGAGAAAGTGTTCAAAATATAGATACGCAGAGAATAGTCCAAAGTGCTCAAAACGTAAGAGAAAGTGTTCAAAATATTGATACTAAACAAATAGTTCAGAGCGCTCAAAATTTGAGAGAAAATTTGCAAAATATTAAGCCATCCTCACCTTTGAAAATTCAAGAACCAAAGACAGCGCCAGAAAGTTTAGAAAATACGGATCCTGTTTTAGCTGAAATTATAGGAACTGTTTTAGAAGAGGAACCACCTTCTACATCAAAGCCAAGTCCGGATGCTGATGAGTTAGATACAACTAAGTTATCTGATGAAAATGATTTTGAGGCTGTATCGGAGCGACAATCGATAGAGAGTGATGCGGAAAGATTAAAAAATAATCGTGCTTTATATATACTTGTAGAGCCTACATCTCTTCCAAGAAGGCCAGGTTCAACGGCGCCCAACATTGTTGAATTTGCCATAAAAACTACAAACCCAGTAGGCACACAATTATACCCGCGGCCATTTGCTAGTGAAACTCGATTTGAATGGAATTGTGCCAAATATAGTTCTCAAAGTGCTGCTCAAGAGGCTTTTTTATCAAAAGGGGGCCCCAAATTTGACTCAAATGGTTTAGATCCAGATGGAGATGGATTTGCATGTTACTGGGATCCTGGACCTTTTAGAAGTGTCTTAAAAGAAAATAATTAATAGTTTCAATGAAATTAATCAAAAAACCCTCTCCAAACTTTGGTTTACGTAGTGAGGGAACTGATATTGAATTTATAATTTTGCACTATACTGCAATGAGTACTGAAAAATCTCTGGAAAGACTATGTGACCCAGTTCACGAGGTTTCTTGTCATTATCTTATAGATCCGAGCGGTATTTGCTATCAGCTTGTAGATGACCGCAAACGTGCTTGGCATGCAGGAAAATCATATTGGCGAGGTTATGTCGATCTTAACTCTCGTTCACTTGGAATAGAGCTGGTCAACTCGGGTAATGAGAACTATCCTGAGGCTCAAATGATAAGCTTAATAAGGCTTTTAAAGTATCTTATTGATTCATTTAAACTTAATCCCAAAAATGTTCTAGGCCATTCCGACATTGCGCCTTCTCGAAAACTTGACCCTGGCAAATGGTTTAACTGGAAAAAACTTGCAGTTAATGGAGTTGGGTTATTTCCAGAGGTGAATGCGCCAATTGAGTGCGATAAACAAATATTTTTAGCTCAAGCTGTGCGTGCTGGTTTTAACCCCAATACTAGTTTTGAGCACATCTTTAAAACTTTCAGGAATCGTTGCCGGCCGAACGTAACAGGAGAATTTGATGGATATGATTGCGCGTTAATGCAGCAATTTGCAGATGCCTTTGATATTGACGATTCATCAAATTCAAAATAACCCCTTACCCTGCGGATGGCTGGATGGTCGCGAGTATTCTCGAGGAAAGTCCGGACTCCTCAAAGCAGCGGTGCCGGGTAATGCCCGGGCGGGGTAACCCGACGGAAAGCGCAACAGAAAGTAAACCGCCCGTTTTTTCGGGTAAGGGTGAAAGGGTGGGGTAAGAGCCCACCGAGATCTTGGTAACAAGGTCTGCATGGCAAGCCCCACCGGGAGCAATGCCGAATAGGAACCTATAAGAAAGCTTGAAAAGGCCTTCTACTTTGCTTTGGAGTTAGGTTCGGGTAGGCAGCTATAGGGTTTGTAGTAATACAGGCTTTAGATGAATGATCATCCACAAGGTTTTTACCTTTGGACAGAATCCGGCTTACAGGCCATCCGCATTTTATTCATATTTTGTTGATTAAAGTATAAATTTTCAATGTCTAAGTGTTGACTTGGCACGTGGCTTGTTTAAAAAGCAACTCTTAGACAAGTTATTTGGTCGATTAAATGGCCTAATGCAGGAGTTAAATTATGGCTAAGCCTACAACCATTAAGATCCGCCTTAATTCAAGCGCCGGAACCGGCCACTTTTATGTGACGAAAAAAAACGCTCGCACGATGACTGATAAGATGGTTGTTCGTAAATATGACCCCGTTGCTCGTAAACATGTTGAGTATAAAGAGGGAAAGATTAAGTAGTTAATTTAATAAAAAAGGCCACTTGTAAGCGGCCTCTTAATATTTAGATTTACGCCATGAAGTTTCTCAATGGCGCTTTTCACTTACTCCGAGTTACCCATGAACATAAGTAAAAATTGGAACATATTTAAAAAGTCTAGATATAAACTTAATGCGCCGTGAATAGCCGACTTATCTAACCACTCGCTGTCTCCATGGTGAGCATGAGCCACGTACATGTTTTTTATGTTTTGCGTATCATATGCTGTTAGACCAGCAAATATAAGAACTCCAAGCATTGAAATTATCATCATCATCATTCCGGAGCCAATGAATAGATTAATAATCATTGCTACAATTAGCCCTATCACTCCCATAATGAGAAATGAACCCCAACCGGAAATGTCTTTCTTTGTTGTGTAACCCCACAGTGATAACCCGGCAAAAGCAATTGCTGTAACCAAGAATGTTTGAGTGATTGAAAATGTGGTGTAAAAAATAAAAATTGAACTCAGTGAGACTCCAATGAGAGTAGCAAACACATAGAAAAATAGTTGTGCTGCTTGCGCTGTTGATCTTCTCATAACTGCGCCAAATCCAAAAATCATTAGAAGAGGTGCAAACATAATCACCCAACGTAAAGGTGAAGTATAAATTGTAGCGCCCAAACCTGTGAGCATTGTTCCATTTTGCATCTGACCCACCGCAAGAGCTGGATCTGATGTTGTTGCTAAGCCTGAAATGGCCCAAGCAGCTAAGGCTGTAATAATCATTCCTACGGACATTGTGCCGTAGACTTTATTCATATGAGCCCGTAGGCCCTCGTCAATTTGACTGGCTCGAGCACCTGACACCGAGCGAATTGTTTCAAAATCTGCCATTAATACCTCCAGAAAAAAGGATTACTTCTATTGTTTATAATATTGGTAAACTCTTTCAAATTTTCAACCCATTATTGAATGAAACTTAATAAAATCGATTAAATTTTTAACTTTTGTGAACTTTAACTACAACTTTTCCTGTTGATTTTCGATTTTTCAATAAATCAAGTGCATCTTCAGCCTGATCTAAATTAAATTTATGGCTAATGTGTGGTTTTATCTGACCAGATACATACCATTCGAAAAGTTGCTTTAGACTTTCTGTAACTACATTTGGCTTAAACTGTAAAAAGCCCCCCCAATAAAAACCATGAACAGTAACATTTTTAACCAATAGATGATTAGCTTTTAGCTGTGGTAAATTACCACTGGCAAATCCAATCAAAATTATTCGAGCTTCCGGATTACACGATTTGAGAGCTGATTTGAATTGTTCTCCTCCGACTGCATCGTAAACAATATCGATACCACCAAGATCTTTTAAACGGGAAACCAAATCAGGATCGTCTGAATCTAAAACGATATCTGCTCCCTCTTTCTTGATAATTTTCATTTTTTCGGTACCACGCGCCAAACCTACAACGCGCGCTCCCATCAACTTTCCTAGTTGTACCGCCGTTAGTCCAACGCCTCCAGAGGCTCCGAGAACAAGTAATGTATCACCGGGCTTAGTCTGTGCCTTATATCCAAGCGCTAAATGACTTGTCCCGTAGGCTATTTGAAAAGCGGCAGCATCATCAAAATTCATTTTTTGAGGAAGTTTAACACATCTTGATACATCGAAGCAGCCATATTCAGCCAGGCCCCCTTGTCCTCCAAAAACAGCAACTCTATCACCAATTGAAAAATTAGTAACACTTGAACCTAAAGCGTCTACTACTCCAGATACTTCCATACCTAGAACAAACGGGAGTTCAGGAGTCTCTTGATATGTTCCATTTTTTAAAAGTATGTCTGCAAAATTTAATCCACATGACATTATTTTTAATCTTATCTGGTCTGATTTTGGATTTGGTGTTTGAATATGTTTAATAGTTGGATTTTTTTCAAAATCAGTAACCTGAAATGCTTTCAATATATCATCCTCATATGCTACATGGAAAATTTATCTTATTTGGATGATATAGCTTTTTAGTTCTGAAAAAAAAAGCTTATTGATTTTACAAATTTATATAAAATTTTATAACGATAATTAAACTACTGTTTGTTATAAACTTCGTTTTTTGTTAATTAGCACTCAATAAAAGGGTGCTCTATGTCTGTTTGTCAGAGTTTAAATTCCGCAGAGATTAAAAGTATAATAGATACTGCTAATGCTATGGCAGATGTTGCAAGAGAAGTTATACTTCCTCGCTTTAGATCGAATTCGTTAGTAGCTGAGAACAAGAGTTTGCATAGTTTTGACCCTGTTACTGATGCAGATAAAGTTGCCGAAAAAGTAATGATTAATGAATTGCAGAAAAGACGTCCAACTGATGGTGTTTTTGGTGAAGAGTTTGGTGAATTAAACGGTGAAAGTTTGTATCGATGGGTATTGGACCCAATAGATGGAACTAGAGCATTTATTGCAGGTGCTCCTACATGGGGTGTGCTTATTTCTTTGGAGAAGATAGGTGCAGGCCCAATATTCGGAATTATTGATCAGCCCTATATTGGCGAAAGGTTTTTTGGAGGGCTTGGTCTGGCCGAATACAAAAAGCATGATGAAAGTATAAAATTGAAAACTAGTGATGTAGAGGAAATTGAGAATGCAATTCTACTTTCGACTTTCCCTGAAATTGGAACTGAAAAAGATAGGAAAGCTTTCGAAAGGGTTTCTGAAAATGCTAAACTCACTAGGTATGGTCTTGACTGCTATGGGTATGCCCTCGTGGCAATGGGTACAGCTGACCTGGTAATTGAAGCGGGTTTGAGTATCTATGATATTCAAGCGCCCGCTTGCGTGATCGAGGCAGCCGGCGGTGTTGTTACCAACTGGGATGGGAAGCCAGCCAGTAATGGAGGTCGTATTATTGCCGCATCAAACGAAAAGTTACACAAGAATGCCCTAGAGCAATTAAATTCATGATTGTTTTTAATCTAGCTTAAGATATCAAATAAATAGCCAATTGGCAGGTGAATATAGGTATTTGGTGATTCTGACTTTTTTGGGCTATTGCCGTCTGGATTTTAATTTAATGATGCAAGAATTGAAAAAGAAAGTTCGTAAAGAAGCCTTTATTAATAGGGAGAAGGCATTTGCCGCTGACATTGGAAACTCAGCGTCGTTGCTTTCTTCTGTCTTAGCTGGTTATCGAGGGGTTCCAATTGCAGGTTATTTACCTATCAAAACGGAAATCAATCCTTTGTCTGCAATGGAAGAGGCATCTGCACATAGTTTAGTGGGAGTACCGGTTATCCAGGGAAATTCAAAACCACTTAAGTTTTCAGGATGGGAACCGGGTTGTCATCTTAAAAAAGGTCCTTTTGATGTCCAAATACCAGTCAATTCAAATTATTTTGTTCCTGAAGTTTTAATAATCCCAATGGTCGGTTTTGATCGAAAAGGTGGGAGATTGGGATACGGAGGAGGTTTTTATGATAGGACCTTGGAACATTTGCGATCCAGACACGCCACCTTAGCAATTGGATTTGCTTACTCGGAACAGGAATTTGAAAATTTACCCTTGGAACCCACAGATCAAAAATTGGATATTATCATAACTCAAAGAGAGATTATCGAATTTAAACATTCTAAATAAACTCTTGAATTTTTTTATTTCTTCTATAGGTGATAGCGATGAAAATCTTGTTTCTTGGAGACATAGTTGGTCGTTCCGGCCGATCCGCTGTGATTAACAACCTTCCTGCGATTATTAAAACAAATAAGATAGATTTTTCAATTGTTAACGCTGAAAATGCGACAAGTGGGATGGGTTTAAGCGTGAAACATGCAAAAGAAATTCTAGAAAATGGAGCAGATTGCATTACGTTGGGAGATCATGCTTTTGATCAAAAAGACATGCTACAATTTATCGAAGTAGAGCATAGAATTTTAAGGCCTTTGAATTTCTCCAAATCAGCGCCTGGCAAGGGTTCAAACATATATGCTGACAAAAGAGGTAGAAAAATATTGGTTTCACAAATTTTAGGCCAAGTTTTTATGAAGCGACCGTTCGATGATCCATTTTCTCAAATAGATGGAATTTTAAGCAAAAATATATTGGGAGGTAGGGTGCAAGCATCTCTAATAGATATTCACTGTGAGGCGACTTCTGAAAAAATGGCGTTTGGTCATTTTTGTGATGGTCGGGTTTCTGCGGTTATTGGAACACACACTCACGTCCCTACATCTGATGCCATGATCTTACCGAATGGGACTGCTTATCAATCGGATGCTGGAATGTGCGGAAATTTTAATAGTGTTATAGGTATGGACAAGTCGGAACCCCTAAGGCGTTTTGTAACGGGCATGTCAAAAGAGCGCTTTACGCCAGCTGATGGTGAAGGAACTGTCTGTGGCGCAATAATAGAAACAGACGATAAATCGGGATTGGCTAACTCGATCGAAATGCTGCGTTTGGGCGGCTGTCTTCGTTCAACATAGATTACATGACTTCAATCTGGCCCTTTATGGTGTTGGTCTTGCTCGGTTGTGGCTGGGGTTTAACTATTCCTTTAACTGTAATTGCTGTAAAAACTGGTTTGGGTCATTTAGGAATAATCTTTTGGCAGTTTTTCATTGTCATGGTTTTATTTGGCTTAAGACAAATTTTTTTAAAAAATCAACTATCTCTTGCTAGAAGTTCCCTGCAAATATTCTGTGTGATCGCCTTCATTGGAACAATATTTCCTAATTCAGCCTCCTTAATTGCGGCATCCTATCTGCCAGGAGGAGTCCTTTCAATTTTAATTGCTACAGTACCGATGTTTGCATTCCCTATTGCTTTGTTTTTGGGAATAGATAAGTTCGAATTTTTACGCGTACTAGGAATTATTTTTGGTTTTCTGGGAGTTTATTTATTGATTGCTCCTGAAGCAGCACTGCCAGATCCTAGTGTTATTTGGGTTATTCCGATAGCGCTTATAGCGCCAATTTTTTATGGTCTGGAAGGTAATTTTGTTGCTAAGTTTGGTACTGGCAATAGCTCTCCTATTGAGGTGCTGTTAGGGGCTTCAATAATAGGGTGTTTTGTTACGTTTCCACTAGCGATCTTGTCCAACCAATTTGTAAATCCCTTTGTCCCATGGACTTCGGCTCACTACGCATTAGTTCTTTCATCCATAATTCATGGCATAGTGTACGCAACTTACGTTTGGTTGATAAGCAAAGTAGGCGTGGTATTTTCGGCACAAGTCAGCTATTTTGTCACACTGGCAGGGGTATTATGGTCTACAGTCATATTAGATGAAGTACATTCAAAGTTCATTTGGATATCTTTAACATGCATGATTTTAGGTATGGCTTTAGTCAAACCCAGATCTCATTAGTATGGATTTTAGAGAGGCTGTTATTGATTATTTTGGGTTTATCTGTCTTGCTCACAGCCGAATGAAATATTAATAAAGACAAGTAATTCGTTTGGGAGGTTCTATGGCAGGTCATTCAAAATGGGCAAATATCCAGCATAGAAAAGGCAGGCAAGATGCTGCTCGCTCCAAGCTTTTTTCAAAATTGTCAAAAGAGATTACAGTTGCTGCTAAAATGGGTGATCCCGATCCAGAAAAAAACCCTCGTTTGAGACTAGCTGTCAAAGAGGCTAAACAAAATTCAGTTCCAAAAGATGTAATTGAAAGAGCTATTAAAAAATCGACTGCAGGAGACGGTGACGATTACGAAGAAATAAGATACGAGGGTTATGGGCCAAATGGTATAGCTGTCATAGTCGAAGCGATGACAGATAACAAAAATCGCACAGCATCTAATGTGCGATCAATTTTTTCTAAAAATGGAGGCAATCTGGGAGAGACGGGATCCGTCGGTTTTATGTTTGAGCGTAAAGGGGAAATAATATTTCCTTTGGAGATTGGAGACGAAGATACTGTGATGATGGCTGCCATCGAGTCTGGAGCCGAGGATGTTGAAAGCTCTGAAGATGGACATATCATTTGGTGTATTGATACAAATTTAAGTGATGTTGTCGCTGTTTTAGAAAATGAATTAGGAGAGAGCCAATCGACTAAATTAGTTTGGAAGCCTAATACCACAACTGAACTAGATTTAGAGGGTATGCAAAAACTTGTGAAGTTAGTTGACGCACTTGAAGATGATGACGACGTTCAACGTGTTACAACGAATTTTGAAATCAACGATGAGGTAATGTCTCAGATATCGCAATGAATACTTTTCTAGCGGGGTTTGGTTTAGGACTTTCTTTAATTGTAGCGATTGGTGCTCAAAATGCTTTCATTCTAAGGGCCGGTTTGCTAAGGCAACATGTTTTTATTTTATGTTCTGTGTGTGCTGTCTCGGATGCGTTACTAATTGCGGCGGGTGTTTCTGGTCTAGGAGTGCTTGTGAGTAAAGCCCCAGTCTTTTTGTCTTTTATGAAATATGGAGGTGCAGCATTTCTTTTTGTCTATGGGGTTCGATCTCTCCTAAACTCCTTTAGGGGTGGGCGATTTCTGTTGGCTAAAGGTGAAGTGGGATCTTTGAGAGAGGCAGTTATAATATGTTTGCTATTAACTTGGCTTAATCCTCATGTTTACCTAGATACTGTTATACTTTTGGGTATTGCGTCCACACAGTATAGTGAAAATACCTACTTTGCAGCCGGCGCGATTACTGCGAGTTTTATATTTTTTTATTCGCTTGGCTTTGGAGCCAGATTATTGTCAAACTTTTTTGAGCACTCATTTTCATGGAAAATATTAGATGGAATTATTGGAATAGTTATGTGGAGTATTGCTTTTTCTCTTGTTTATAGAAGTTAAATTTTATGAACGAAAAAATAACAAAACAAAAATCAAAAAATCTTACCGGCGTATTCTGGATGATCGTAACGGGGATATGTTTTCTTGGAGTAACCGCTCTGGTAAAATTTATGGGAACGCGAATTCCGGCTGCTGAGGCCGCCTTTTTACGATATGCTCTTGGTCTAGTATTGCTTTTACCAATGCTGAAAGACTTTTCTCAGAATTTACCAAACCGAAAACTGTCTATTTTATTTGCTGCTAGGGGTGTTTTTCATACGGTCGGGGTGGTGCTTTGGTTTTTTGCTATGTCAAGAATTCCATTAGCAGATGTGACAGCTATGAATTACATGTCACCTATTTATGTGACACTTGGTGCTGCAATTTTCTTAGATGAACCTTTAGCTCTGCGCAGAATTTTAGCCATTCTACTTGCTATTGTTGGCGCATTTCTAATATTGAGGCCTGGCTTTCGAGAAGTAAGCATCGGCCATTTAGCAATGATTTTTACCGCAATATTTTTTGCTTTTTCATACTTGATTGCCAAACATACTAGTGGCGAAACGACTGCATCAGTCGTTGTGGTTATGCTTTCAATTTATGTAACGATCGGACTAGCACCTTTGGCATTTTTAAATTGGGTGACACCGACTTGGGTAGAACTAATTATACTTTTCGCCGTGGCTTGTTTCGCGACAGCTGGCCATTATACAATGACACTCGCATTCGCCGCAGCACCGATTTCGGTAACACAACCTGCCACTTTTCTCCAACTAGTTTGGGCTGTTCTCGTTGGATCCATTATTTTTAGTGAAGAAATTGACCTTTATGTGATTGGAGGAGGGGGGTTAATTCTTTGCTCAATTACATTTATGTCTTGGAGAGAAGCGGTTATAAAAAGAAAAGCAACAACACCTACAATGCCGCAAACAAAGGTTTAAAGAAAATACAAACAGAAATAAAATTTGATCATTTTGCGATTGCAACAGAGGATTTAGAACAGACCGCTCAATATCTAGAAAAGATTCTAGAATATCCGCTGTCCACTGGTGGTGAGCATAAGATGTTTGGCACGCACAATCGGTTATTTCGACTAAGTGATGTTTACTTAGAATTGATTTCTAAAAATCCTCGTGCGAAATCTTTTCAGCAGCCAAGATGGTTTGATCTTGATAACTTTTCTGGCAAGCCGCGCATCATTACCTGGGTCGCTAATACCGATGATATTTTAGCTCTGTTGCCGAACATTTGGGATAATCCTGGTGAAATCAAAAAACTCTCTAGGGATGAACTTAGATGGGATTTTACTGTACCAAACAAAGGCAAAATGCCCATGGATGGAGCTGCTCCCGCTCTAATAAACTGGGGTTCTACTCAGCATCCTACTTTAAGTATGGATGATCATAGTTGTCGATTGGAGCGTTTTGTAATTAATACGCCTTTTGCTGGAGACTTGGCCCATATACTGAAAAAAATACTTTCTGACCACAGAATAGAAGTAAATTTTTCACAGCTTTTATCATTTGAAGCTTATATATCGACACCTAAAGGAATAGTGGTTTTGGAATGAAGGTTAGGCCTGCAAGATTTTCAGATAGTACTGAAATCGTAGAAATCTGGAATCCTTACATAAAAAAAACGTTTGTCACATTTAATGCTTCTGAAAAGACTCGAGAAGAAGTTTGCGACCTAATCAAAGATCGGCGCAATAATGGCCATGAATTTTGGGTAGCAAGTCAAGATGATAAAATAATAGGATTTGCAAGTTATGATCAATTAAGAGCAGGAGTAGGGTACAGATATTCCATGGAGCATACAATTATTGTTTCGGAAAAACATAAGTCTTTAGGGGTTGGTAAAAATTTAATGGGCACCTTATGTGGTCATGCTAAGAGCCGAGGTATAAATTCGATGTGGGCTGGAGTGAGTTCTTTAAATGTTCCTGCGATCAAGTTTCATGAAAGCTTGGACTTTAAAACTGTCGCCAGGTTACCAGAAGTAGGTTATAAATTTGGCACTTTAGTAGATTTAGTTTTAATGCGTAAACTTCTATAATTAGTGTATCAAATTTAAGAATATAAGTATGTCGATTTGGACCCGTATAATTAAAGCAATTGAGGCCCTAGCAAAAGGCGAAAGCTTATCAGATGTGTTTGATAAGCTTAAAGCTCCACCAGAACGTTCAATAGCATTTACAATAGCTGTAATCGCCTTGGGAGCAAAAATGGCAAAGGCTGACGGTTATGTGACACCGAGAGAAGTGAAGGCTTTTAGACAAGTGTTTCGGATTCCTACCGGCGAGGAAAGCAATGCTGCTCGGGTTTTCAACTTGGCTAGGCAAGATGTTACTGGCTATGAGCTCTATGCAAAGAGAATTTCATCAATGTTTGGTCAAGGACATCAAACATTAATTGATCTATTAGAGGGCCTATTTCACATTGCTACCGCCGATAATGATTATCATCCAAATGAAGATAAATTTCTATCAACAGTAGGTTCTATTTTTGGCCTCAAGGATGCTCAGTTCAAGGCTATTCGAGCCCGATGTGTTCCAAATATGGAACCGGATCCGTACACAGTATTAGGAGTGAAATTAAATGATGATTTTGAAAAAATAAGAGGTGCTTGGAGGGATTTAGTGCGTACTTATCACCCTGATCGAATGATAGCACGAGGACTACCGGAAGAAGCTATCAATCTTGCAGAAAAAAGGATTATTCAGATCAACAAAGCTTATGAAATTATTAAAAAAGACTTTGTTTAATTAAATTCCTTGGCTTCGATGGAATTCAATTTTTCTATTCAGTTTTTATTTTGAAATCTTTTGCCTTAAGAGCATTAGCTAAAGAAAGGTACCGCGCTTCCGCAACTTCCCCAAATAAACTCTTGCCAATTGAATTAAGTTTTAGAGTTAAATGTTTGGATCTAGGTCTCCAATCCAAATAGGCAGGTTGTTTGCTACCATTTACCCATAGCATCGCTCCTAATCGCATAGCTTTTCCAAGAACTTCGGCTTGTTGAACAAATCTTGGTTTCAGAAGACAGACAAGATTTTCAAATTGAGATCCAGCAGGTTTACTTCTATAGCGGTACATAAGAGATATACCAAGAAAAATTCTTTCTGAGTGCTTTAGGCCTCCTAAATTTGACCTTGTTGCATTATCAAAGCAAACCTCGGCTCTATAATCAGGATTTGCTCTCCAACTCACGTCATGCAAAAGACAAGCGGCGTGGATTAGGCGTTTTAATTCTTCGCTGGGTCTTGAAAATAATGGCATTACGAATTTGTAAAGATAGTTTCCAGTACCTGGCACACGCGCATCTTTTGCCTCTGAGAAATAACAAGCTTCAATAAGAGGATCTCTGTCCCGCAACGCTTGTGGCATATTTTCGTATAATAAACCTTCGCGGATGCCGTAGCTGGAAATAGCTATATCCTTCGGCTTGAAAGAGCTAACGAGACGTGAAAGGATTTCGCAAGCGATTGGTACAAGATTAATTCTCGCTGAAGTAATCCCGCATTTTTTACGAATTTCTTCAAGTTCACTAGTTTCAATAAACTTAATTGTTTTTTTAACTGAACTGAGCGAAATTCGGTATTCGTGCAAAACATGTAGTGGGTAACCTCTGCGCAACATATCTATTTTTGCAAAGGCTCTCCAAGAACCACCAACTAAAAAAAGCCTATTATGTTGTGGCCCCATTTCGTCTGCAAGTTTAGCCATGGTTGCTTTAATGTGTTGTTTGCGATTTTTTTTGCCACTCTTAAGTTCTTTTAGAATTAACGGCCCTAACTCTGAAGTTAAACATTTTCCTACAGTGCCTTCATTGATCTCTGCTAATTCCATAGATGACCCGCCGAGATCGCAAACTAGTCCGTAAGCCCCGGGCCAACCTAGCATCACCCCTTGTGCCGAGAGGCGTGCCTCCTCAATGCCATCAATAATATTTATCTCTTTTCCCGTTTTTCTTCTAATTTCATCACAGAATAATAAGCCATCAGAGGCTGACCTTACTGCTGCTGTTGCAATTAAGGTTAATTGGGGGACTTCCATGGCGTGGGCCATATTTACAAACCGTTCAATTGCAGAAATTGCTCTTAAACTGCCTTCTGCATGAAGTCTTCCAGAGTGAACTAGCCCTGAGCCCAAGCCGCATAAAATCTTTTCATTAAAAAAATACGATGGTGATCTGGCCGCTCCATCAAATATTACCATTCGTACTGAATTAGACCCAATGTCGATAACGCCTAGTTTTCTTAGGTAGTGAAGGGCTCCAGTTTCAGGAGTTTTTGTTTTACTATAACCAAAAAAAGGTTCAAAATCTTGCAAGATTTCTACCATAAAGCTTTTCCTGAAAATGTATAAATATCAGAGTCGTATTAAAAGGCATATTTATGCGTAAATGAAAGGGTTTATTTTGAATTTTTGAAAATTTTTGCAACGAGGGATCTTGTTATCGGGCGCTTTTCTTCAATCGATACACGATCAATTTTAGCAACAATTGAATTAATTGATAAAAAAGACCTATCTATTCTTCTGCTAAGATACTCGAAAACGTCTGGGCTTGGATACATTTGTCTATCGGCAAAAAGCTTTGCCATAATTAATGGAAATAGTTTGTCATCTAACTCATCAATCTGAGCGTTTCTAGTGCCCTCTATTCTCGACATTAAGTCAGAAAGAGAAATGTTCCAGAATTGAGGAGAACCTGTTCCTATCAGAAGAAAGGGCAATTCCCTCTCTTGTAAAATATTATGCAAATGGAAAAGCGATCCTTCTAGATCTTTTTGAGAATTCAATTCTGATATATTGTCTATTACTAATGCAGTAGTTGCAAGTTTATCAATATTATTAATTTCGAGGCTTCTGGCGTCAGTGTAAGATGCATTTGCTTGCTTTGCCCAAATTCGGCCTAGATGGGTTTTACCTGATGCTGGTGGTCCTGATAGAACATGTTTTAAACTTGGCCAATTTTTCCAATTCCCCAAAAGATTAACTGCCATTTTATTACACTCAGATATATAAAATTCGTCAATTCCTTCGGACGATTGAACCGGTAGGCTAAGGCCAATTTGTTCCGCCATCAAATGCTATCCTAATTTTTGCTTTTGCCCACATAGATAGGACTGTTTAGGTATTGGTTTATAAAAAACCTGATCAATACACCTATTGAAGCTGCTATGGGAACGGCTATCATCATACCGACTAATCCAAATATCGATCCAAAAATAGATAGAGCAAGCAGAAGTGAAACGGGATGTAAGCCAACAGAATTACCTACAAGTTTCGGAGTTAAAAAATTGCCCTCAATTAGTTGGCCTAAGACAAAAATTCCAATAACTAATAAGATAGTATTCCAATCTCCCCAGAACTGAACGGCAGATAAACCTATTGCCATTATACCACCTAAGATAGCTCCCAAATATGGTATAAAAGTTAACAATCCAGCGAATACTCCTATAATCAGTCCAAATTCCAAGCCTAAAAACATTAGTGCAACAGCATAATAGATGCCTAATATGCAGCAAACCGAGCCCATACCTCTAATGAACCCAGCGATAACATCGTGTATTTCTTTAGATAGGTTTCGGATGGTTTCGGCATGATCTAGGGGAAGTAATCTATCAATTTTAGCTACTAATCGATCCCAATCAAGCAATAAGTAAATTGTAACAATGGGAGTTATCAGCATTAATCCCGCTATGCTTAAGAGAGACGAAAAAGAATTAACTAAACTCGACATAATGATTACAATTGTGGATTTAAAAAATTCGCCTACTGGCAAATTAGATTGATCCAAGTTGAAAGTCTCACTAAGTTTTGAAGGTAAGCTTTCATTTAATGCTTTAGTTAAATTTTCTGAGATTGCGGGTGCAGCGGATATCAGTTTTGTTAGTTGGTCAACCAGATTTGCAAATATAAATACAGCTAAAGGAGCAAAAATTATGATGAAAATAAATGAAATAAAAATGACCGCCCATAACCTATTAAAGCCTACCCTTTGAAGGCGGTCTGCTAATGGATCAAGTAAATATGCTAAGGCCGTTCCCGCTACAAAAGGGAGTAAAATATTTCCAATGAAAGAGAGCAGGATAATGCTAACTATCAATAATATTCCCCAAAAAAATAGTTGTTGGCGAACTGAAAAGTTCATATTCTCTCCTACCCTGTTCTATAATGCTAATGTGAGCTACTAATGCAGTGCATGCAAGTACGAAAACGTGATCTGAGACTTGTGTAGTTTTCATCATGGCGCTACATGTTCATAAATTATGAATAGTTCGGAAAACTCATGCGCCTATCTCGATATTTTGTTCCAGTATTGAAAGAAAACCCAGCAGAGGCTAAAATTGTGAGCCACAGGCTAATGCTTAGGGCTGGATTAATTAAGCAAGCCACGGCAGGAATTTATTCATGGCTTCCTTTAGGTTTTAAGGTCCTTCGACGCTTAGAAAATATTATTCATGAAGAGCAGCAAAGCGCAGGTCACCAAGCAATTCAAATGCCTGTACTTCAATCTGCTGACTTATGGAGAGAGAGTGGTCGGTACGATGATTATGGCCAAGAAATGCTCAGAATGAAAGATCGTCACGACCGCGACTTACTATTCACTCCAACGGCTGAAGAATTGGTGACGGATATTTTTAGAAGTCATATAACAAGCTACAAAGATTTACCTTTAACGTTATATCAAATTCAGTGGAAGTTTAGGGATGAGATACGTCCAAGGTTTGGAGTTATGCGGGGTAGAGAATTCTATATGAAAGATGGTTATAATTTTGATTTAACAAAACAGGATGCTCTTCACTCGTATAACCGCCATCTAGTTAGTTATTTGAAAACTTATGAACGAATGGGATTAAAGGCTATACCTATGCGAGCTGACAGTGGACCGATAGGGGGAGAGGATACCCATGAGTTTTTAGTACTGGCTGAAACTGGAGAGTCAAAGGTTTTTTATGATAGCAAGGTCACTGATTTAAACTTTGGAGATCGTAAAATAGACTATGATGACCACTCAGCTTGCCAGTCGGTATTAGATGAATTTACCTCACTATACGCTAGAACAGATGAAACGCATGAA
This sequence comes from Paracoccaceae bacterium, assembly GCA_902543185.1. GTDB lineage: Bacteria > Pseudomonadota > Alphaproteobacteria > Rhodobacterales > Rhodobacteraceae > Salinivivens. The sequence continues at coordinate 29,544 of CACBXB010000004.1, forward strand.
CCGTCTATATTCAAAAAAATTCCTCAGGAAAGGCAATGCAAAGCTCGCGGTATAGAAGTTGGCCAAATTTTTTATTTTGGCACAAAATATTCTGAGGCTATGGGCGCCACCGTAACTGATGCTAATGGTCAGGATACTCCAGTACATATGGGCAGCCATGGTATTGGTGTGAGTCGGTTAGTTGGAGCCATTATTGAGGCTAATCATGATGAGAAAGGTATTATTTGGCCTGAGGGAGTGACACCATTTCATTGTGGTTTAGTAAATCTAAAACAAGGCGACCCACAAGCTGACGCGGCCTGTGAAAATATTTATCAAAACTTAGTAAAAGCAGGTTTAGAACCTCTTTATGATGATCGTACAGAAAGAGCGGGAGGAAAGTTTGCCACTATGGATTTGATTGGTCTTCCGTGGCGAATAACTGTGGGGCCACGCGGATTAAAGAATGGTGTTGTTGAACTAACTTCCAGAAGTTCAGGGTTTAGTGAAGAGTTAACTCCCGAGAGCACCATAAATAAATTGATATCAATATATCGATAAGGCTCTAAGAAAATCTAATTGAGATTTATTCTTATTATAATGAAAACCTATATATTTTCAGAATATAGCTCCAAAATTTCCAGTGGGACGACTTCAAGTGCTCTTTGGTGAGTGCTATTTAGATTAATTTTTGGTGCACAACCTTCATAATGAGCCTGTAGGAACCTACTCGCGCATAGGCACCAAGACTCTCCAGCCTTTAAGCCAGGAAACTCGAATTCAGGCCGTGGGGTTGAAAGATCATTTCCCACATATTTTGAAAAAGCTAAAAATTCTGAAGTCATAATCGCACAGACCGTGTGGCTTCCTTGATCAGCGTCGCAGGTATTACAACAGCCATCCCTGAAGAATCCTGTTTTAGGCTCATCTGAGCAGGTTTTTAGCTCTTCTCCCATAACATTGACTGATTTATCTTTTAAAAACATTTTGTTTACTTTCTACTAAACTTGTCCATCAATTTTTGCAGAGTAGATGTCTGCATTTTGTTTTCATCCGTCTGGAGATTAGTTTTTTCAGATGGAGTTGCAACTTTTAATTCATTACTTTTTTTATCTTTTTTATTTTCGTTTTTAGAGCCAAGAGAAATTTGATTAATAAATTTTTCTGAAGCATCATTAGCTAGGTGAGTAGCTTCGTCAGCAATTTTTTTCAGAAGCTTTTCAAGCCACTGTTGCTCTTTTTTTGAAAAATTTTCCAAAACATATTTTGAGACCAGATCTTTTTGACCAGGATGTCCAATTCCTAGCCTTATGCGCTTATAGTTTTCACCTATGTGGCCGTGGATTGATTTTAAACCATTGTGGCCGGCGTGACCCCCACGTAACTTAAAACGGCATTTTCCAGGAGCCAAATCCAGTTCATCGTGAAAAACTGTTATATCCTGCGAATTAATCTTATAGAAACGAGCTAGTTCGCCTACTGATTGTCCTGATAGATTCATAAAAGTTGAGGGTTTCAGAATTAAAACCTTCTGGTTTTCTAGACTCCCTTCACAAAATAGACCTTGGAACTTGGAATGCCAAGGGCCAAACGAATTGGCATTTGCTATTTCGTCTACAGCCATAAAACCAATGTTATGACGGTTCATTTGGTACTGTTGTCCTGGATTTCCGAGACCAACAAATAGTTGCATTTTTTCTTTCAGACTCTTTGAGCTTTTACTTTAGAGATATTATAAAGTAACTTAGCCGTAAAATTAATTTTATTTTGCAATTAAAGTTCTATGAATCAAAAAGGCCCCGATAAAGCGAGGCCTTTGAAAATTTAATTAGTAAACATCTACTCTTCAGCAGTTTCTTCATCAGATGTTTCGACATTCTCTGTCTCTTCTTCTGGTGCGTCGGTATCTTCCTCCGCCTCCTCCGAAGACTTCAGGCTTGAAGGAGCGGAGATATTTGCAATTACAAAGTCCCTATCGATAGTCGGTTTTGCACCCTCTGGTATGTTAACGCCTGAGATTGTTATAACATCGCCAACTTCTAACCCGGTTAAATCTACTGTAATACTCTCAGGGATCTCGCTTGCTGTAACGATTAGTTCAATCTCTGGTCTGACAACTGTTAAAACGCCACCTTTCTTCAATCCGGGAGCTTCAGTTTCATTTATAAAATCAACTGCGATAAACAGATTTACTCTTGAGGCTCTTCTCAGTCTCATGAGATCTAGATGAGTGGGCAAATCCTTTACTACGTCGCGTTGAACATCCCTGCAAATAACCCGGACGTCATCGTGGCCTTCTACTTTCAGATTAAAGAGCGTGGACAGGAACCGACCTGCCTTCAATCTCTTTAACAAATCACTGAAAGGAATTTGTACAGGTAAGGGGTCAACCCCACCGCCATATACGACGCCTGGTACCATTCCAGCGCGTCTTGCTTGACGAGCGGCGCCCTTGCCTGTCCCCGTGCGTTCTTTAGCTATAAGATCAGGTATCTCACCAGCCATATTGTTCTCCAATTCTATAAAGGCAGGGCTCCTCCAAGGCTGTAGTCCTGCGTGAATGAGGCTCTATAAACATAAAAATTTCAGATTGAAAAGACTTTGATTATGTTTTCATGAGACTTTTGGATCTTTAGAGCCATTCTGGGACAAAGTCTTTGGGAATGAGTAAATTTTTCTTACTAACGTTTAGAATATTTTTTTCTCCGCATAAGGCCATTGTAACATCCATCTCTTTTTGAAGAATTTCTAAAGTTTTCGTTACGCCTTTCTCCCCTAAAGCACCTAACCCATAGGTGTAGGCCCGTCCAATGTACGTTCCTTTGGCACCCATTGCCATACATTTAAGCACATCTTGGCCTGTTCTTATTCCGCCATCTATATGAACTTCAATTTTATCACCAACAGCGTCGAGAATTGAAGGGAGTGCTTTAATTGAACTGATGGCTCCATCTAGCTGACGGCCGCCATGGTTTGATACGATAATCGCATCTGCACCAACATTGAGAGCCATTTTAGCATCTTCAGAATCTAAAATTCCTTTCAGGATAACTTTGCCGCCCCATTCATTTTTTAATTGTTTCACCTTTTCCCAGTCAAGACTTGGATCGAACTGCTCGGCAGTCCACGACGATAAACTTGTAGTGTCTGTAACGTTTGTCGCATGGCCAACTATATTTCCAAAAAACCGCCTCTTTGTGCCGAGCATGCCTAAGCCCCAACTCCATTTTGAGGCAAGATTAGCCATGGTCTTTAACGTCAATTTTGGTGGTGTTGATAATCCGTTCTTCAGATCCTTATGACGCTGCCCAAGAATTTGAAGATCTAAAGTTATAACAAGCGCAGATACTTTCGCATTTTTGGCTCTTTGTATTAACCTTGAGATATAATCTGTATCTTTCATCATGTATAATTGAAGCCAAAATGGCTTATTGGTATTGTCAGCTACATCTTCAATTGAACAAACGGACATTGTGGAAAGGGTAAAGGGTACTCCAAATTTCTCGGCTGCTCTTGCAGCCAAAATCTCTCCGTCTGCATATTGCATTCCCGTTAATCCAACGGGTGCAAGTGCGACAGGGATTGAAACTTTCTGCCCAATCATTTTAGATGCGGTACTTCTTCCAGTCATGTCAACTGCAACACGCTGGCGAAATCGCAGTTTTTCAAAATCATTTACATTATCTCGAAAAGTTTGCTCTGTCCAACTGCCACTTTCTGCATAGTCATAAAACATTTTAGGCACACGACGTTTATAGATTTTTTTTAAATCTTCTATATTTGTAATCGTGGCCATAATTTCTTCTCTCCCTAAAAGTTAAGCTGAATGTGCACCATCTGCTAATGTTTTGACGAATGCTAAAACGTCAGCCACAGTTTTACCCTTGGCTAGCTCAGATACAATCGCCGATCCAACTACAGCGCCGTCAGCAACCTCGGCAATTGCCTTAGCTTTTTCTGGTGTGTTTATTCCAAAGCCAACAACTACTGGCAAGCTGCTATTTGTTTGTATTCGTGCGACTTCAGGACCAACATCTAGAGCCTGAGCCTCAGCAGCTCCGGTTATCCCAGTAATTGAGACATAGTAGACAAAACCTGAAGTATTTTGCAAAACTTTTGGTAATCGATGCTCATCGGTAGTTGGCGTTGCTAGCCGGATAAAATTTATGCCTGCTGCCTGTGCCGGTATGCAAAGTTCATCATCCTCTTCTGGAGGAAGATCTACAACTATAAGTCCATCAATTCCTACAGATTTTGCATCAATTAAAAACTGTTCTACACCATAACTGTAAATTGGGTTGTAGTAGCCCATTATTACGATCGGCGTGCTATCATCTTGTTCTCTGAATCTTTTTGCCATTTCTAGTGTTTTAGCCAGTGTCATTCCACTGTCTAATGAACGACCACCGGCTAACTGAATTGTTGGACCATCCGCCATCGGGTCAGTGAAGGGCAAACCTAACTCTATAACGTCAACACCAGCAGCTGGAAGTCCCATTACCAGTTCCAGAGATGTTTCGAAATCAGGATCCCCTGCCATAATATATGAAACAAAAGCTTTTTTGCCCTCAGATTTTAGCTTTTCAAAGGTCTGTTCTATTCTCGTCATCTCGGTGCTCCAATTCACTACTATGCACTTGCCTAAATTTCTCTAAGAAATCAATCCTTACACTCGAAGGAAAGTTAAATCTTGTTTTGCTTGATATCGCTTTGAAGGGTTTTCCTCTATTTTGCTTGCTTTGGCAAAAAACAAGTCTTAGAAGCAGGCCGAATTATATAATTAAGGTTTTCTTATGGGTTTCAAGATGGGAATAGTTGGGCTCCCAAATGTTGGTAAGTCCACTCTCTTTAATGCACTTACAAAAACAGCTGCTGCTCAGGCAGCGAATTTTCCATTTTGTACAATTGAGCCCAACGTGGGCGAAGTAGCTGTGCCCGATGGTCGATTGGAAACACTAGCAAAAATTGCTCAGTCAAGTAAGATCATTCCAACGCGAATGACCTTTGTTGATATCGCTGGTCTTGTAAAAGGCGCCTCCAAAGGAGAAGGTTTGGGTAATCAATTTTTAGCGAATATCCGGGAAGTTGATGCCATTGCCCATGTTTTAAGATGCTTTGATGATCAAGATGTAACGCACGTGGACGATAGAATAAATCCAGTTGAGGATGCAGAAACTATAGAAACTGAGTTGATGCTCGCTGATATTGAAAGCATTGAAAAAAGAACAGCTGGTCTTGTTCGCAAAATTAGAAGTGGAGACAAAGAAGCTACTGAGCAGGACCGCCTCTTGAAATTGGCAATGGATGCCCTCGAAAAAGGACAACCTGCACGTTCAGTAGAAATTTCTGGGGATGATAGGGTTGCTTGGAAAAACCTTCAGCTACTAACCTCAAAGCCTACTCTTTTTGTTTGCAATGTGGACGAAGATAGTTCTTCCAATGGGAATAAGTACTCTCAAAAAGTGGAAAAAATGGCTGCTGAACAGGGTGCTGGAACAGTTAATATCAGTGCTCAAATTGAGGAAGAGATAAGTCAGTTAAAAGACGATGAAGCTGAACTTTTTCTAAGTGAAATGGGGCTTTCTGAGGCAGGTTTGGATCGTTTGATCCGTGCAGGTTATAGTTTGTTGCAATTGGAAACATATTTTACATGTGGGCCGAAAGAAGCGAGGGCGTGGACGGTTAAAAAAGGGACCCTCGCTCCCCAGGCTGCTGGAGTCATCCATGGCGATTTTGAACGTGGCTTTATTAGAGCTGAAACAATTTCTTTTGATGATTATGTGAACTGCAAAGGTGAGGTTGGAGCCAAAGAGGCAGGAAAGATGCGTGTAGAAGGTAAATCCTATTTAGTCCAGGATGGGGACGTAATGCACTTTCTATTTAATACTTGATTAATGGTGCAATTAAAAACTTTGATATTTTTAATTTGAGACCTTGTCCTTGCTGAAACAGATAGTTAAACCGGACAACGGAGACGTGGCCGAGTGGTCGAAGGCGCTCCCCTGCTAAGGGAGTAGGCGAGGAATCGTCTCGAGGGTTCGAATCCCTTCGTCTCCGCCACTTATATTAATTTATATATTTAAAAACAATATATTATAGATATTAATGAATATTAGCCCCCACAAATTTAGGGTTTAAGCCCAATATTCGCCTGCAAATGTCCCATCTGCCCAGTAAATCTTATACAGCTTCTTTTTGGGCTTAATGTTCTTTTCTAGCTTACTTATTCTTGCGTTGAAGTTACGCTTTAGATTGATGAGCAGATACCAATACTTTCCACTCTATCAATTTTTGATTTTTGAATTTGCCATAGAACATAATATCTCTTCCTTCACCCTCTGCGTTTACAGCAGTATGAGTTCCAACGGCTATTCCATTCCCCTCAAAAATCACATTGACGTTTCCGATAGTGGCGCTTTCATCTGAAACACACCATGCAATATGTTCGTCTTTGGTTTGCGAAGAACTGTCATTTCCCAAAAAATCAATAACTAATTCGTCTGCAAGATGTTCTGAAAGGTAATCCACTTTTTCGCCCAAAGTTTTTTCCCATAACGATAGTATAGTTTTTGCGTCCATGATTTGAAATTCCTTTTAGAGTATTTTTATCAATTTTACCCAATACTGTAACTACAAGCTATAAAATCTTTTTCATATAAAACCACTCAACCTTCAATTCTGCAGGAATTGCCACCTCAGGATATTCTTGAAAAATCTCAAAACCGTATTTTTCATATAATTGATGAGCAGGTTTAAATGGCGGCGGGCTATCTAGAAAAATCTCTTTAGCGTCCATTCTTTTTGCTTCTTCTATAACATTCTCCAAAAGAAGATTACCTATTCCGTTTCCTTGATATTCTGGTTTTACGTACATACGTTTGATTTCAGCAGTCTCAGGGCGTATTTTTTTTATTGATGCTGTTCCCACGGTTTGGTTTGAATTTTGAGCAATAAAAATTTTACCTTTAGGTGGTGTAAAATCACTTAGATTTTGAAATGTGAAATCCAATGCCTCAGCAATATTAACTTCAAATCTCCAAGGGTCATGCTTAACTTCTTTGGCGACCAAGTTAAGGTAATCCTCCAGCATAGACTTTAAATCTTGCTGTAGTTCATCTTTGTAAGTTATCACATCAATTTTCATATCTGCTCACGTGTAAAGTTTTTAAAGTTTGATGTTAGCATGACATTATTACAAAGACATTGAAATTTTACCTGACGCTAATTCAGTTCTAACCATGCAGCAAATTGAGCTTAACATTTAAGCATTTTCTAAAGCCTGAAGTCTCTCTTCTATCTGTATAATTCAATTCACTCAAATGCTCGCAACAAAAATTATTGTTGAGCTAGCGTTTTTGTGTCTCACCTCTTTGAAAGGTTTATACTCTTCGCTTTCATAAAATTCTTCAGCAGAGGCTTTATTAGGAAATTTCACTAGGACCATCCTTGTCGGTTTCCAAAGTTGAGTATCTTTTGCTTCAACATTGCCACCTCTTACCAAATATTCACCACCATATTTTTCAACTATTGGTTTTGTATTCTGCATATAAATTTTATATTCATCCATGTTGTGAATATCTACATCGCCAATCAAATAATAAGGCTTGTCATCCATAATAATTTTATCTCGATAAGATTTATCTTTGGACAGCAGTCCCTAGAGTTTTAGAAATTTAGTCTTACGTCTAGGATTGCGTGCTATTCGGTCATTACTTCCATACCGTAAACGGTATACTCGCAACCGTTATCTTTATCCCACTGTAATTCTTCTGGGGTGCTCATAAACGCTCCCATTGCTTCCATGTCAGTAACATCCATACAAGCCATGAACTCTTTTTCACCTAATTCTGCAAAACGCCATTCTGTTATAAATTCACCAGCCCCTGCTGCTATATCAGCTTTAACCTTTGCATGGAGAACATGCGCTCCTGTTTCTATAGTTCCTCGAATAAATACGTTCATTATTTTATCTCCTTTGATTTTCTTATGCCTGCTTTGAACCTAAGATTCTATGCATTAATCAACCATAAAAATCTTAATCTGCTATACCTTTACATAATTGATAAGTTTCAGCTTTTGTCAGTTCTGTTCCGCTATCCTTTTTCATTTAAATGTTTTAAATACAAATGGCGCTTTAGGCTTCAGACATAATAGAAAGAATCGGTCCCATAGTTTCTTCCACTAATGAATGGCCAGTTTCCTCAATTGTTTGTTTGCGCATTTCTTGTCGCCTTGCATTCTCTTCCTGCGCATCTGTTTCAGAAGAATAAATGATAACCGACTGATGAGTGTTTTCGTCAATTTTAAACCAAATAATGTCTTCAGCTTTGGTTTTTGATCTGTGTCCTCGGTGCCATTCTTGCATCGTTTCTGCGCTTGGAACACCATTTGGCCACGACCACTTTGTGTGAACTGCGTACTTTGCCATTTCGCTATCTCCTTTTTAGTATTCAAACAAATAGAAGCACATAAGAGACTTTTCTGCCAACTTTAAAAAGGTCGACGTTAGATTACTCGAAAAAGTCGTGAAAAACTTAGAATAACCTAAATACCTAGCTCTCTTTCAGAACAAAAGATGTTCTCGCTCTAGTGTGACCTTCTTCTTTGCTGTACTCGATCAGGTACTTTCTAATTGTATCCAAAAATGAAAGAGCTTCATCCTGGTTTTCTATCAAGGTATCCATTCCATCTAGTATTATTGAGAATATCAACTCATCATCGTCTTGAACTAAGTAAACCTTTGCATCAGCACCCCTAGTTGCCCATATATCTACACGATCTTTCAACTTATCGGTTATAAGATCAAAGTGCTCAGGTATTGGCTTCATTCGTATAGTCGATATTGTCTTCATATTTAACCTGACTTTTCTGCCTTTTTTTCAGCTTCAAAAAATTGCCTATCTTTTTCTGTGTATTCGGCAACGATCGCTGCGTTTGGGCCCTGGAAAAAATAGTGTAGATCACCTTCATAATAGAAGGTATCTTTCACGAATATATTAACAGTGTCATTAAACTTCTGCCTACCGACTAGGTTTTTCTCAGCTTCCTCAAAACTCTCATATATTGCTAAGGACATCATAGATAGTGGACCAGTTTTGACATTGATAACTGCCTGAGCGTTTGGAAAATATTCTTTTTGCGTGGAAAGGTATAACTTAAAAGCGGCTTTCATGGCTGCATCACTTGTCCACTCAACCATCGTTATTCTGCCAACGCTCATAGTCTAAAACCCTTTTATCTTATCACTATTCAGCCAGTTCTTAACAATCTCCGCAGCCAAACACTTCTCACATAGGTTATTACTTATGTCTTTAGCTTCAAAGGGTTTCTTGCAAGAGGAGCAAGATCTAAGAATTTTTTTCATTTAAGCCATCTTTTTTGATTTCTCTTATAAGACGTTACTTAACCTTTTCTAGAGCTCTAAATAGTTTTCACCTTAATATTTTAGCGCATTGGATTGAGTACCAATCGCATGAAATTTGTTTCAGTTTCTGAAACTTTACATCGGATTGATTTTTAGAAAAGATAAACTGATGGAGGAATAAATTATGATTGCAAGAATAATTATGAGTGAGCATCCCGATGAAAAGGACTTAAAACTTTTTGCTTCAGATCACAAAGATGCTGTTAAAGATGGATTTCTTGCAAACACCCAATTTAGCATTTCTGTTCAAACTAGTCCTACTTCATTACTAGTTATTTCAGGATATGAAAATCAAGAGTCAGCAGACTCGAACCTAGTGGCACGTCAAGAATGGTTTGAGAAAAGGAAGGGTAAATACATAGATACATTCTATTATGAAGGCGAAATTGAAACCATGATGAAAGGTGGTGGAAAGCATCTGCTTGATGGAGAGGTTGAATTGAGTTCAAACGCAAAAGGTTCCGAAAAGGACTTGATAACAGATGAAGTGAGAGACTTACGGAAAGAAATAAGTGAACTGAAAGAAATGATCAAATTACTAATACAAAACAAATGAGATGAAGAAGTGAACCCTCAAAAACGAACAGTATATTTAATGCTATTTATAATTATTTTATTTCATGCGGTAGTAATACCTTTGTGGATGTGGAGCATAGGGTTGTGAGCGATACTAAACTTAGAAGCATTTCCAAAACTATTTCGTGGCGATTAACTGGAACTTTTAGTACGTTTATAGTGAGCTGGCTGATACTCGGTGACATAGCTATAAGTGGGACTATTGCTATTATTCAACTAACGTTTAACACAGTAGTGTTCTACATTCATGAACGTCTTTGGAATTTTGTCAAATGGGGCAAGATATATGGATAAAATTAAGCATCGTATTTGCTATTACGCAATTTTTTTAAAGAAAATCAAAAACTATATTTTGCAATAATCGACTGCTGATTATTCAAGAATGAAAAATGGGATTACAGTTATACTGATGTATTTGTTTATTATCTATTACAAAAAAGCTGAATTGATCGTGGTTTAAAACAAGTGTTTGCTGTTTACTTAAATTCAGTAGTATTTTTCTCAAAGTCTTTGAAACCATCTCATGGCAAAACAATAAAATATCTTCTTATGTATCAATATCGTTCAGAAAGGACGTTAAACGCTTTGCTAAAATTGCATAGCTTTCTCCCTCTGGCAGTTGGAAATCCCAGCAGTCTTCTTCTCTCTTTTTTTGCATTCCGGGAAAAGTTAATTCGATCTCTTCTGAATTGAGTCCCTCCAAGGTGCCAAAGCTATGCTCTTTTAGCCTATCATCATAAGAAATTTCTGATAGAAAATGAGCTCTGGTCAAAGCAATTTTTGCTGTACTTTTAACCCGACCAAGTGGGCTGCAAATTATCTTAAACCCTTTTTCCCAACAAAAAGTTTTAAGGCCAAATTGTATAGCTTTAGCTTGGCTTTTCCCTATCTCTGTTAATTCTAAATCTAACCAATCTTATTTACAATTTTCAAGGCTCCATTGTGTCTGAACGTGGCGGCAAATTAATATAAAATCACTTCCCTTTTCAATTGTTGAGCTATAATTGGCTTGACACTAAAAAAATTAGATATTTACTTTTTAGAATTACGGCATTAATTTTTGATGCTCTCCAATACCATCTTCACAAAATTAGGCATTTTATCTTTTTCAATCCACCTAGCAACAATTACAAGCTCATTTTTAGGATCTATATATATAATTTGAGTGCCAACTCCCATTGCATAAAAAGCTGAACTAGGTGCATCTGGAAACATACCATTTTTAGCATCATTTAACCACCATAGATACCCATAAACCGGTGAAAGAGGACAGGGAGTGAGGCATTCATCTACCCATTTTTTAGGGATTATTTCGCGCCCATCCCACCATCCTTTATTAAGCATTAATTGACCTACTCTGGCATGATCTAAGCTGCTTATCCAAAGGCCGCCGCCCCAGTGAGCACCGCCCGATACCGACTGCACTCTTTTTTCATTAATATCCAACCAAGAATTGTCGTAACCATGCCATTCCCACGTGTCCGATGCTCCGATGGGATCCATAATTCTTTCCTTTAAGACTTCAGGAAGAGGCCGTCCAAACGCAAGCATTAAGGCCAACGATAACCGATTAACGCGCACATCATTATACTCCCAATATGTACCGGGTGGCTGCAAGTTACGTTTGCTCCCCCGTTTATCAGAGTGGACAGAATTACCGATTACATCCCGATAGTGATCAATCCAGTCGGGCTTTTCCCAAAGAGTTCCCTCCCATTCACTTGTGAGCTGTAACATATGAGCCCAGGTGATACTTTTATTTTGTTCAGTGTCAAAGCCACCATCTTTTACGATATTTCTTATTGGGGCATGAATATCGGGAATGATACCGTCATTAACTGCAATCCCCATACACAAAGAAAGATAGCTTTTGCTGATGCTAAAAGTCATATCCACAAATTCAACATCCCCCCAAGTATTAATGAGTTTGCCTTTCCGAAGGATGACCCCAGAGCCCGCCTTTCTATTTTTTACGGGTCCTATAGTTTTGCCGATAGGCCACGGTTCTTCAAAATGCCCCTGTTCTAGGGCGGCCCCTATATCGCGGTCCATTTTGGACTCGTTTCTAATTGCAAATTCTATAGCTTTAGAGAGTAATTTTTCTTGAACTCCCACTCTTTCTGGCTCAGTTAAGTTAAAACTTAGCATCTAAAAACTCTCTAACAGTTGGTATTTATCTTTAAATAATCAAAAATTAGGCGACGTATCTATTACAAACAATTTGCGCATCTGCTCATGGATAATCCATTCACCTTTCCACCCCTGAGGTAAAACTAATAGGTCACCAGCTTCTATTTCCCTGGGCTTATCGCCGTCTACCATAGTGACCGTGGCTTTTCCCTTAATTATATGGCAATATTCGCCGGCGGCAGTTCGATCTGCTGTGAAATGCCCCGGTTGGCATTCCCATATTCCTATTTTACAATGTCCGTCAGCAGAGGCCCAAAGTATCGAAGAAGCTTCTTTTTGGCCGTCAGTCAGCGATGTAGGCTTATCCTTAAAATCATCTAATGCTAACCCTGCCAGTTTTTTGAAAACTTTATGATCTGTGATCAAACTGTTACCTCACAATGTTATCTTTCAAGAATATTTTTCGAGATGGTATTTTTTTATCGAGTGAATACCTTGTAAGTTTGTATGGTATTAGTTCGCTCTATACCTTCGATATTCAACAAATTGTCGTTGATATATCTACCAATATCTTCTCCAGATGGAACTCGAAGCTTCAGTAATAGATCAAAATCACCACTTATTGAGTAGAGTTCCGAGTGAATTTCGCGGAGCCCGATTTCATCTGCGACACTATATGCTGTTCCTGGTTTGCATCGAATTTGCACGAAAAGTGTAGTTGTCATCTATATTCTCTCTCGTTAAAACAGCATTATTTTAAATCTGTAAAATAAGTAGCGGATTTATTGGGATAGGACAAACATTAAAGCGCGTTCAGTCAATTCAAAAATATTTTTGCTATAACTTGACGAATAATTCTGAGTTTCTTGAAAAGGGTATGATTTTTTTCGAGTGCTCGATTTATTAGCCGTGCAAAAACTTCAAGGAATTGAGTAGCTTTTGTGGGATTAAAAGTTTTTTAAATGCCTATTTGAAAATGAAAGAATATCAAGTAATGAAATTCTTATGAGTCGGTGGGTATTGTCTTCTGTTCACGGCTTTAAATATTGGTTTTATGGAGACTTAAAATGACGACAGTAGTGAATAGCTGGAACGAATGGGATCCTTTAAAGCATGTGATTGTTGGCCGTGCAGATGACTGCCATATTCCCCCTGAGGAGCCTGCTTTGGATGCTAAAGTTCCAGAAGATAGTGACATGCGAGGGCAATGGGGCAGGAGGCCTCAAGAAACTATTGATAGAGCTAATGAATTATTGGATAGCTTTGCTTTGCTGCTTGAAAAACGGGGGATAAGGGTGGATCGTCCTACACCGATTGATTTCTCCTTACCGGCGATAACTCCAGATTTTAGTACAGAAAGCCAATTTGGATGTATGCCACCGCGTGATGTACTTCTTACTGTTGGATCTGAAATTCTTGAGGCGACAATGTCTTACCGCTGTCGCTGGTTTGAGTATCTTTGCTATCGACCCTTAATGGAAAAATACTGGGAGGAGGACCCTAACTTTCGCCATGAAGCCGCCCCAAAACCGAGGCTCACAGACCGGGATTATCGACCAGATTATTTATCTGAAAAGATTGGAATTGAAAAACGTCTAAAGTGGACGGCAGAGAAGTTTTTTGTCACAACAGAAGAAGAGCCTTTGTTTGACGCTGCAGACGTTCTTAGATTTGGTAAAGATTTGGTAGTGCAGCACGGTTTTACAACAAATCAGCGGGGTATTGAATGGCTTCGCAGGCATTTCCCAGAGCATCGTGTTCATGCGGTGAATTTCCCGGGTGACCCCTATCCCATACATATTGATGCTACTTTTACCCCGCTTCGACCGGGTCTGATCCTAAATAACCCCCATCGACGACTTCCTGACGAACAAAGAGAGATGTTTTTAAAGAACGATTGGGAAATTATCGATGCTGCTCAGCCAGCCCATAATACACCACCGCCACTTTGCTATTCCTCTGTATGGTTAAGTATGAACGTCTTAGTTCTTGACCCAAAAACAGTGTGTGTTGAAAAATCAGAAGTGTATCAGGCGGAGCAGATGGATAAATTAGGCATGGAGGTAGTTGAAGTTGAGCTTCGAGATGCTTATGCTTTTGGAGGTGGATTGCACTGCTGTACAGCGGATGTTTTCCGCGATAGTTCAATGGAAGACTATTTTTCAAATTTGTAAAAATAAATTGTAAAGTCAGGCATTAAAATACCAGCTTATTAATACTTATATAGCAAGCTAGAAATTACTATTTAGTAAAACAGATAAAGCTTTTTACTTTAAATTGCTCTTTGCCGTTTAAGTTAAAGTAATAATTGGGATGGGAATTAGTAAAATTAAAAACAACACAAAAATAATCAACATAGGCCAAACAAAACTTGTCAATAAAATAAGAATTAAGACTAAAGCTAAATACTCCAATGAGTTTATGCGCATTTCATTTCCTACACTTCAAATTTGGTAAATTAGTGAAAGATATTACGTAGCCAAATCTTATTAAGCAATTACAATTTGAACTTGGCTAAATTGCTTTTTTTAACAATATTGTAATTATTTCTGACGGATTTATTCTACATCTATGGTTTATCGACTCGGCGCAATCGCAATACTGATTATCCTTTTGTTTCTTTTCTTTGCGGAAAGAACAGGACGCCGCTACCCGATTGCCTATGTTTTGATAGCTTCTATCATTGGGTTCATGTTAATTGTTGGTTTCTTAGCTGAATAAGAGCTTTGGAAATGTAAAGTAGAGATAGATATATTAAATTTCTAACAAATCATAAGTTTTTGAGTTGAATAATGCCAATATGTCGTAATTGCGAGAGAGTATTGATTGAAGATGCAGCATTTTGCCCTAGCTGCTCACTTGAAAATCCGTTGGATATTAATAAAGAAAAAAGAAAAATTTCTTTCAATATTTTTTCAATTTTCAGCACCGCTTTGTTTTGGATATGGGCAGTACCACTGTGGGTTGTGCTCTGGTTTGCCTTGGGTATGTTTGTCAGTTCTGGAGTATTATGTGTTTTGGTTATTCTAAGGACGGTTTTAGATTTTTTTAATAATCAAAAAACTTTTGATGATTAATAGCTAAATCTTAAAAACACCTTAAAATGTGAGGAGTGCTGGATTATGGATTTCGAATTAAAGGGCAAAAAAGCCATTGTGAGTGCGGGCGGATCAGGTATTGGTTACACCATTGTTGAAGAATTTATTAAGCAAGGTGTTTCAGTCTCCACATGTGATATTGATGAAAACCGTGTTCACGAATTGCTCAATAAATATCCTCAAATATATGCAGAGGTTATCGATGTTGGCGATGAACGGGCTGTCAAAGAATTTTGCATAAAAAGTATTGAGTTTTTAGGTGGGTTGGATTGTCTGATAAATAATGCTGGCGTGGCTGGTCCAACTTTGTCTATTGAAGAAATTGATGCGGAGGATTGGTCACATTGCTTAAATATATGTCTCAGTAGTCAGTTTTATTTTGTAAAGTATTGCTTGAAGCAGCTTCGCGAGAGTTCTTCCGCTTCTATTGTAAATCTCTCATCTGCAGCTGGAAAATATGGTTTTGCTTTCAGAACGCCATATGCTTCAGCTAAATGGGGAGTCATTGGGTTGACGAAGTCATTATCAATTGAATTAGGTAAAGATAAAATTAGGGTAAATGCGGTTTTACCAGGGTTGGTCGCCGGAGACCGTCAACAAAATGTTCTACGAAATAAAGCGCAAATGCTGGGTAAATCGTTTAATGAGGTTGAACAGGAGGCTTTTTCTTTTACTTCCATTAAAGAATATGTCGACGCCAAAGATATTGCTGATCAAATAATGTATCTGACATCAGACGCTGGAAAGCATATTTCAGGACAAGCTATTTCAATTGATAATGACACTAAGATGTTGCTTTAAATGATTTCTATTTTGAACACCCAATATTCAAAATCAACCAGCAGGCTTTTTGGTTGTTATATATTTTAAAGTTCTTGCTTAATCTCAAATTTGAGAGCAACGTTGACCTATAACTATCTCAGAATGAGTGATTATGGAAATCAATAACCCCCGCGGTATTCTATTGATGGCATTAGGGTTTGCTTTGTTCGCAGTTGCAGACACAATTGCAAAAGTACTGCTAGAATTTTATCCACCTGTGCAAGTTGTTTTTATTAGAATGTTAGGCTTATTTTGGGGCGTAAATTTAATAATGCTTTACAACTTAAAGTGGGTTGGGAAAACACATAATTTATCTAAACAATTACTGCGAGGGCTCGCGCAAGCTGGATCGGCTTTAAGTTTCTTAATTGGTTTAAGAACCATAGCGATTGCAGATGCGACATCAATTGCTTTCGTAGCTCCCTTATTTGTAATTATTTTAAGCTATTTTATTCTAAAAGAGCCGATTGGGATCAGGCGATGGCTCGCTGTAATAATTGGGTTTTCTGGTACCTTGATAATAATTAGACCTGGATTTGAAATTATTAACCTAGGCCATATATTTATAATCATCGCGGCATTACTTTTTGCATTACGTCAAATAATATCAAGGTTAATTGCTTCTACCGATGATCCTTTGACGACAGCTTTTTTTACCGCATATACCAGTGTTTTTATTTTTGTTTTATTCCAGCCTTGGGTTTGGACGACTATTACAGATAAATACCATATTTTTCTTTTCTTTGTTTTTGCTTTTTTTGCAGGTATAGCTGAATTTTTAGTCATAAAATCCTTACAAATAGCGCATGCGGTTGTCGTATCACCTCTCCAATATACTCTTTTGATTTGGGTTACCATTTTTGGATTTTTTATTTGGGGTATACTTCCTGATGTCTGGACATTTCTTGGGGCAGGGGTCATTATCGCGACTGGTCTGTATTCGCTACATCGGGAGCGGTTGAAAAAGTCTCCCTAAAGTCTTTATTAAATACAAGAGCCCCAATGAAATATATCATTTTAGTTTTGTTATCTTTCCCATTTTTTCTAATCACAAATGCCTTTGCGGATTGTGATGGCTGTAATTTTGATAATAAAAACTTGGCCCACGTCGTATTTGCAGGTAAGAATTTGTCAAATGCTTCCTTTCAAGGGGCTTATCTAGTAAACGCTGACTTTTCTGGAGCAAATCTTCAAGGTGCGACCTTCGATGGGGCGTATGCAAATGGCGCTATTTTTATCGATGCTCAGCTCGATAATGTTTCATTCAGAGGTGCAGAGTTGGAATTAGCTAATTTTTCAAATGCATCGATGAAAAATGTGACTTTCGACGGTGCTTATCTTGTTCATGCAAAGTTATCCAGTAAGCAAGTTTTAGAAAGTAAGTTTTGTAAAAATTTGGTGGCAGATGCAATGAAATTTGTAGATCTTTGTTTAAACTGACTTATACAATTAATTCATTTTAGCTTGAAAACTAAATTTCCTAACAGAATCAATCCAATATCTTATTTGACTAAAAATATGGTTATTAATAAATTCTAACTTAGGTTTCCTTTACTTCTTTTGCTACTTACTGTATAGTTACGACAAACTCAGGGTGATTGTTTTGCGGGGTTGTCATGATTGACGATGCAAATTTCACCGATTATCGCCAAATATTATTGGATTTTGTTCGGTCTTTAGGTGTAGACGACCTTCTAAAGGCTTGGACGATATGCCGTATGCGCAATTGGATTGACGAATATGGTGAAGTTACATCAGAAGGTGTAGCCCAAGTACTTTCATATAAAAAGATTTCCACGATAACCCCGTAAAATATACTAGAAAATTATTTCGAATTAATTTGCGTTAAAGGTAAAAACTTTCGTGTTTTCAATTTTATAAGAGTTAATAAGATTTTTTGCTTTTTCAGAAATTAGCCACTCTTCTATTTTTTCAACCAGCTTGCTTTCAACATGAGAATGCATTTTTTTATTGATTGGCAAAAATGAATATTGATTATGTAGCAATTGATCACCTTCAAATTGAATAGCTAGATTACCTTTATTTTTATGATTAAGCCAAGTGGCCTTATCTGATAAAATATAGGCATCAAAAGCCACTGCAATATTTATTGCTTTTCCCATGCTAGAGCCAACTGAGATATATTGGGGACCTATATCCTTAGGGTTAAAAATTATCTTATTCCATATCTCTATCTCTTTTTTGTGAGTGCCACTGAAATCACCTCTACTGACAAAACTAACTTTCCCTTCTGAAAGTCTTTTAAAAACTTCCAATAAGTTTCCAGCTGATGCAGTTTGAGCAGGATCGTCTTTAGGGCCAACTACTACATACTCATTAAAAAAAATTTCACGTCGATATTTTGCAAAATCTAATTTGACAAACTCTTCTTCATCGGGCTTCGAATGTACTAAGATTGCGTCTACGTCGCCATTTTCTCCCAGTTTTATAGCCTGACCAGTCCCTACGACTATAAGCTGTATGTCAATTTCCAGATCGGTCTCAAGATGAGGAATGAGATGATCACTTAATCCAGAATTATGAAATGAGGACGTAACTGCTAACCTAACTTTTCCGGCCATTGTAGAGGTTGCTTGAAGCAATATTAACATAAAACATATTAGTAGTGCGCGCGTCATAGAACGATATCGCCTGCCAAGAACTGTTTTGCTGCTTTACTAGGTGGCTGAGTCAAAAATTCTTCTTTAGAGCAGTGTGCTTCTACAATTCCATTGTGAAGAAAAATAATATCATTAGCTAACCTTTTTGTCTGCCCTAAATCATGAGTAGATAGTAATATTTTTGTTCCGTTATTTGATGCTGAAGTTAAAATATCTTCGATAGTTTTTTTAGTTGCTCCATCCAGTGAAGCTGTTGGTTCATCTAAAAATAACATTTTGGGTTTTGTTATTAGAGCTCTCGCCACAGCTACAGCTTGCATTTCTCCACCTGAAAGCAGTACCGCTTGTTGCTTCATTTTGTGTTCTAGCCCAATTTTTTTAACCCACATCATAACTTCTGCTTTTGCGGTCGACTTTGAGAGTTGTCTTACTTTCAAAGGAAACGCCAAATTTTCAGCTACGGTTCTACGCAACATGATGGGTGATTGAAAAATAAAAGATTGTTCTTTCGCTGCTTGGCTATGAGAAATAGCCCATTCAACTGTCCCTGCAGACAATTTTCTCAAGCCATGTAGGGCTTCTAATAAAGTCGTTTTTCCTGACCCGTTTGCGCCAAGCAGAATTGTAATACCATTTTGTTCAATCTGAAGATTAATGGGGCCTATTAATCTTCTGCTTTTTATACTTATTATAATATCTACAACACGTAGTGGAAACATTACCATAAACCTCCGCGTTCAGTTTTTCCAAACCAATGCGTTGCAAAGCTTACTGATATTGCTAAAGAAATCAGTACAAAACCAAGTGCTAAAGCTAGCGAAAAGTCGCCTCTAGATGTTTCAAGTGATATAGCCGTTGTTAATACACGTGTAGCATTATCAATATTACCGCCTACGATCATAATAGCTCCAACCTCTCCGATCCCGCGTCCAAACCCGGCTAAACAAGCAGTAATCAAAGCTCTTTTGCTGTCCCACATCAATGTTACCACACGCTGCATTTTTGAAGTATTTATGGAAATAAGAAGATTGCGATAGTCTGCCCAGAGTGCTTGCATTGATTGGTGTGCTATAGACGTTATCAAAGGTGTTATAATTATAACTTGCGCGATGATCATAGCTGAAGTCGTGTAGAGTAAACCCAGCACACCCAATGGCCCAGAGCGCGAAAACAAAATATAAACAATCAACCCCACTACAACGGGCGGTAGGCCCATCAACGCGTTTAGCGTAACTATTATTGCTCGCCGAAACTGGAAATGGGTTACAACGAGAAGCGCCGCTAAAGGGAAGGCTATTAGTGTAGAAATTAGTAGCGCTGAAATGGTTACGTAAAGAGAGCGCAAAGAAATAGTAATCAGTTCACTGTCAAAACTAAGGACTAGCCAAAAAGCCTGTATTAGACCTTGTAAAATTTCATTCATGGAAAAATATATCCTGTTTCGAAGTTCTTTGAACGAAAATCTTGGCTAGTAACTTTATTAAAGCTCATTAATTTTTTTTTAAATAAGTTTTTATTGAAGTCGACCAAAAAATGTCATTCTCGCTTCCTCAGATAATGAAATACCGGGTTGCGAATTATAGGCTAAAACCACTAAAATTCTTTCTTGCTCCCCCTCAGTAGGCGTTACTCTGTGAATAGAATTTTGTCCTCGAAATAAGATTAATGTTCCAGGTCGCGTATCGAGGCGATTTATTTTTGTTTTACCGTCTAAGACTGCTTCAACACCTTCAAAATTCATTTCATTTTTTTCTGCATTTCGCAAATTTGAAACATATTCAAAGTGTCCTCCATCTCTGGGTGCTTGCAAAAGAAGAGTAATTGCAAACTTAGAATTATCGAAATGCCAGTTTAGCTCTTGCCCTTCGGCAGCGTAGTGCACATTTATTGAAGAAAGTGGGTCAGCATATTCATAAAGATCTGACTCTTCAACGACGTTGCAAATAAATTCCTTAAAAATATCAGAAAAGTATAATTTTTTTAATTTAGAGGCCTCGGGAATTTGGTCCGTCGTTATACATCCTTTTGAAGATGTTAATTGTCTATTAAATACATGATCGGGAGATAAAGCTTTATTTTGAGGAGTAAGATAAACATTGTGAGTGGAATTTGTAAAATATGCTAAATCTGAATGGGCCTTAGCTTCACGAACCAGATCTTTTACAGTTTCTGGTTTCAGAAAATTATGCAGAGTAACTACACCTTTTCGTTCTAATTCATTTCGGCATTCCTCTGTAAATTTAGCTTCATCTATTGGGGCATCAGTAAAATTTATAACGTCTTCTAGCATCTATTTTAATACCATTCTGAATTTAATACTAATTTTTAAATTTTTTCATAAAACTAGGCTAACTTAAGGCCCAAAGTGCGGTCAATCCCACCACTATCGTAAACAAAATTGATCGAGTTAGCAAAGCAATACAGCAAGCAATCAAGGCAGCATATATTTTTGATGATGGTCCTTCAAAAGGAACACCAGTTTCGTCAACAAATAGAGAGGCCGCCACTATAGCTGAGAGGGCTGCTGTTGGAGCAAATTTTACGTATGCTTCGAGCCATATGGGCACTCTTAGAAAATTCAGACCAGAAAACATAGAGTATCTAGCTGCAAAATTAGCTAAACCCGATACGATCATAACAAGCCAAATCATTTGAATTTTCTCTGATTGATTAGTCCGCCAACAAACATTCCGGAAATAGACGCAACAATTATCCAAACGCCGTAAGGCAGTTCTTGGCCAAAAATCGCAATTATGCTGGCTGTGATTGCAGTACAAATCTGCGCTAAAGATTTCAATTTAGGTAAAATAATGGCAATAAAAGTTAGAGGTATTGCAAATTCTAAATTAAAATATGGTGGAATATTTGAACCAAGAAAGACCCCGGCTACTGTTGATATTTGCCAAAAGACCCAGAGGGTCAGACCTCCACCAAGTAAGTGATAATGTGCAAATCTATTTTTGTTTTCAAATTCCTGGAATGATACGGCAAACGCTTCATCAGTCAGTAAATAACCGAGAATAATTCGCCACCTTAAAGGTAAAGAGCTTATATAAAAAGACACATTAGCACTGTATATGATATGCCGCATGTTTATAATAGTAACAGATCCTCCAGTAATGATGGGAGAGGTTCCGTAGGACCAAAGTTGAACAAATACAATCTGGCTTGCCCCACCAAATATAATTGAGGACATGAGAATAGTTTGGGTTGCCGTCAGACCACTAGCGATACCAAGAACTCCAAAGACTAAACCAAATGGAATGACGCCAAGTTGTACTGGTAATTGTGCTAAAACACCTTTCCAAAATTCACGCCAGTTTTCTTCCATATCATGTACCATTTATTTTATAGCTCGAATTTTGGAGATTTAGCGGTTTGTTTCAGTATTTGAAACTAAAAATAATTTTTTAATAAAAAGGCTTCCAAATTAAAAAAATATGACTAACTATTTATATGGTTGCGAATAATTCTTAATTGCAAAAGGATAATTATGATACGAGTTTTACTGATTTTTTTCGTTTTTCTTAACTCTGGAGCAGTTTTTGCTGATAAAAAGTTAAAAGTAGTTACAACCTTTACAGTTATCGCCGATATTGCTCAAAATGTGGCTGGAGATGCAGCGGAAGTAGTTTCTATTACCAAACCTGGTGCTGAGATACATGGCTATCAACCAACACCTAAAGATTTGGTCAAAGCCTACGACGCAGATTTAATTCTGTGGAATGGGCTCAACCTTGAGCTTTGGTTTGAGAAGTTTATTTCTCAAGTCGGAGATGCGCGATATTATACTGTATCAGAGGGGATAGAGCCTTTAGAAATAGCCGAGGGTGCATATCTCGGGTTGCCAAACCCACATGCCTGGATGGGAGTAAATTCTGCCTTTGTATATATAGATAATATACAAAGAGCTCTTGCAACAGAAGACCCAGAAAATGCTGAAACATACAAACTTAATGCGAGTTTTTATAAAGAAAAAATAAATAAAGTTATTAGACCGCTTATTTCACAATTGGATCAAATTCCTTTGGATAAAAGATGGTTGGTAACTTGTGAAGGAGCATTCAGTTATTTTGCAAAAGATTTTGGTTTGAAAGAGTTGTACCTTTGGCCAATGAACTCTGAACAAGTCGGAACGCCAAAGCAAATCCAAAAAGTAGTAGATGGAATTCTTGAAAATAATATTCCTGTTATCTTCTGTGAAAGCACAGTGAATACAAGACCTGCTAAGAGGGTAGCGCAGGATACTGGAGTGGCGTACGGCGGCGAACTTTATGTCGATAGTCTTAGTGAAAGTGATGGAAAAGTACCGACTTTTATAGATCTCCTGAGAGTTACATCAACAACAGTAATAAATGGAATAGTGGATAACCTGTAGTATTTTAATGATAGAAACAGATCAAAATTTAAATTCACAGAAGAACATTATCGTTGAAGATTTAACAGTCACATACCGTAATGGGCACACCGCTTTGAGATCAGCAAGCTTTAAAATACCTGAGGGGAGTATTGCGGCCTTGGTCGGAGTGAACGGTGCTGGTAAGTCTACTTTATTTAAGGCTCTGATGGGTTTTATTCCAAGTTCTAGAGGAAAAATATCTCTACTTGGTTACTCCGTAAAAGATGCCCTCAAGAATAATCTAATTGCATACGTACCTCAATCGGAAGAAGTGGATTGGGATTTTCCCGTTTTGGTTAAAGATGTTGTTTTAATGGGCCGTTATGGAAAGATGGGCCTGATGCGTAGGGCTAGGGCAGAGGATCTTGCAATCGTTAATAAATCCCTGGAACGCGTAGGAATGCTTGACTTTGAAGACAGACAGATAGGTGAACTGTCCGGTGGACAACGTAAACGGGTATTCCTAGCAAGAGCATTAGCACAAGAAGGAAAAGTCATTCTTTTAGATGAACCTTTCACAGGCGTTGATGTGAAAACAGAAGAACAAATTATAAGTTTGCTTAAAGATTTAAAAAAGGAAGGTCACATTATGCTTGTTTCAACACATAATTTGGGCTCAGTTCCAGAGTTTTGTGACCGAACTATCCTCGTCAAGGGAACCGTTATATCACACGGATTAACGGAAGATGTTTTTACAAATTTAAATTTAGAAAAGGCATTTGGCGGTGTTTTGCGTCGTTTTACTCTGGGTGGTTCGGATCTGCATGATGATAGCGATCAAAGGGAAGTAACAATTCTCACAGATGATGAACGACCATTCGTTCAATATGGAGAGCCAAAGAAATCAGTTACCAAAAGAAATAAAATAGATGATTGATATTTTGCTTGAACCTTTTTCTTACGGCTACATGACTTCAGCGATTTTGGTGTCTACTATGGTTGGAGGTTTGTGTGCATTTCTTTCTGCTTATCTAATGCTTAAAGGGTGGTCTTTAATTGGTGATGCTTTAGCACATTCCGTTGTTCCAGGTGTTGCAGGAGCATATTTGTTAGGCTTACCTTTTGCTATTGGGGCATTTATTTCCGGAGGGCTTGCTGCCTCTTTGATGCTATTTCTGAGTGAGCGATCCGGATTAAAGACTGATGTCGTAATTGGCATAATTTTCACAGCATTTTTTGGAGTGGGGCTTTTCGTCGTATCAATTTATCCAATGTCTATCTCTATAGAAACCATCATTATGGGTAATATTTTGGCAATATCATATTCCGATATGCTTCAGTTATTAATTATTGGTTCCATATCACTTGTGATTTTGTTCCTTAAATGGCGAGATTTAATGGTTGTTTTCTTTGATGAGTCTCATGCTCGAACAGTTGGCTTAAGTCCTTCTAGATTGAAAATTGTTTTTTTTACTTTGTTATCAGCATCCATAGTCGCTGCATTGCAAACTGTCGGTGCGTTCTTAGTAATTGCAATGGTCGTTACGCCTGGGGCAACTGCGTATTTAATCTGTGATCGGTTTCCAAAGTTGATACTTTTATCAGTCTTAATAGGATCAGTTACGTGTTTTACTGGAGCCTATTTGAGCTTTTTTATTGATGGTGCAACCGGTGGAATAATTGTAGTTCTGCAGACTATTGTTTTTCTGGGTGTTTTTCTAATAGCTCCCAAATATGGCTACATATCCGCACGTTTGAAAATAAGGCAGGCAAATAAAAGGATTGAAAATGGCTTTTGAAGAATTTTTTATGCCTCTCCGGTTTATATTTATGCAAAAAGCCTTTTTGATTGCGATTATTTTATCTTTTCCGACAGCAATTTTATCATGTTTTTTAATTATTAAGGGCTGGGCCTTAATGGGCGATGCTATATCACATGCAGTTTTACCTGGTATTGTTATCGCCTATATTGTGGGAATTCCTGTACTTATAGGAGCTTTCATAGCGGGTATGTTGTGTGCTTGGGGAACGGGTTTCTTTTCTGACAACACTAGAATTAAAGAAGATACCATTATGGGCATAATTTTCTCAGGTATGTTTGGTCTTGGAATAGTCTTGTTTGTTGCATTTGATACAACAGCCCATTTAGAACACATTCTTTTTGGCAATATTTTAGGTATTGATAAATCAGACATTTTAACTGCCCTAATAATAACTTTCATAATAGTCTTATTTTTTACTATCTTTTGGCGTGATTTAATGTTGCTAAGCTTCGATCCAATTCAGGCCAAAGCGTTAGCTCTTCCAACTGGTTTCTTGCATTATGGATTATTAGCGGCATTATCATTAGTTATAATCGCAACTCTAAAGGCTGTGGGGTTAATATTAGCGATTGGATTATTAATTATTCCAGGAGCAATTGCGTTTTTGTTGTCTAAAAGACTTAGTTCGATGCTAATTATTTCTGTTTTTGTAAATATTTGTGCGATGATAATTGGTTTATATTTAAGTTTTTATATTGATAGTGCTCCGGCTCCAACTATCATAATCGTGCTTACCGGCATGTTTTTTTTGGTATTCTTAAGAAAAAATTTTATTGATAAGAAGAATGTCAATATTTTTATAAGTGGTGCAAAATGAAAAAAAGAAGGTTGTTACAATCAGGTAAGTTAGTATCTGAAATTGGGTTAGGCTGTATGAGCTTTGCTGGGTTTTACGGTCCTACAGACGAAAAGGAAGCTCACGACACATTAAATACAGCTTTGGACTGTGGGATAGATTTTTTGGATACTGCCAACGTCTATGGCATGGGTTTATCTGAAACGATGATTGGTAATTACATTAAGAATAATGGAAACCCATTTGTTATTGCTACAAAGGCTTCTATTTCTCGTGATCCTGAAACTCAAGAGCGTACTTTTGATAATTCATCGAAGCATTTAGAAACAGAATTGAATAAGTCACTAGGACGTTTGGGCGTTGATTACGTTGACTTATTTTACATCCACCGTCGTGATCCAAGAATCGCCATCGAAGAGGTTATGGAAACACTCCTCAAATTTAAAAAAGAAGGAAAAATTGGTGGGATAGGGTTTTCAGAGATTTCTCCCAGCACTTTGCGTCGAGCTTCAGAAGTCGGACTAGTGGACGCCGTCCAGAGTGAATATTCTCTGTGGACGCGATCGGCTGAATTAGGATTAATCCAAACCTGCCAAGAGCTAGGCGTCAGTTTTATTCCGTTTTCGCCTCTAGGGCGTGGAATTTTTTCAATAACACCACCAGATCCCTCTACTTTTGGTGAGCTTGATTTTCGAAAAAATAATCCTCGGTTCTTACAGCCAAATTTTAGTGAAAACTTGAATTTGCTTGCGCCTTTTAAACAACTTTGTGCCGATTTAAATGTTTCACCTTCAACGATGGCTATTGCTTGGACATTAAACCAAGGTGAGCATATACTTCCAATCCCCGGAACTCGTTCCCGAGGGCATTTGAAGGAATTAGCTTTGGGTAGCCAATTCAATCTTACTAAAGAGATTTCCGGTCAAATTGACCGTTTTCTTCCCATTGGTTGGGCTCATGGAGAACGATATTCAGATGTTCAATGGGTTGGAATTGAAAAGTTTTGTTAAAACTTAATTGCACTAAACAAAACGATTTACATAGTTCTCTAATGCTTCCTGCTTTCCTGATTTGGGTCTTGGGTTAATAGAATTCTCTATAACTTTTGTTGTGATGGTAGCCAAATCACTATTTAGCATACCCTGTGCTTCCTGATGTTCCCAACCCCCATACCTTTCTTGAAGGGCCTGTTCTAAATACCCATCTTCAACCATCGCGGCGGCAGCTTTGAAACCTCTCGCACAAACATCCATCGCTCCAACGTGAGCAACAATAAGGTCTTCAGCATCAATTGATTGCCTTCTGAGTTTGGCATCAAAATTTGTTCCGCCAGTCTGAAAACCACCTCCTTTTATGATGTGGTAGTAAGCAAGTGCAACCTCTGGAGTATTGTTTGGAAATTGATCAGTATCCCAGCCTGATTGGTAATCATTTCTATTCATATCGATTGAACCAAGCATACCTTCTGAAACAGCCAATGCAATTTCGTGTTCAAAGGAATGGCCGGCCAAAATAGCATGCCCTTGTTCAATATTTATTTTAACATCATTTTCCAAATTATATTTTCTCAGAAACCCAATGCAAGTTGCCACGTCGAAATCATACTGATGTTTTGAAGGTTCTTGTGGTTTTGGCTCAACAAGTATCATACCTGGAAATCCAATTTTGTGTTTATAATCAACAACCATCGATAAAAACCGGCCCATCTGATCTAGCTCTTTTTCTAAATCTGTGTTGAGTAATGTTTCATACCCTTCTCTTCCGCCCCACAACACATAGTTTTCACCACCGAGCTTATGGGTTACATCTACGCAACTCTTTACCGTCGCTGCCGCAAAAGCAAAAACTTCTGGATCTGGGTTCGTAGATGCACCAGCCATCCATCTACGATGGCTAAACATATTTGCCGTTCCCCAAAGTAATTTTGTTTTCTGGTTTTTCATTTTATCAAGAAAGTAATCGGTTATTTCATTAAGCTTAGCTAAATTATCTGGAAAATTACCTTGGTCAGGCCGAACGTCTGCATCATGAAAACAAAAATATGGCTGTCCTAAAATAGAGAACATATCAAATGCTATATCAGCTTTTAAATAAGCGTTTTTCATATTATCTTGCGGGTGCCATGGCCTTTCAAAAGTAAGCCCACCAAAAGGATCGCCACCTTCCCAGGCAAAGCTATGCCAATACGCGACAGCAAAGCGCAAATGTTCCTCTAAACGTTTCCCAAAGACGATTTCATCGGGATTATAGTGTCTGAATGCTAAATTTGAATCAGTTGCGGTTCCCTCATATTTAATAGGTTCTATATTCTTGAAAAAAGATTGGGTCATTGAAGTCCTCTTAAGTGTACATGCCCATTTTTATAGCTTTCGTAGGCTGTTTGATATAGATCTACATATTTTTGATTAGGCATTATTTTTCTTTCAATTTCAGGTTTTGTCATAATTTCTTGAATAGGTGCCTTCATGATCGCAGAGATGGCCAATCTAGCTGCGCCCAAAGCGGCCCCAAACTCCCCACTCTTTGGTTTTTCCAATTCTAAATTAAGAGTATTGGATATAGTTTGTAGCCAAAATTGGGAGACGCTTCCTCCGCCAATCGCTAAAAGAGAACTTGGGGACGCGTCTGTTTTTCGTATAGCTTCTAGGCAATCTCTCAGTGCAAAGGAAACACCCTCCATCACACATTGGGTCAATTTTGGAAGATCAGAAGTTTGTCCCAAACCTGAGAAACCCGCACGGATATGAGCATCATTGAGTGGGGTCCGTTCGCCCGACAAATATGGAAAAAATTTCTCACTTGCTGGTCCTTTTGGTTCGTTTGGGAGCAAGTGATCTAGCTCTGAAGCTTTTTTTCCTGAAATTTTTGAAAGCCAATTAAGGCTATCTGTTGCAGATAAAATAACACCCATTTGGTACCATTTTTCTGGTATAGCATGACAGAATGTGTGGACTGCAGCATCGGGGAGTGGTCTACACTGATCTCGGCTAACCAATAAAACCCCTGACGTACCTAAAGAAACCAAACCTTCTCCTTCATTAATTGCCCCTACACCACAAGCGGCAGCTGCGTTATCTCCAGCGCCGCCCACGATCATTACGTCATTAGGAAGGCCGAGTTCAGAAGCCAAGTCGGTTCGGATTTGACCAGCGATTTGGTTACCTTCGACTAATTTAGGCATTTGTTCTAGTTGCATGTCACTCGAAACGAGCAAATGTTCTGACCAATTCCGTGATTTTAAATCCAGCCAACTAGTCCCCGCACTGTCTGACATATCGGCAAAGGGTGCTCCAATTAACCACGTATTTAAATAACCTGCAGGTAAGACAACGGTTTTTATTTTTTTAAATATATCTGGCTCATTGTTTTTAACCCACAAGAGCTTGGGAGCAGTAAATCCTGGAAAAACAATATTTCCAGAAATACTGCGCACTTTAGGAAGGTTATCTAACATCTGAGCTTGTTTATGTGAACGTGTATCGTTCCAAAGGATACAAGGTCTGACTGGTGCATGCAGATTATCGAGTAAAACAGCTCCATGCATGTGGCCAGCGACTCCAATACTTTTCAATTTTGATATTTCTTTTGGAAAATTATCTCGCAAGTCTAGGAAAGCGAGTTTGCAAGCATGTATCCAATCTTCCGGATTTTGTTCACTCCAACCAGGGTTTGGATTGGAGACCTCGTATTTACTTTCGGAGCTTGCTATAAAATTACCAATTTGGTCCACTAAAATAGCTCTGAGACCAGAAGTGCCTAGGTCAATCCCGATAAAGTACAATACAATCTCCTTAATCTTAGCCTTAGGGTAAAAGTATCATAACCCTAGTCTATCCAAATTAGGCTAGTGGGTTATTTCTACATTGCAAGTTTTATAAATTGTTAAACTGCAGAATTCTTAGGTCAAATTAATATGTTGGACTTTTAAATGATCTTAATCTTCACGTTGATGTTATTGGTACAATTTTCTAAACATAAAAAACCCATATTTCTTGAGAAGGTTGTTAATTTGCTATGACAGTGCACATTGAGTTTCGCCATTTAAGAACTATACGTGCGATCCATGAGGCTGGAGGCGTAGCTCGTGCTGCAGAGTTACTGAATACCACTCAATCTGCATTGAGTCATCAAATTAAGGGATTAGAAGAGCAAACTGGCGTAGAGCTCTTTATCAGAAAATCTAAACCCATTCGTTTATCTGCTGCCGGTCAACGATTACTTATCTTTGCCAATAAAATTCTTCCTGAAATAGATGCTCTAAAATCTGAATTCGAAGATCTGCGGGCAGGAAAAACAGGCAGGCTGCATATAGCAATTGAATGTCATGCATGTTTTGAGTGGTTATTTCCTGTTTTGGAAAAGTTTAGGCAAAAATGGCCAGATGTTGATATCGACATTAAGCCTGGTTTGGCGTTTGAAGCACTACCGGCATTACAAAAAGAAAATGTGGATCTGGTCATCTCTTCGGATCCGGAGAAACTACCAGGAGTAACTTTTACGCACTTATTTGACTATAGGCCAGTTTTTGTAGCGGCCGCAAAGCATCCACTTTCAAAAAAGAAATGGATCGAAGCTCCAGATTTTGAGAAGGAAACTCTAATAACCTATCCGGTGGAGAGAGGTCGTCTTGACGTTTTTTCGCAATTACTTATTCCGAATAAAGTCGAGCCAGCACATATAAGACAAGCTGAACTAACTTCTATAATTTTATTATTAGTTGCCTCGGATCGAGGTGTAACTGTTTTGCCTGATTGGGTGGTTTCTGAGGTTAAAAATAATTCAGACTACACAGTACTACCGTTAAACAAAAATGGACTACAGCGCGGCCTTTTTGCGGCCACGCGAACTAAATGTTTAGAAAAACCTTTTATGCGTAATCTGATTGATCTTGCGGGCCAAGAAGCTGGCAGACTACAAAAAGTTTAGACAGCCTTCAAATCACCAGCCATCTGACGACCGTCACGGCCTTCTTCTAACTCATAAGTAACCTTTTGGTTATCTTCTAAACCAGCTAAACCAGAAGCTTCGACAGCAGATATATGAACAAAAACATCTTTGCCGCCATCTTCAGGCTCAATAAAGCCAAATCCTTTTTTGGTGTTAAACCATTTCACGGTGCCATTGGGCATTTCCGCGTCTCCTTATATTAAAATTTCCCCACTATTTGGGGTTGTCACGTTAGTAGTTGAGGAATAACTTTTCCGCTATTGACCCATTCCTACCGGTAACAACTTAATAAGATGGTTTAAAATTTAAAAATTCAAGTCAATAATGTCACTTAAAGCAATAAAAAGAGTTTTAGAACCAATGATTATTTATGGATTAAAAAATTGTGATGCATGTAAAGCCTTTCTAAAGGCACAACCAGACCTTGAATTAATTGATGTGAGTATTACGCCAGTACCAGAAAATATATTAAAAGAAGCTATACAAAATTTTGGTGAAAAACTTATAAATAAACAGTCGACAACTTGGCGAAAGCTAGATACCGAAACCAGAGAGAAGCATCCGCAGGAAATTTTAAGGCTTCATCCAAAAGTTATGAAGCGGCCTTTAGTCAAGCTCAAGTCGGGAGAACTTTTATTAGGTTCTCAAGCATCAAAAGATTAACTTTTTTCAACTGATGGCTAATTCATCTGGAGATTTAGCTTCTTTTGTAAGTTGCTTTATTATGTCATTTAGTTGTTTAACTTTTGTATGCTTTTCACCCAACCTTCTCACCGAAACAGTTTGCTCAGCAATTTCTTTCATGCCGCAAGCTAAGATCACTGGAACTTTACTTACGGAATGCTCGCGAACTTTGTAATTAATCTTCTCGTTTCGTAAGTCGACCTCTGCCCGTATACCTTTGGCTCTCAGAGCGTTTACTACACTTTCACAATAATCATTTGCGTCAGAGACAATGGCTGCAACGACGACTTGTCGAGGTGCGAGCCAAAATGGTAATCGACCTGCAAAACTTTCGATCAGTATTCCGATGAAGCGTTCAAAAGAGCCCAAACACGCTCTATGTAGCATGACTGGGCGATGTTTATTCCCATCCTCGCCAACATAATTGGCATCTAATCGATCGGGTAAAACAAAATCTACTTGGAGAGTGCCACATTGCCAGTCTCTACCAATTGCATCTGTTAAGACAAATTCAAGTTTTGGACCGTAAAAAGCACCTTCGCCCGGATTTATTTCAAAATCATAACCAGCAGCCATTGTTGCTGCTTTCAAAGCGTCTTCAGCCTTATCCCAGACCTTATCGCTGCCTGAACGTTTTTCTGGTCTATCAGAAAATTTGATGGAGAATTTTTCAAAGCCTAAATCCTTATAAACCTCAGACAGGAAGTTTATAAATTTTTTTGTCTCGGACTCAATTTGATCCTCGCGGCAAAAAATATGGGCATCATCTTGAGTAAAACCGCGCACACGCATCGCGCCATGCAGTGCACCTGAGGGTTCATATCGATTACAACTGCCAAATTCAGCCATTCTAAGGGGTAAATCACGATATGACTTAAGACCTTGATTATAAACTTGCACGTGGCATGGGCAATTCATTGGCTTGAGGGCATTAACTGCTTTTTCGCGGGCATGTTCTTCATCGACTTCAACTATGAACATGTTCTCTTGATATTTTTCCCAATGACCAGATGCTTCCCATAATTTTCGATCAACTAGCTGCGGAGTATTTACCTCAACATAACCATCTTGTTCCTGTTTGCGGCGCATATAGTCTTGTAATGTTGTGTAAATTTTCCACCCATTAGGATGCCAAAATATTTGTCCCGGCGCTTCCTCCTGCATATGGAATAATTTCATTTCTCGACCAAGTTTTCGATGGTCTCTTTTTGCAGCTTCTTCAAGCATATTTAGATGAGTTTTTAGTTGTTCTTTATTTAAAAAAGCACAGCCATAAATCCGTTGAAGCTGCTCTCTATTGCTATCACCCCTCCAATATGCACCGGCAACATGCATTAATTTAAAACCATCTGCGGGAACTTGACCTGTATGTTGCAAGTGAGGGCCACGGCAAAGATCTTGCCAATCTCCATGCCAATACATTCTTATAGGTTCGTCGCCCGGAATTGATTCAATCAGCTCAACTTTAAATGGCTCATTATTCTTTTTATAAAAGGCGATCGCTTCTTGACGGCTCCATACTTCAGTTTTAACCATGTCTCTAGCGTTTATTATTTCTTTCATTTTCTTTTCGATGAGAATTAAGTCATCTGCAGTGAAAGGATCTTTTCTGTCAAAATCATAGTACCACCCATCTCGGATGACGGGCCCAATAGTAACCTTAACGTCAGGCCAAATTTCTTGAACTGCACGGGCCATGATGTGAGCAAGGTCATGCCTGACAAGTTCTAGAGCGGGTTCAGTATCTTTGATTGTATTTATAGCGATACTCGCGTCTTCCTTGATAGGCCAAGAAAGGTCAAAGTGTTGCCCATTTACTGTTGAGCTTATGGCTTTTTTTAATAGAGAAGGGGCAATGGAACTTGCAACTTCTTGTGAAGTTATTCCTTTATCGAATTTCTTTTGATTGCCGTCAGGAAAAGTAAGAGTTACTTGGCTCATTATTATCGTCCTCATCAATTTGGCGCCTACAAAACGCCCGGTTGTGGGTTAAGCTTTGATCCGGTTGTGAAGGGCTGAGGCTTTTTCGTCAACCCTTAAATACTTTTGAACTGTTGAGTGCTGGCTTTTTTCACTTTAAATCATAAGTAGAAAAATATTGAAAAATAATATTAAGAATTTCTTTTTTTTAGAAAAGTTAAAGGTAAAAAATGACAAAATTCCTAGCAACGCAAACTGGCCAAAAGTTAGCTTATTCATTTACTAAGGGGACAGGTCCTACTGTGGTTTTTTTGGGCGGTTTCAAATCAGACATGGAAGGTTCAAAGGCAATTTTTTTAGAAAAATGGGCGAAAAAAAGAAATAGGTCATTCTTGCGATTTGATTATTCTGGTCATGGGCAATCTACTGGTGACTTTCTTAATCTTGGGATTGGAGATTGGTGTAATGATACTAAGCAAATTATTGAACTAACAAAAAATGACGGAATAATTTTGATTGGTTCCTCTATGGGCGGCTGGATTTCATTATTATTAAGCCGAGAACTTGGTAGCAGGCTAAAAGGTTTAATTACAATAGCCGCTGCTCCAGACTTTACCGAAGATAGCATGTGGAAAAATTTTACTGAGGATCAAAAAAAAGAAGTTTTAAATAAAGGTGTCCTTTACTTACCTTCAGACTATGGCGAGCCCTATCCAATAACACGCTATCTTATCGAAAATGGGCGGCAAAATCTTGTATTGCGTGAGCCACTAGAATTAAATTGTCCAGTTAGACTTATGCAGGGAACTGAAGATACGGCAGTAACACGAGAAACTGCATTAAAATTATTTGATCATATCAGCGCAGATGACCTATCACTTTTTTTCAAACGTGGTGCTGACCATTCATTTTCTGATCAAGGTTGTTTGGAAATCCTTGAGAAAAACGTAGAAAATATGTTGGAAATATGGTAATTTTTGTTATTTTTCTAGGATTTTTACTTGTTATTTTCCTCTTAGGAAAGCGCGAGCCTGCTGACTTAACTTTACCGAAAGTATCGATCATTACGGGTGTAGATCATTATTTAGAACAGAGAGAGAAAGAAGTTTTAGGCTTGCAGCCTGGTGTCTGTAAGGAAGTAATCTGGGCAGGAAAAAAGGGAAAAAAAACAAAATTTTCTATTATTTTTCTACATGGATTTTCAGCCTCAAAGTTTGAGTTGTCTCCATTTCCTAATGCTATAGCGCTGGGGCTGAACGCCAATATATACAACGCTCGTCTAACGGGGCATGGATGTGGGGGAGAGGCGCTTGGTAAAGTAAAAGTGAAAGATTGGGTTTTTGATTTATCTGAAGCTTTAGAAATAGGCAGAAAAATTGGTGAGAAAATCATTATAATTGGCTCATCTACGGGAGGTACTTTAGCAGCCGTGGCTGCGTCTGAAAAAAACGTCTCCGGAATTATTTTTGTATCACCGAATTTTAAAGTTCGACATCGATTTTTTCAAATCTTTACACTTGGTTTTGCTCGATTTTGGATCCCGCTCATCCTGGGTAAATACCGTGAATTTCGGCCCATATCAAAAGAGCATGCAATATATTGGACGACCCGTTACCCAATAGTTGCAGTTATAACCATGGCTACACTTGTTAAAAAAGTTGTAAGTCAGAATTTTAATAAAAAAAAATGTCCTGCCTTATTTATTGTTTCAGAGGAAGATAAAGTTGTAGATGCTAAGAAAACTCTCAAAATTGCTGAACAATGGGGAGGAAAATCATTTATTAATTTGGTAAAATGCGGTCCTAATGATGATCCATATTCACATGTTCTTGCGGGCGATATCAAGTCACCAACGCAGACTGATAAGCTTGTTGAGACGTCGCTTGCCTGGATTAAATCTTTGTGATGTAGTAAAATTCTTGAATTCAACTAGGTGTGAAATATGTTACCTCGAACCCCATCCTTTCGGTTAGATGGAAAACGCGCAGTAGTGACTGGAGGATCCCGTGGCATCGGCCTTGGGTGCGCAGTTGCTTTGGCGGAGGAGGGGGCAAATGTAACAATTGTTGCGCGGTCTAAAGATCAAGTTTTTGAAACAGTAAATAAAATGAAATCTGAAGGCTTCTCTGTATCAGGAGCTCCAATGGATGTGACTGACATCGATAGTGTGAAAAACTTAATGGATGAATTTTCTGATATTGATATTCTAGTAAATTCGGCTGGGATCGCACGACATACTCCTACAGTTGATACAACAGTAGCTGATTTTGATGATGTAATGTCTTTGAATGTGCGATCCGCATATTTTTTAGCTCAAACAGCTGCGAAGAAAATGATAGCTAAGGGTGTGGGTGGCTCAATAATTCAAATTAGTAGCCAAATGGCTCATGTAGGTGGGATTGATAGAGCAGTTTATTGTGGCACAAAGCATGCAATTGAGGGCATAAATAAATCAATGGCGACGGAGTTTGGGCCACAAAAAATTAGAGTAAATTCTATTTGTCCAACTTTTGTTAGAACACCTTTTACGGAGTCTACGTTTAAAGATCCACAAAAAGTTAAGTGGATAGAGGCAAAAATTAAGCTTGGAAGGGTCGGTGAAGTTGAGGATATTATGGGCGCCGTAAAATTTTTAGCTTCCGACGTTTCAGCCATGGTTACCGGTTCATCTATACTTATAGACGGTGGTTGGACAGCCGGTTAAATGCCCAGCGGTCCAAATTTTAATATTAAAAACCCTTAGAATACTATCAGCTGTCTTTTTTTAAATACTGTTCAATTTTTGAGGTAATTTTGGGAGAAGTTGGTTTTGTGATAGAATTATAAGTCTCAACTAGATTACCCTCAGGATCCAATAATACTTTGTAAAAATTCCACCTTGGCGTGAAACCGTACTCATTTTGCATCCACTGGAAAAATGGATGAGCCTGACCACCTTTTACAGATGTGATAGTTGTCATTGGTAGACTAAGGTTATAATTAATTTCACAAAAATTTTGAACAGCTGCATCTGTTTTAAGCTCTTGATTGAAATCGTTTGAAGGTACAGTTATAACAACCAGTCCTTGTTCAGAATACTTGTCATGTAATTTCTGTAACCCTTCGTATTGATAGGTAAAGCCACAGCGACTGGCTGTATTTACAATTAAAATTGGACTACCTCTAAATTCTTTAAGGTTAAGGACTCCTCCGTCAATATTTTCAAACTCGAAACCACTTGCGGCATGAACAGGACTCATCATTAACATCAAACTTAACCCAAAAATTTTCAAAAAATCTATAACCATGTAAAGAAAATTAGCCCGATTTTCACAGTGTCAATAAATGTTTTCTATCAATCGAATGTTTCTAACTCATCGATCATTTCAGATATCATCGATAAGCCCTTGGACCAAAATTCAGGATCACTAGCGTCTAAGCCAAAGGGTTTAAGTAATTCCTTATGATGCTTTGATCCTCCAGCGGATAGCATTTCAAAGTACTTATCTTCGAAACCTTTAGGATTTTCTTTGTATGTGGCGTAGAGTGCATTTACCAAGCCATCTCCAAATGCATAGGCGTAAACATAGAAAGGTGAATGCACAAAGTGGGGTATGTAGCTCCAAAACGTTTCATACCCGTCTACGAATTCAAATGCTGGACCGAGACTTTCAGATTGAACAGACATCCACAAAGAATTGATGTCTGATGGCGTAAGTTCTCCATTCTTTCGGGCATCATGAAGCTTACATTCAAAATCGTAGAAAGCAATTTGCCTGACAACGGTATTAATCATGTCTTCTACTTTATTGGCCAGTAGGACCTTTCGTTCAGTTTTATCAGATGCTTGGTCAAGCATCTGTTGAAACGTAAGCATTTCTCCAAAAACAGAAGCCGTTTCAGCTAGCGTAAGAGGTGTCGAAGATAGCATCTGCCCCTGCGAAGACGCCAAAACTTGATGAACACCGTGACCAAGTTCGTGAGCTAATGTCATCACATCGCGCGGTTTTCCAAGATAATTTAGCATTATGTAGGGATGAACATCTGTCACCGTAGGATGAGCAAATGCTCCGGGCGCTTTCCCTGGTTTTACACCTGCGTCAATCCAACCCTTATCAAAGAAAGGAGTAATCAAATCTGACATGCGGTTGTCGAAATTTATATATGCATCCGTCACTATCACTTGTGCTTGATCCCATGTAACCAACCTATCACTTTCCATGGGCAATGGGGCATTCCTATCCCAAACCTCCATGATTTCAAGACCAAGCCATTTCCGTTTCAATTCATAATACCGATGACTAATTTTTGGATATGCTTTTACAACAGAATTCCTCAAGGCTTCTACTACCTCTGGTTCGACCTGATTTGCTAAGTGTCGACCCATTTGGGCGGTTGGCATTCCCCTCCAGCGGTCAACTATTTCTTTTTCTTTGACCTGGGTATTATGGATCCGTGTGAAAACTTTTATGTTTTCCATGAAAACTCTGGCTAATTCATGGGTAGCGTTTTCTCTATTTTCGCGTTTTTGGTCAGTTAAAAGGTTGAGCGTAGCTTCTATGTTTAGTGTCTCGTCGCCAATTTTAAATTTTAAACCAGCAATAGTTTCGTCAAATAATTTTTCCCAGGCATCTCCAACAATTCCAAGGTCGTGAAGAAACTTTTCAATTTCGTCCGATAGTTGATAAGGTTTAAGGGCTCTTATTTTTTCAAAAATTGGCTTATAACGGGCAAGTTCTACATTTTCTTTTAGTAGCTTTTCTAAAAATTCATCTTCTAAGCTGTTAATTTCAAGAGAAAAAAATACTAGCTTTGTAGTAAAGATGGTAATTTTTTCTTGCATGTCAGATAAAAATTTTGCGCGTTCAGCATCAGTTGTTTTCTGATAATAACGAAGGCCAGCATAAGAAATTACTCGGCCTGAGATCGAACTAATCTTCTCATTTCGGACAACACAATTTAACATTTCATCAGCAGAAAGTAATTTTAACTTGCCTTCATAGTCCTTGGCAAATTCATCGCATTCTTTTTCTAACCAACTTAAATCACTTACCAATTCTTTCGCATCAGTTGAAGTATAAAGGTCATTCAAGTTCCAATCGGGAAGTTGGCCTAATTCAGAAGATCCTTTGGGATACTCAGAATCAAAAGTCGGGGTTGGAAGTTGAAACATATTTTACCTCTAGGTTTAAGTATCACGGTTATGTAACTGTAATATATGGAACTACAAGAGTTTAAGTTAAAAAAGCTTTGAGATCTTCTAATTTATTTGCATCCTTTGGTAATTTATCATGCCGCCATCTCAACATTCTTGGGAAACGTAATGCCACCCCCGATTTATGCCTTGTGCTTTCGTGAATGCCTTCAAAAGCAATTTCAAAAACCAATTCTGGCGGCACCTGTCGAACAGGCCCAAATTTCTGAATTGTGTTTTTTTTAACCCAGGACGTAATTTGCCGAAACTCTTCGTCTTTCAGCCCTGAGTAGGCTTTTGTAAAGGGTACTAGATGGTTGTTGTCCCAAATAGCAAAAGTATAATCAGTATAAAGATTTGCTCTTCGACCATGACCTGCCTGAGCATAGATTAACACTCCGTCAATGGTGAGTGGATCCAATTTCCATTTCCACCAATCACCTCTTTTTCTTCCACTATAATACTCACTATTCTTATTCTTTAGCATTATACCTTCTGCCCTTTGAGATCTGGATGTTTCTCTGATGCGCGCTAAGTTTGTCCACGTTTTACTGACGATTTCCGCTGATAATTTAATTGGTAATTTATTTGGTATTAGTTTTACAAGCTTTGCCAATTTTAATCGCCGTAATTCTAGGTTTTGGTTTCGGATATCCACTCCTTCAAATTCTAAAAGATCATAGGCAATCAAGATAACTGGAGCAGCCTCCATGACAGATTTTGAAACTTTTTTTCTCCCAATACGCTTTTGTAAGATGTTAAAATCTAATGGTTTTTTCCCATTCCAGGCCACTATTTCTCCGTCCAGGACGGATCCATCAGGTATAAATTCTAATAAGGCTTTCAATTCGGGAAATCTTTCCGTCAAATTTTCTTCACCTCTGGACCAAATAAATAGTTCCTTTCTTCTTTTTATAATTTGTCCTCTAATTCCGTCCCATTTCCACTCTGCGATCCAGTCTGACCTTTTCCCTAAGTCTTCAGTTTCCTTGTCTAATCCGTACGCTAAACAAAAGGGATAAGGTCGGCTAATATCCGACTTCCGCTCATCATTGAGGATTAGGTTGTTCCAACTTATTGTTTCTGGGTGCCAATTTCCCATCAAGCGCAGCGAAAGTTCAAATTCATCAATATCAGTGATTTTTGAAATCGCTCTTAAGGTTAATTTTTGGCTCACGCCCAATCGAAATCCACCAGTAATCAATTTGTTAAAAACAAAACACTCTTTCTTGTTTAGAGTTGCCCATGCATTTACGACAAATTGACGTTTTTCTTCTATGCTTTTTTTTTCCAGCTGTCTGAGTTCGGAGATCCATGCAGTGAGGCTTTTTTCTGAAAATTGATTTTTTTCAGGGGTCAAAAGGGATATGGTTTCAGCTAAGTCACCTATAACTGAGTAGGTATCTTCAAGTAACCAAGTTGGCAATTTTGTTACTTCACAGGCCCACTCTCTCAAATAGCTTGTACTTATTAATCTTTTTGGCCTTCGGCCTGAAAACAAAGCTATGCACCAAAGTTTGTCTGAGTTAATGGCATTTTCAAAAAAACTTGCCAATAATTCTATTTTTTTATTGGTTTTTGTCGTTTGATCTAGACTGTAAACAAGGTTTGCAAAATTTTTCATAATTTCAATAAAACTTAAATGTCTTCTTCCGCTGTCAAAAATTCTGTATTTACGATTGAGGCGTCTAAGCCTTTAAACCTCAGCCATTTTGAAAAACTTTCTGTATATCCATGGGTCACAAAAATTTTTTCAGCCTCTGTTTCTCTAATGGCCCAGTTTAGCCCAACCCAGTCTGCGTGATCAGAAATCACAAACCCTTTATCGGCTGCTCGCCTTCTCTTTATCCCTCTTATCGCCATCCAGCCACTCGCATATCCTGTAGATATTTTCCCAAATTTTTTTATCCAAGAAGTAGATAGAGCAGAGGGTGGTGCCAAGACGATAGCATTTTTAAAATCATTTAATTTTAGTTTGGATGAGACAAGAGTTGTTTTCGGAATGGCTATTTTTTGTTCACGCATTATTTGATTTGTTTTTTCTATAGCGCCATGCGTGAGTATGGGCCCAATATTGCTATCTATTCCCGATATTAATCGTTGTGCCTTTCCTAGGCCATACGCTGCCAAAACAGGTGTAAGGCCTTCCTTATTGCACTGCAGCCACCAAGTATTGATTTCCTCAAATATTTCTTCCTGCGGCGACCAATTAAAGGCAGGTAACCCAAAAGTACACTCACTGATAAAACTATGACATTTTATGGGGTTGAAAGGTGTGGATAATCCATCGTCTACTACCTTATAATCACCAGATACAACCCATCTTTCGCCTTTTATTTCAGCCAAAATTTGTGCAGATCCGGGAACATGTCCAGCCGGGTGAAAACTAATACTTACTCCATTTAAATTTATTATTCTTTCATAAGGGATAGTCTCAATTTTAACGTTACCAAGCCTATGACGAATAACTGGAGCAGCTATTTCAGTACATAAGTATATTTTACTGCCGTATCTTGCATGATCTGCGTGGCCGTGGGTAATGAGCGCCCTTTCTACGGGACGCCAAGGGTCAATGTAAAAGTCACCCTGGCTACAGTATATACCTTGCGGCCTAAATTCGAATACAGACATGTTTTAAATATAGCGTTTGAGCTTTGGCTTGCCATTCAAAATTCCTATTGTAATCTGACAACGTACTTATTTGAGGTGTGATATGTCCAATTTGAGTGGGTTCAAAGAAAAAATGTTATCTGGTGAAATTCTGGCTGGAACATTTTTAAAGACACCTAACTATATAATTGTTGAAGTGCTTGCTCAAAGCAAACTTGATTTTATATGCTTAGATGCTGAGCATTCCCCGTTTGATCGTGCGGCGCTGGATCAATGTTTAGCAATTTCAAAGGCTTTGGATTTTCCTGTTTTCGTCAGAGTAGGTGAAGGCTCTGCTAAAGAAATTTTATGGGCTTTGGATTGTGGAGCTGTTGGTTTGGTAATTCCTCATGTTGATACGGTTGAGAAAGCTAAATTTGCCTCGAAATCTGCTCGATATGGTTTAGGAGGACGTGGTTTTGCTGGTTCGACACGCTGGGCGGGATATGCAACTGAAGATATGC
Organism: Paracoccaceae bacterium; assembly: GCA_902543185.1. Taxonomy (GTDB): domain Bacteria; phylum Pseudomonadota; class Alphaproteobacteria; order Rhodobacterales; family Rhodobacteraceae; genus Salinivivens. Next base: position 70,989 of record CACBXB010000004.1, read on the forward strand.
CTTCTATAATTAAACGATCCAACGAAGAAACAGTGGTGTTGGCACAAATAGAAGAGCCTGCTGGTGTGGAAAAGGCTTCAGAAATAGCAGCCATCCCTGGTATTGATGGGCTTTTCGTGGGACCTGCTGATTTGTCTGTGGGATATGGATATGATCATCAAAACTCTGATGAACTAAAAGCGGCGTTAATCTCTGTTGGAGAAGCAGCGCGCAAGGCTAATAAAACATTCGTTTCTTTTGTTTCCAGTCCAGAAAAAGCCCATGAATGGAGCCAAAATTATGGTATAACGATGTTTTTTATTTCTTCTGAGCATAATTGGCTCAGGGACACAGCTAATGCGGTTGCAGATAAAGTACACAAAATCTGAATATAACTTTAAGAATTAGTTAACTGGTCATTAGATTGGAAAAAGGAAACAATCTTTTGAATAACATATTTTTGAGTGGCAATATCTTCCATCAATACTTCATGTCTTGCAGAGTGAATAAAATGTAAAATACCGTTAGGCCAAACCTTCATTCGATTATGTACGCGGGCAGGATCAACAATTCGCTCATCTTCAGCCAAGAAAGTAATGCATGGAATTTTGGGACTTGGTAGTTTTGACAGTTTAAATGTCTCTTTCAAAGCAGAATCGACCCACCTTACACTTGGCCCTCCTAACTTAAGACAGGGGTACTTGGTAATTTGTTCAATTAAATAGTGCCACATGTCCAGGTCGTTAGTCAGAGCATTTTTTTTAAAACTTTCATCAAAATATCCTTTTTCACTCCTGGTAGGGGCGAAATTTTTGTCTAATTTTAGAATTCTTGCTATGTTTCCATAAATATATGCAAAGATGCGAAGCGCAGGATTTAACTTTATTCCCCACATGGGACATGAAAATGCAGCCGCTTTAAAATGCTTATTTTCATAAAGGTTTTTTAATAGAATGGCTCCACCCATAGAGTGGCCCAAGACAAACCAAGGCTTGGGGAGCTCGAGATTTTGCGCCCAGGCTATAACTGCATCGAAATCTTTTAAGTAATCAGAAAATGTTTCTACATGCCCTAGTAGTGGATTTGATGTTAGACGATCAGCTAGACCGTGTCCTCTCCAATCAAATGAGACAGAGGTGTATCCATGTTCCAAAAAAAGATTTGCAGTTTTACCATACTTCTCAATGTATTCAGAGTAACCAGGACAAATAAAAACTGTTCCTTTTGGTGTATTTGCTTTCCAAAGCCCCACCCTAATTCTTATCCTATCTTGAGTAAGCAACCAATAAGCTGAGCAATCTGGTGGCCCAAGTGAAACATCGTTAAAAAGTGGGCTTGGCTTAAATTCTATCAACTTAAAACTGAAGCAAGTCGCATTGCCACACTCATATCCCCGTCTAGTTGTAATCGACCTGTCATAAATGCAGAAGCTGAGTCTAAGTCACCCTGTAAAATTTCTTGAAATGTTTCTAAGCTTGCTGACAAAGTAACTTCTGTCTCATCGTCAGAAACCCTAACTCCTGAAGAATCGATGATAATCGCACCCTCGTCTTGAATTACAAATTTTGCAGAACCGTCAAAAACGGAACCTTCAAGTTTCTTTTCAATCGCTTCAACCGCTTCAGCCATAATATCAGTCATTTTAATTGTCCTCTTTACAATATCTAGCCACAATAATTCTTATTCGAATGGAATGGTTGATCATTCTAAGCAAAAGTGTTGCTAAGATTGCTGTACACTCAACAATTTCCTAGTTAATCAAAGCAGGTAATGAAATACAACTGCACAAACAAAAATTTTATTTTTGTTTTGAGGTCTCTATGAACTTTGAAAGCAAAATAGTAGCCGTTTTAGGGCCTACCAACACCGGAAAAACGTATTATGCGATAGAACGGATGTTGGGTTATAAGTCAGGAATAATTGGGTTACCCTTAAGGCTATTAGCTAGAGAAGTTTACGATAAAATTGCTCAGCTTCGCGGGTCTTCATGCGTGGCTCTAGTGACTGGCGAAGAGCGGATTGTGCCAGCTGGAGCGAATTACTGGGTCTGTACAGTTGAAGCTATGCCTGAAAATTTATCTGTAGAGTGCTTAATTGTAGATGAAATTCAACTTAGCGCAGACCCCGAGCGGGGTCATATCTTTACTGACCGACTCCTAAAATCTAGAGGAAAACTGGAAACAATTTTTCTTGGCGCAGAGACAATGAGAGTGCCGGTTAAAAGTCTTATACCTGATGTTTTGATACAAAGCCGGAAGCGAATGAGTAATCTGACATATGCCGGCTCAAAAAAGATAAGCCGCATGCCCCCAAGAAGCGCCATAGTCAGTTTTTCAGTGGATAACGTTTACGGGATCGCAGAATTAATTCGGCGGCAAAAAGGTGGCGCTGCTGTGGTCATGGGAGCTCTCAGTCCTCGAACCAGAAATGCACAGGTTGAGTTATATCAAAATGGGGATGTAGATTATCTTGTTGCAACGGATGCTATTGGTATGGGGCTTAACTTAGACGTCAATCACGTGGCCTTTTCTTCAATCTCGAAATTTGATGGTAGAGCTATGCGCTTTCTTGCTCCAAATGAGCTTGCACAGATAGCAGGAAGAGCTGGTCGTGGAATGAGTGACGGCAGCTTTGGTGAGACGGGTGAAGTGGCTGCTTTGGACGAGGATGTAGTGAAAGCAATCGTGGAGCACCGGTTCAAACCTTTGAAAAGACTTATGTGGCGTAATTCAGAATTATCTTTCGTTAGTATTGAAACACTAATTCAATCTCTGGATAAAAAAACAGAAAGTGACGTACTTGTTAAAGCACGAGAGGCCGACGATTTTACCGCACTGAAAACATTGTCGCAAAGTCCTGATTTACAGATTAGGATTAATGACAAATCGTCGGTGAAACTTTTATGGGATATTTGTAGAATTCCAGATTTTAGAGGTATCAGTAGTGTTGAGCATGCCAATTTACTAGAGGAAATATTCAAATTTCTTTATGAGTTCTCTGCTATACCTGACGACTGGTTTGGGCAGCAGATAAAACGCCTTGATAGGACAGATGGAGACATAGATGTTTTGTCAAAACGACTAGCATTTATTAGGACATGGACCTATGTTGCACAAAGACAAAGTTGGCTTCATGATAGATCTCATTGGCGAGGAGTGACTCGTGCCTTGGAAGACCGGCTTTCTGACGCTCTTCACGAGCGTCTTACGCAAAGATTTGTAGATCGGCGCACATCAGTTTTGCTGCGCCGGCTTAAACAGAAGGAGGCCCTCTTGGCCGAAGTAAATGAAAATGGTGAAGTGACCGTTGAGGGTGAATTCGTTGGAAAGCTGGAGGGCTTTAGATTTCAGCAGGATAAAGAGACAACCGCTCAAGAAGCTAAAACGATTAAGTCAGCATCCTTGCAGGCGCTTTTACCGCACTTCAATTTAAGAGCAGATAGATTTTATAATGCTCCAGATACTGAAATTGACTTCACAGAGCAGGGTGGCTTGATGTGGGGAGACCAAGCTGTAGGTAAGTTGATTGCTGGTGATGATGTTATGCACCCAAAAGTAGCTGCTTTCGTGGACAGTGAGGCGGGAACCGAAGTAATGAATAAAGTGGCGCGCCGGCTCCAACATTTTGTGGATCGCAAAATATCCGTACTTTTTGAGCCTCTAATGAACTTGAAAAAAGATGGAGAACTGACAGGCCTAGCAAAAGGATTTGGTTTTCAACTATATGAAAGTCTTGGTATTTTAAGAAGGCAAAATGTTTTGGCAGAGGTTAAGTCGCTCGATCAGGATGCACGAGCCCTGCTTCGAAAACACGGTGTTAGGTTTGGACAGTTCACCGTATTTATGCCTTTGCTATTGAAACCGGCCCCAACTCGTTTGAGACTTGTACTGTGGGCTCTTTCAAAAAATTTAGATGAGTTCCCAGAAGCGCCACCACCTGGCTTAGTAACAGTGCCTGTGAACACAGAAGCGCCAGAACAGTATGATGATATGTCGGGCTATAGAAATGCAGGGGACCGAGCCGTAAGAATTGATATGCTGGAACGTTTGGCAGATTTGCTAAGAGCGGAAGATAGCCGTAATGGCTTCGAAGCAAATGCGGATATGTTATCAATAACTGGGATGACACTAGAACAATTTGCAAACTTGATGGAGGGGTTAGGATATTCAGCTGAAAAAGCTGAACGAGAGAAAGTAAAAGTAACCGAAACTTCTGATAGTGCGAATGTTAATGATCAAGAGAAATCATCCTTAGAGCTGCAAGATAATCAAGGTGACACACAGCCTAATAAAATTGAAGGTGAAGGAGAGCCGCTGGGAGAAAAAAATATTGAAACTTTCTATACCTTCAAATGGATTAGTAAGCAAATCAACAATAGGCGAGCCAACAAAGATAAACAGAAAAAGCATAAAGATGGCGAAACTGAAAAATCAAAATACAAGAAAAAAGCAAATAAGAAACAAAAAGTAAAATCTGATCAGCCAAAAAGTTTTGAAGCTCGTCCGGAAAAACCTAAAAAAATTGATCCTGATAATCCATTTGCAGCTGCTTTGATGGATTTTTCAAAAAAAAATTGAAGGTACTAAGACGGAGCATATGACCGAAAAGATAAGGCTAGATACTTGGCTCTGGTATGCTCGTTTTTATAAGAGCAGAAGTCTGTCTTCTAAGGCTATCTTAAGTGGAAAATTGAGAGTAAACTCAGATAAAATCAGTAAACCAGCTTCAAAAGTTAAAATCAATGATGTTCTTACGATAAACCACGTAAATATGGTTAGAATTATTCAAGTTCAGAGCCTTGGTGTCAGACGAGGACCTGCTAGTGAAGCACAAAAGCTTTATAAAGATCGTTCGGGAGATGAAATAGGAGCTTTCAACGTAAAACATGTATCTGAAAAGTCTAAAAAAGATGCAAATAAAAGGCCAACCAAAAAAGACCGAAGGATACTGGATAAAATAGTTACCAAAACACTTGAATGATCAGTTGAACCAGTCTAGCAATGCGTTCGATGTTTCTATTTGGAAGTATTTTATGACTTACATTGTCAATGACTCTTGCATAGCCTGTAAATATACGGATTGTGTTGAAGTTTGTCCCGTAGATTGCTTCTATGAAGGCGAAAACATGCTTGTTATTCACCCAGATGAGTGTATTGATTGCGGTGTTTGTGAACCAGAATGCCCTGCTGATGCAATTCGGCCAGATACCGAGCCTGATATGGAAAAGTGGGTGGAATTTAACCGTAAGTATTCGGAAATTTGGCCAGTTATAATCACTCAAAAAGATCCATTACCTGATGCTGAAGAGCGTGAAGGTGAAACAGGTAAACTTGAAAAGTATTTTTCAGAAAACCCAGGCGAAGGTGGTTAGAAACCTCCGGCTGGCAAATTCTTTAAAGCTATGTTAGGTGGGGCGCATAAGAACGGTCGTTCAAACTCGTTACAATTTGAAATTAAAATTAAAGGAAACAATAATGAGCAAGAAACTTCAATTCAGTTCAAATGAATATGTTGTATACCCAGCCCATGGTGTTGGTAAAATTGTTTCAGTTGAGGAACAAGAGATTGCAGGCGCTTCTCTTGAGTTGTATGTAGTTGCTTTTGAAAAAGACAAGATGACCCTTCGAGTTCCCACAAACAAAGCCGAAGAAATAGGCATGCGCTCTCTGAGCTCTCCAGATGTCGTCACCCAGGCTCTTACAACTTTAAAAGGCAAGCCTAAAGTTAAGCGGGCAATGTGGTCAAGAAGAGCTCAAGAATATGAGCAAAAAATTAATTCTGGAGACTTAATCTCAATTGCTGAAGTGGTTCGTGATTTACACCGAAATGATGAACAAAGAGAGCAAAGCTATTCTGAACGTCAATTGTACGAAGCAGCTCTAGATCGATTGACTCGAGAAGTTGCAGCGGTTGATGATGGGGACGAAGTTGCTGCTGCCCGAAAAGTTGACTCTGTATTGGTGTCAAGAGCAGCATAAATTAAATTTAATTTTGGAATTTACAGTCGTAATCCAAGTTTCTTACCCTTGAGGGATTTTGAGAACTAAATTATTGCCACCTTTTATATAACGAATTTCATTCGTTCCAATCGCGGCGACTCGGCCTCCATCAAGAGTATCACCAACCTTGACCAATTTAGTCTGTCCCGTTGGGAATAAGACAATTGCACGTTTCTCGGATCCTCGGGAATAGATGCTTAGAACATTTAATTTATGTTTGTTGATAACATTTTTTTGGTTTGCAATTTTTACTATGGATTTTTTCGTTGCAGCATTTGAAATTATTCCCGTTACAGACGCCTCATCACCTTCTTCTGAATAATCGGAAACTACTATCCTTTTTCCAAATTTAGGTCTGATTTTGGGTTTTATAGATTGTCCAAGTTGACCTTCTGAAAAGATAGGGCTCTTCGCAGCGAGCACTTCAATAACATCAGGCCGGGTTCTAGGTCGCGCGTATTCTTTGGGAATTTCTTTAATTTCGAAAGGATACTTATTAGGCCGTATTCTTGGACGAGCAAGTAGTTTATTTTGAAAACTTATTTGAAAATTGGCAATCGCCCGATCAAATTTTTTCTTTTCCAGGGCACTTTCAGTTATTGGTATACTCGATGGAGTTTTTTGTATTCTTTTTCTGTTACTCAGGGAGGCATCCTTCGAATTGTCGAATTCTGCTTTATACAATTTATTAAATTTGATTTCATTTACAGGCGAACTGAGATTTAGGTTCGGTCTTGAAAAGGTGGCTTCGTTATCTAAAGTTAGACCAAATTTAATTGGGATATTTACTGAAGGGTCATTTGTATGTCTTGCCTTATTATTTGAAATTAATAATCTATCTTGTAGGCTTCCTGTTAAAAAACCTGCGCCGTTACGGCCGACTATTTTTAATTTGGGATTTTTTATCTTTATTTCGGATTGATCTACATAAATTAAATTCACTGATCGCAAATGGACTGATTTACTATCCAACGATTTGTCTGCTAATTTAGCTGGCAAGATCTTTGATCTAGGTTTATCAGGTCTTACAGCTAATTCTCTACCAGAATTATCTTGGTTGGGCAGAAAATTTATCTTCTGTGGCAATAAAAAGACATTATTAGGGGTTATAATTTCTTTTTTAGTAATTACCGTTTTTTTAATTTGTGTTTCGCTGTTGACTAAAGTTTCCTTTTTGGAAGAACGATCAAAATACGCTATAGCAAGCGTAATTGTTGCTATTAAGGCAATTCCAAAAATGAAAAAACCACGAATAGCTCTAACGTTAATCCAAGAATTAATACTAAAAATTTCAGAGGTTATCGAACTTACAAATTTTGTTCCCGTGAGAATTATCTCTGAAGGAGCTAATTCTCTAAATTTTGTTTTTCCTTTAAACTCTAATTTTGCGTCGAAAATAAAAGATCTTTTGTGATCATTAAAATTACCAACAGCATTTACAACTTTAAATCCAATATTTTCAATGAAAGCGATAGCTTCGATCAGTTGTTCTCTATTAATAACGCTTATTTCAATTAAATTTCCTGTTTCCACAATATTGTACACTATTGTGGAAATATCGATATTTTTTTCATTTTTTAGAAAATATTCGGCAACTAAATTGGCATTATCTTCAGAGTCTTTCCTATCTATGTGTTTTATAAAAAATTTTATTTGTTCAGCTGGTATTGAAAAGTTGATATCCGATCGTAAGCTTCTGTTTTCCTTTAAGAAAGTATAACACTCTTTGAGGGCTGTTTCGACATCGCCTTTGTGGATTTTTACAGATTTAACAATACTGTCGTGGGTGGCTCCATTATTATGTAGTTCCACGCTGCTTGCTCGAATAACCAGATTGAGGCGCGACCCCTTCAAATGGCCCTCCAAAGTATCTTTGTATTAAGATTACATGATTTGGATACTTTGGAAAAGACAAACAATTTGAGCTACCTAATAAATGCAAAAGATTTGACTTATAGGCAATTTCATTTTGCTGCTGATAATGCCTGTTTAAGATCGGCGATTAAATCTCTAGGATCCTCTATTCCAATAGATATTCGTACTACATTTGGCGCAGAACCAGCTGCAATTTGTTGCTCTTCAGTCAATTGTCTATGGGTGGTTGATGCAGTATGTATAACCAGCGACCGACTATCCCCAAGATTTGAAACATGGCTAAAAATTTCTAGCGCGTTAACAAATTTTATGCAGCTTTCATATCCCCCTTTCAAGGCGACAGTAAATAAGCCTCCGGCTCCCTTGGGGCAAAACATTTTAACACGATCGAAATATGGTGATGATTTTAGCCCTGCATAAGTAACATTCTCCACGGTTTCTTGTTCTTCTAGCCAACTCGCTATTTGTAAAGCATTATCAGAATGACGTTGCATCCGGAGGGATAAAGTTTCTAATCCCATTAGTGTATAGTGTGCTGCTTGGGGATTCATGGTCATTCCCAAATCACGGAGGCCGACAGCAATGCCATGAAAAGTAAAAGCTAGCGCGCCAAAAGTTTCATGAAAGCGTAAACCGTGATAGGCGGGTTCAGGTTCGGACAATGATGGAAATTTTTGGTTTGCAGACCAGTCAAATTTGCCGCTATCTACAACGCAACCACCTGTGACGGTTCCATTTCCGGTCATATATTTTGTGGTTGAATGAACAACTAAAGTAGCGCCGTACTCTATTGGCCTACACAAATAAGGAGTGGCAGTAGTATTGTCTACGATTAAAGGCAGCCCAGCCTTATCTGAAATTGATGATATGGATTGAAGGTCCGTAATATATCCACCAGGGTTAGCTATAGCTTCGCAAAACACAGCGCGAGTGTTCTTATCAATCGCATTTTCTAATGCATCCAGATCATCGAAATCTACAAATTTTGCTGACCAACCAAAGCGCTTAATAGTTTGGCCAAATTGGGTAACTGTCCCTCCATATAAACGTGTTGAAGCAATTACGTTGCATCCAGGTGACATAAGAGGAAATAGAGCCATAATCTGGGCGGCGTGTCCTGATGAACAACAAACGCCTCCGACGCCACCTTCTAAGGTTGCTATGCGCTCTTGTAGTACTGATACGGTGGGGTTTGTTAATCTGGAATATATATAACCCACTTCTTGCAGATTGAATAACGCTGCGGCATGTTCAGCATCGCGAAAAACATAAGCTGTTGACTGATAAATTGGAGTTTGTCGCGCACCGGTCACTGGATCTGGGCGAGACCCAGCATGAATTTGTAGTGTATCAAAACCGTAAGTTGGACCGTCTTCCATTCTTTTTTCCTCATTTTTGGATTTCAGGCAACTTAGGCAAAGCTACTTGAAAGAACAATCAAATAATTCTCATAGCCGTGATTAAAAGGAAAAAATTTTTTGTTGTTTTTTTTGTTTGAAATTAAATTCTTTTATAATGTTTTTAAGCAGAATAGTTTTCATTCTAAAGTAATCAAAAAGGAAGGATAATTTTGGATGTTTGACTTAGGTTTGGATGATAAAGTTGTTCTAATTACGGGCGGAAGCGATGGCCTTGGTCGTGCTACTGCTGAGAGATTTGCGTTAGAAGGAGCTAAAGTTGTTATTTGTGCTCGACGTTCAGAACATCTGCTTCAAGTCGTAGATGAAATTCGAAAACAATCAATACAACATTTGGATAAGGATCCAGAAAAAGAGGTTGTCGGATATCCTGCTGATGTTACTAATCCAGAAGATTGTGCAAGTCTTGTATCAAACATAAAATCAAAATTTGGTGGAATTGATTTTTTAATAAATAATGCAGGAGCTTCGGCTGCAGCAGGGCTAGAAAAATTAAATGAGGCTGAATGGATAGCAGATTTTCATCTCAAGGTTATGTCCGCTGTAAGATTAAGTAAATTAGTAGTTCCTTCTATGAGAATTAGGGGCGGTGGGTGTATTATTAATGCAAGCATAGGCGGCGGGAAAGCGCCTGCTGCTGGATCTCTTCCTACGTCTGTTATGCGGTCTGCAGGTCTTAATCTGACAAAATCTTTGGCTAACGAGTTTGCAGCTGACCAAATTAGGGTAAATGCTATTTGCATTGGATTAATTAAATCTATGCAATGGGTCAGGCGTGCTGGCAATAAAGATCCAAAAGACCTTTACGATAATATGGCTAGTAAAATTCCCTTGGGTCGAGTTGGAGAGGCAGAGGAATATGCGGATTTAGTTGCTTTTCTTTGTTCTAAAAGAGCGCAATTTATTACCGGTACTTCAATTAATTTGGATGGGGGTATGTGTCCAGTGATCTAGTCACAGGTTTACATGACTTTAGGGCTCCATTTTGCTTGCGTTAGCTTCAGCAGCTATTTGAGCTTTTAGTATAATCATTTTTGCCAGTTTTTCAGTATTAGATAATGCACTCCAATCTGACCCTATTGGAATGCACATTCCGCAATCACATTGCTGATCTTTTTGACCACTCACGAAACTACGATATACGTGCTGTGGTATCATTATTATGCAGCATTCTCAGAACTTTTTTGTTTGATTTCCCAAGCGATTTTTTTAACTTGATAATCTTTTTCGCTTAAATTATGCCAACCCACGCACTTTCCCGTAGGTGATCTACCACATGAACAGTTCATAAAAAACTCCAAATTTTTTCTTGGTTTACGGCAAACAAAAGTTTTTGGATCATTATTTGTTGCAAACACAAGTAAGATAAACTTTTTTGGCTAGGCTTAGCTTGGAATATAATCCAGCTTAATGTACCCAGTAATTTTTATTTAAAACGCCTTGGGTAATATTGTTTTGCTGCAAGAATATACCGTTTAACGCGAGTTAATTAATCAATAGTGCCCAATTCTGATAGTTTTAAAATGAATTCTTCCGTTTTACTTGGGTCCCTAATGACTCTCTCTAAAGTTTCCTCTGAAAGACCCATTGTTTTTGCTCGGTCAAACATTGTCTTTGCTAAATTTTTATCTCCGTCTTGGAGTTTTGAAAACGCATAAAAGACGACCATTTCGGGCGCGACATCAATAGCATCAAGGTGTGGCTCAACTAGGGAAACGATTTTGCTATATTCTTCTTGCAAATAATACATTGGGATAAGTCGTTTTGTTAGGTTCCAGCCACTATCGTTAGGCTGTAACCGTAAAGCCTTTTCAAAGAAACGTGTTCCTTCTTTAAGATCGCCACACTCCACCCAAATAGAGCCGCTAACAATAAATGTATCCGCTGTAGCTCCTAACTCTGCAGCTTTTTTTGCATACTGTTTTGATCTCTTACAATCTTTAGAGCCAATCCTAAATTCAACAAGTGCTCTTAAATTATAGGACGTGACATCATTATTTTCTGAAATATCCAAATCAGCAAGTCTGACCAATTCAGCTATGTCTTTTGATAAGTCAGTAGATTTGCCAACAGTTATCTTAAGAATAAGGTTCCACCCCTTGATATTGTAAAGAATTGGAGACTCTTTTCCTAACTGCTCTTCAAGGCTTTTTACAATGTTTGTATGGTTTTCGTATGCATCGGGAGTAAATTTGAACCACTCTTCTCTAGAATTTAAAAAAAGAGTCAATCTCTCGGTAGTACCATATTTAGCAGCCCAGCTTTTTGCTTCTGAACCAGCAACTGCATTAATCTGTAAATGGGCAAGAATTTTATCCCCTATTTTATCCTGTATCTGAAAAATATCCTCGGCAGCAAAGTCTATTTTATCTGTCCAAACAACTTTATTTAGGGATGAATCAGTGAGCTGCATTTGTATTCTGGATTTATTAGAAATGGTTTGGATTGAACCCCGTACAACAAAATTTGCATTATAAAACTTTTTGATACTTGCATCGGAAAGCTGTCTCGATTTTGCATCCGAACTTGTACTGCTTGAAAGCACGCTGATACCTTTGTATCGGGATAAGCTTGAGATCATACTTGCTGTTATTGCGTCACTAAAGTTTCCACCTTCTTCTGAAGATGACAAGTTTTCAAAAGGATAGACAAGCATAATGGGAGAGGATGATTTAACGGTTGCTAATTGATCATCAGAAGAAACTTGCTCCTTTATACCCAAGTCCAATATGCCCAAAAATAAAATGGCACCCAAGCCTAGTACTGCAACAAAAGCTGTAAACAAATATAATTTAAAAATGTTGCGATTTGATTTTAGTCTTCTTTTTTGTGATGGTTCCACCAATAAATCAAAAGCATGAAACTCGTTCTGCTTTACTTTTTGAAGTCCAAGATCGTAGAATTCGTATGCTGTTTTACCCTTAACGAAGTCATAAATGACCTTTGAAATAGTAACTCCGCCCGTTTGCGCTAAAGCCTCAAGCCTTGCTGCGATGTTTACACCATCACCAAGTAAATTCTCTTTTTCTTTTACCACATCCCCTGAATTAATACCTATACGGAACTCAAGCATCACACTAGTTTCATCTGATAAGTTGCGCTCTTTAATTGCTTGCTGAAATTCTACTGCGCACTCAACGGCTTAAAACGCACTTGGGAACTCTGCAAGAAATGAGTCACCTCCAGTATTAAATAAACGCCCCTCGTACTTTTCAAAAAGCTTTATAAGGATAGCTTCACATGCGCGAAGATTGTGAATTGTTTCACTTTCGTTAGCTTCCATATGTTTGCTGTAGCCAACTACGTCCGTCGCGAAAATTACCGCAATCTTCCTTTCGATTTTTTCTTTAGTCATGCGGCCTCACTGAATCGAGATTAGAGATTTACATACCACTAATTAAACGTCTAGCGTTTAATGCCGCATTTTGATTGCGGGTCTTTAAACAAATCACAATTCTTGGGGTTTCATAGTGCTTCTGCAAATCATTTGGCACATGTATGGTGAAGTAGAACACACCGCCTTTACACATTAAATAGTGAGCATTTTTGTCTACCATATCGTACCATCCACATAACGTATAAAAAAACATGATTACAAATCATATGGTTACACGACACTATGAAGGTAAATTGGAGCGGGCGATGAGATTCGAACTCACGACATTTACCTTGGCAAGGTAACGCTCTACCCCTGAGCTACGCCCGCGTCATTGAATATGCCGCTTCTACAAATACTCTTTTGGCTCTGCAAGTAAAAAATAGCAGATTATTCAAATTCGATTAAAAGATCTTTAGCATCTATTTGCGATCCCGCAATAACATGAACCATTTTTACAACGGCATCACGTTCCGCATGAAGCCCTGTCTCCATTTTCATGGCTTCGATTGTAAGAAGTAAATCCCCTTCGTTGACCGACTGACCTTTTGAAACTGTCACTCCCGCAACAACACCTGGCATAGGAGCACCAACGTGTGCATTATTACCTTCTTCTGCTTTTGGGTTGGATGCTGTTTGAGATTTAATCAGTCTATTAGGGACACGAATAATGCGTGGTTGACCATTTAATTCAAAAAAGACCCTTACGTCTCCTTTGTCATCTGTTTCGCCAACGGCTTGCAAACGAATTTCTAGTGTTTTTCCGGGGTCAATTTCTGCAGTGATTTCTTCTCCAGGCTCCATACCGTAAAAAAAGGTTTTTGTTGGGAGGGCTCTGACAGGGCCATAAATTTTGTGCCTTTCCATATAATCGAGAAAAACTTTTGGATACATGAGGTACCCGTTCAAGTCTTCGTCATCTATAATCATATCATCAAGTTGGGCAGATAAATCTTTTCGAACTTTTTCAAGATTCACGTTCTTAAGATGTTTTCCAGGTCTTTCCAAATTTGGTTTTTCGCCTTTTAATATTTTCTCAACAATTATTTTTGGAAATCCGCCGGGTGGTTGGCCAAGATTACCTCGCATCATATCTATGACGCTATCGGGGAAAGAGAGGTCGATATCTGGGTTTTCAATATCCTGTCGGCTAAGTCCTTGGGACACCATCATCAAAGCCATGTCACCAACTACTTTAGAAGATGGTGTGACTTTTACGATGTCTCCAAACATTTGATTGACATCCGCATATGTCTTGGCGATCTCTGGCCATTGTTCCTCTAGGCCTAAAGAACGAGCCTGCGCCTTTAAATTTGTAAACTGACCGCCTGGCATTTCATGTAGATACACTTCTGAAGCAGGTGCTGACGATCCACTCTCAAAAGCAATATATTGATCACGAACATGTTCCCAATAGTTGTTAATTTGCCTTACATCATCAATATCAAGTTCAGTATCACGCTCAGTATGCCTTAGGGCCTCTACAATTGACCCAAGGCATGGTTGCGAGGTTCCACCTGAAAAAGCATCCATTGCGGTATCTACTGCGTCAACGCCTGCCTCTGAGGCGGCTAGAATTGTTGAAGCCGCTATGCCACTCGTATCATGGGTGTGGAAATGAATAGGGATGCCAATTTCAGTTTTGAGCGTTTTTATAAGCATGGTAGCTGCTGCTGGTTTTAATAATCCGGCCATATCTTTTAAACCAAGAATATGTGCGCCTGCCGCTTCTAATTCTTTAGCCATTGAAACATAATACTTTAAATCATACTTAGCCCGCTCTGGGTTCAAAATATCCCCAGTGTAGCAAATGCTAGCCTCACAAACTTTATTAGTTTCTAGAACTGCGTTCATCGCAACCCGCATGTTTTCGACCCAATTCAGGCTATCGAAAACACGAAATACATCGATGCCTTTCGCAGCTTCCATAACAAAAGACTCTACAACATTATCAGGGTAATTTGTATACCCGACCCCGTTTGAAGCTCGCAATAACATTTGTGTCATAATGTTTGGCATTGCAGCGCGGATATCTCGTAATCTTTGCCAAGGACATTCTTGTAAAAAACGATACGCGACATCGAACGTTGCGCCCCCCCAACACTCAACTGAAAAAAGTTTTGGAAGTTTGAAAGAATAAAACGGAGCCGCATTAATCATGTCTAATGATCGCATGCGCGTTGCAAGAAGGGACTGATGGCCGTCTCGCATGGTTGTATCCGTTAATAGCAACCGTTTTTGCTCTAACATCCAATTAGCAACTGCTTTAGGTCCTTTTTCATCTAAAAGATTTCTGGTTCCGTAACCTGGTTCAACAGTAGTAGCAGGAGATCGAATGGATTTTAGGTCACTAGGCGGCTTTAATCTGTCTACGGTTTCAGGATGTCCGTTAACCGTAATATCTGCTATATAATTTAGAACTTTCGTTCCCCGATCCCTTCTTTTACTGAATTCGAATAAATCTGTTGAGGTGTCGATGAATTTTGTAGTGTATTCGTAATTCAAAAACGTGGGGTGTTTCAGTAAGTTTTCAACAAATGCTATGTTGGTTGAAACACCTCTTATTCTGAATTCTCGCAGCGCGCGATCCATCCTTGAAATGGCTTTTTCGGGGGTGGGGGCCCAAGCCGTGACTTTGACCAGCAAGCTGTCATAATAGCGCGTAATCACACCTCCTGAATATGCTGTTCCCCCATCGAGACGTATACCCATTCCTGTGGCTTCTCGGAAGGCTGTGATACGCCCATAGTCTGGTATAAAATTATTTTGTGGATCTTCAGTAGTTATTCGAGTTTGTAGTGCATGGCCATTTAGCTTGATATCTTCTTGCGATGTTTTTCCTGTAGCCTCAGCTAGCCCATAACCTTCTGAAATTAAAATTTGAGCCTGGACTATATCGATCCCGGTAACCTCTTCAGTAACGGTGTGTTCTACTTGGACCCTGGGATTTACTTCGATGAAGTAAAACTTTTCACTATCCATATCCATTAAAAACTCAACCGTCCCAGCACACGCATAATTCACATGTTGGCAAATTCTGCGGCCTAGCTCACATAATTCTTTGCGTTGAGACTCTGACAAATATGGGGCAGGCGCGCGCTCTACAACTTTTTGATTTCTTCTTTGAACGGAGCAATCTCGTTCCCAAAGATGATAGATTTTGCCGCTTTGATCCCCTAAAATCTGAACTTCAACATGCCGAGCTCGTGTGATCATCTTTTCTAGGTAACCTTCTCCGTTGCCAAAGGCAGCTTCTGCCTCGCGACGTCCTTCAAGAATTTTATCTTCAAGCTCACTTTCATCATTAATAGGTCGCATCCCCCGACCTCCACCGCCCCATGAAGCTTTGAGCATTAAGGGATATCCTATGCCTTTAGCTTCTTTTTGAATGACGTTCATATCATCTCCAAGAACATCAGTGGCGGGTATTACTGGAACGTTAGCTTCAATTGCCACTTTTCTCGCTGAGGCTTTATCTCCCAAAGCACGCATGGTTTCAGCTTTGGGACCAATAAATGTTATTCCGTTAGCGTCACAAGCGTCTACAAAGTTTGGATTTTCACTTAACAGTCCATAACCTGGGTGGATCGCATCAGCGCCACTTAGCTTTGCAACTCTGATAATTTCGTCAATGGACAGGTAGGCTGCTACTGGTCCAAGACCCTCTCCTATACGATAAGCTTCATCTGCTTTAAATCTGTGAAGACCCAGTTTGTCTTCTTCAGCAAAAACGGCAACAGTCTTTTTTCCCATTTCATTGGCTGCGCGCATGATCCTAATTGCTATTTCACCACGGTTTGCTATCAGAATTTTTTTAAATGTCTTCATTTTTCACCATATTTAAACTGAAGCATAAATTTTGGCCGCAAGCTGCACCGCAGCGATGCATAGAGTCAATGTATTATCTTTATATTTATTGAATTATTCAAACAATTACCTTTTTCATACCTTTTAAGAAAATTTTTATTTATTGGTATTCGCTAACATGAAATTTCGTATTTTAAGTCTACATCTTTCAGATTGGATAAGATCTTGTAACTTAATGACAAAAGGAACAGAGCAAGAACATAGCTTCCATTTTTAAAATTTTTAAAGTAACCAGTAATTATGAGCAGAAATGAAACTTTAAAAGCTGATAGTGTAGAAACTTTAAGTAGCCAGGCTATGGCTGCTCGATCTTTTTCTTACTTAGATGAATTGAATAAAGAGCAAAGAAAAGCTGTTGAGGCTCTAGACGGGCCGATTCTAATGTTGGCTGGAGCAGGTACGGGTAAAACAAAAGCTCTAACAGCGCGTGTAGTACATTTGCTAAACATGAGACGCGCTAATCCAAATCAGATTTTAGCAGTCACTTTTACCAACAAAGCTGCTCGCGAAATGAAAAATAGAGTTGGCAATATGCTGGGGCAGGTTGCTGAAGGTATGCCTTGGATGGGCACATTTCACTCAATTTCTGTAAAGATCCTAAGAAGAAATGCAGAAATAGTGGGTTTAAAATCAAATTTCACGATATTGGATACAGATGACCAATTGCGATTGCTCAAACAGTTAATTCAAGCTGAAAACATAGATGATAAACGTTGGCCAGCGAGGTTGTTGGCGGGTTTAATTGATCGTTGGAAAAATCGTGCTTGGCTCCCATCTGAAGTTCCGTCTTCGGAAAGCACAGCCTATAACAATCAGGGAACAGAGTTATATGAGCAATACCAGAAAAGATTAAAGCAATTAAATGCAGTCGATTTTGGAGATTTGCTTTTATATTGTGTTGAAATATTCAAAAATAATCAGGACATTCTTAAAAAATATCAATCTTTTTTTCGTTATATTCTTGTTGATGAATACCAGGATACGAATGTTGCACAATACCTATGGCTAAGATTGCTTGCTGGTGATCATAAAAATATTTGTTGTGTGGGGGATGATGACCAATCAATTTATGGATGGCGAGGCGCTGAAGTTGGAAACATTTTGCGTTTTGAAAAAGATTTTCCCGGCGCAACCGTTATACGTTTAGAGCAGAACTATAGATCCACACCTCATATTTTAGCAGCTGCATCGGGAGTTATTGCAACAAACGAAGGTCGGTTAGGCAAAAAACTTTGGACTAGCTTGGAGACGGGAGAAAAAGTGCGACTGATTGGCCACTGGGACGGTGAGGAGGAGGCTCGCTGGATTGGAGAGGAAATAGAAGCCATTCAGCAAGGCAATCGTGGTGAGCCACCAGAAAGCTTAGAAAACTTAGCAATATTGGTTCGTGCTAGTCACCAAATGCGCATGTTCGAAGATAGATTTTTAACAATCGGGTTGCCTTACCGAGTTATTGGAGGACCTCGCTTTTACGAAAGAATGGAAATTCGAGATGCGATGGCTTATCTACGCATTGTAACAAGTTCGGAGGATGATCTAGCTTTTGAACGCATTATAAACACGCCTAAGCGAGGACTAGGAGATAAAGCTCAGCAGAAAATACAACTCAAGGCAAGACAGTACTCAACTTCTTTAGTTAAGGGCGCTAAGATCCTTCTTTCCGAGAAAGGTTTGGGGGGAAAGGGTGCAATCGAGCTGGATATATTGCTTTCAAATATACAAAGATGGGAAAATCATTTAAAGGATCAGGCTTTTAATCATATAGAGCTAGCAGAGCTAATTTTAGATGAGAGTGGCTATACTGGAATGTGGCAAAATGATAAAACGCCAGATGCTCCGGGTCGTCTAGAAAATTTAAAAGAACTAGTTAAAGCATTGGAAAATTTTGAAAATATCCAAGGATTTTTGGAACACGTTAGCCTTGTTATGGACAATGATGCTGATGAGGGTGAGGAAAAAGTTTCCATAATGACTTTGCACGCCGCGAAAGGTCTCGAATTTCCAGTAGTGTTTTTGCCGGGATGGGAGGATGGTCTTTTCCCTTCACAACGGTCTATGGATGAAAGCGGACTCAAAGGGTTAGAGGAAGAAAGAAGATTGGCTTACGTAGGTATTACGCGAGCAGAAACCCTGTGTACTATTTCCTTTGCAGGTAACAGAAGGATATTTGGGCAATGGCAATCTTCTCTACCTTCGCGGTTTATTGATGAAATGCCTGCTGACCATGTAGAAGTATTAACTCCGCCAGGTCTTTATGGTGGTGGATTTGGTGCTGTTGGTATGAATTCTTCTTTGGAGGAAGAGGCTATGGGCGCCGACGGCTATAACTCTCCGGGCTGGAAGCGATTACAAAATAACAGCAAGCGGTCGATGCTTGGACAACCAAAAGATAGTAAAAATCTCATAATTGATGCAACAGCAAGTTCAATTTTTGAAGTTGGAGCAAGGGTATTTCATCAAAAGTTTGGCTATGGGAATATTCAAGAGATAGAGGGAGATAAACTTCAAATTGAGTTTGATAAAGCAGGAAACAAAAAAGTAGTTTCGAAGTTTATCATTTTGGCTGAGGATGTTTAGTTGTTGCTAAATTTTTCGTTAAAATTACGTTTAGTAAAATTTATAGACGGTAAGTTTTGAAATCTTATCTAGCCATTGCTGAAGAACAGAATTTAAGTAAATCAGCTTTTAAGTTTGGATCTGGGAGTTTATGTACTAGAGACCATAGAGTTATTAGTGAGCAGAACAAATTATGCGTGAAAAAATATTAGCTTTTCTTAAAGATTTTGAATTAGAAGATGGGGGTAATATTATTTCCCGTGACTTGATGAGAGCACTAGATGTAGATGGTTCAAAAGCATCCTTTGTGCTTGAGGCTCCTTCGCCTGATATTGCAAAAAGCCTGGACGCCCAAAGAATAAAAATACAGGATAAATTATTGCAAATTGATGGGCTAGATGAAGTGAGTATCATTGTGACTTCGCACTCCAAAGAGCCCCCAAATCTTAAAATTGGAAGACATCCGGAACCCCAAGAAACTACGATGAAGCCTCAAAGTGTTTCTAAAATAATTGCTATTGCTTCTGGTAAAGGGGGAGTAGGCAAATCAACTGTTTCGTCGAATTTAGCCGTGGCGTTGGCAAGTAAAGGTAAAAAAATTGGTTTACTGGATGCCGACATTTATGGGCCATCGCAGCCGCGTATGATGGGTGTGTCCGAACGCCCTCGTAGCCCTGATGGGAAAAGAATTATTCCTCTACACGCCCATGGTGTAACTATGATGTCAATTGGATTAATGGTAGATCCAAACAAAGCTGTCGTTTGGAGGGGACCTATGCTTATGGGGGCCTTACAACAAATGCTTTCTCAAGTGGAATGGGGCGATTTAGATGCACTCATCGTAGATCTTCCTCCAGGAACTGGTGATGTTCAATTAACATTATGTCAAAAGGCAGAATTATCCGGCGCCATTATAGTTTCCACACCTCAAGACGTAGCACTTTTGGATGCAAGAAAAGCAATTGATATGTTTAAAACGCTTAAAACGCCGATCTTTGGTATGATAGAAAATATGTCAAATTTCGTCTGCCCAAATTGTAGTCATGAAACGCCTATCTTTGGAAATGGTGGCGTATTAATGGAAGCTCAAGATTTGCAGGTCCCTTTGCTCGGCACATTACCAATAGATCTGGATACACGTTTGGCTGGTGATAACGGTAAGCCAATTGCCCTTACGGAAGGTCCAGGTGCTACAGCCTACAATAAAATAGCTGATGGTTTTATCGCGAGCGGTATACTTTAATGGTACTTTTGATTGAGGTTTGGGAAATTATGGGAAAACTTATATTCTGGGGAATCAATACTTTTAAATTTCAAATTGTTAGGCAATATTTTTGCAATCTTTAGAAAATTACTTCTTTCTGTTTGAAAAAAACACTATTTTTTAAATTAAAGATTTTCCAAATAAATATCCATATATATGAATCAAATTTATTGTATATACTATATGTTGTGCAATAAAAAAAAATATCTTAAATCTATTTGCTGATATACAAAAAATTTTCCATAAATTCCCATAAAATCCCACTTTTTTCTTGATTTAAAAGTTTTTCGGTGTAAATTCATACTCGTGATGAGAATGGGAAAAATTAATGGACGTAAAGATCCATCTCCTAAAGTCAGGTTTCATACAGGCCCCACTTTCATCAGATTTTGAAATCCGGCGCGCGAGCGAGCAGTATCCCCCCCCAGGAGCGCGCGCAGTCGGTTTTCCCCGCAGCGCGGGAAAGTGACAGCGGATTGAGCAACAGCAGCAGCTCAATCCGCTTCGTCATTTAAAGAAGGTTATGAAGAGGCTGAGCAGAGTTTGGGACGACGTTTTAGAGGAGAAGGTCTAAACAAGGTAGACAGTAAAGGGCGGGTTTCGATACCCGCGCTTTTCCGCCGGGTTATTGAGTCTTGTGATCCCAATTGGACAGAGGGTCTGGCTCCAGAGTTAGTTATCGTTTATGGCGATGAGAGAAGAAAATTTATTGAATGCTATACGATAGAAGCTATCGAGGAAGTGGACAGCAAAATCGACAGGCTTCCTCGAGGATCTCTTGAAAGAAAGACACTTGAGCGTTTCTTTCATGGGCAAAGTATTCCCACTTCTATCGATGAAACAGGACGCTTGGTTCTGTCTCCTAAATTGAGAGAACGATTTTTTATTGAGAAAGAAGCATATTTTATTGCAGCTGGTGATACTTTTCAAATTTGGAGCCCTGAGATTTTTGAAAAAGATAAAGAGGAAACAAATCAATGGCTCAATGAGCAGCCAAAAGATTTTGATCCCCTTAGTTTTCTAGACATGGGGTCTGACCAATAATGCTGGACCCGGATTTGATTTTTCAGACAGATCATATACCGGTTTTACTAAAACCAATATTAGAAAATATCTCGCCAGTTAGAGGTGTCTGGGTTGATGCCACCCTTGGTGCTGGTGGTTACACTCGAGCCTTGCTAGATGCCGGCGCTGAGTTCGTTTTTGCGATTGACCGCGATCCAAATGTTTTTTCTTTAGCAGAGAAATGGGTAGATCAGTACAAGGGAAGGATCGAATTGATAAACGATGTTTTCTCTAATCTTGAAAAGTATGCTCACAATGTTGATGGAGTAGTTTTTGACCTTGGCGTTTCTTCAATGCAGCTTGATCATGCAAATAGGGGCTTTTCATTTTCGAAAGAGGGTCCTCTAGACATGCGAATGTCACAAAAGGGCTCAATGGCCGCTGATTTAATTAATTTTGCCTCAGAAAAAACACTGAGCGACATTTTATATTTTTTTGGAGAAGAAAGGGCCAGTCGTAGAATAGCAAAAGCTATCGTTGCTCGACGAGAAAAAGAGCTATTTGTAACAACAACTGACTTAGCTAAACTTATTGAAAGTGTTTTGCCGCGATCAAAATCTGGTCAATCACACCCAGCAACCCGAAGTTTTCAGGCTATCCGTATTGCCGTTAATAAGGAATATGAAGAGCTATTTGAAGGCCTAATTTCGGCAGAAAAAGTACTCTCCTTAGATGGTTATTTGGTTTTGGTAACATTTCATTCGATAGAAGATCGAATTGTAAAACGCTTCATTCAGGCTCGAACAGGTAAGCTGCACTCAACGAGTAGATATATGCCAGGCACTGATGATATCGAAGCCCAATTTGCAAAGGTTACGAGAAAAGCGGTCAAGCCTTCGGTTGATGAAATATCTATGAACCCTCGCTCTCGTTCAGCAAAATTAAGAATTGCGAAAAGAACAAATATCAAACCCGGACAAAGTTTGGATCTGGAAGAATTAAATGTTCCAATAGTTGGAGGTTATTAACTTGCGCAGTCTAATTTATACATTAACATTTGCATGCTTGGTAGGTTTAGCCTTTTGGGCTTATCAGGAAAATATTAAAACAAAAAACGTCATAGCAAAGACTGAAAAACTTCGAACAGACATCGGGATTACTCGAGCAAGATTATCCATATTAAATGCGGAGTGGGCATATCTTAAGCGGCCTGAAAGATTAGCAGAATTAGTAGACTTAAATTTTGATCAACTACATTTGGTTCCGCTGAGAGCTTCTAACTTTTCAGAAGTAAAAAATATAAATTTTTTAAATGACCCTGATTTACCAGAAATAATTCCTCTTCCAATCAGCCTAAATATTAGAGCTAGCTCAAATGACTGATACTATGCACAGAATAGCAATTCGCCCTTTGAGTAGGATACTTCCAGCTCGGCATAGGGGTGAAGATCCAACTAGAATTGAAAAAGAAAATTTAAAAATCCGTCATGAACAAATGCGGGATATTGAGAGAGTGCGGTCAAATATCCGTTTGCTCTTAATTATAGTAATGTTTGCCTGTATTTATATCGCTATTGGAGCGCGGCTAGCAACGCTCGCATCCAGTCAACCTGCCGAGCCGATTACGCAGTTAAGTAATTCGTCCATTTTTACTCAGCGAGGCGATATTGTTGATAGAAAGGGCAGGATACTTGCTACCAATTTAGAAACGTTTGCACTTTATGTGGAAACCCGTCATTTAGTTGATCCGCTTAACACAGCAAATAAACTAGCTATACTTTTTGATGATTTGAACGCTGATGATTTATATGCCCAATTTACTGGAAGCCGAAAATTTTTATGGATTAAGAAAAAGCTTAGCCCTGAGCAAATGCAAGCGGTTCATGATATAGGCGACCCTGGTTTACGTTTTGGTCCGAGAGAAACAAGGCTATACCCTAACGGTGCATTAGCATCCCATATCCTTGGTGGAGCTAGCTTCGGTAAGGAGGGAGTGAAATCAGCGGAAATTGTAGGGGTGGCCGGAATCGAAAAGACATTCGACAGCCAACTGCAGGATCCCACATACGCAAAAAAACCCTTTAAATTAACTGTCGATTTATCAATACAAGCTGCAGTTGAGCACGTATTAGAAGGAGGAATGCGCCTTTTAAATGCTAAAGGTGCAGCAGCAATTTTGATGGAGGTTGATACTGGACGGATAATATCATTAGCATCGTTACCAGATTTTGATCCAAATCATCGTCCCAAACTTCCCTCTCGGGGATCAGCGGCAGAAAGTCCTCTTTTTAACAAAGCTATTCAAGGGGTATATGAACTTGGCTCCACCTTTAAAATTTTCACCGTTGCGCAAGCACTAGAACTAGGCCTTGTGGATCCAAAAACTAAGATCAATACAAAAGGTCCAATAAGAATAGGCGGCCACAAAATCAATGACTATAGAAACAACGGTCCTGAGTTGCCTGTTTGGGAGGTTATTACTGAGTCTTCCAATCTTGGAACAGCGCGAATAGCCACAATGATTGGTCCTGAAAAACAACGAGAATTTCTGTCTAGTTTGGGTTTTTCAAAACCTACAACTATAGAAATGATTGAGGCCAATGGTGGGAAACCTTTATTGCCAAAGCGTTGGAATGAATTAGAAACCATGACTATTTCTTATGGGCACGGGTTATCTGCTACGCCTCTTCATTTAGCTACTGGATATGCGACGCTTGCCAACGGAGGTCGGCTGGTGAATCCAACACTTTTACAAGAAGTCAAACCTGTTTTAGGCCCCCGGGTTATCTCGAAAGAAGTGGCAGAAAAAAGCCTTGCTATGCTGAGAGGGGTTGTTACAGGAGGCACAGCGTCTTTAGCTGATGTAGATGGATATTTTGTTGGTGGGAAGACAGGAACAGCAGATAAACCAAGTTCTCAAGGCGGGTATGATAAAGAAAAGAATATCACAAACTTTGCTTCAATATTTCCGATAAATGAGCCAAAATATGTATTAGTTGTTACTTTAGATGAAGCCCAAGATACGTCTGGTCCGGAGCCGAAGCGAACAGCAGGATGGACTGCTGTTCCGGTTAGTGCAGAAATTATAGCCAGAGTTGCTCCATTGCTTGGGTTGAGGCCAAATTTTGATAATCACTCCACCATAGGTATAACGCTATCTAACTGGCAGGAGTAATCCTTGAGAATAAAGGTAAATTAAATGCCTAAACCTAAACGTCTTAGTAGTCTTGGCCTTTATCCCGAAAACGGTAACGACCCTTTAATAAACGAAATTATATTTGATAGTAGACGAGTTAAACCAGGATGTTTATTTGCTGCGCTTAAAGGTGTTTCGGTTCATGGTGCTAAATTCGTAGAGGCCGCTCTTGAAGCTGGTGCATCAGCGATTTTAACTGATCAAGAAGGTGCATTTAATCTAAAAGATATAAAAATTGACACTTTAGTAGTGGAGAAAGATGCTCGCAGAGCTTTAGCAAAAGCCGTTTCTATATTTATGGAAAAACAGCCTGCAATAATAGTTGCAATAACTGGAACTAATGGGAAAACATCAGTTTCGACATTTTGTAGGCAGCTTTGGAATGCGATGGGAATTGATGGAATAAATATTGGAACAACAGGAATAGAGGGAAGCTGGTCCGCACCTCTTAATTATACAACACCAGACCCAGTGCAACTTCATGAAGTTTTGGCAAAGGCTGCCTCCGAGGGGGTGACACACGTGGCTATGGAAGCTTCAAGTCATGGTTTGGATCAAAGGCGCCTGGATGGAGTTGAAATTAAAGTTGCAGCTTTTACAAACTTTTCACGAGATCATTTAGACTATCATGTTTCAATTGAAGATTATTTTAATGCTAAAAAGGGATTATTTGAGCGCTTATGCCCCGAAGAAAAAGTTGGTGTGTTTAATATCGATAATAAAGAAATTAAGAACCTTTGTGATTGGTATGCTTCAAACAATGACGTTTTAACGATTGGTCACGATGAGATGGCGGATCTTGTGATTTTGGACCAAAAATTTCATTCGAATAGCCAAGAAATTAGATTTTTATTTAAGGATAAAATTTATCAAAAGTCTATCAATTTAATAGGAACTTTTCAGGCTGAAAATTTATTAATGGCTGCTCTTCTAGTCATTTCATCTGGTTGTAAAGAAAGTGAAGTTTTTGAGCTGTTGGAGACTATTAAGCCGGTTCGAGGTCGCATGGAATTAGCTGCAACAAGAAGAAATGGAGCTTCTATATATGTAGATTATGCTCACACTCCGGAAGCTATTGAGGTGGCGTTAAAATCTCTCAAGCCCCATATTTTGGGAAAATTAATAGTTATTATTGGAGCAGGTGGCGAGAGAGATGAAGGAAAACGCCCTCTAATGGGGTTGGCAGCAGAAAAAAACTCAGATTTCGTAATTATCACTGACGATAATCCGAGAAATGAAAACCCAGAATTAATCCATCAAATGATCAAAAATGGCATCAAAGATAAAAATAAAGTGATGGTCATTGGTGACAGAGCCGAAGCAATACTAAAGGCTGTTGACTTATTAGGAGTGGGCGATTGCCTTCTTATAGCGGGTAAGGGTCATGAAACTGAACAATTTATAGGAGAAAACATTTTCCCATTTGATGATTTTGAACAAGCCAGCCTATCAGTTTCTTCCTTAGATGGAATAGAGCGATGAGTTTATGGGATTCTCAAGATGCTGCACTAGCAACTGGAGGTAAAAATACTCTTTCTTGGATTGCAAATGGGGTTTCAATAGACTCTAGGACTATTCAAAAGGGTGATTTATTTATTGCCTTGAAAGCTGAGCGAGACGGTCACAAATTTGTAGAAAATGCTTTTCAAAATGGTGCTGCGGCTGCACTTGTTGATCACGTGCCCAATTCTGTTGATGTCTCATTTCCATTACTTTTGGTTCCAAATGTTATGGAAGCCCTCCAGTCAATGGCATCTTTTGCTAGAAATCGGTTCAAGGGTAAATTAATTGCTGTTACCGGATCTGTTGGTAAAACTTCAACCAAAGAGATGTTGCATAAAATACTTTCTGATCAGGGTGAAACTCATTCTTCCTTTGCCAGCTACAATAATCATTGGGGTGTTCCTCTAACGTTGTCTCGCATGCCGGAATGTGCGGATTTTTCTATTATTGAAATCGGCATGAATCGCCCCGGAGAAATAGCACCACTTTCTGTGTTAGCAAAACCAGATATAGCGCTTATTACGTCAGTAGCCCCAGCTCACTTAGCAGCATTTAAAAATATAGAAGAAATAGCTCGAGAAAAAGCATCAATTGCTAAAGGCTTAAAGGGTGATGGCTCTGTAATAATAAACCAAAGCATAGCGACAGCTGAAGTCCTTAAATCTGCAATAGTCTCCTATAATCAGAAAGTTATTGGTTATGGGTCTAGTGATTGTAGCAGTAAAATATTGAATATTGATGAAATTAAAAACTGGCTGCATGTTGGTGGTTTGGTCGAAGGCGAAGAGCATAAGTTTTGTTTGAATACTAGTTCAACTCATTTTGCAGAAAACGCTTTAGGATCTCTAATTGTTGTTAAGAAGATCAATTGTGATGTAAAAAAAGCTTGTGAGAGCCTTCAGTCATGGAGGCCTGGTATTGGTCGCGGATCGATTAAAAAGGTTAATGTCAGAAACGTTGGGTGTATAGAGCTTATTGA
Source organism: Paracoccaceae bacterium (assembly GCA_902543185.1). Classification (GTDB taxonomy): domain Bacteria; phylum Pseudomonadota; class Alphaproteobacteria; order Rhodobacterales; family Rhodobacteraceae; genus Salinivivens. Next base: position 98,006 of record CACBXB010000004.1, read on the forward strand.
TGACGGTTATAATGCTAATCCGGCCTCTGTTTCGGCAGCTTTAGAAACACTAAGTAAGTTCAAGTCAAAGCGCAGAATTGCAATTTTAGGTGATATGAAAGAATTAGGTTCTTCCGAAGTAGATTACCATAAAAGGATAGCTTCGCTTGCTTGTATGGCTAAAGTTGATTGCATATATACCGTGGGGCCATTGATGAAAAATTTGCATAATAGTTTGCCCCAAGAAAAGCGCGGTCGGCATTTTAAAAACTCTCTAGAGGTCGTGCCTGAGTTGAGTTCAATTCTGAAAAGAGGCGATTGCTTACTTTTAAAAGCTTCTTTAAGTGTTGGGATAAGTCTGATTTCTGATGCTATATCTGAATTAGAGGGCTAAGATCTAAGTTTAAAGGAAAATTATGTTATACTGGCTTACTCAATTATCAGATGGAGGCGATTTTTTTAACTTGTTTCGTTATATCACGTTTCGAGCAGGAGGAGCTTTTTTCACGGCTTTGCTATTTGGGTTTTTATTTGGAAGACCATTGATTAATGTACTTCGAAAAAAACAAGGGAAAGGTCAACCAATCAGAGATGATGGGCCAACTTCGCACTTTGAAAAAGCAGGTACTCCTACAATGGGTGGTTTGTTAATTCTGATATCCTTACTTTTTGCTACTTGTATGTGGGCTAGGCTCGACAACATATTTATTTGGATTGTAGTTTTAGTAACTCTTTGCTTTGGTATGATTGGCTTCGCTGATGATTATGCAAAAGTTTCAAAGCAAAATACAAAAGGTGTCCCTGGACGAATTCGATTAATTCTTGGTTTTATCATTTCTGCAATCGCCGCTTATTTTGCTGCTATTAACCATCCAGAGGCTCTTCAGTATAAGCTAGCGTTGCCTGTCTTTAAAGATACGTTGATCCATCTAGGATTACTGTTCATTCCATTTTCGATGATCGTCGTTGTTGGTGCAGCAAATGCGGTCAACTTAACTGATGGATTAGATGGACTTGCAATTATGCCGGTCATGATTGCTGCATTGGCTTTAGGGGTCATCTCTTATGCTGTTGGTCGTGTAGATTTCACTAATTATTTAGACGTCCATTATGTGCCAGGGACTGGAGAGTTATTAATATTTTGTTCGGCTCTTTTTGGTGGTGGGTTGGGTTTTCTTTGGTATAACGCTCCACCGGCAGCAGTATTCATGGGTGATACAGGGGCTCTTTCATTAGGTGGGGCGTTAGGTTCAATAGCCGTTGTTACAAAACATGAAATTGTTTTAGCAATAGTTGGTGGATTATTTGTTGTAGAAGCTTTGTCTGTAATAGTCCAAGTCGCATACTTTAAAGCTACGGGTCGAAGAGTATTTCTTATGGCTCCAATTCATCACCATTTTGAGAAGAAAGGTTGGGCCGAGCCTCAAATTGTTATTCGGTTTTGGATTATTTCCTTGATTTTGGCTATGATTGGTCTTGCTACACTCAAGGTTCGGTAAAAGTTTTAATGACATGATTTCGGCTCAGAACGTAAAAAATAACAATTACGTCATTTTAGGTCTAGGGCGCTCTGGTCTGTCTGTAGCTGCGGCTCTGCAAGCAGGAGGCGCAAAAGTTTTGTGTTTGGATGATAATCCAAAGTATCTGAAAAAAGCCGAAGAGTTAGGGTTTAACTGTTCACTACCAGATAGGGTAAATTGGGCCGAAATAGATGTCTTGCTTGTTAGTCCCGGTATTCCACATCATTATCCTGAGCCTCACCACGTTGTTTTATCAGCAATTGAAAACGGAGTAGCAATAGACAACGATATAGGGGTTTTTTTTAAATCTATTGGCTCATTGGATTGGGCAAAATTCAATGTAACGCCAAAAATTATTGCTGTAACGGGGTCAAATGGTAAGTCAACAACGAGTGCATTGATTCATCATATTATTACATGTGCAAATCGCCCATCTCAGCTGGCAGGGAACATTGGCAAAGGTGTTTTTGATATTGAGCCATTATCTGATGGAGAAGTCCTGATTTTAGAACTATCATCATATCAAACTGAGGTTGCTAATAGTTTAACGCCTGACGTAGCGGTGTTTACAAATTTTACTCCTGATCATTTAGACCGACATGGCGGTCTTGGGGGTTACTTCGCAGCAAAAAAACGCCTTTTTGTTTCTGGATACCCTGACCGCTCTATAATTGGAGTTGATGAATTTGAGGGGCAGCTCTTGGCCCAAGAACTTTCTGATCACGTACACGATGATCGTATTATTAGAATTTCCAGCTCTAGAAAACTTACTGACATGGGATGGACTGTTTTTGCTAATAAAGGTTTTTTGGCAGAATATCGAAAAGGTAAACAAATAGCATCCATTGATCTTCGAAAATGTTCTGCACTGCCTGGAGTCCACAATCATCAAAATGCTTGTGCAGCTTATGCTGCTGTACGTACTATGGGTATTGGACCAAGGGAAATAGAAAAGGCTTTGTTTAGTTTTACTGGATTGCCACATCGATCTCAGTTGGTACGTGAGATCGGTGGAGTTATTTTTATAAATGATAGTAAAGCTACAAACATAGATAGTGCTATTAAAGCACTTTTGACCTTTCCAAACATTCGATGGATATGTGGTGGCCAACAAAAAGAAGGAGATATTTCTAGAATTAACAAAGCGCTAGTTAACGTGCAGAAAGCCTATGTCATTGGTGCTGATAGTAAAGGTTATTCCAATCAGATTAGTTGTGATTATGAAATATGCAACACAATGGATGTGGCTGTCAAAAGTGCATTTAGAGATGCTATAAAAGGTGACACAATTTTGCTTGCCCCAGCAGCAGCCAGTTTTGATCAATTCTCGTCTTTCGAAGAACGGGGTGAGACTTTCGAAGGTGAAGTCATTAAACTCATGTGATTTGGATAAATTATTTTTGAAGTTAAATAAAATCCACGAGACAAACAAAGGCTACAATATTTACAGATGCAGGCTTATTTTCTCTAGCTTTTGTTGAATAATTTGGCTACGAATAATTAAACGATCCTAGAAAACTAGGGCATCAAGAGGTAAAAAGGCAGAAACCATGACAGAAATGGTTCATGGAACAACATCTGGTTCAGATGGTGAAGCAATACTTTCACGTTGGTGGCGGACAACTGATCTGTGGACCATGACGTGTATTTTTTTGTTGTTTGCTATCGGTCTGTTGCTTGGTTTTGCGGCCTCACCTCCGCTAGCGGAAAAAAATGGATTTGCGCCTTTTCATTATGTAGAGAGACAAATTGTTTTCGGAGCGCTGTCATTATCAACAATGATTATCATGTCTATGATGTCAGTGAATTTAGTAAGACGATTAGCTATCATTGGTTTTACTTTTTCGTTCATTGGGCTTCTATTTTTGCCTATATTTGGAACAGATTTTGGTAAAGGGGCTACCCGATGGTATGCCCTGGGGTTTGCATCTTTACAGCCTTCCGAATTTTTGAAGCCATGTTTTATCGTTTTGATAGCTTGGATGATATCAGCTTCGAAAGAAATAAATGGTCCTCCCGGTAATCTGATTTCCTTCATCATTACTATAGTTGTTTCTACGTTTCTTGTTTTACAGCCAGATTTTGGTCAAGCCTGCTTAATACTCTTCGGTTGGTCTGTGGTGTATTTTATTGCTGGTGCCCATATTCTTCTTTTAGTCGGAGTAGCAGGAGGGGCAATAGGCTTAGGTTCATTCGCGTATATTTCCTCAGAACACTTTGCTAGAAGGATCGATGGTTTTTTATCGCCAGATTTAGACCCTAAAACCCAGTTGGGATATGCCACAAACGCAATTCAAGAGGGTGGATTTTTTGGTGTGGGTGTGGGAGAGGGGCAAGTGAAGTGGTCGCTACCAGATGCTCATACTGATTTTATCATTGCCGTTGCCGCTGAAGAGTACGGATTTGTTTTGGTTGGGTTAATTCTATTGATATATGCCACTATCGTGTGCATTTCTTTAGCTCGTCTGCTGCGTGAGAGGGATATATTTGTACGCCTAGCTGGAACAGGCCTTGTTTGTATGTTTGGCGTTCAAGCCGTTATAAACATTGGTGTTGCTGCTAGATTATTACCGGCAAAGGGCATGACTTTACCTTTTGTAAGCTATGGGGGTTCTTCTTTAATTGCCGGTGGCGTTGCCATAGGAATTTTACTGGCGTTAACTCGGAGCCGACCTCAAAAAAATGTGGCTGATATTTTTATAAAGGGGTAAATTGTGGACACGAGACCTTTAGCAATATTGTCGGCTGGCGGAACGGGTGGACATATGTTCCCTGCTCAAGCTTTAGCCGAGGAACTTTTAATGCGGGGTTGGGAGGTCAAGCTTTCGACTGATGTAAGAGGGGCAAGGTTTACAAAAAATTTTCCTGATGCAGTAAAAATTGAAACAGTCCCCTCAGCAACTTTTGCGAAACATGGATTTATTCCCAAAATAAAAGCTCCTTTTTTAATTCTAGCGGGTCTTTTTGTCAGTCTAAAGGGATTTTGGAAGCATCGGCCTTCCATTATAGTTGGCTTTGGCGGTTACCCCACGATTCCAGCACTTATCGCGTCAATATTTATGAGCTTACCCAGAATTATCCACGAGCAAAATGGAATTTTGGGAAAGGTCAACCAATTATTTGCTAAAAGAGTTCATCTAGTTGCTTGTGGTACTTGGCCAACAGCTATTCCTGAAAATATAAAGCATGAACATATTGGCAATCCAGTCAGAAAAGAAATTCTAGATCGCTCTGGGTCTCCCTATATCCCGCCTGGCAACCACCCTATGTCTATTTTAATAATGGGAGGGTCTCAAGGTGCTAAGATTTTGTCAAATATTGTTCCAGAAGCTATAGGTACTTTGCCAGACAATTTATTAAAGTATATCCGAGTTAGTCAACAAGCGCGTGAAGAAGACTGTCAGCGTGTTAAGTCATATTATTTTTCGAAAGGTATTTCATGCGAAGTTTTGCCCTTCTTTGAAAATATAGCCTTCCATCTTAATGAAGCGCAGCTTGTTATATCTAGGTCAGGGGCATCTTCCGTTGCCGATATTGGCGTGGTTGGACGCCCCTCAATTCTCATACCACTTGGTTCTGCCATTAGAGACGAGCAGACTTTGAATGCCGACCCTTTGAAAAAATTGCGAGCTGCTACGGTTATTACTGAGCAAAACTTAACAGTCAAAAAGCTCAATAAAGCCATGCTAAAAATTCTTTCATCGCCTGAAAATGCTAGTAAGATGGCTGCTAACGCGCACAAAACAGTTGTATTGGACGCCACTAAGAAATTAGCTGACCGTGTTGAAGAAATATCGGGATACAACAATAGATGAACTCACTAACAAAACTCCCTTTAAATATAGATGCAATACATTTTGTAGGCATTGGTGGTATAGGGATGTCTGGTATCGCTGAAGTCTTATTAAACTTGAATTATAAAGTTCAGGGTTCTGATCTCAAAAAAAGTCCCATTACAGAACGATTAGAAAAATTAGGCATTAACATTTTCTACGAGCATGATGCCTCAAATTTAAAAAAAGCTGCTGTTGTTGTCATTTCTTCAGCAGTCTCAAATTCTAATCCAGAATTAATTGGTGCGCGAAATAAAGGCATCCCAATTGTGAAAAGATCTGAAATGTTAGCTGAGCTAATGCGGCTAAATTCAAACATAGCAATTGCTGGCACACATGGAAAAACAACTACTACAACATTAGTGGCCACTCTACTCGATGGTGGAGAGTTGGATCCAACTGTTATAAATGGTGGTATCATCCACGCCTACGGTTCAAACGCACGGCTCGGCCAGGGTGATTGGATGGTCATTGAAGCAGATGAGAGTGATGGCACATTTAATCGATTACCTGCAACTTTGGCCGTAGTTACTAACATAGATCCGGAGCATCTGGATCACTGGGGTGATTTTGAAATGCTGCGTAAAGCTTTTTTAGACTTTGTATCAAACATTCCCTTTTATGGAGTTGCTTTCTGTTGTACTGACCATCCTGAAGTGCAGGCTCTCGTTGGCAAAGTGAATGATAGACGAATTATAACTTACGGGTTCAATGCGCAAGCCGACGTTCGAGCTGTAAATGTAACTTTTATGGATGGTGTTTCTTATTTTGACGTGCTGTTACAGAAAGAAAATATTACTTTAGATCAATTTTCCTTGCCTATGCCAGGAAATCACAATGTGTCTAATTCGCTAGCGGCCATAGCAATAGCTCGCCATCTGGATATTGACGAAAAATCAATTAAAAAATCGCTTTCACAATTTAAAGGGGTAAATAGACGATTTACACAAGTTGCAGAATTAAATGGAATAAAGATTATAGATGACTACGGACACCACCCTGTGGAAATATCTGCTGTGTTAAGCGCTGCCAGGCAGACTGCAACAGGAAAAGTTTTCGCTATCCATCAACCGCACAGGTATACAAGATTAAATTCATTATTTGAAGATTTCTGCTCTTGTTTTAATGAGGCAGATTTTGTTGGTATAATGGACGTCTATTCTGCTGGGGAGGCTCCAATAGACGGAGCATCACGGTCCGATTTGGTAAATGGGCTGGTTAGTCATGGTCATAGAAATGTTTTCTCAGTGGAAAATGAGGATGAATTGGAAGCATTAATTAGAGGACAGGCAAGAAGTGGAGATATCATAGTTTTTTTAGGAGCCGGTACAATAAGCATATGGGCAAATAATTTATCCCTTAGACTAAGTGATTTGGGATAAAAGCAACTTAAAAAAGCTGTTCTTCTGCTGTACTTAACGAAATAGGGTTTTTATGGTCTTTGGTACACGTGGATCTGTAATAAAAGATAAAGATCTTTCACAAATTACTTGGTTGCGAGTAGGGGGTCCTGCTGATTTCTTTTTTATGCCAGCAGATACGCAAGATCTAGTTGATTTTTTAAAGATGCTTCCGAGTGAGGTCGACATTTTCCCTATGGGTGTAGGTAGCAACCTTATAATTAGGGATGGCGGAATAAGAGGGGCAGTGATTAGGTTGGGAAGTGGTTTTAATAATATTTCTTTTGAGAACAATAAAATTATTGTTGGTGCTTCCGCTTTGGACTCTCATGTAGCCTCTAGAGCTGCAGACAATGGTTTAGATTTAACATTTCTTAGAACAATTCCTGGGTCGATTGGAGGGGCGATTAAGATGAATGCAGGATGCTATGGGTCCTATGTTGCAGATTTTTTTGTTTCGGCTAAACTTATCAATCGTTCGGGTGAACTGCTTGAGTTATCCTCGAAAGATATAAAATTTTCTTATAGACAATGTGATCTGCCTCAAGATTGCATAATTCTTGAGGCTACTTTTGACGCTAATATTGGTGATCCAGCAGCTTTACATCTTAAGATGCAAAATCAATTAGCTAAGAGAGATGCAACTCAACCAACTAAAGAGCGTACGGCTGGAAGTACGTTTCGAAATCCTTCTGGCTTTTCTAGTACAGGGGAAATAGATGATGTACATGATCTTAAGGCATGGAAATTAATTGATGAAGCTGGTATGCGGGGAGCAACTTATGGGGGGGCAAAAATTAGTGAAAAGCACTCGAACTTTTTAATTAATACTGGCAATGCCACAGCTGGTGAATTGGAAAGTTTAGGCGAGCAGGTAAGAAAAAATGTTTTCCAAAATAGTAAAGTTAAGTTACAATGGGAAGTAATAAGAATTGGTGAAACCAATCTATAACGCATTTTTAGTTTAAACCATTTAGGCTATTAGGTGGCATTAGAGGCGAAGGATTATGTCGAGCAGGACAGATCTCCACGTCGCAGTTGTTAAAGGCGGTCGCTCAGTAGAGCGGCAAGTGTCGTTAGTATCCGGCCGTGAATGTGCAGCCGCTCTGCGTCGTTTAGGATATAAGGTTAGCGAAGTTGATGCTGGTAACGATTTACCAAAAGACCTTGGTCGGCTTTCCCCAGATATCATATTTAATGCCCTGCATGGCAGATATGGAGAAGATGGATGTGTTCAGGGCTTATTTGAATGGTTAGGACTTCCATATACGCATTCTGGCGTTCAAGCTTCGGCTTTGGCAATGAATAAAGATATTGCAAAAAGAATTTTTAAATCTGACAATTTGCCCGTAGCAGAAAGTATCTGTACTTCTGCTTCGTTAGCATTTTCTGCACATTTATTGGAGCCACCATATGTCATAAAACCAGTAAATGAGGGTTCATCGGTTGGTGTTCATTTAGTTATGCAAGATGATGATAATTTTTCTGCCCTGGAAAAAAATTTCCCTGATCAAGTTTTGGTAGAAAAATTCATACCTGGTAGAGAACTGACCACTACAATAATGGATGAGCAACCTTTGGGTGTGACAGATATTATTACAGATAATTGGTATGATTATGAGTCCAAATATAACTTGGGAGCCTCAAAGCATATTGTTCCAGCCAATATTCCAAGAGAAATTTATGATGCCTGTGAAGATTTTGCTTTGCGCGCCCACGTCGCTCTAGGATGTAAAGGAATATCTCGTGCTGATTTTCGGTGGGATAACAGTCTCGGTATTGATGGGCTGTTTTTACTAGAAATAAATACCCAGCCCGGTATGACACCAACTTCTCTAAGTCCCGAGCAAGCCAAAGGAAAAGGTATTTCTTTTGACAGTTTATGCAAGTGGATTGTGGAGGATGCATCTTGCAACAGATAAATTTTTCCAGATTCAAAAAGCAAGATCCTGCTCCATCTCGTTTAAGATATAAACTTTCTAGATGGATGCTTTCCCCGTCAATAAAAAAAGCGGTATTTTATGGCTTTCCTTTAATTATCTTAGTAACTCCCATTCTAATTTATTTTCAAGATCAAAAAAACAAAGAACAGTTTAAAGTAGTAGCTTCTGATCTTTACAGAAAAGTAATTGAACGTCCTGAGTTTATGTTGGACGCGTTATCTATTGATGGAGCTAGTGACAGATTGAATGCTGAGATAAGAGAAGTGTTGGGTTTGCATTTTCCAATTAGTTCTTTTGATTTGGACTTAGCGGAGTTGCACGAACGGATTTTATCATTGCCCCCGGTTAAGATTGCTGAGGCGCACATAAAAGGTGGAGGAATTCTTCATATAAAGGTGGAGGAAAAAACACCGGCTTTAATAATGAAAAAAGAGATTGGCTTTAATGTTTTAAGTGAACATGGTGAATATATAAGGTCATTACATTCGCGTGACCATTTCTCTGATTTACCTTTGATAACAGGCGAGGGAGCAGAAAATGCGGCATCTCAAGCAACTGCTATTTTTAAAGCTATTTATGGGAATGTAGGTCAAGTCCGAGGTTTGGTTTTTGTGGGGCAAAGACGGTGGAATATCGTTATGAAATCAGGCCAAGTTATTATGTTACCTGAGAAGGATGCATTGCAGGCTATTCAAAAAATTCTGATTTTAGATAAAACAGAACAAATCTTATCCCGTCAGATAGCAGTCTTTGATTTCAGGCTTCCTTCGAGGATCACACTGAGAGTTCCGTCAGATAAATATGGTCAAATAAATTCAGAAGTAATTGGAGTAAGAAATTGATAGAGTTGTATCATACTCAGCGAGCTATGAGGGCGATGCGGTCCGCTGCTTTGCAGCGAGGGGTAATAGCTGTTTTAGATATTGGGACTTCTAAGATAGGTTGTTTAATTTTAAAGTTTGATGGTACGGAAACAAATATTGATGGAGACGGTGTTGGCTCTCTAGCAGGACATTCAGGGTTCCAAGTAATTGGCTCTGCATTAACTAAATCCAGAGGAATAGAATATGGCGAGATTGTATCGATGCCTGAAACGGAAAGAGCAATTAGAACTGCATTGCAATCTGCCCAGAAATTGGCAAATTCTCGGGTCGACCACGCAATTGCATGTGTTTCGGGCGGCTGCCCACGCTCTTACGGTCTCGAAGGGAGCATAGATATCAAAAATGAAATTGTTGATACTAATGATATTGCTGACGTTCTAGAATCGTGTCGAATACCTGACTATGATTCAGATAGAGAAGTCCTACACGCACAGCCAGTAAATTTTTCCTTAGATCATAAAACGGGCTTTTCTGATCCAAGAGGTCAAATAGGTAAAAGCTTATCCGTCGATATGCACATGCTCACTATCAAAGAAAAAACGATCCAAGATTTAGCCTATTGTATAAAAAGGTGTGATTTAGAGTTAGCAGGAGTTGCCTCTTCCTCATATGTTTCAGCACTTTCATCGTTGGTTGAAGATGAAAAAGAATTGGGAGCGGCGTGCATTGATCTTGGTGGAGGTTCCACCAATATTTCAATATTTTGGAAAAAGCACATGATTTTTGCTGAAACAATAAAAATGGGAGGAGAATTGGTAACTCGAGATATTTCTATGGGCTTGCAGGTTCCCTCATCAACAGCAGAAAGAATAAAAACTCGAAATGGAGGGGTTGTCGCAACTGGTCTGGACGATCGTGAAATGATTGAGATTACGAACGAGACCGGAGACTGGGAGCTTGACCGCCGAATTATTAGTAGGTCGGATTTAATTGGAATAATGAGACCTAGGATTGAAGAAATTTTGGAGGAGGCGCGCTCTCGTTTAGGTGGCGCTGGCTTTGATGACTTGCCGAGCCAAAAAATTATACTTACTGGGGGAGCCAGCCAGGTTCCCGGGATAGATTCTCTAGCTAGTAAAATTTTAGGCCAACAAGTTCGGTTAGGAAGACCTATGCGAATTCATCGTTTGCCTCAGGCATACTCCGGATCGAACTGTGCTGGACTTGTGGGACTTAGTCTATTTGCGGCTCATCCTCAGGACGAATGGTGGGATTTTTCTCCACGCAGCAAAAATTTTAGTGGCCAGTCAGTGAGTCGTGTCTTTCGGTGGTTCAAAGATAATTGGTGAGTTTGAACCTAGTAACACACTATTTTGTTTAAATATCGCCAAAAACTTAGATAATTTACCATATATAGTAAGGTTTATTGTTTTTTTGCGTGACCTTTTTGACAAAACGCTTTATCGTCGATTTTAATAAAAGCAGTAATTTAAGCACCAAAAAAATTGGGCAAAACAGGCGGATCTAGTATGACATTAAATTTATCAGTATCAGAAAAAGACGATTTAAAACCTCGCATAACGGTTTTCGGCGTTGGTGGGGCCGGCGGAAATGCGGTTAACAACATGATTGAAAAGCAATTAAAAGGTGTGGATTTTGTTGTGGCCAATACAGACGCTCAGGCTTTACAGCAAAGTCAGTCTTCACAAAAAATCCAGTTGGGTGTTAAAGTCACTGAAGGTCTTGGTGCAGGCGCCCGAGCCTCTATTGGAGCTTCAGCAGCCGAAGAGAGCATTGAACAAATTGTAAATGAACTATCTGGAACGCACATGTGCTTTATTACGGCAGGAATGGGCGGTGGAACAGGTACGGGAGCTGCTCCAATCATTGCACAGGCTGCCAGAGAACTTGGCGTTTTGACTGTTGGAGTGGTTACAAAGCCTTTTCAGTTTGAGGGTATAAAGCGGATGCGCCAAGCTGAAGAAGGTGTCGAAGCTCTACAAAAAATGGTCGATACCCTAATAATTATCCCAAATCAAAATTTATTTCGAATAGCAAATGAAAAAACTACTTTCACCGAAGCATTCAGTATGGCCGATGATGTTTTATATCAAGGTGTTAAAGGTGTGACTGATTTGATGGTCAGACCTGGCCTAATTAACCTAGATTTTGCTGATGTTCGTGCAATTATGGATGAAATGGGTAAGGCGATGATGGGAACTGGAGAGGCAGAGGGTGAAGATCGTGCAGTTCAAGCTTCTGAAAAAGCAATTGCTAACCCACTTCTTGACGAAATATCGCTACGCGGCGCTAAAGGAGTATTAATAAACATCACCGGTGGATACGATCTAACACTTTTTGAGTTAGACGAAGCGGCTAATAGAATTAGAGAGGAAGTCGATCCTGATGCAAACATAATTGTTGGCTCAACTTTAGATACTGACTTGGAGGGAAAGATGCGAGTTTCGGTTGTTGCAACAGGCATTGAAGCTGAAGAAATCTCACATCCCACAATACAAAACCCGGCAGAAACCTCTGTTTTTGCAGTAGAAGAAATTGTAGAAGAAACTGGTCAAAACTTATCTTTAGAGGAACCAATTGTCGCTAAAACTCAAGAAATATTTGACGAAGTTGATAGTGAAATTTTAGCAAGCAGAGAACTTGACCAACCTCTCGTTCAGGAAAACCAAGGCCTAATGGCAACCTCTAGTTCAGAAGAAGCCTCTGAAGCTCACTCTCAGTCATCTCCAGGGGTTCCCTCACCGGAAACTCTAGAAAGACTAAAGGCAGCAGTTACAAAAGAATCTGATGACAAATATAGCTTGCCTACACGTGAAGAAAATTCTGTAAATGAGCGTCCAAAATTTAGGATCAGCTCGTTAATTAATAGAATGTCAAGAAGCGAACCTTTGGGCTCAGGATCTGATATCAGCAAAAAAGAGCCAAACTTTAATGCGGGCGTTACTGAGGAAAGTGAATTTAATGATCTAGAGCAGGAAAAGATAGAAGTTCCTGCCTTTCTGCGGCGGCAGGCTAACTAATTGTTTTAGATGATTTTTGCAAGAGCTACTTCATAGCGGAGTTAAAGAATTCCTTTTGGCAGGTTATGTAACAAAAAGTCACAAAGAGTTAATTGTTTTATTACCAATGGCGTTCTATGCATCTGGTTAATTGAGGATTGTTCTAAATGCAGTTTGGGGTAGTGATTTGCAAACAACCGTAAGTAAACCAATTGTTTTTGAAGGAATAGGTTTACATAAAGGCTTGTGGTCAAGGTTAGTAGTATTGCCGGCCAATATCGATTCTGGGATCAGTTTCAAGAGAATTGATGTAAAGGAGGGTAATAAATTTATTCCTGCTGTTTTGGATAATGTAGTGGACAGCGAACTCTGCACCCAATTAGCGAATTCAGATGGAGTTAGTGTTTCAACTATTGAACACGTAATGGCAGCATTAACTGGATGCGGAATAAATAATGCTTTGTTAGAAATTGATGGACCAGAAGTTCCGATATTGGATGGTAGCGCATTAACATTTGTCAAGGCGATCCTTAAAACTGGAATTAAACTTCAGCGGCAATCATTAAAGGCAATACGGGTCCTTAAAACAGTTAAACATAGGCAAGGGTTGGCCTGGGCAAAATTTCAGCCAAGTACGAACCCAAAAATGAGTTTTTCTATTGAATTTTCTGATGCAGCAATAGGAACACAGAGTAAAACTTTGGATATGTCTAATGGCTCTTTCGTCCGTGAGCTTTGTGATAGTAGAACTTTTTGCCGTTATTCTGAGGTAGAAGCGATGAGATCCAAGGGATTGGCTCTTGGTGGCAGTTATAAAAATGCATTAGTAGTCGATGGTAAAAATGTTTTGTCCCCCGGTGGATTGCGTCATCCGGACGAACCAGTAAGGCATAAGATGTTAGATGCACTGGGCGATATAGCATTAGCTGGATATCCAATTATTGGACATTATATTGGCAATAGAGCGGGCCATGGAATAACCCATGGACTTCTCAGAAGTTTGTTCTCTGATGAAGGAAACTTTGAAATTATTTCTTGTGACAAAGAAACAGTTGATAATTTACCGGGCAGTGGTGTGAAACTATCTGAAGTCTGTAAAGTAGCTTAAATACAAAATCTAATCTTTACGACTGGGTGTTTTTCAAAGATTTATTATATGCTAAAGGGCAGTATGTTTTTGAAGTACAAACTTAGTCCTGTTGGAGAAAATTGTAAATGACTTGGCTTAAAGCTACTGTAACGCCTCTAATATTTTATTTAATCTTTACTTTACTTTCAAATTGTTCAGACAACCAAGCTGATACTGCAAATAATACCTCTGAGGATCAGGCAGCCGAGGAAATTTTTAATTCTGGAGAAAAAGAAATTCTTCGAAAGCGGTACAGCGATGCGGCTGAAAAATTTACCGAAGTTGAAAGACTTTATCCTTATTCGGATTGGGCAAAACGAGCACTAATCATGCAGGTTTATTCTTATCATAAAGATGAATCTTATGATAATGTGGTGAGTGCCGCAAATCGATTTATTGAATTTCACCCTAATGACAAGGATGTGCCGTACGCTTATTATCTAATAGGTTTAAGCTATTATGACCGAGTCCTTGCGATTGGTCGTGATCAAGAATTGGCAAACGAAGCTCTAAAAGTTTTTAATTTAATTAAAGAGGAATATCCGGAAAGTGAGTACGCCTCAAATTCAGAGATTAGATTTAACTTTTTAAGAGATCATTTAGCCAGTAAAGAAATGGAGGTAGGGCGATATTATCTGAAACGCGCCCATTTTCCTCCTGCCATTAATAGATTTAGAGGTGTTATCGAAGAATTTTCAACGACATCTCAGGTTCCAGAAGCTTTGCACAGACTAGTAGAAGCTTATTTAAGCCTAGGATTGGTGAATGAAGCTCAAACAGCGGGTGCGATCTTAGGGCACAACTATAAATCAACAGAGTGGTATGATCGGACTTTCGAGCTATTAGGAAGTAAAGGTTTGAAACCCAAATCTTCCGGCAACAGCTGGTTAAATCAAATATACCGACAAGTTGTTAAGGGACAGTGGTTGTAAAGTATCATGCTTCATGAGCTTGAAATCAAAGATATTCTATTAATTAAGAGATTATCTTTAGAATTTTCCTCCGGCCTTAACGCATTCACAGGTGAGACTGGAACAGGAAAGTCAATTTTACTTGATTGTCTCGGCTTTGCTTTAGGAGCCCGAGGTCAAGCTTCAATGGTGCGCGATGGAATGGAAAGAGGAGAAGTCGTAGCTGTTTTTTCCACAAATAACTCCAGCAAAGTTAACTTAATTCTTGATGAAGCGGATATTCCGAAATCTGATGAATTAATAATTCGAAGAGTAAATTTTTCTGATGGTCGTAAAGCAGCCTGGGTAAATGATAAACGCGTTTCTTCTGAGTTTTTGAGATATTTAGGCCAAAACCTGATTGAATTTCATGGGCAGCATGATGAACGTGGCCTTTTGGATGCTAAGGGACATTTACATCTCTTGGATCAATTTGCCAAAACCGGGCCAGCATTAAGTTTAGTAAAAAAAGCTTTCCTTAACTTTAAAGAAAATCAAAAGGCTTTAGAAGCGTTTACCAAGAAAAATCAAGAGCTTGCCGATGAAGAGGATTTTATTAGGCATAATTTAAAAGAAATTTCTGACTTAGGGACTTATCCAGGTGAGGAGACTGAGCTAGATACCAAGCGAAGATTAATGCAAAACTCTCAAAGTATTCGTGAAAATATTACTGAAGCTAGTTCTTTAGTTGATAGTGGCGGTGCCGAAGGTCAGTTAAGCAGTGCAATAAAGTGCTTAGAGAAAGTTGCTAAAAATGTCGAGAATGTTTTAGATGAACCAATTGAAGCTCTTGGCAGAGCTCAATTTGAATTACAAGAAGCGCAGTCTGGTATCTTTGATGTGCTATCTAATTTGAGCTTTAATCCAGACGAGTTGGAGATACTCGAAGACCGTTTGTTTACTATTAGAGGTATTGCTCGAAAGTACAAACTAACAGTAGATCAGCTTCCAGAATTAGAACAAAAATTAAAAGAAAAATTAACTTTTTTAGAAAATGGTACAAAGAATATTGAAGGCTTGAAAATTAATTATGACGAGTCTTTCAAAGAATTTGATCACTTGTCAAAGAGGTTATCGAGAGAACGGGAAAAAGCTGCGGCTATATTGGACAAAATGGTTGAAAAAGAACTGAAGCCGTTAAAAATGGAAAGAGCAAGATTTAAAACTGAAATTAAGCATGTAGGTCCAAGTGAATTAGGTCAAGACTCAGTTACTTTCACAATTTCTACAAATGCGGGTGGCAAGTTTGGCGCTCTTCTAAAGATGGCATCCGGAGGAGAACTAAGTAGGTTTCTTCTTGCTCTAAAGGTTTGCCTCGCAAATGATCAAAATGGAGTTTCCATGGTTTTTGATGAGATAGATCGAGGTGTGGGTGGAGCAACGGCCGATGCGGTTGGCCGACGCCTTGTGCAGTTGGCCAAAAACAATGCTCAAGTTTTGGTGGTTACACATTCCCCGCAAGTTGCGGCTTTAGCGCAGAGGCATTTCTTAGTCTCAAAAGTTATTGAAGATGAGAAAACTTTGTCTCATGTAAATCATATTAAAGGTGAGGATAGCGTCGAAGAAATAGCCCGTATGATTTCTGGAGATAGAATAACGGATGAGGCCAGAGAGGCGTCGAGAGTTTTGATTTCTGGGGAATCTAAAAATAATTAATTTTTTTTACAAGTTTGCCAGGGTTCATTATATTTGATGGATCTAAAGCTTCTTTTATGTGACCCATCACATTCCATGCGTGGCCAAGTTGTTCGTGCATAAAGTCAAGCTTGCCTATGCCTATTCCATGTTCTCCAGAACATGTTCCACCTAAACTTATTGCTAAATTTGCCATTTTGTTGGCAATAGCTTTTGCAGCTTTCATCTCCTTAGGATCTTCAGGGTCAACTAATAAAATAGCATGAAAATTTCCATCTCCCACGTGGCCCAAAATTGGTCCCGATATTCCACTTCTGGATATATCTTTTTGGGTTTCTAATACCGCTTTACCCAATTCGGTCTGAGGAACGCATATATCAGTTACTATAGCTCTTTTCCCGGGTGCAGAGGCTAAAATCGCATAGTAACCTTTGTGGCGTAAAGCCCAGAGTTCCTTTCGCTCTTCTTCTTTAGAGGACCACTGAAATTGCATTCCGCCATGCTCAGAGCATGCTGATTTAAAGTTTCCAATGTCACTGGGAGAGGATTTTTCTGAACTATGCAGCTCAAAAAGAAGGTGCGGTTTTAAAGGTAAATTTAATTTGGAATAGGCATTGAAAGCTTCAACTGATTTTTCGTCTAGGAATTCAAGTCGCGCTACAGGGGCTCCAGTAAAAGTTATGTCCTGTACTGCTTTAACAGCATCATTAATTGTATCAAAAGCAACTACTCCAGAGGTAACTAATTCTGGGATAGGGTGAAGTTTAACTGTAATTTTTGTAATAAGTCCCAGCGTGCCTTCTGCTCCTATAAATAGAGAGGTAAGATCATAGCCCGCCGCTGACTTCTTTGCTTTTGTGTTAGTACTGATGCATTCACCGTTTGCTAATACTATTTCCAGACTTTGAATATTTTCTCTCATTGTACCATAGCGAATAGTGGTTGTTCCAGAAGCCCTAGTTGACGCCATTCCTCCCAGAGTTGCATTTGCGCCAGGATCTACAGAAAAGAATAGCCCTGAATGCCTTAACTCAGTATTTAACTGCTCTCTGGTTACACCCGGCTCTAATGTTGCTGACATATTATAGGGGTCGATTTCTAAGACTTTGCACATTTTTGAAAAATCGACACAGATACCGCCGTTTATAGCAGCTGTATGCCCCTCCAAAGATGTACCAATTCCATAACCAATCAGAGGGATTTTAGCTTCCTGACAAATATTCACAAGAAAAACCACATCTTCAGTGGTGATCGGATATACCACTGCATCTGGTGCGTAAATTGGGAAGTAAGACTCACTGCGCCCATGATTTTTGATATCCGAAGGCGATACTGACCATCGTTCGCCGAAATGATTTTGTAATGTTTCAAAAGATTTTTTATTGTACATTTGATGTTAATTTACCAAATAATTATTATGTTGTTTAAATTATTATAACTCACAATTTAAATCCCTCACTTTCAATATTTTAGAGTGGTCTTGTCATAGTTTTTAACCAAGCCTTTGTCGGAGCTGTCACAAGGTCTTTTGCACGTTTCCAGCACTGACTGTGATAATTGTTTATCCATTCAAGCTCATAACTATCCAATAAACTCATAGATATTAAACGCCTATCTATGGGAACAAACGTAAGAGTTTCAAATTCTAAAAAAGAGTTGTCAGTTTTTAATTCAGAATTTTTCACCAGAATAAGATTTTCAATTCTTATTCCAAATTTTCCTTCTTTGTAAAAGCCTGGTTCATTTGAGACAATCATA
Source organism: Paracoccaceae bacterium (assembly GCA_902543185.1). Taxonomy (GTDB): domain Bacteria; phylum Pseudomonadota; class Alphaproteobacteria; order Rhodobacterales; family Rhodobacteraceae; genus Salinivivens. The sequence continues at coordinate 115,997 of CACBXB010000004.1, forward strand.
CCTTCTTTGAATTCGACATCTGAAAATTTTGATATCCGTTGCGGGCCTTCATGGACGCTCAGATAATGCCCTACGCCGTGACCTGTTCCGTGTGCATAATCTTGGCCAATTTGCCACAGAGGCGCTCGAGCGAAGGCATCAATATCTCTGCCGCTTGTGCCACATGGGAATTTTAATTTTGATATTGCAACTAAGCCTTTTAAAACCCGGGTAAAAGCACTTTTAACCTCCGTACTTTGTGTCCCAATTGGTATTGTCCTCGTTATGTCCGTTGTACCATCGAGATATTGACCTCCGCTATCTACAAGTAGCACATCACCTGTTTTTATTGTCCTATTACTTGAGTAATTAACACGATAATGGGGCAACGCGGCGTTGGGGCCTGAAGCTGCTATAGTATCGAAACTAATTTCTCTAAGATTTTTATCTTTTCTTCGAATATTTTCTAGCTTTATTACAGCATCAATTTCGTCAAATTTATTCTCAGTTTGCCTGTCCACCCAGGAAAGAAATTCACACATATGAACGGCGTCGCGCTTGTGGCATATTCTTGCATGTTTCAGTTCAACATGATTTTTGCATGCCTTTGGTAAGATTATGGGATCTTCACCCATAATAAGCTTGCAACCGTTGCTTTGAAGTGTTTTGACAGCCGCGAAGGGAACTGTTGCTTCATCCACGAGGACAGATCCTTTTAGTTTGGTAAGAGCCGTTTCAAAACTTTCTACAGCAGAAACTTTAACAAAGCTTTTCAGACGACTGATAGAATTTGATATATTTTCATTTTCGCAAAATAATTTGATCTTTCCATTGCTGTTGATTAGCAAAAATGCATGCAATATTGGGTTATGGATTACGTCGTTCCCGCGCAAATTAAGAAGCCAAGCTATACTGTCTGGCAATGTGATTACTGCCACATCGGCTTTTTTGAATTTAATATTTTCTGCAATCTGCTGACATTTATCTGTTGCAGTAATTCCGGCCAACTTAACAGGGTAACTCATTGCTTGGTTGGATATTTTAAGGGGACGGGTCAACCAGACTTTATCAATGAGATTATTAGAGGGTACAAAATCAATATCTGTATCCTCAAAAGCTTCACTTAGCGCAACAATTTCCCTGTGTGAGTGAAGCCATGGATCAAATCCAATTTTCCCCTTAATTATATTTTTTTCAATCCACCGTAAAAATTTCTTTTTATTCCAGTGAACTACTTCAAATGGTGATTTTGTTTGTTTTTTAGCTTGGATGCTGTAGCGGCCGTCCACGAATACTCCAGCACTATCATTTCCAACAATACAAATGCCAGCTGAACCTGTAAAACCTGTAAGCCATGACAATCTCTCATCACATGCCGCAACATATTCCCCTTGGTGAACATCAGAACGAGGAACAAGGTAGCCTGATAAATAATTTTTTTTCAGTTCGGCCTGGACCATAGATAATCTGAAAGGAGTTTCTTCCCTTTTAGATGAATCCTCAAAAGATTGAAAGAAAGCTGTTTTCATGTTTAGCCAATCTTTTTTAAACCCATTGCCCTGGCTCGGGCCCTTGGATCTGTGTCAAACAAAGCTGCTAACTGCTCTGTCATTGCCCCAGCCAATTGTTCGACGTCGGTAATCGTAACTGCTCTTTCATAATATCTTGTAACATCGTGACCAATTCCGATAGCAAGCAACTCTACTGTATTTCTACGTTCCACCATGTCTATCACATCTCTAAGATGTTTTTCTAAATAATTTGCAGGATTAACCGATAATGTACTATCGTCTACCGGTGCACCATCTGAAATAACCATTAATATTTTTCGCTGTTCAGCTCGGGCTGTCATCCTCCGATGGGCCCATTCAAGGGCTTCCCCATCAATATTTTCCTTAAGGAGGCCTTCTTTCATCATAAGGCCTAAATTGGGACGAGAGCGTCGCCATGGTGCATCGGCCCCTTTATAAATAATATGCCGTAGGTCATTTAAACGACCTGGTTGCTGAGGTCTCCCATCGTTCAACCAACGCTCTCTAGATTGGCCGCCTTTCCAAGCTCTGGTTGTAAACCCAAGAATTTCAACTTTAACGTTGCATCTCTCAAGTGTTCTTGCAAGGACATCCGCACAAATTGCAGCAATTGATATTGGTCTTCCCCTCATTGACCCAGAGTTGTCTAATAAGAGTGTTACCACGGTATCGCGGAATTCTGTATCTTGCTCCATTTTAAAGCTAAGGGGCGTGGTCGGGTTTGCAACAATACGAGCGAGCCTACCAGCGTCAAGAATGCCCTCTTCTAAATCAAACAACCAGCTCCGGTTCTGTTGGGCTTGAAGTCGTCTTTGCAGTTTGTTTGCTAATCTACTCACTGCACCCTTTAATGGCTCTAGCTGTTGATCTAAATATGCTCTTAAGCGCTCCAGCTCTACAGGTTCAGCAAGTTCCTCTGCGTGAACCTCTTCATCATAATCTCTAGCAAAAACTTTGTAATTAGGGTCAGCTTCAGAAATCGGCTGAGGTGCTGGAGGTTCGACCGGCGACTCGCCTTCAGGTAATTCTGTTTCCTCAGACATATCATCGGAAGCATCATCATCAAGTGAAACAGTGGCTTGTCCAGCATCTTGTTGCTCCTCTTGAGACTGTTCTGGATTAGCGTCACTTTCTTCGTCCTGGCTGTCTTGCTCTCCTGTGCTTTCTGGATTATCCTCCTCGTCAGCGTCGTCTTGAAATTGCTCTTCGTCCTCATCATCCATATTATCTGGATCGTTACCAAGCTGATCGCCGTAACCAAGATCGGTTATCACTTGACGGGCAAACTTTGCAAACTGACTTTGATCCTCTAATTGATCTGAAACATTCTCTATCGTTTTCCCCGCCTGAGTTTCTAGAAAGTCGCGCCAAAGATTTAAAACATTTTGAGCACCCTCCGGTAGTTCACGACCTGTGAATAGACTCCGAATTAAAAAACCAGCTGCGTCTGACAATGGTGCTTCAGATCTTTCTTTGATATCTCTATATCCCATCCTGTCTGTGTCTGAAGCTATTTTCGCATCAATATTGCCGGCGGTACCTGGCATGTCTCGGGCTCCCAAAGATTCGCAACGCGCGATTTCCATAGCCTCGTAAATCTCTTGAGCAATTCCCCCTTCGGGTACGTAGCGGGCGTGGGTTTTTTCATTATGGTAGCGATGATATAGAGCAAGAGCATCTGAAGTGCCGCGGGCTATTAAGACTTCTTCACGACTCATTCTTCGACTTATTTGTGGAAGTCTTACACTAACTCCCGAAATACCAGATGGGTCAACAGTATAATTAATGTTCAATTCGGGATTATTAGCCATTACTTTCGTAGCTTCAGCTAAAGCTTTTTTAAATGGATCTGCTGGATTATCAGAATTACTGGCCATTTTGAAACAGATTCCTACAATTTATTATACGATCAAATTCTTTACGATCTTATCTTGTCATTTTAGCTCACACTCATTGCGGCTGCGCTTTCGGGCAATTCCTCATCAAAACATCGTTGGTAAAATTCGGCAACGGTTTGCCTTTCTAATTCGTCACATTTATTCAGAAAAGAAAGCCTAAAAGCATAACCCATGCTACGAAAAATCTCCGCATTCTGTGCCCAATTTATTACAGTCCTGGGGCTCATAACGGTAGATAAGTCGCCATTCATAAAAGCGGTTCGTGTCAGATCAGCTACTGTTACCATCTGTTTGATTGTTTTTCGCCCGGCATCAGTGTTGTAATTTGGTGCTTTTGCCAAAACAATCGAAGTCTCAGCTTCTACTGATAAGTAGTTTAAAGTGGCTACTAAAGACCATCTATCCATCTGAGCTTGGTTTATTTGTTGGGTTCCATGATACAAACCTGTAGTATCTCCTAAACCAACTGTATTTGCCGTGGCAAACAGTCTAAAGTTTGGGTTTGGCTGGATTATTTCATTTTGATCCATGAGTGTTAATTTCCCATCATGTTCTAGAACCCTCTGAATTACAAACATGACATCCGCTCTCCCGGCATCATATTCGTCAAATACAATTGCGACTGGATTTCTTAAAGCCCAAGGGAGTATCCCTTCGTGGAATTCAGTGATCTGCACACCATCTCTGAGTTTTATCGCGTCTTTACCTATTAAATCGATACGGCTGATGTGGCTGTCCAAATTAACACGAACTGCTGGCCACTTAAGCCTGGCGGCGACTTGTTCAATATGCGTCGACTTTCCAGTTCCATGGTAACCTTGAATCATCACACGTCTATTATGTGAGAAGCCCGCTAAAATGGCTAACGTAGTGTCAGGATCAAATTTATAAGTTTCATCAATATCAGGAACCCTGTCAGATTCTTCTTCGAAACCCTTAACTACCATATCAGTTTCTATGCCAAAGGTTTCTCTTACTGAGATTTCTTTATTGGGCTTATTGCTCGCGTCATTCTTGTTATCAGTCATCATTAAGTCCTTAAAAGCACACCGCTCATCAAGTGCAACATATATCGGGATTCCACAAGGGGAAGGAAAAAAATAAATAAACACTATATACAATTTTAAGAGATCGTTCTCGTTGCTCTAATTAATCTGCAAAACAGAGTATTGGGCAAATAAATACTATAATAATGAGATGGGATTGAAAAATGAATCGAAGGAATTTTTTTAAGAACTCGACTACTGCAATCTTGGCTGCTTTTTTTCCAGCTAAAGTTTTAGCTAAAGAGGCAAAGAAATTTGAAATCACGAGAACTAAGCGTGAATGGAAAGCCTTACTTTCTGACTTGGAATATAAAGTTATGCGAAAACACGGTACCGAGCGGGCCTTTACTTCACCACTTGATAAACTTTTTGAGGAAGGAGTTTATCATTGTAAAGGTTGCGATTTAGCGCTCTATTCTTCTGTGCACAAATATAATTCGGGCACAGGTTGGCCTAGTTTTTGGCAAGCATTACCTGGAGCAATTGGGACACAAACAGATAAAAAGTTTTTTATGGTTCGAACAGAATGTCATTGTAGTAGGTGTGGATCCCATCTGGGCCATATCTTCGATGATGGACCACAGCCAACGGGAAAAAGACATTGTATAAATGGTGTGAGTTTGAGTTTTAAAAAAAGTTAATCATTATATTTTACAAAAGACAGACTCTTTTATTTAAAGTTTCGGCTGTCTTTAATTTGGTCCCATGCCCAAACTACCTCTTGTAATTGCTCTTCTTGGCTCCTGTCTCCGCCATTCATGTCAGGATGGAGTATTTTTATGAGAGCTTTGTAGGCTTTTCTCACTTCGGCTTTGCTCCAGTTATCTTTCGCATCTAGAATTTCAACAGCTCGGCGCTCTGTAGGTGGAAGCCGTCTTGAATTTCCAGCACTCGTGCCGCTTCGACCTGGGTTTTTAGTAGCATTTTCACCTAGCACTTGATGTGGGTCTTCTATACCTAGCCGTGCCCAGGCTCTTGCCTCAGGATCTCTAAAATCTTTTGTCTCTCTTTCCCATACTTTGTCTTTTGACATTTGAGCGTTCATTTCAGCTTCTGTCTGGTTCGTAAAAAAGTTCCACTTTAAGTTGTATTCACGAACATGTTCCTTGCAGAACCAATAAAACTCATCGAGTACATCCGGTGACTTTGGTGCTCTAAACTTACCTGCTTCTTTGCAGCCTTCATGCTGGCAAGCCTGAACAGAGGTCTCGGATCCTCCCGTAAGCCCACGTTTACCACGAGGATTTTTTTTCTTCGCAGAAGAAACAGACATGTCAAAACCGAATGGGTCTGATTTGCTCATTTTAGAACCTTTTTGACTCAAGACGCTTATGATAGACTAATGAAAAATAAAACTGAAGAGGTAAATGAAAAAAATGTCAAAAGCCCAAGCCATGGAAACGGCCTTAGAGCAGGTTTTTCAGGAAAGTGAAATTGAGATTGTGAATGATAGTGAGGCTCATCGAGGTCATGGTGGTTATAGTGATGGAGAAACTCATTTCAAACTAATAATAAAGTCACCTAAATTTATTGGAATGTCTCGTCTGCAAAGACATAGGGCCGTTCATGAAGCTTTAGGTCCCGACCTCATAAGCCAAATTCATGCACTAGAATTACAACTAACTGAAAAGTGAAAAAGTATCTCTGCTTGTCATAAGTTCAGTTTTTTAGAAACAATTTCGTTTACTGATTTGGGATTGGCTTTACCTCCAGTGATTTTCATAACCTGACCCACAAACCAACCAGCTAGCTTGGGGTTTGTTTTAGCCTTCGCTACTTGGTCAGGATTGTCATTTATTACTTTTTCCACCGATTGTTCTATCGCAGATGTATCAGTCACCTGTTTCATTCCGCGTTTTTCAACTATTTCGTTTGGATCGCCTCCCTCACTGTAGACTATTTCAAATAATTCTTTTGCAATTTTTCCATTTATGTCTCCACTTTTTATGAGAGATATTATGCCTGCAAGTTGATTTGGAGTTACTGGACTTTCATTTATCGAAAGATCATCTTTTTTCAAACGACCAAAAAGCTCGTTGATAACCCAATTCGCAGCCAATTTCCCCTCACATGAGCTAGCTACTGACTCAAAAAAATCAGCAGACTCAATTTCTGCTGTCAAAACGCCAGCATCATATTCAGTTAAATTGAAATCATTTATAAAACGTAATTTCTTTTCGTCAGGGAGTTCTGGCAAACCAGACCGAATTGTCTCAACCCAATTTTTATCAATTTCGAGAGGTAGAAGATCAGGATCGGGAAAATACCTATAATCATGAGCTTCCTCTTTTGATCGCATAGATCGTGTTTCACTTTTATCCGGGTCATATAGGCGAGTTTCTTGTTCAACTTCGCCACCTGCCTCTAAAATAGCAATTTGGCGACGAGCTTCTACTTCTATTGCTTGTTGAATAAAACGCATAGAATTCATATTTTTTATCTCGCATCTTATTCCCAAGTGACTGAAATCATTCGTCTGTTGATATTTCTCATATTGGCCTGGCAGACAAACGGATACGTTTACGTCAGCTCTTAAGTTACCATTCTGCATATTGCCATCGCAAGTTCCCAAATATCGCATTATTTGTCTTAATTTACTCACGTAAGCTGCGGCCTCCTCCGGTCCCCTAATATCTGGTCGGCTGACAATTTCCATTAAGCAGACACCGGTTCTGTTTAGATCTACGAATGACATATTCGGATCCAAGTCATGAATAGATTTTCCAGCATCCTGCTCCATGTGGATCCGCTCTATCCGAACTCGTCTCGCAATACCTGGTTCCATATCAACGATTACTTCACCCTCGCCAACAATCGGATGATATAACTGTGAAATTTGATAGCCTTGCGGTAAATCTGGATAGAAGTAGTTTTTTCGGTCGAAAGCGGACCACAGGTTAATTTCAGCTTTTAGACCCAAGCCTGTTTTAACTGCCTGTTCTATGCAGAATTCATTAATTACTGGAAGCATTCCAGGCATTGCGGCATCCACGAATGAAACATTTGAATTTGGTTCATTGCCAAATTCTGTAGAAGCCCCTGAAAATAGTTTGGATGCAGAAGCCACCTGTGCGTGTACTTCCATACCTATAACCAGTTCCCAGTCAAATTTTGCTCCAGAAATTAGCTTTGGTTTTGGGCTCTCATAGCTTAAATCAAGCATTTTTTTCTCATTTTTCCAAGTTACGTAGGTTTAGCTAAATTGCTCAATAGTTTCAATAATGGTAATTCAGAAACTAAAACTTATGTTGTTTAATTGAATTTTTTATCGACGAATTTGATACCGTAAAGCTTTAGGGTTTCTTTGAAAATATTTATTCTGGGTAATGCTTCTGCTGGTAGTACAATTTTTTTATTATTTCGTCCTACTATCCTCGTTCGGTAAGATAAATCCAACCTTTTTTTGAATTCAACACTGGAAATATCTGATAAATATATTTGGCCTTTAAATTTTCCTGAAAACCAAGTGATCTCTTTATTTGATATTTTGATGCCAGATTTTTTATTTCTCCCTATATCAAAAGCTAGAGGTAAAACTATAAGAACTAGAAAAATTATGACAAAATTATGAGCATTAATTAAATATTTTAATGTTAAGATCAGACTAAAATAACAAATTAATAGTATAAAGGATTTGAAACTTCGTGCGGAATTCTTATAGTCCATGGGTTTAATTTATAAGCCTGTTAAGCATTTCTCTGGTATCTTTTGAAATGGATCCAGCTCCCAATACTCTATTAATTTGCGATTTGATTAATTGCTGCCTTTTTGGGTCATATCGCTTCCAAGTTTCGAATGCCGAACACATTCTTGCCCCAACTTGAGGGTTTACAGTATCGACTTTCAAAATCCAGTCACAAAACAATTTATAATTTTCTCCTGTTTCCAAGTGAAACCCAGCAGTGTTGGCAGAAAAGGCTCCCAATACAGATCTAACTCTATTGGGTGTTTTGATAGTGAAGTCAGAATGGGTAGTTAAATTTTTTACAATTTTATTCAAAGAGTTTGGGTGAGCTGTTAATACTTGGGCGCTAAACCATTTATCAACAACGAGCCGTTCGTGTTTCCATTGATCATAAAATAATTTAACGTGTTCACTGTTTGGATTGTGTTTAATAACAGTTGCGAATGCACTAAGCTGATCTGTCATGTTTTGGGCATTGGTAGCTTGAATTTTGGCTAAATTGGCGCTGTCTTGATAGGCTAGAAATGAAAGTGCTCGATTTCTCAAGGCTCGATATGCTGATTGAGTTGCATTAGGTTTATATTCTTTATTTACGGTATATTTCTCATATATTTTCTCAAGATCTGGTTTTAGGTGATCCGATATTGCGAGGTTCAAAGCTTCAATAGAGCGATAGATAGCCATTGGATTGGGGATAACCCCATTATCTAGACATTTTTGAGTGATTTCGTCTTGGTTTGGCAAGGACAATGTCAATGCTCTGAAAGCTGGATCGAGAGTATTATCTCGTATTAATTTATTCAAAGACTCTAGATATAAATTATCGGGTAGGGCACCTTCTGAAATCATATTAAACAAAGAGTTTTCACATAGCTTTCGCCCCGCGTCCCAACGATTAAAACTATCGGTTTCGTATTCAAAAATAAAAGCTAGTCTTTCTTTGTCTACATTTTGCTTAAGAATGACTGGGGCAGAAAAGTCTCGTAAAAGAGATGGTACTGGTCTCTCGTTGAAGGGGCCAAAAATAAACTCTTCTTTTGTTTTGCTCACTTTTAGATTTTGAGAATGGATGATTTCTCCAGAGTTGTTATCTATTAGGCTCATATCCACGGGTATGAGGTGTGGTTTTTTATTATACTGCCCAGGTGTATCGGGAATTTCTTGGTGGAAAAAAAGTTTTAAAAAGTTGTTGTCCCATCTCTCTGAGACAGAAAGAATCGGGGTTCCTGCCTGTTGATACCAAAGGATGAATTGGCTCAAGTCGAGTTCCGTCACATCCTCAAATACTTTTATCCAATCTTCAATTGTGACAGCCTGGCCATCATAGGTATCAAAATATAAATCAAGCGCATCCCTATAGGCTTTATCACCAACGAGCCTTTTTATCATACTGACCAGCTCAGCGCCTTTTTCATAAACAGTTAAAGTGTAAAAATTATTTATCTCAACAAAACTTTCTGGTCGGACTGGATGGGCAAGTGGCCCCCCATCCTCTCTAAATTGACGGCTCTTTAGCAAAATTACGTCTTTAATTCGCTTCACCGCAGAACTTCTTTGATCAGCTGTAAATTCCGCATCACGAAAGACCGTTAATCCTTCCTTTAAACAAAGTTGAAACCAATCGCGGCAGGTAATCCTGTTACCAGTCCAATTATGAAAATATTCATGCGCAATGACTGCTTCTACGGCTTCAAAATTATCATCGGTGGTTGTTTCCGGTTTTGCGAGGACGTAAGAACTATTAAAAATATTTAAACCTTTATTTTCCATTGCGCCCATATTGAAATCATCGACTGCTACTATATTGAAAAGATCTAAATCATATTCTCTGCCATAATTTTCTTCGTCCCACTTCATGGAAGTTTTGAGTGCATCCATACTAAATGCACACTTATCTTCATCTCCTGGTCGTACGTATATATTGAGTTCTACATTGCGTCCTGAACAGGTTTTGAAACTATCAGTTACTGAAATTAAATCCCCTGCGACCAGTGCAAATAAATATGATGGCTTTGGCCATGGATCATGCCATTCAATCCAGCCTTGTCCTTGAGCGGTTGGATTCCCGTTTGAGAGTAGAGTACCCTTATCTCCTTCAATACGTACAAAAAACTCAGCCATCACGTCGGGTCGATCTGGATAATATGTTATTTTTCGAAAACCCTCGGCTTCACATTGGGTACAGTACATTCCATTCGATATGTAGAGCCCTTCAAGCGCTGTATTGTTTTTAGGATTGATGATTACTTCGCACTCCCAAACAAATTCTTTTTTGTTAACGTTGAAAGTAAGGCCTGTAGAGCTGATTATTGGATTAATTCTTTCACCATCAATTTTTGCCCACTGCAAATCCAAATCTATTCCGTCGAGATAAAATTTGCTGTCTGTTGCTTCAGGGTTAGCCTGGAAAAAGATTTTCGCTAAGACACGTGTTTTTTCTTCGGATAATTTGAAGGTTAGTTCCACCTGATCAACCAGATAATTTGGAACTCGATAATCTTTTAAATAGATTTTTTGATCTTCTAGCTTATTCATTTTCATCCTGTAAAAATCTTTTTGTGCTTTTTCTGTTGCGCTCTACTTTTACTATTGTTGTTTAGTTTTCCCAGGAGCGATCTGCAATATGAAGCGTGAATTATCACGAAAAAAAAACATTGTTAATATAGTTTGGTTTAAAAAAGATTTACGATCCTCCGACCATGCCCCGTTATACGAAGCGGCATTAGGTGAATATCCTGTATTACCAATTTATGTTTTTGAGCCTGACTATTGGAAGCAAGAAGATGCAGCTTTCAGGCATTGGGAATTTACAAAACAATCTTTGGAATTTTTAAGAGCAGATTTAAGTACGTTGGGTCAGGCCCTTGTTTTTCGAAAAGGAAAAATTTTAGAGGTTTTTGAAGATTTAAGGAAAGAATTTACGATAAATGCTATCTACTGTCATCAAGAAACAGGAAATGCTTGGACTTTTGAACGGGATAAGTCTGTGCGGTATTGGGGTCGCTTTAACGGCGTAAAAATCCTGGAATATCAAAATAATTCTATTATTCGAGGTTTGGCGGATAGAGATAAATGGGCAGCTCAACGAGATAAATTCATGTCAAAACCTATCATAGAAAAGCCAAATATAAGACCTCTGGAAATTGATCTTGCTCAAATTTCAGTCGATATAAATTTCAGAGGCAATTCAGTAAAAAACAATAAACAAATTGGCGGTGCTGAAAATGGATGGAAATATTTAGAAAGTTTTTTTCAGGGACGGGGCAATAATTATAGGAAAGACATGTCATCGCCACTTTTAGCAGAGGCTGCTTGCTCAAGAATTTCGCCTTATTTAGCCTATGGTAATTTGTCGGTTAGAGAGGTTTTGCGATTTGTAAGAGATAATCTTTATAATGACAAAAAAATGGTGGCATCTTCAAAATCTTTCAAATCTCGTTTGGCTTGGAAAGATCATTTTGGGCAAAAACTAGAGGACGACTTTTCAATTGAAATGGCTTGTCTTCACAGGTCTTTCGAAAAGTTGCGATCCAAAACACCGGATATTACCTTGTTAAATGCCTGGGAGAATGGTGAAACTGGCTTTCCATTTGTTGATGCATGCATGAGGTATTTGAGAAAAACAGGCTGGATCAACTTTCGAATGCGGGCCATGTTAATGTCGTTTGCTTCCTACCACCTTTGGCTAGATTGGCGAAAGTCTGGCAAGATTCTCGCAAATTTTTTCACTGATTATGATCCAGGTATTCATTGGCCTCAGGTTCAAATGCAGTCAGGAACCACTGGAATAAATGCGATCCGAATTTATAATCCAATAAAGCAGGGCATTGACCAAGATCCTCAGGGATTTTTTATCCGAAAATGGGTTCCAGAGCTTTGTCACCTTACAAATGCTGAATTACATAAAGTTGGAACTGGTCCAACCAGATTGAACCTTGGTTCCTCTTATCCTGAAGCAATAATAGATCTGGATAGTGCCGGAAAATATGCCAGAGAAAAAGTTTGGGCGGTACGAAGGCTGGATGGCTTCAATAACAAGGCCCAAGATATTGTTAAAAAACATGGCAGCCGGCAAAATAAGTCGAGAGATTTCGTCAACGATCGCAGCAAAGCCAGCTTTAAATTACGTATCAATAGACAAAAGAGCTTTGATTTCTAGTGTCAAAAATGCAAAAAAAATCTAGTCTTCCGCAAAAAATATGTAGCGCGTGTGGTTTGCCTTTCGTTTGGAGAAAAAAGTGGGAAAGAAGCTGGCCTGACGTTAAATTTTGCAGTGAGAGATGTAAGAGACTGTCTAAAAATAAGAAATTTGGTCAAAAGACATAACCAATTTATGGACTTTGGGGTTAAATCATCTACATGCTGATATGAGGGGGTTCAGGGTGGACAAATGATACATTTAGAAAACAAATTTGGAATACAAATTTCAACTGAATTTATTGATTTTATTGAGCAAGAGGTTTTGCTGGAAACATCTATTTCGGCAGATAAGTTTTGGTTTGGCCTTGCAAAAGTGGTTAAGGAGCTCACTCCGACAAATAAGAAACTGTTGGAAAGGCGAATTTACTTTCAACGTAAAATAAATGAGTGGCACAGGGCACACAAGGACAAGGAATTCAACTTCGCTGACTACAAAAACTTTTTATATTCGATTGGCTACATCGTACCAGAGAAGGAGCCATTTTCCATCGACACTAAACAAGTAGATCCAGAAATATCAAAAATTGCAGGTCCGCAGCTAGTTGTGCCAATTATGAATGCCCGCTTTGCATTAAATGCAGCAAATGCGCGTTGGGGCTCTTTGTACGATGCTCTCTATGGGACTGATGCGATAAAATCAGTCGAAAAAACAATTGGCTATAACAAAAATCGGGGGCAAAAAGTAATTCAATGGGGTCGCAAATTCCTTGATGACGCCTTTCCTCTAATTAATGGTTCTTGGAGCAAGGTCACTGAGGTGGTCGTAAAGGATGGTTGTCTTTTTCTATCCGATAATCAGTTAAAGTCGGAAAATAGTTTTATTGGGTATGTCGGAAAACCTCTTCAACCTACTTGCTTAGTTTTGCGCAATAACGATTTACATGTGCGGATTGAATTTGATCGAAACAGCGAGGTTGGGCAGTCCGATTTAGCTGGAATTTCGGATATCGTGATTGAGTCAGCTATATCAACTATTATGGATTGCGAGGACAGTATTTCTGCCGTTGATGCTTCGGACAAAATTATTGCTTATCGAAACTGGCTTGGATTGATGAAAGGCAATCTGACTGAGGAAATATCAAAGGGAGATAAAACTTTTACGCGAAAATTGAATGATGACTTTTCATACTGCTTGCCCTCTGGGAATAATGCCACTTTAAAGGGTAGAAGTTTAATGTTGGTAAGAAATGTTGGCCATTTAATGACTACGCCAACAGTACTCGACCAAAATGGTGATGAGGTATTTGAGGGTCTCCTTGATGCTATGTGCACTGTCACAATAGCATTGCACGACATAAATCGTGAGGGTGGTAATTCGTCTGTCGGATCAGTTTATATTGTCAAACCTAAAATGCATGGTCCAGACGAAGTGGCATTTGCATGTCGGACGTTTGAGTTCGTTGAAGATATACTTGGGCTTCCTTCAAATACTGTAAAACTGGGTATAATGGACGAGGAACGCCGGACATCTGTTAACTTATCTGAGTGTATCCGTGCTGCTAAATCGCGGGTTGTATTTATTAACACTGGATTCTTAGATCGTACCGGTGATGAAATTCACACAAGTATGCAAGCTGGCCCCATGCTACGAAAAAGTGATATGAAAACCACAACGTGGATAAAGGCATATGAAAATAGAAATGTCGAAATAGGTCTAAAATGTGGATTGCAAGGAAAAGCCCAAATTGGAAAGGGCATGTGGGCAATGCCTGATCAAATGTCAGACATGCTCAACGAAAAGGTACAACACCCACTGGCTGGCGCTAATTGTGCTTGGGTTCCGTCACCAACAGCTGCCACCTTGCACGCGACCCATTATCACAAAATTAATGTCCAACATCGACAAGATGAAATAAGGTCACTTGCTGTGCAAAGATCCTTAGACGACTTGCTGCAGATACCTTTACAGTCGGGTGAAAAATTGACGGAAAGCGAAATTCAAAGTGAAATTGAAAACAATTGCCAGGGTATTTTGGGATATGTTGTTCGCTGGGTTGATCAAGGGATTGGGTGTTCTAAAGTTCCTGATATCGACAATGTGCAGCTGATGGAAGACAGGGCAACCTGTAGAATATCCTCTCAGAGCTTGAGTAATTGGCTTTGCCATAATTTCGTGGATCATGATTTGGTGGTTAATACGCTCAAGAAAATGGCAGCTATTGTGGACTCACAAAATGCTAGTGATATGAATTATAGACCTATGTCGCCTACTTTTGATACTGAAGCTTTCCTAGCTGCGTATGATTTAATATTTAGCGGTGAGACTCAGCCCTCTGGTTATACGGAGCCAATCCTGCATAGATGGCGTTTGGAACTTAAAAGTAAATTGTGATTATTTTCGCTTAAATGCTTAATAGTTGGACAGTTTCTCGATGGACCCGTTGTTTTTAGAGGAAATCAACGGCGGTTCATTTACGGATCATACAAAATGTGTTTAGTTACGGCCACGAGAGGGATTATTAAATGTCACGCCCAGTAATTGGCATAATGGGAAATTTTTATCTGATTAATGATCAGTATCCAGTGCATGCATCTGGAACAATGAATTGTGAAGCAATCGTTGATTTATGTGATGCAACTCCTCTTATCATTCCAGGGGACCCAAGGTTCGTCAGCGTAGACGAGCTTATGAGGGTCTGTGATGGCTTTTTATTTACTGGTGGTAGACCAAACGTTCATCCATCCGAATACGGTATTAAGGAAACTGAAGCTCACGGAGAATTTGATAGAGGGCGTGATGCTGTCAGTCTTTCCCTTATCAGAAATTGTGTAGAAATCGGACAGCCTATTTTTGGAATTTGCCGTGGGTTTCAAGAGGTAGCAGTTGCTTTTGGTAGCGAGTTACATCCAGAAATTAGGGATATCCCCGATAGGGATAATCATAGAATGCCTCCCGATGGTACTTTGGAGGAAAAATTTGCTTTGAGGCATGAAGTAACGGTTTCTGACGAGGGACCATTTAAAAAATTATTTGGGAAAAATAGGGTCTTAACAAATACTTTGCATGGGCAAGGAATAATGAAGCCGGGTAAAAGAGTTATCATTGACGGCTATGCACACGATGGCACTCCTGAAGCACTATATATTGCCGATGCCCCAGGGTTCACACTGTCGGTTCAGTGGCACCCTGAATATTGCGCATCACAAGACCCCGTATCAAAACCTTTATTCGAGGCATTTGGTAAGGCAACTCGTGATTTTCACAGTTACCGAAACTCCTGATTAAGTTACCTTATTTCTTTTTTGAAATTTAGGGTCATTCCATAAATCTTTGGACATTATTTCTGCCAAGGTTTCCAATGCTCTTTCGACGTCTTGGCTATCAATGAATAGAGGTGTAAAACCAAATCTCATCACGTCAGGTGCTCTAAAATCCCCAATTACTCCACGCTCAATACACGCCTGCATAGCAGCATATCCATGCTCAAAAGAGAAAGATACTTGGCTTCCACGGTTTTCAGGTGCGCGAGGTGTAATTAATTGCAACATTGGACATTTTTGCTCCACACCCTTTATGAATTGATCGGTGAGTTGGATGGAAGTTTCTCTAACATCTTTAATATTTACGGTTTCCCAAATATCAAGTGACGCCTCCAGAGCCGCCATAGCAATTACTGGAGGTGTGCCCACTCGCATTCTATCGATCCCAGATGCTGGATCATATTTTAAGGAAAAATCAAAAGGATTTTTGTGGCCTAACCAACCGGATAGACACGGGTCCAATGAGTTGACTAAATTAGGGTTCACATAAATAAATGCTGGTGATCCAGGACCACCATTTAAATATTTATATGTACAACCAACTGCTAAATCTACCTCCAATTCAGTTAAATTCGTATCGATAGCGCCAGCTGAATGTGCTAAATCTAAGATTACCAGAGATCCATTTTGTTTTGCTGCTTTTATGATTTTTTTAGCATCATATCGACGCCCAGTCTTATAATCTACTTCGGTAAAAAATACGGCTGCAACATTTTCGTTGATATTATCAATTAAGTCATCTGTGCTGACAATTTTAACTTGGTGATCGTCCTGTAGCATATTTACTAGACCTTGCGCCGCGTAAATATCTGAAGGGAAATTGCTGGAGTCGGTGAGTAAAACTTTCCTATTATTTTGATAATTTATAGCACTTGCAAGAGCTTGAAAAACTTTAATGGATAGTGTGTCACCGACACTAACTGTTTTGGAAGTGGCTCCGATCAGCTTTGCTATCCTATCGCCCACCTTGTTTGGCTGGTCCATCCATCCCGCTTTGTTCCATCCAGTTACCAGCATTTCACCCCATTCATAATTTAGAGTATGCTGAATTCGATCTTGGGCTTTTTTAGGGAGTGGTCCAAGTGAGTTTCCGTCCAAGTAAATAATTCCCTTGGGTAGGTGAAATTGTGATTTTGTCGTAAAAAAGTCACTCATACTTTACCACCTGCGATTTCAATGGCCTGCCCATTAATACTTTTTGCTGCTTGGCTACAAAGCCACAACGCCGTCTGAGCAACTTCGTCTGTTTGGATTAATCTTTTATGCCGATTTGCGTTCACCATCATTTTATGGGCATCTTCTTCACTAATTCCTTTTGATACCATTGATTTTACATTTGCGTCCACAATCGGTGTGTCTACGTAGCCTGGACAGATAGCATTGAAGGTAATTGATCCCCCCATGTATTCCTCGCTGTAAGTCTTAATTAAGCCCAATACACCGTGTTTTGAGGCGCTATAGGCCCCGGCCCCTTTTAATCCTTTGATGCCTGCTATTGAAGAGATTGCAATTACACGACCCCACTCCGCTTCCAGCATTGACTTCATTGACTCTCTAATGGTTAGGAATGTGCCATCAAGGTTCGTTCTCATTATTTTTTGCCAAAAATCTAAATCAGTGTTCTGGAGTTTCTTTCCTTCTGCAATCCCGGCATTTGCCACGCAAACCTGTATGGGCCCACATTGGGATACTGCTTGAGATATTACTGAAATAACTTCTTTTTCATTGGACACATCCATTTGAAAAGCAGAAATATTTGTCCTTTTATCCGCAACTTCTTCTAGAACCTTTGATCTGCGGCCCGTAATCGTGACTTTAGCACCTTCGTCTGCAAATAATAATGCAATTGCTCGACCTATTCCGGATCCACCCCCGGTGATAAATGCGTGTTTGTTTTTTATCATCAAAGCCCCCATTTTGGTGAGAAAGTAATTGAAAAAAAGTGGGTAGCAATAGTAAATTGCTCTAACTCAAATCAAAGGAAGTTTTCTTGTATGTTTAGATTTATTTATTTGGCGGCGAACAAATGAAAATTTTAAATTGTCTGGTGATTGTGTTTTGGAGTTTGAATTCGATTGTTTTAGCTAGTGAAGATATAAAAGATAAATATCCCCAGTCAGAATTATACAATAAACCAGTCGAAGTTATCCCTAATGTTTTTTCAGCAATTGGAGCGACGGCACCTCCTACATATGAAAATTCTGGTCACAATAATAATCTATCTTTTGTGATAACTACTGATGGCGTTGTTGTAATTAATTCGGGAGCTTCAGTGAGACTTGCTTCAGCGCTTCATGAGGAAATTAAAACTATCACCGATCAACCAGTAAAACTAGTCATCAATGAAAACGGACAAGGTCACGCAATACTGGGAAATTTATATTGGTCGCAACTGGGCGTCGATATTCTGGCCCATGAAGATGCTATCCATGAAATTGAAGAAAATAGTCATACAATTTTAGATCGGATGAAATCTTATAATAGGGATAAAGCAGTTGGAACAGAAGTGGTTATTCCTAATAAAAGCTTTTCAGAAAAGGTTATTTTTAATTTAGGTGGTTTGGAATTCCATGTGCTTAATTTGGGCCCTGCCCATGGCCCTGGTGATACTCAAGTTTGGTTGCCGCAGTTATCCTTAATGATAGCTGGTGACATGGCTTTTCATGAGAGAATGCTTCCTATTTTTGAAAATACTTGTACCAAATGTTGGTTAGAAACATGGGACAAAAAGTTTGCGCCTTTAAATGCAACTTATGTTATCCCTGGCCATGGACATCCAACAAACATGGCTCAAGTAACCAGATTTACTAGAAATTATCTTTTAGACCTTCGATTAAAAATATTTGAGGTACTAGAGAACGGCGGTGATTTGGCCGAAGCATTTTACGTAGATCAAGAGCGTTGGCGTTCGTTAGACACATTTGAAGAGCTTGCTAAGAGAAACGCGGGTCGCGTGTTCGAAGAAATGGAATTTGAATAACACGCAATCAATTCTTTTTGGATAAGATTAAACTTTTCTTTTAATAGGTTGAAAATCTACTTTATTGGACCAATTATGATTTATCCAAGGTGGAATTTAAGGAGAAATACCGATTTTTATCGGTCAAATAGGCTTGCACCGTGTTTATCAATGGCGTATGGCGACTGATCAGTGAAATTAGTTTTGATTATGTGTTAATACCGACTGGATTACACTTTGAAAAAAGAGGATTACAACTTTGAAAATAGGTACCCCAAAAGAGATTTTTGAAGGTGAGGCGCGCGTTGCAATGACGCCAGATAGCGCAGTTCAATTACAAAAACTTGGATATGATTGCGCTATTGAGAGTGGTGCTGGATTATTAGCTGGTTTTTCAGATAAGGCATATTCCGAAGCGGGCGTTGAAATTAAGAAAACAGCAGCCGCTCTTT
>CACBXB010000005.1 GCA_902543185.1 Paracoccaceae bacterium
CTAACCCTTGGCACCCATAAGATTGATTCAGATAATCTTCTTCAAGTTCGGAATGCTTATTTGGACGAGTTGAAAAAGATTTCTAATGGCTGCCAATTTGTGACTGATAAAATGCCGAATAACTTTCAATCTATTGCGCTGATATTCAAAACGCTGTCTGAAGCAAAAGTCATTCATGTAAAGCGTGATCCATCAGCTACCTGTTGGTCAAACTTCAAGCATTATTTTTCTGAAAAGGGGTTAGGCTATAGTTATGACCTAAAAGATACTGTGAACTACTTTAAGCTTTACCAAGAATTGATGGATTTTTGGGATCAACAATATAACGATCAAATCTATCATTTGGATTACGATAAGCTTACACTCGAACAAGAGCTTGAAACGAGAAAATTAATTAAGTATTTAGAGTTAGATTGGGAAGATACATGCCTATTACCAGAAGAAAATTCTCGTATTGTGAGAACTTCTTCTCAGCAACAAGTTAGAAAAAAAGTCTATACAGGGAGTTCGCAAGAATGGCGTAAGTTTGAGCCATATCTCAACGGTATGTTTGACGAACTTTCGGTTACCTAACATCCGACCATTATCTGTAGTGCAGGGAAAGTGGTAAGGTGTTCTTTCATTTCAAACTAATGGAATAAAAGACTTGGTGTGTAATAGGTTTTCAAAGTTAATTCTGGATAGGACAAAGTATAGGGAAGGTGAATAAACCTGTGCCGCCGTCATCGTATTAGAGTCCAGAGGGTAAATTAGAATTTAAATATTGTGTAATTAATTTCTTATTTGGTACTTCGCCCCCACAGTCGTTCCCACAAAATTGCTAAAACTTGTGAGTATTATGTGGCACTTACTAGAATAAGTGAAGAGTAAAATATCAATAAAATATGATAATTATATACTTATTGGCAGCTGTGGTGGTGAAATAATAGACGAAGGTTAAAAAGAGCACTTTATCTAACTAATTGGATCCCAATATGGATACCTGAATGGACACCTAATTAAATTATCCATTTTCTCTAAGTAATTGAATATAAACAATAGTTATTAGAGTAGGGGATAAAATCACCTCCTCCGCCACATAGCAAATAAAGTCATGTATAAGTATCTCGTTTGGCGGGGTAATGGTTTCCATTTTTCAATTCACTACTTGAAATTTTAGGTATGAAGTTGCATCACTGAAATGGAGCGGTGGATTTTATGCCAGTAGAAATAAGTTTTGAAATTATTTTAATATTAGTTGTATTGAGTACGACGATATTTTTGTTTGTAACTGAACTTTTCAGAATTGATTTTACGGCAATAATAATGATGGTTTTACTAGGTATTTTGAACCAATTCCCTGGTATAAACCTTTTCCCTGATCCCTCAGATCTTTTTGCTGGATTTTCGTCTAATGCAGTTCTTTCGATTATTGCTGTTATGATTATAGGAGCTGGTCTGGATAAGACGGGCTTAATGAGCAAAGTTGCTTCCACAATACTGAGGCATGGTGGAAAAAGTGAAGCGCGAATAGTACCAATTGTCTCAAGTACCGTTGGGGTCATTTCTAGTTTTATGCAAAATGTTGGCGCTGCCGCTTTATTTCTTCCTGTTGTAAGTAGGATTTCTGTTAGAACTGAGATCCCACTGTCTCGTCTTTTGATGCCCATGGGTTTTTGTGCAATTTTAGGTGGAACCATGACCATGGTTGGATCTTCACCTTTAATTCTTCTCAACGATTTAATTATAAGCTCTAACCAAATTCTTCCATCTGATTTGAAGATGGAAACATTTTCGTTATTTTCGGTAACACCAATTGGTATCTGTTTAGTTATAACGGGTATTTTATATTTTGTACTTCTTGGTAGATGGGTTTTGCCTGGTCTATCCTCAAGAGGAGCAGGTAGCGCAGGTTATTCCGTAAGGGATTATCTTAAAAAAATATATGGACTTAAGTCTGACCTGGTAGAGGTAATTGTTCCCGAGGGCTCAATTCTAAGAGGTCACACCTTTGCGGATATTATGGTATCTCATAATTTATACATAATCGGTTCTTATCATAGGGGTCAGCGGTGGTTCACGCCAGTAATTGATACCGTAATTGAAGACCCATGCAGACTAGCGGTTTTAGGTCGCCGTAAAGTCATTCAGAGAATGGCTGACGATTTTGGTTTAGAGATTTTGCCAGAGCTTGATATTTTTTCCGAAGCTTATGCCCCAACTGTTGCTGGTGTTGCTGAAGTTGTAATTCCTCCAAATTCGAGCCTGATAGAAAAACGCGCTCGTGAAATAAGAATGAGAAAAACCCATGGTTTGGGTCTTTTGGCTATCCATCGAGGTGGGGAAACGCTTAGTTTAGTTGAAACAAAGGAACATGAAGCTACCGATATAGCGGAAGTGCCATTTAAAGCCGGTGATACACTAGTTTCATTTACTGCTTGGGAGAATTTAGCAAGGCTGGAGCAGTCCAGAGATTTTGTTGTAGTTACTTCTGATTATCCGAAAGAAGAGTTGAGGCCTAATAAAGTTGCATGGGCAATTCTGTTTTTTTGCGTATCATTATTTTTGATCCTATTTACCGATTTAAAGTTATCTTTAGCACTTTTAACAGGAGCGTGTGGGATGATTGCTTCTAACGTGTTGAGGATTGACGAAGCTTACGGAGCCGTTAGTTGGCCGACCGTTTTTCTATTAGCCAGTTTAATTCCATTAGGCCAAGCTGTTCAAAATACTGGGACGGCTGCGTGGATAGCTCAAAATATTTTACTTTTACTAGATGGCTGGCCAATCTGGGGGTTGCAAGCGGCGCTCGCAGTGCTTGCAACTGCATTTACTCTGGTTATGTCAAATGTTGGCGCCACTGTATTGCTGGTGCCATTAGCTGTCTCTATAGCATTAGCTTCAGGCGCCAATCCTGCTCTTTTTGCTCTCACTGTAGCTATCTCAACGTCTAATTCGTTTTTAATTCCGACGCATCAGGTGAATGCTTTGATAATGGGGCCAGGGGGCTACAAAGTGACGGACTTCGTGAAAAGTGGGGGAATTATGACTATTTTATTTTTAATAGTTTCCCTAAGCGTAATGAATATTTTATTCTAATCACCTAAATCATTTTATTGGAGTGAATATGGGTAAAGGTCCTGGCGTTGATTCAGAAAAATTCTGGGCAGGAATTTTAAAAATTCATTGGGGTATCGAAGCTGACTTGTTCGTTCTGCCCGGTGAACTTGATTTAAATTTTTTAGCTCAAGAGAAAAATGGAGCAAAGTGCATTTTAAAAATAATGCGTAATGATTGTCCCGAATGGCTGATCAAAGCTCAGATTGAAGCCATTGAGCACCTGAATAATAAAGACTCCTCGCTTAAAGTACCAAAGGTTGTGAAATCGTCTAAGGGCGCTTCTTTTATTCGCGAGGAGGACTGCGCCGAAAATGAGCGTTTAATTTGGGTGCAGACTTATATTTCAGGCAAATGCTATGCTAAGATTAAACAAAAATCTACCAGTATATCCTTTGGTGTGGGAGCTGCTTTAGGCAACATTGCTAAGGCTTTAGCTGACTATAAAAATGAGAGTTTAGTCAGAGATTTTAAATGGTATTTGCCAGGATCTCTTTGGATAAAAAAATATTTTTCAGTAATAGATAATGCCGCTCGGCTTGAAATTATTTCAAAAATTGTTGATGAATTCGAGGAAATTTTACCAAAACTCTCAAGTTTGAGACAGCAGACGATCCATAACGATCCAAACGATTACAATATTCTGGTATCTGGAGAAAAATACCAATTCTTAAACGTATCAGGAATTATCGACTTTGGAGATATATGTGTAGCTCCGAGAGTTTGTGATTTATCAATTGCTGCTGCCTACATTGTTTTAGATAATTCAGAGCCGTAAAAAATGCTGGCAGCTTTTGTTTCGGGTTACAATAGTGTTTACCCGCTTAGTACTGAAGAAATTGATTTAGTTTGGCGTCTATTACGGATGCGTCTCGCTGTAAGCGTTGTCAATTCAACTCTGTTAGAATCAAAAAATTCAGAAGATGCCTATATAACAATTTCTCAGGCCCCTGCTTGGAATTTTTTAGAAAATTTAAACATCAATGAAGGTTTGATAAAAGCAAGACTTAGAAATTCTTGCGGAATGCCGGTAGTCGAAGGCGCTGATAGGATTATGGATTGGATAAATAAAGAGTCCAATAAATTTTCTCCACTTTTTGGAACTAATCTGGCTAGTTTAGAAACTAAATCTTTATCGGTTGAAAACACGTCAGTTCCCCAGAACCCATTTGAATTAAAAAGTGATGAAGCAATAAATATTGGATTTGAAATTCGTGATCGAGCTAACTTTTGGTTGGGCTTCTACAACGAGCCCCGTCTAATTTATACGGCTCCAGCTTTCAGACTGGGCCCATGGAAAGCGAGTAACAGACGAACGGTTCATATCGCAATTGATGTTTTTGCTAATCAGGGTACAGAATTGTTTGCCCCTCTAGAAGGTGAAGTTTTTACGGCTGAATATCGCGACAGCCGACTGGATTACGGCGGTGTAATTATTTTAAAGCATACTACGCCAAATAAAGACGAGTTCTTTACGTTATATGGACATCTCGATCCAATATTTTTGAGTAAACTCAAAGTCGGCGATAAAATTGAGAAGGGACAAAGCTTTTGTCAATTAGGTGACTCCAATGTGAACGGAGGTTGGGCACCCCATGTCCATTTTCAACTAGCACTAACTACAAATGGAATGGAAGCTGACTGGCCAGGTGTTGCTGATCCTGACGATTTGGGCTTCTGGAATTCTATTTGCCCAAACCCAGCCTCGCTATTAAATTTAAAAGAAAATGATTGCCTTTATAAGCCGAGCAATAAAAAGGAAGTTCTGAATGATCGACTAAACCACTTCGGTGGAAATTTAAGTATTTCCTATGATGACCCTATATTAATATCGAGGGCATGGAAGCATCATATTTTTGATGAATGGGGAAGGCCCTATCTTGATGCCTATAATAACGTTCCCCATGTGGGGCATTCGCATCCTAGGATCAATCAAGTTGCTTTAGATCAACTCAATAGGGTGAATTCAAACACTCGTTACCTACATCCGTCGCAAACTAAATTTGCGAAAAAAATACTGTCCAAACTCCCAAGTGGTTTTGAAGTATGTTATTTTGTAAATTCGGGGTCTGAGGCTAATGAGTTAGCTTTACGTTTAGCTCAAGCTCATACTGGAAAAAAAGGGATTATTACACCCGATGAAGGTTACTTTGGCAATACAACAGGTGCCTTAAGTATCTCAGCCTACAAGTTTAAAAAGCCTAATGGAGTAGGACAGGCTGACTGGGTTGAAATTATAGAGGGGCCCGACGACTATAGGGGTTCATTTAAAAAAGATGATCCAGATCGTGCCGTTAAATTTGCAAATTTGGTTGATGGTGCAATCGAAAGATTAAACTTGAAAGGTATTGGGTTATCTGGGTTCATAATGGAAACATTTCCATCTGTAGGGGGACAAATTATCCCTCCGAAAAGATATCTAGAGCAAGTTTATAGTAAGATAAGGAAACATGGTGGAGTATGTATTGCTGATGAAGTGCAAACAGGCTTGGGGCGTTTGGGTGACTACTACTTTGGATTTGAGTTTCAAGAAGTAAATCCTGACATCGTCGTTCTTGGCAAGCCTTTAGGAAATGGTCATCCACTAGGCGCGGTTATAACCACAAGAGAGATTGGTGAAAGCTTCGATAATGGTATCGAATTTTTTTCAACCTTTGGTGGCTCAAATTTATCATGCAGAATTGGTGCAGAAGTTTTGGATATTGTTGATGAAGAGAAACTTCAAAAAAATGCTAAGACGGTTGGCGATTTTTTAATCTCTGGGTTTAATGAGTTAAAAAATGATTTTGATTTTATTGGCGATGTTCGGGGAATGGGCCTTTTTATCGGTATAGAAATAATAAATGGTGATGGGTCAGAAGCTACAGAATTATGTGCATATATAAAAAATAAAATGCGAGAAAACCGTATTTTAATTGGAAGTGACGGACCAAAGGATAATATTATTAAAATTAGGCCTCCACTAACAATTGAAATTGAAGATGCGCAGATGTTGCTAACAAATCTGTCTGAAGTCCTCGAGCAGACTTTAGACTGGACTTAGAAGAAAATCGTTTTAGTCACGCTCGCGCAGATAGAATTGAAATTTCTGTTAATTTTTCAACATCTTTAATTTGTGCAACTCGCGGATTTGTTCCTGTCGCGCTATCTAGCATAGCTTTTTTTGCTATCCTTTTTTTACACTCTACAGGAATACCTATTTCTGACAATGATCGTGGTATATCGACATAATCTAGTATTTGTTCAATTTCTTTGACGATAGCATCTGAAGAGGCATCTTTTAGATTCATCGCGTTGGATATAAACCTTAATTTTTCTTCCACATGGGGCAAATTAAATTTCATCACGGCGGGAAGGATGATTGCGTTTGTCAAACCATGTTGTGTATTATACTCGGCACCAATCATATGAGATATCGAATGAACGAGACCAAGGCCCTTGGTAAAGGCTACTCCTGCCAAGCATGATCCAATTAACATTCCGCCTCGAGCATTAATATTTTTTGGCTCGTCAAAGGCGACTTTCAACCATTTTGAAATAAGTTTTAAAGCTTCGAGTGCCGCACCGTCGCATAAGGGGTTCAATCTTGGTACAAGATAAGCTTCTAAAGCGTGTGTCAATGCGTCCACGCCAGTCCAAGCAGTTAAATTTTTGGGTAATTCAAGTGTCAATTCTGGGTCCAGAATGGCAAGTGATGGACGCATACCCAAATGTGCAAGACAAAACTTCTTGCCCTGAACGGTGTCTGTAACCATGGCGGTGCTTTCAGTTTCCGCTCCAGTACCCGCGGTGGTTGGGATCGTTATGAAAGTTGGAAAGCAGTCCGGAGAATTTAAAATAGGTTCAGGCTTCCTGTATTCAAAATCCCAAAGGCTAACACCACTATTCACAGTCATGCCTATTGCCTTTGCCCCATCCAAAGCACTTCCACCTCCTATTGCTATAATTCCATCGTGATTGCCTTTATCATAAGTAATACAGCCCGCGTTTATTTCGTCATCGCGAGGGTTAGGTGATATGCCATAAAATAATTGGCTTTTTATTGAGGCATTTTCAAGCAGCCCAGCTAATCGATTAACAAATGGAAGTTCTTTACTTCCTTTATCTGTAACAATGAGTGGATTAGAAATTTTAAATTTTCTACAAAACTCACTTATTTCGTTTAACCTACCGGGTCCGTAAGCAATTGGAATAGGAAACTCCCAGTCAATGCTCTCATTCATAAAGTTATCATCAATTTTAATAGCTGATAGCATTCTAATTTCCTTAAAATCAAAATAATTAAGTCATAATCTTATTAAGTAGCGCTGAATTCCCTGCAATACCAACTCTTTATTTTGCTTATATATTTTGATATCTAATCCCATGACTCCTGTTGATTTATTTGGTGACAATTCATTGATTTCAAAGATTGGGTAAATGGTGTCTCCACAGTAAACAGGTTTTAAGAATTTAGATGATTGATCTATAAATCCAATAAGGTTTTTTCCTAAGCTGTGGGCTAAAGGTGATGCCCCAATAGCAGCTTGAATAAGAGTCATAAAACCATGTGCCATTAGATTGGGATGACCTGTTTCGGCTAAATAATTTCTATCATAGTGGATAGGATGATTGTCGCCGCTGGCGGCCTGGAAGGCCGTAAAAATACCCTCGGTCATTGTTCGCGATGGGGCGAAAAATTTCTCGCCTATTTGGAATTCATAAAACCCCCTCTCGGGTACCATGCTGTGTTGTGAAGGATTAAAGTTATCATTTCTAGTCAACTCAATCTCCAATTTTAAATTTTTTTGTCTAAGTGATTTAGTTAATAGCTTACAGTGTAATTGACAAAACAGTAAATTATAGTTTACCAATCTACCTGTGGTGCACGCTTCGGCTAAAGGCTCGCATCACATGCCTCAAGGTATGAGCTGTCGTGGGCTCATTCTTTGACTCCCCAGAGCATCTGCGTGCGCCAACAGGCGCAGATGTTCATCTAAATAAGATGGTCCATTTTGGGCGATTTGATCTTGATAGCCTCTTGGATAATGGCAAATTACCACTGATAAATTTAGTCGTTTAAACTTACAATAATTAAATCTTCTGAAAATTTCTGAGCGTCTGAGGGCATTTCTCCGTCAAGGATTCTAGCTTGTTCAAAGAGAACCCTACTGAGGGCCTTTTGTACTTTTGTCGATTTCTTTGGTAATTTTTTAATGAGTGCATGACTTGTGTTTATTTCGAGTACCTTTTTAGTTCCTTCATATTCCGGGTTTTGGGCCTTCAGAATTCTTTCTAAATTGAAATCTAAACCACCCTCGCTAGCTACGAGTCTTACGGGACTATCAACGAGGCTTGTTGACTCGACCACATCTGCAACCAATTCCTCTACGTGAGATTTAATTAGCTCAATTGTGCCTTTCGCGGCTTTTGATTTTTTGGATGTCTTACTTTCTTTTGACCCTACCTCAGTTAAATCGTAAGTGTCTCTTGAAATTGATACAAATTTCTTCTCATTGAATTGTCCCATCTGGGACATCCAAAAAGCATCTATAGGATCGGTCATAAGCAATACATCGACGTCCTTAGATTTGAAGCCCTCTAAATGGGGGCTCGATTGTGCTTGTTTTAGGGTGTCGGCAGTAAGATAATAGATTGAATCTTGTCCTGCAGCCATATTGTCTAAATAATCTTGCATCGTGATCAGCTTATTTTCTTTATTTGAAAATACCCTTATAATATCGATGATTTTGTCTCTATTTTCGTAATCCTCGTAGAGACCCTCCTTAATTACTTTTCCAAATTGAGACCAGAAAGCATCGTACTCAATATTGTCTTTTTTTAGTTTTTTCTTAAGTTCTGATACAACCCGTTTTGTAATAGACTTTGCAATTTTCTTTAAAATGGGGCTATTTTGAACAAGCTCGCGGCTCACATTCAAATCGAGGCTGGAAGTATCTAAAATACCTTGAACAAATCGCAGCCAAGTTGGGATTAATCCATCAATATCTTTACTAATGAATACCCTGTTTATGTATAAGCTGAGGCGAGTCTTCCGCTCGGGCTCATAGAGGTCAAATGGTGCTGTTTTAGGAATAAAGAGCAAGTTAGTAAAATCGATCGCACCTTCAGTTTTATTATGGATGTGTAAATATGGATCATCAAACGCGCCAAAAGTGCTTTTGTAGAACTCTGAATATTCTTCACCTTTAATAGAACTGCTAGAACGTGTCCAAAGCGCTTGTGCGCTATTTGCCTGTTCTGCTTCGTTTTCATTATCTTTAACGTTGATTGGGACAGTAATATGGTCAGAATATTTTTTGACGAGGCTTTTTATTTTAAACAAATCCAGATAATCTTTGGCGTCTTTCCGTAAAAATAGCTTTATAGTGGTTCCGGCCTCCTCTAGGTGCACGCTTTCAGATATGTCAAATCCATTTTGTCCGTCACTTTCCCAGACGAACGTATTTTTAGTGCCAGCTTTTTTTGAAGTAACATTAACTTTTTCAGCTACCATAAACGCCGAATAAAACCCAACTCCAAATTGTCCAATAAGTGTTTTTGCTGCATCCTTGGTGTTATCACCGACTGATAATTCTTCTAAAAAAGAGGATGTTCCGGACTTAGCAATTGTGCCAAGATTTTCAGCTAGCTCAGCCTGATCTAATCCGATCCCAGTATCTATGATGTCGATCGTCTTTTTCTTTTTATCTATATTAATTTGAATGTTATCATCTGATGTATTTAAAACAGCAGGGTCGGTCTGGCCTAAAAATTTTCTTTTATGAATAGCGTCAGACGCATTTGATAAAAGTTCTCTCAAAAATATATCACGATCCGAATAAAGCGAATTTATAACAATATTTAAGATTTTTCCTGTATCGGCTTCAAAACCCTGCGAATATTTATTCATTATTTCCTCCAAAATTCGTAACAGATTTAATATTTTATTTGAGAAATTCAAGCAGCCAAATTAGTTAATTGAATTCAGAGGTGATGACCAACTAAACTTGACAAAGTAATTTATTGCTCTGTTTGAATTTGTTGCTAAAATTTAAATTGATACATAATAGTTGTATAAATTGAAAAGTTATCAGGGAGCCAGAGTGGAGAATTTTATTCCGTATGTTGTGATTTTTATTTTAATTGTTGGCATACCTATTTTTGTTCGCCTTTTCTTTAAAAGGAGCTCAGAAGATAGCAACGTCACTGATAGAATGCTGGAATGGCAGCAGAAAAAACATGAGGATAGAGTTAAAAGGCAACATACTCCTTGGACTGGGGAATAAGCCAGTTTTTTTGTAAAAAGAAATAAGCGATTTTGAATAAAGATATATTTCACTTTACCAGAGCAACTTAAAAAGCTTAATTAAATTTAAGACATTAACAAATAATTGGTTTTTCATTTGGACAAGACTTATGGCGTTAATTATTAAATCAGATCAAGTTTCTGGTTCAGACTTCGTTCCAGGAGTTCTGCAAAAGCTACTGCTCGAAAAGAAAAAAACGGGTCAGGAAAGATTACAGATAAAGCAGTTTGAGTTTATGGAAGAAATTCAATTTGAGTTCAAAACCGAAGAAGGTTCCCTGAGCTGGTTAATGCCATTGACTAGTAATTTAAAATACAATGGTCTGGATTTAGGTAAGAATTCACTATTGATTTTGCCTCCCAATTCTCCTTTAAAAATAGAGGGCCTTATAGGTGAAAAGCTTATTATCTGCTCGGTATTGCAGATACAGCGTTTTATAAAAAATAATGATAAAATTCCCTTAAACATAAAATGTGTCGATTGGTCAGTAGAGCCTGTTCTTTTATCAGAATTTGACTCTAGAAAGAGGATTTATCTTGCAAGCCCTGTCCTTTGGGATGGTTTAGATTGTGTTAAAGGAGAAATGATTTATTATCCTAAGGGTGGTACTGCTCCGCCGCATTATCATACTGGAGCAGAACATTTCCAATTTGTTATTGAAGGGTCTGGAACCGCCTATGTTAATGGCTCTTCCGAAGTTGTTAGCGAAGGCGATATTATTTACAGCTTCGAGGATGAAACGCATTGGTTTGAGAATTATATCTCTGATAGTTTTGTGTTCGCGGAGTTTTTTGTGCCTGGCAATTATAAAACAATTTGGGAGAACCCTGAAAAAGTGTGCACCTGGTTGCCGACTGGTAAAGACATTTCTGGCCGGCCTGCTGCTCGGAACATTGCCAAGCACGTTGCAGGTCAAGGTAAAGACGTTTAAAAATACGCTTCTGGACGTTTTTTAAAAACCGAACTCAGTTAATCGTATAATTGTTGCTTCTGTTTCAAAAAAAATAAGGTTATGAGCTATATGATTGCAGTACGAAAGCATAAATTTAGTATAGGTCCCCCAAATAGTTTCATTTATGAATAGAATTTAGGACTTTCATCGTATGTTAACGTTCGCCATTTCGGTATTTTTGTTAATTATTACCCCAGGACCGGGTGTCTTGAGTACTGCCGGCTTTGGTGCCGCATATGGTTTTAAACAATCATTGCGTTATGTATTTGGGCTATTTCTTGGCACAAATTTGGTTTTTTTAGCAGTTGCTTCAGGTCTGATCGCGGTATTACTGTCTGTTCCTTCCCTTAGGATATTTTTATTGGTTTTATCAACTTGCTACCTCTTATACTTAGCCTCTAAGATTGCCTTAGCGGGTTCAAATATTGCGTTTATAAAGGCCAAAGCCCCTCCTGGAATTGCTTCTGGTGTGTTACTTCAAGCGATCAACCCAAAGGCTTATGTAGTAAACACAACGTTTGTATCTGGTTTTGCTTTTTACCAATCAAGTTTTGCTATCGAATTAATCATTAAATTTTTTATTATTAATTCGATCTGGATCCCTTTACACTTTCTCTGGTTATATGCTGGCACTGTGTTGCATGAGTTAAACTTATCTAATAAAAATCAAAGGATAATAAATTTAATGCTGTCGTTTTCGATGATTGCCGCCGTTGTAATCTCAATTTTATATTCATTTTAAGACATGGCGTTATCTGATTGGTTTTTACTGGCTATGGTTTGTTTGGCTGGCGCGGCATCTCCGGGACCCAGTATAATTTTATTAATAAATTCGGTTATTAAAGATGGTCGGAAAGCAGGTGTGGCGTTCGGCATCGCCCATGGGCTTGGAATATTTGTCTATGCTGCATTGGTTACATCTGGATTAATAATTTTTCTTTCAGTTGCTCCTTGGTTTTCTATTGCTCTAGAGTTTGCTGGTTTAATATTTTTGCTCTGGCTTTCCGTATCAATGATCAAAAATAGCTTTCAAAAGATACCGATCGATGAGACAGACTCTGAACATTTATCGGTGCCGTTGTTTGAATATGTCCGTAACGGTTTTTTGATTGTTTTTCTAAATCCCAAAATAGCGGCCTTTTACTTGGCTATATTCAGCCAGTTTTTAGACGCTGCATCTAATCTCGAGTATAAAATTTTAATGGTGGTTACTGCAACCGTGATAGATGGACTTTGGTATATACTATTAACTTTTGTTATAGCCGTACCGAAATTTATTAAATTTTTTAAGTTTAGCGCGAAGAAAATTGAATTTTTCTTGGGTGTAGTACTACTTCTTGTAAGTTTCGTTTTAGGAATTAATATTACATTAACATTTTTGTAAAAAGTGTAGCGGTAGAGCTTTCAAATGAACAAATTAGAAAAAGTTGATCAATTTATAAGGTAAAGATGCAGATGGATAACCTTTTAAACCCTAATAATGAATTTATTCAGAGGTGTCCGAGGTGCTCAGCACCTTTAAAAACTATTGTTGTTCATGGTCATGAAGCCTGCAGTACCTGTAAATCAAATATCATGGAGTGCTGTACGGGAGACAACTGTAACACAGATTACAATTTGGCAGTTGGCTATGAAAGGGCCTAGAAACATAATCACTAGAGTTTATCATTGTGTTTTTTAAATGAAACTTGAATTTCACCATATTAATTTTGTATCTAAAGATGTCGGTAAATTGCACGATTTTTATACCAAAATCTTGCAGTTAGAAAATATACCAATTGAAAACTTTCCACGACCTCTAGAAACAAAAAACACTGGCTACAGTGGCGAGATAAAGTTTGCAACAGATGGGTTTATGCAAATGCATTTAGCGGAAAAAGATTTGAATGTTGCGGCAAAGCATAACATGCACATTAATCCAGTGGAAAAAGGTCATATTGCTTTTAGAACTGATGATCTAAAGACATTTTTAAAGGTGCTTAAAGAAAACCAAATTCCATATGCTGACTATGGAACAACTTTTGCCAAAGAGTGGCATCAAGTCTTTTTTCATGACCCTGAGGGGAATATAATCGAAGTTCACCAAAAAGTTAATTGAGCTATTTACGGTGCAAGCCAAGTTCCAGACCACTTACTTTCTCTTGTAAATAGAGCTCGGGTGTGGCGGGTGCCAAGGTGCGTTAAATCCATTTCCTCGATTTTTACTTCTATAACACAAAATCTTTCAAAGTTAGCTGGTTTTTCATAGGAAAATGAAGTTGATATCGAAGTACCAGGGGCTGGGCGTGTGCCGTAGGATATACGGGATTTGTAAGGTACTTTGTCCCATTTTTCTCTTAAAGTTTCGCCTGTTTTTATTTCTGAAACCGCTTTAAAACGAATTTGTAATTTATTTTTTGGAAACCAGATGTGTACACCGACTTTAGGGTTCATTTTTAGTTCCTTAATTTTTCTACTCTTTAAATCCGTGTGCACTTCAAGTGTTGCAGCCATTTGGTCGGCTTGCCTCAAGACAACCGTTCGCAGTTCTGGCATTCCTTTCAATCCAACGGTTCCAAAAGTTGGATAAAGCGCTGGGGATTTCTTATCAACGGTTCCTCTTATGATTAATCCCCAAGCATACTCGTGCATAACTTTGAGATTATCAAATTCATTTTTCATAGTGCGTTCACCTGTTTTGGAGTATTTTATCATATTCTTTTATTATATTGAGGATTGGAATTGAGGCGTTTATCGACCTAAAAAACAAAAGAAATCCCAAAATTTTTCGTTGTATGAAAATGAAATCTGGATCAAAAAGAGTTTGAGGGATTATGTTTTGAAATTCTTTTATTTTATCTGCTTCAATTAAATCAAACAGCTTAGAGTCAGCAAAATTAAAATTTTCACTAAAATTCAATTCCTCTATTACCGTATCAATTAATTCATTTATGAAATCATCTAAATTTTTATCTATATTATTTGGTAGAAACCCATTTCTATTAAGAAAGTTTTTTATTTTTTTTCGATTTAAGGTCAGCCCCACATTTAGCAAACCTTCATATAAACCTTTTGTGTCATTTGATACATTTGAACAAGAGCCAAAATCTAAAAGGACAACTTTATAGTCTGCTGATTTCAATAAAAAATTTGAAAGGTTTGGATCGGTTTGTACAAACTGAAAGATAAAAATTTCATCTAATAATAATTTAATTAGTAACTCAGCTATTTTATTTTTCTCCAACTTTACTATGGAATTTTGTGAGGAAAGTTCAGAGCCATCTTCAAATGACATTGCTAATATCTGGTCTGTTGAGAATTCACTAAAAACTGCTGGAACTCTTAGATTTTCATTAGCTTTGCAAAACGCTGAGTATGTCCTAATATTTTCGGCTTCTAAAATGTATTCACTCTCTGCTAATAATTGCTCTTCACATATCTTGAAATAATAATCTGAGTCGAAATCTTGAGGTAGAAATTTGCCTTTGTTAACTAAGAAACGAAGCGACCGCATATCGTTTTTAATTGTCTCACGAATATTTGGAAATTGGATCTTAATTGCTAGTTCTAAACCATTTTTTAATTTGGCTTTGTGCACCTGCCCTATGGAAGCTGCAGCAAAGGGTTGCACCTCAAAACTATCAAAATTTCTTAACCACCCTGGTCCCCAGTTTTTATCTAAGATTTTCTTAACTTGGCGCGGTGGCATCGAGTAACCAGAGGATCTTAATTGTCCAATAATTTGTGAAATTTCAGGTGTAAAAATTAATTGATCATCTATAGAAATAAGCTGCCCAAATTTCATAGCAGCACCCCTAAGTTGTTTGAGGGTTTCAACTGTGGAGTAGGCATTTTTTGTTGAAAAAAGTGATTTGTTTAAATTTACAGATTTTCCCATGAAAAGGTCTAAGATCATATCTCCTGATGTTTGAAGGCCAATCCTTATTAATAGGTTTGTCGTTTTAAGATTTCGTTCAATTAAGGAACTTGGCAAGCGCTTTGGAGGATTTGACTTCCGGGTTTCGTTATCCATTTTATATTCGTTATTCTACAGTTATTGTGTCTTGCTCTTTGGTATGAGGTAATTTTAGGTCGAAAGGTACTTAACTCAATTTTTTTGAAAAAATAAAGCAGATACAAAAAAAACCTTCCTGTTGGAAGGTTTTTTGTGCAGATCGGGGGAGGAACCTCTCTGTCTTATTTAAGTCACGAAGGGAGGGTCGTAACACTTATCATTACTATAAAGCGCGCTTCATTCATTAACCACTATAACTTTTACATATTCGCTATGCGCAGCCTGCATACCTATGCCTATGTCCATTGTGGGCCTAATGGGCTTTTATTAGAAACCCAAGCAAATATTTTAGCATTTGAGGGTTTGAGTATTTGAATTGAATTGGAACAAAATTAATCAAATTTAATCTTAATGATTAAATAATAATCGTTCTTATTTTAAAAAACTTAAGCCTCTGATTAATAATAAGGTCTTGTAACTATTTTTTGATAGGCTAAATTTTTCGATACAAAAAGGGAGATTTTACTAATGAAACGTAATTTGGGAAAATTTGTCGCCTTGGCACTCGGCTTAGGTTTGGCAACTGAGTCATTCGCAGAAGAATGGAATGTGTCAACTTGGGGAAAGCGCCGGGCTTTCACGGAACACATTGAAAAATTAGCAGAACTTGTATCAGCTAAAACAAATGGTGAGTTCACAATGAATGTAAGTTATGGTGGCTTGTCGAAAAACCGTGAAAACTTAGATGGTATTTCTATTGGTGCCTTCGAGATGGCACAATTTTGTGCTGGTTATCACCGTGATAAAAACAGAGCAATAACAGTGCTTGAATTGCCATTTCTCGGGGTCGAAACTTTAGACCAAGAAGTAGCTGTTAGTCATGCCGTTTATGATCATCCAGCTGTAAAAGATGAAATGGCCCAGTGGAATGCAAAGATCATTATGACATCGCCAATGCCTCAGTACAATTTAGTTGGAACAGGTGAACCCAGAGACACTTTAGCCGAGTTCAACGGGATGCGCGTTCGTGCAACGGGCGGATTAGGCGCAGCTTTTAAAGCAGTTGGAGGAGTTCCTACTTCTGTTACTGCGACCGAAGCTTATCAAGCAATGGAAAGCGGTGTTGTCGATACGGTAGCTTTCGCTCAGCACGCACACTTATCCTTTGGCACTATAAACCAAGCGGACTGGTGGACTGCTAATCTTAACCCCGGAACTGTTAACTGCCCTGTTGTTGTAAATATTGACGCATACGAAGGTCTATCTGCAGCGCACCGGGAAGCACTTGATAGTTCTATTGATGAAGCAATTGCGCATTATCTCAAAAACTATGGAGAACTGCTTGAAAAGTGGGATAGCATTCTTGTAGAAAAGAACGTCAAAAAAGTAATGATTGATCCAGCAGTCATAGAAGAGTTTAAAGCTGCGGCGGCGGTTCCAGCAAGAGATGCTTGGATAGCTGATATGTCTGCACAGGGTTTACCCGCTCAGGATTTATATGATCTGGTTCAGACAACCTTAGCAGCGTCTAAGTAATAAAATTTATGGGGGCACTGTTGCCCCCATTTTTTCTGCTAATAGTATTTGCTTTTTAACTCATACGAAAAAGATGACTGAATTATGGCTGGAAACGCATCCATTCTAGAAGATCATTCACTTCTGAGTAAGTTGGATAAAAATCTCTTAAAAATTGAGAAGGCCTTTGCTTTGATATCTGGATTGGCAATATTTTCTTTAATGGTTTTGGCGGTTCGTTCGGTTGGTGGGCGAGAATTTTTTGAGTGGCCGTTGAGTGGGTATGTTGATTGGATCATGCAGCTGATGCCCCTTATTGCTATTTTAGCTGTAAGTTTCGCTATGCGGGACGGTACTCATATTCGGATGGATATTTTTGTATCTCAACTTTCAGGAAGACTACTTTGGACATTTGAATTAATTACTACCAGCATAGTTCTAATTTTGATGCTCCTGTTAGTATGGGGTAGTTGGTCTCATTTCGACCGTGCTTTCGATTGGAATGCTCCGTTTTTTAGCAGAGACAGTACAATCGATATTGGGCTCCCAATCTGGCCTTCAAAAATATTGGTTCCAATCGGATTTGCTATTTTATGTTTGAGGCTTTCAATACAGAGTTATGGGTACGCCCATGCATTAATTTTTGGCCTGAGCAAACCTGTTGGTGTTCCATTAGTAAGAGACGCAGCTGCACAAGCAGCAGCAGAAGCTGATAACTTAATAAATAAAGGCTGATTAAAAGATGGATCAAATACAGATTGGTCTTTGGGTTACAGCTGGATTACTTGTGATGGTTGTCATGGGAATGCGTGTAGCCTTTGCAGCAGCTTTGGCAGGTGTTGTGGGACTAATTTTAATTTTTTGGGCAAAAAAGGATTTTGATCCTGAAAAATTTGGTTGGGCTTTAACTGTGGCAGTCAAACAAGCGGGACAAGTGCCACACTCTAAAGTTGCAAGTCACGAGTTAAGCCTAATCCCCACGTTTATTTTGATTGGATATCTTGCATATTATGCTGGCTTAACTCATTCATTATTTGAAGCGGCTAAACGATGGATTGCCTGGCTTCCAGGAGGATTAGCTGTTTCCACTATTTTTGCGACGGCTGGGTTTGCGGCAGTTTCGGGAGCATCTGTAGCAACGGCTGCCGTATTTGCAAGAATAGCTATTCCAGAAATGCTTAAAATTGGTTATCGAAAAGAATTCGCTGCCGGTGTTGTTGCAGCAGGTGGCACCCTTGCGTCACTTATTCCACCATCAGCCATTCTAGTTATATATGCCATTATTGTTGAGCAAAATGTTGGTAAACTTCTATTGGCTGGATTTGTTCCTGGAGCATTTTCAGCTTTAATTTATGGTATTTTGATCGTGGGTATAGCCATAGTTTTTAAATCTGTAGGTCCACCGGTGAAAGGATTTACATTAAGAAAAAAACTAGAAAGCCTACCAGGCGCTCTGCCAATTGTGGCGGTTGTCGTTATTATAATATGTTTCGTTTACAATCCATTTGGAGAAGACGCTTGGGGTACACCGACCGAGGGTGGTGCGATAGGCGCTTTTATAGTCTTTTGCATGGCTCTTTGGAAAAAAATGCGATGGGTCGAATTTAAGGAAGCACTAATAGAGACCGCAAAACTAACAGTAATGATTTTTACGATCATATGGGGAGTTTTAATCTATGTTAGATTTTTAGGCTTTGCGGATCTGCCAGGAGCATTTTCAGATTGGATCACATCATTAAATGCCTCGCCAATGATAATTTTGATTTGCATACTTCTGGCCTACGCTGTTCTTGGCATGTTTATGGATGCTATTGGCATGCTGCTATTAACACTGCCTGTAGTTTACCCAGCAGTCATGGCCCTAAATGGTGGCGAAGATGTACTGGCATCCGAGAGTGCTTTTGGTATGTCGGGAGAGATGTGTGCAATCTGGTTTGGCATATTAGTGGTGAAAATGGCAGAGTTTTGCCTCATTACACCTCCGATTGGATTGAACTGTTTTGTAGTTGCAGGCGTCAGAGATGACATCACAGTTCAGGATGTTTTTAAAGGTGTAACGCCTTTTTTTGTTGCAGATGCTTTTACCATTGCAGGTCTTGTGGCTTTTCCAGGAATAGTACTCTGGTTGCCATCGTTAGCTTAACGATTTTTGTACCTTGTGAAACCAAGATTTTGCAAATAAACCATCAGAAATAATGGAAAGAGAAAGATATGTCTAATGGGGAAGACTATTCCGTTCCAGCTGTTTGGTCATGGGATGAAGAAAGTGGAGGTACATTTGGTTCAATAAATAGGCCATTTGCTGGTACCACACATCAGAAAGATTTGCCTGTTGGGAAACATCCTCTTCAGTTGTATTCACAGGGTACCCCTAATGGTGTTAAAGTAACCATCCTCCTTGAAGAACTATTGGCCGCTGGTCACAAGGGTGCAGAGTATGACGCTTGGTTGATAAAAATTGGTAAGGGGGAGCAGTTTTCAAGTGGTTTTGTTGAAATTAACCCAAACTCAAAAATTCCTGCTTTAGTAGATTATTCAGGAGCAGAACAGCAAAGAGTTTTTGAAAGTGGTGCTATACTTGTTTATCTAGCTCAAAAGTTTAATGCATTTATTCCGGCCTCTTCGTCTGAGTATACGGAAATGATGTCTTGGCTATTTTGGCAAATGGGAAGTGCACCTTATTTGGGCGGTGGCTTCGGGCATTTTTATGTTTATGCACCAAAAAAATTTAAATATCCGATAAATAGATATACAATGGAAGTTAAGCGACAATTAAGTGTCCTGGATCAAAGATTATCCACCAGTGAATTTATTTCCGGTTCGACTTATACTATTGCCGATATGGCTATTTGGCCTTGGTATGGTCGGCTTGTTCTTGGAAGGCAATATGGTGCTGGCGAGTTCTTGAATGTCTCGGAATATGAGAATATTCAAAGATGGGCTGGCAATTTAGACTTGAGGGAAGCCATTATCAGGGGGCAAATGGTTAACAAAACCTCTGGAGAGCCCGCAGAGCAACTACGGGAAAGACATAGTTCTGCCGATTTTGATTTAGTTACTGAAGACAAGAAGTCGAGTTCATCCAAATAACTTATTTTATTTGACACCATCAGCAAGGTCGTTAATAATTTTTGCAAACGTTTGCATAATCTATGAAAATAAAATGATGACAGATTTTGTTATAGCTGGGGCTGGCCACAATAGTTTAATAACTGCCTGTTATCTTACAAAGGCTGGATTTTCTTGTACCATAATTGATGCCCGACATATCCCAGGAGGAGGTTGCGCAACTGAGGAAGTCCTTGGCCAAGGCTATAAAATAGATACTTGCTCGACTGGGCATACTCTTATCTTGCAAAACCCTATAATCAGTCAAGATGAACTGGGTTTAGTTAAAGAATTTGGTCTATCGTATTTACACCCCGATCCGGTCGCTCACGTAGCCCTTCCTGATGGTGAGCAAATAACAATGACCCTGGATCCTGAAGAAACAGCTATGGAATTTTCGCGTTATTCGCAAAAGGATGCTGAAAGCTATTTTACGCTCTTAAAAGAATTTGATGAACTAAAGCCAATGTTAGGACAAGCTCGATCGCAGCCGCTGGGCATGGGGCCATCTTTAAAACAGCTATTACAGGAGCACAAAAGAGGAGCAATTTGGCAGAGACGTCAAGCCATGAGCGCGCGCGACGTAATCATGCGTGAGTTTGAAAGTGAGCATGTGCGTGCATTTATGGGTTGGATGGCCTTTCAGACTGCAGTCCCTATAGATCAGGCGGGGACAGGTTTTCTCCCCTATCAAATCACTGCACCTAGGCAGGCACGCAGTTGGTCTATACCAAAAGGAGGTTCTGGAAAACTTACTGACGCACTAGTAGACTATTTAACTTCGAGGGGTGCTCGGTTTGAACTAGGTAAAAAAATTAAAAATTTAATTTTTGCTGGACGTAAGTGCGTTGGCGTAGCGTGTGCGAACGGAGAAGAGTATCAAGCAAAGCACGGAGTTGTATCGACAATACATGTAAAGCATTTAATTGATATGGCTCCTGTAGATTTTTGGGATGAAAATTTTCGGTTTTGTGTAGATACTTACAATGTTGGTGTTCCATTTTTTGCCAGTTACTTAGCTACAACAAGAGCGCCTATTTTTGAAACTCCGCGTGGTCCAAAATCAGCGGTTTCTGCTGGCTACGCAGGTTGGTTGAACGATTTGGTACAGTCTGGACGCGATATTTACGATGGTAATTTATCTTCTGATGTTTCCTGGCTTCTCGTAGCCACACCGACATTGGTTGACCCTGATAGGGCGCCAAATGGAAACCACACTGTAAAGTTGCTTACTCATACTGTTTATGACTTGCCGGGAGCTGGAGCGAATGGTTGGAATTCATTTAAAGAAGAATTTACAAATAATCTTATTAAAAAAATACAAAGATTTTGTCCTACTTTTTCGGATGATGTGATTTTAAATAAACTTATTAAATCCCCAGTGGATATAGAAGCATGGAACCCGCATATGATAAAAGGCGCTCCTCATGGAGGGGACCGGTCAATAACATTTTCTGGTGATCAAAGGCCAGTACCTGGTTGGGCGCAGCATAGAATGCCAATCGATGGCCTTTGGCAAACAGGTGGAACAACTCATCCTGGAGGGTCAATAACTGGCTATCCAGGCCGAAATGCTGCAAAGGTAGTTTTGAGTGATTTGGGAATAGATCCCTCAGATTTTATGATTTAGTTTTATAATTTTTCTGCTAGCCATTCAAAAGCGATTGGACCCCATTCAAGTTGGTGATCAAACGCACAGTGTCCTGAATTTTTATAAATTTTGGCGCTTCTCAATCCTGGTTTTCCGGATTGCAACATAAAATAAATATTGCTCGCTGGCGCCAATCCATCTTGATCTCCATTTATCATCAGCACTGGCATATTTATTTTTTCAACCAAACCCAAAGATTCCAAAGACCAATCTTTCGACATTGCTATTTCTTTTTCAGCAGACCATTTAGGTACCCAAGTGGGTCCACCTTCTTGACCAAAACGAAATTTCGCTCTTTCGTTTCTAGTTTTTAGTATTTCCGTCATTTCTTCTTCAGACGGTTCATTATGAAAAGGGTGACCGGCTATGGCAATGACTGCCTTCACTTTTTCTGGAGCGGTGCCTGCCAACTGGAGAACGGAATATCCTCCTCTGCTAATCCCAAATGCTCCAACTCTTGACTGGTCAACTTCGGGTCTTTCCATCAGGTAGTCAATTGCAGCTTCCCAGGCCACAACGGACTCTGGTGCCCA
The DNA here is from genome assembly GCA_902543185.1 of Paracoccaceae bacterium. Lineage (GTDB taxonomy): Bacteria > Pseudomonadota > Alphaproteobacteria > Rhodobacterales > Rhodobacteraceae > Salinivivens. The sequence continues at coordinate 22,139 of CACBXB010000005.1, forward strand.
AGGAAATTGATTTTCACCGGTTCCAGGCGCGTCCATAACAAGTGCTGCAAGCCCGTTCTGTAGAGCTAACTCAGCTGCCCAACCTCTATCCTCTTTAAAAACATCTGCACCACACATGATTAAAACAGCTGGAACGGGTGTGTTTTCCTTTGGGGTCCTAAAGTGAGCCTTGATGCTTAAACCATTACAAACGATTTCTATAATTTCTAAAGCCGGATCTAGATGTTGGCTCGCTTTTCTATAGGCACGGGAACAATCCGCACTTATCAATTTCTTTGATTCAGTAATTTCAGATGGAAAACGTCCAATAGCGTAGAATGTTTTAGCTAATAGGAATTGGTGACGAGCATTTTGATGATTGCCTTTAAGTTCAGCTTGATCACCTAAATTTTCATATTTTCTTCCTAATTCTCTCCACTTAGGCACCCAATCATGTTGCAAAGTTGTTTTCAATTCCGCCACAATCCCTTCAAATTCATCTAAATTATCGATCATTTGAAGCCATCTTCTATAGAAACCCCCGCGGGCTACAATAAAAGGGTTTTCGCCTGGAATGTGGGGAAGATCGGAAATTTTTTTACTCATATCTTTAACCTTGGGCGGGATAAAAAATAAACTTTGTAGGTTGTTAACTTCATTCTAGACACTGACTATTCCATTTGCTAGTTTTTTTTAGAAAACGATTGCATTGTCGTTTCCTAAAAGCACTTTAAGTTTAGTAGTTTTAGAATATTCAACATTTAAGGGAGACAAAAATGAATAGTAGCATAAGCAAAAAGGGTATATTTACTCTGCTGGCTAGCGCAATTTTTGCATTTACGGCACCTGCCGTTTCGCTAGCGAATGTTAAAAATCCAGGACTTTTGGTTCATGCAGCTGATGATGAGGCGACAACACTTGATCCTGCGCAAGTTGAACCTGGTGAAGGTGGTGAAACGATTATTCTTCAAGTTTACGATCGACTTCTAGACATCGATCCGTATAGCCCGAATTTAATTCCTTCTCTTGCTGTGGAAGTGCCTACAATTGCAAACGGGGGTATTTCTTCAGATGGATTGACTTACACTTTTAAATTGCGTGAGGGTGTTACATTCCACGATGGTTCCGCTTTTACGGCTGATGATGTAAAGTTTTCTTGGGACCGCGCGATGGAAATGGATTTACCAGAAGGTAATGCTGGAGCGTTGTCTGATGTAGTGGCTTCGACAGAAGTGGTGGATGACTTTACTTTCCGCGCTACGCTTTCAGAACCGGTCGCGGATTTTTTAAATTCTGTGGTGGTTGCGATGGTTTCTTCTGTCGTTAGCCAAGACGCTGTAGAAGCAAATGGTGGTATTGAGGCTGGAGTGCCAAACGAATTCATGGCTGGTAATATGGTTGGCACTGGGCCCTATAAATTTGTTGTGTGGAATAGAAATGAGAATGTCCAACTAGAAGTTAATGATAGCTACTGGGGTGAAAATGCAAAGTTAGATGTTCGAATTGAAATTGGTGGTGATCCGGATGTTCGAGTTTTAGGCTTAAGAGCTGGTGAGTTCGACACTATAGAAACTGATCCATCATTTGTTGCAGATCTGGAAGGCGCTGATGGTGTAACTATTTATACTGGTGGTTTGCTTTTAGAGCCTCTTCACATTGGTTTTAATTTGAACATTCCTGAAGGCTCATTGCCTGATGGTGATACAATACCAGAAGACTTTTTCCATGATCCTCGTATTCGACAAGCTTTCAACCATGCTTTCCATTATGAAGCTTTCTTGAATGGGCCGCTTGCTGGGTACGGTGCCTTTAATCCTCATTATACGCCTATTGGTATTTTTGGACATGATCCTTCAGCGTCGGTATATTCAAAGCAAAATTACGCTGAGGCAGAACGCCTGTTTAAAGAAGCTGGTGTTTGGGATGAGGGTTTTTCAGTATCAGTAATAACCGAAGAGGGTAATCTTTTTGCACTTATGTGTCTTGTACTTAAAGATTCAATTGAAAAACTTAATCCAAAGTTCCGAATTAATGTACTCGCAGTGGCTGAAGCTGTTTTTGACGATGCGCATGCTCAGAATCCGCTCGAATACGCTATGTGGGCCAAAAATGCTGATCCAGCTGCAGATCCAAATTTTTATATGCAGGCGTATCAGCATCCAGACGGTGAGTGGGGGGAAGTTCACGGCTTCGCTAACGGGTATAAGGATGCCGATAAGATTGCAGAGCTTATAGATGCAGCTGCAGTTGAACTAAACTCCAATAAGCGTGCTGCTTTATATAAAGAGTTGAACGAAATTCTTTACAATGACCCTATGTGGCTCATTGGAGCTCAGGAGGGTGTAGTAATGGCGCACCGTGACTGGCTGAAGGGGTTTGTTCAAAATCCACTTTGGCCACGTCCAAGCTTAAAATTTTCTTTATTTGATAAGTAAAAAACCGCTTAAAAATACACAGGCCCATTTGTGGGCCTGTGACTTGGAGAAAGATTAATGCAATTACGCGATTATATTTTGCGCCGTCTAATGGTGCTCCCATTTTTGATAATTGGTGTCAGTATAGTTGTTTTCACTTTGACGCGTGTTGGTGGGTCTCCAATTGGTATTTATCTAAGCCATGAAATGACGCCAGATGAAGTGCTTGAAATAGAACAGCGATTTGGCCTAGATAAACCCGTCTGGGTTCAATATTTGCAATGGGCAAAAGGTGTGCTGAGTGGCGACTTTGGATGGTCGGGCATATCCGCGGCTCCAGTAGCAGACGTTTTCCCTTTGAAATTAGCTGCCACTATGGAATTGGCTGCTGCTTCGGGTCTTGTAGCCCTTTTTCTTGGAATATTTTTGGGAACGTTTGCTGGTGCCCGGCGAAATCGAGCTCCAGATCACATCACCCGAATTGTTGCTGTAAGCGGTGCTAGTTTACCTCAGTTTTGGTTTGGAATTCTATTACTAATAGTTTTTTGGGCAAATCTTGGTATAGCTCCAATAGGGAGATCAGATGCAACTGTTTTTGCGTCAATAAACCATCCCACTGGTCTATATACTCTGGACGCTATTTTAGCGGGATCGCTTCGAGCCTTTTGGGATGCGATATGGCATTTAATGTTGCCAGCAATTACTCTTGGATATGGGGCGACAGCAATAATTGCCAGAATGATGCGATCAGCTCTCGTCGAAGAACTTCAGCAAGACTACATTGATGCTGCTCGAGCCAAAGGTTTGGCTGAAAAATTAGTATTAAAGAAGCACGCAAGGAGAAACGCTCTTGTTCCGACGATAACTGTAATCGGTCTAACTTTTGGCTTTCTTTTGCAGGGAACGATTACAGTTGAAATTATATACAGATGGCCAGGATTGGGTCGTTGGATGGCTGCAAGTGTCGTAAGAGGAGACCAAGGCACATTAATGACTTACGTTCTTTTTACTTCTGTATTGTTTTTAATAGTAAATCTCATTGTAGATGTGGTTTATGCAAACTTGGATCGAAGAGTTACTCTTGGAAAATAAAATGAATGAAAGAGCTTTCGATAATTCGCATTACAATGGTGACACAGCTTTTCGTGTTAGGATAAGAAGGTTTGGTGCTCTTGTCGGAAGGCTGTGCGCTAATCCCACCACTGTTATAGGATTAATCATTATAGGATTGATGATGGCAATGGCGATCTTTGCTCCATGGATTACTGAAGCTAATGTTCCTGATCCATATCAAATGCCGAGGGATTGGGGTGCGGTAAGGAAACCTCCAGGGACCCCTGGTTTTCTGTTGGGAACAACTAATGAGGGTGGGGATGTTTTTTATGGAGTGGTATGGGGAAGCCGCACTTCTCTTCAGCTATCGCTTTACGTAGTAGGCTCAACAATGATTATTGGAACGATTATTGGTTCATTGGCTGGGTTGTTAGGTGGTTGGGTTGACGAATTTTTGATGCGTTTAGTTGATGTGTTTCTTTCAATACCAGAACTCATCTTCGCTTTGGCCATTGCAGCTGTTTTAGGGCCCTCTTTTACAAATATTATTATAGCGCTCTCGATGGTAATTTGGGTAAAATATGCGAGAATTATGAGGGCTCAAGTACTTCAAGTAAAGCAAAACGAATATGTGGAAGCAGCCAAGGTGATTGGTGATACTAAGCTGAATATTTATCTGAAAGACATTTTGCCTAATGCCGTTACACCAGTAACGGTACAAGCGACCCTCGATATGGGAAATGTTGTCTTAATAGGTGCAACGCTAAGTTTCATTGGCTTGTCGGAAGCTGGAATAGCTGAATGGGGTGTCTTAGTAAGCGAGGGTCAAGCCGGTATAGCATCTGGACGATGGTGGGCTTCAACCTTCCCGGGTATGATGATATTTTTGTGGGCGCTCGCTTTCAATTTAGTGGGGGATGGTTTGAGGGATGCACTTGACCCTAGGACGGAAGGCCGATGATGTTAGATACATCCAACCAGAAAAAGTTCGTTGCTAAGGTCGATGACCTAAAAGTGTATTTTAATTCAAAGCGTGGGACGGTTCATGCGGTTGATGGGATTAGCTTTGATGTCTATAAGGGAGAGACTTTAGGACTGGTCGGAGAAACTGGATGTGGAAAATCAGTCACGGGGCGGTCTTTCTTACAACTTTTACCAATCCCACCAGGTGTGCTTGTTGGTGGCAGTATAATTTATAATCAACAGAATAATTCCTCACAACGGTTTGAAACTGGATCAAAACCTGGGTTTCCAAACAGTAGAAATTTTGAATTCAAAAAAGTAGATCTTCTGACTCTGACAGGTGAAGAAATCAGAAAAATTCGTGGCGACAGTATTGCAATGATTTTTCAGGATCCAGGCAAGTCACTTAATCCAACCTTAACTATCGGCGCACAGCTTTCAGAAGTTTTTCTACAGCATAGAACTGAAGAGATTTTGGAAATGGCCGGTCTTGGCAGTGAGGCTTCCGGCGCGATACGACGATTTGCATCACAGCGGAATAGAATATTTGACAAGTGGTTGGTAAATTTGTCAGGCAACCGTTCAACGAAATCTCGAGTAGAAAAAGCAGTTGCAGATTTGGTTGCAAAAGCACTTTCAGATACTCAAGTCCCAAACCCGGTAAAGCTTATGGATCGATATCCACATGAGCTATCGGGTGGAATGAAGCAGAGAGTCATGATTGCTCAAGCTTTGGCTTGTAATCCAGATATATTAATAGCTGATGAGCCAACAACTGCTTTAGATGTAACTGTGGAAGCTAGGATACTAGATTTGATTCAAGAATTACAGCAGAGGCGCCAGACTAGCGTTGTTTATATAAGCCATGATTTATCGCTAGTTCGGCGAATTTGCGACAGAGTGGCCGTAATGTATGCTGGTCGAATTGTTGAGATTGGCACTAATAATGAAATCTTTAAAAATCCTCGTCATCCATACACGATAGGATTGATGAAGGCATTGCCTTCTGCCGATACAGCTCGGGGTGAGCTACTTGCTATCCCCGGTAACGTTCCAGAACTCATTAATCCTCCTCAAATGTGTAGATTTTTTTCAAGATGCGCATTTGCAACAGATAAGTGTAAAAACCAGGATCCTGAGCTTGAAAAAGTGACAAACTCTCACTCGGTAGCATGTTTTGCGGATGTTGCTGAAATTTCTGGCAAATAACCATTTATGATTTGGAAGATAATAAATGAATAGTAAAAAAGATAATGTTGGGCAGCCTATTTTATCTATAAGCGAAGTCACTAAGCATTACCCAATTAGAGAAGGGGCTCTTCAAAGGGTGGTTGGCCATGTTAGGGCCGTTGATGGTGTTAGTTTTGATATTTTTCCTGGTAAAACTGTTGGGCTTGTAGGTGAAAGTGGATGTGGAAAGAGTACTTTGGGAAAGGTAGTGTCAGGTTTGACTGATCCAACTAGTGGATCTGTTAGCTACAATTTTAATAACCAATTAGTTTCTATCAGTAATTTAGAAAAAAATAAATTTAAGAATTTTCGACGAAACTGCCAAATGGTCTTTCAAGATAGTTTTGCTTCTTTAAATCCGCGCCATTTAGTTTGTGATATTGTAGGCAGACCTTTAAAAGTTTATAAAGAGGTCTCGGGTTATGATCTTGTGGAAAAAGTAGTTTCACTTTTAAATCAAGTAGGGTTGGGCCGCGAGCATCTTTATAGATACCCTCACCAATTTTCTGGAGGACAGAGGCAAAGAATATCTATTGCAAGAGCACTAGCTTTGAATCCCGAAATAATAATTCTCGATGAACCAACCTCAGCTCTAGATGTTTCCGTGCAAGCCCAGATATTAAATCTTTTGAATGAAATTCAAAAAGCCCGTAATTTAGCTTATCTATTTGTGACGCATGATTTATCTGTTGTAAGGCACATGGCTGACTCTTTAGTTGTGATGTATCTTGGTAAAATCGCAGAGGCTGGTGAAACTCAAGCTATTTTTGCTAAACCCTACCACCCTTACACTAAGGCGCTGATGGATGCTAAACCTAGCTTTGATGAGGGTCAAAACTCTAAAGCGAAAGGGCTAGAGGGTGTGGTTCCAGACCCTGCCCGCCCCCCACAAGGTTGTCGTTTTCATACACGATGTAGCCTGGCTACTGACAAGTGTGGATGGGAAGTGGACGATGTGGTTCGTTGGCTTGAAGATACTCCCGGCATGTTTGAAAGTCTTACAGCGGTTGAACGCAAATCAGAATTTTCGGCTGTTCTTAGTTTTTCTGATGAAAGTTCAGCTGCAAATTTGACACAGGAAATGCGTTCTGAAAAGCTGCCAACCTCTATGCGCAAAGCTTTAAACCAGGTCAAAATTAATGAAAAAAATGTACAAATTGAATTTGAGCCGGTCGAGGAAATCTTATTACGGGAAAAAGATGGAAGACATACCGCGTGCATTATTGAACCAAAAAATTGAACCAAGAGGCCTAGACATGGAAATTAAAACAAGTGAACTCAGTTTTATTGAAGAAGTTGAAGGTAAGACGGTTGAGTATTCAATGGTCGAAACCTGGGATGGTTTGTACACACCTGTTGCAGTAAGAAAGCCGAGTGGAGATGGGCCGTTTCCGATTGTGCTAATGGCCGCTGGCAACGGAGGTGAAGGCTTACCTTGGTTAATGGATGCTATTAGGAATAGAGCATACACAATGGATCGCTTGGTCGAAGCAGGTTTCGCCTGTGCCTGGTTAAGATACAGAACGGAAGTTGAGTTAGGTTATAATAACGGGGGCAAAATGGTTCGCGATATACGCCAGGGTCGCGAAATGTTTAATAGGTCACCTTTGGAGTATGAAGATGAGATAGCAATAATAGACTATTTTAAGACAAAATCCTGGGTAGATCCAAATAGAATTGGTGTAATTGGAATGAGCCATGGTGGCGAAATGGCTCTAAAAATTGTTTCTGAATATCATGGACTTGCGGCAGCGGTAGCTAGTGAGCCTGCTAGTCATGAATATTTAGCCCTTATGCCTGATGACACTGCTTTTGTTAACGAAAAAACAGGGCTCAGGAATATTGAAGAAATGCAAATGGCAGAAGTTGAAAAAGTTCGAAAAAGAATTGATATGGTCATTGCCAAAGAACGCATACAGGGAATAACTACACCCGTTTTAGTGATGGGTAGGGATGAAGATCATTTGCAAGGCATCTTTAAAACATCTTTTGATCTACTAAATGAAGCCGGTAAAAATGTTGAGTGGGTAAGTTATGATCACGACTACCATGGTTATGTTTTCCCAATTAAAGGCGATGATGGCAAATATATTTTAAACGATGTTCAAATCGGCGCCATAGATCACGTAGTAAGTTGGTTGGGTAAAAAATTTAGCGAGTCAAAGTTATAATTTTAAGATTTTCGAAGTATTTTCAAAAAATATCTTATTTTTTGTTCGCTGGCTAATAGGTGCTTTAGATAACCAATTTACACCAGCCTTATTGTCGGCATAAGGCCAATCAATTGCAAATAGGATTTTATCATCTCCAAGAACTTTCAGGCATAGTTCCAACGCGTTATCAGAAAAAAATCCACTAGTTGTCACCCAAAAATTTGTTTTAAATGTACCATCAAAATTGACTTTTTCATTTCCAGGGCGAGCTAAGCTTTCGTGTATTCGGGGCAACCAAAAAGGTAGTGCCTCTCCCAAATGGCCCAAAACTATTTTGAGTTTTGGATGCCGTTCAAAAATACCTGAAAGAATCATTCGAACTGCTAAAGTTCCTGTTTCAATTCCAAATCCCCAAGCAGCCCGAGTGATCATGGGATGACTTTGGTGATAGGGAGAATAGTATCTGTCGGTGACTGTTTTATCCGGGTCCGCTGGGTGTAAATAAATAGGGACATCTAATTCTTCTGCTTTAGCAAAAATTGGCCAAAATTTACTTTCGTCAACCATTTCACCGTCACTTAATCCATGAAGCATAGCTCCCTTTAAACCGAGTTGTTTAACAGCTCTATCCAATTCTTTAGCGGCTAAATCTGGCAAGTTTGAAGGAACCATCGCAAATCCATCAAATCTTTCAGGGTATTTTGAAATTATCGAAGCTAGCTCATCGTTTGACTTCTGACAGGCCGATACGGCCACATTACTTGATAACCTTTGGCTTCCTGGCGACTGATGAGATAGTATTTGCACATCAATTCCAGCCTGATCCATCTCATCAATTCTGATACTTGTAAAATCATAAAGACGGGATTTAATTTTTTCAGGATGATGACCAACCTCGTTAAAATGGTCGGTTAGAGAAGAATGCATAAAATGCTCTTCTACTGCTATTATTTTTGTTTGTTTTTTATAAGACATTTTTGGCCACGTTTGTGCAAAGTTTATATCAAACTCGAAGTGATACGCTACCCCTCTCAATGACGGTAACAGGCATTATAGTTGTTTCAGGAACAGCAAGATCTGTTTGACTTATTTTTTTTAATAAAAGTTCCGCTGAAATTCTTCCGACGTCGAACTGCAGGACACGAACAGTCGTCAATCCTGGAGGGATACGGTCACTCATTGGTATATCATTAAAACCCGTAACGGAGATATCTTTAGGGCATTCAAGTCCACGTTCTGCAAGTGCTTCAAGGGCGCCAATGGCAAGTCTATCATTGGCACAAAGTATTGCTGTGATTTCAGAATTTCTTTCCAATAAAAGATCGGCGCATTTAGACCCTTCATCTTCGGAGTATTTAACAGCAAAGATACTATTTTCTGGTTTTCTATCAATTCCATGAATTTTTGAAGCTTCTAAAAAAGCATCATTTCTTGCGTTACCTGTCGATAGATCTCGAGGCCCGCCAATGTAACCTATTTCGCTATGGTTATTTTTAACTAATAAATCAAAAACAGCTTTTATTCCACCAGCATCATCATTTACAACCGAAGGAATTCCTGATCCAAAAGCCCTTCTATTTGCAGTAACAACTGGTATTTGATCTGCGATTTTTGCAGCAGCTGGATCATGGCTGCTCACTGCTGCATCAATTATGCCGTCAACCCCTCTTTCTAAAAGGATCTCTAAAAGCTTTTCCTCTCGCTTTGGGTCACCGTCCGTGTCGACAAGAATAGAAGCATAACCCTCTGGCTCGAGAACAGATTCTACGCCTCTGACTATTGGAGGGTATAATGAGTTTGTAATATCTGGAATAATAATACCGATTAACATGGTTTTATTTGTTCTCAAACCTGATGCAATTCGATTGGGTCTGTAACCCATATCTTTTGCAATCTTTCTTACCCTTTCTACTACCTCGATTGATAGCGATGCTCGAGCGTTGGGCGACAACGCTCTTGAAACCGTTGATACGTGGACGCCAGCCTCTTTAGCTACATCTTTAATTGTAATATTTTTTTTCATAATTTTCTCAACCAGGTAAGACTATCTTTTAGCCACTTTTGCAAACTATTGCTATAGTCTATTGACCGATTTAACTGTAATTGCTAAGCTCAATGCAATCGTTTGCGAATGCAGCTTGCAAGGATTTGGGGAGATCTTTTGTGTCGAACGTTGTCAATGAAATTGATTTTTCTCAACCTATAGTGAGAAAAAAAATTATTACCGCATCAAACGATGGATCAATGGCCTCTAAAATAAATTTTGGGGACTTTCCTGATTTCATATTTGACGAGCCTTCTGCACATGGTGGGAGCGACTTAGGTCCAACCCCATTAACAGGTGTTTTGGCCTCACTTTGTGCCTGTGAGGCGGTAACTTTTAATAGAACTGCAAAAGATCTTAATTTTAATTATAATGGAATAGAATTTTCAGCCGCTTTCACAATTGATATTCGTGGACGCTCTGGCTTAAGGGGAGTGGTGCCTCATTTTCAAACAGTTAAGGTTGAAGCTGAAATAACTACCGAAGAAGAAATTTCTTTTCTTGAGAAAGTTGTTGACGAAACAGAAGCAAGATGCCCAGTTTATAATTTAATCAAAGACGCGGGCGTAAAAATTGAAACAGTTTGGGTTAGGCGCTCTCAAAACTGACATAGAGTAAGATTTAGAGAGGGGAAATAATGACTACAGTGCAAATTGGATGGATTGGCATGGGGCGAATGGGATTTCCTATGGCCGAGCGATTGGTAAAGGCTGGTTATTCTGTGAAAGTTTGGAACCGAACAAGGTCAAAAGCAGAGCCTTTGCAAGACTCTGGAGCAATTTTGGTTGATCAACCTTCTGACCTCGCTGGTGTAGATGTACTGGCAACGATGGTTTCGACTGGTCGAGATGTGGAGCAATTATATTTTGGCGATGATGGTGTTTTATCTGGAATAGGTATACCGAAGATCTTCTTAGATTTCTCGTCAATTGGTGTTGACCAATCCGCTGAGATTAGAAAGTCTTTGGCTGATAAGGGTTCTGAATTGGTTTGCTGCCCTGTTTCGGGAAATGGAAAGTGTGTTAAGGCGGGTAAGCTTTCAGCCGTTGCTTCGGGTCCGAAAGCTGCTTTTGAACAGGTGGAGGATATAATATCAGCGATTGCAGCAATGGGAGTGTCCTATGTAGGAGAGGGAGAGTTAGCAAGATTTTGTAAAATTGCTCATAATATTATGTTGGGAGTTGTTACTCAAAATTTGGCTGAAATTACGATACTCGCCCAGAAAGCAGGTGTTCCCAGAAGGGCATTCCTTGATTTTATGAACAACTCAGTTATGGGCTCTGTTTTTACTAGATACAAAACCAATGCCTTTGTAAACTTGGATTGGACCACAACATTTACGCCTACGCTATTACGCAAGGACTTAGATCTTGGACTTTCTGCTGGAAGAGAGTTTAATGTTCCTATGCCGGTTACAGCGGCGATGAGGGAAGCGTTACAATCTCATTTTGGTGCTGCAAGCCTAAAAAATGACCCGGAGTCTTATATTGAAGGAGATTTTGCGGCATTGTTAGAAACGGTAGCTCTTGCATCTGGCATTGAATTAGAGAGTGAAAATTCGCCTTATCCAACTGGCTTAGAGATTCCTCAGGCTTCTGAATAAGTCCTCATTTTGTGAAAATTGTGTGAATTAATTAAGTTTAAATGAAAATAACTAGGACGTATTATGTCAGAGTTTACATTGTATAACGCATCTCAGTCGACTTGCAGTCAACGTGTAAGGTATGCACTGCATGAAAAAGGTTGTGACTTTGAGGAGATAAGGCTGGATCTCTTTTCCGGCGATCAGCTTAAACCTGAGTATTTGGCAATCAATCCAAATGGGGTAGTACCGTCACTAGTCCACTCTGGAAACAATATAATAGATAGTCTGGTTATAGTTGAGTACTTGGAAGATATTTTTCCGCATATTTGCCCTCTTCGACCTGAAAACCCAATTGAAATGGCTAAAATGAGGGCCCAATTAAAATACATCGATGAAGTCCCTGGGCCCGCGATACGTATCCCTTCATATAATTTAGCGTTTTTGCCTCATTTTCAAAATATGACAGAAGAAGAGTTTGAAGAACTTTGTAATAGCAAACCATTGCGCCGTGAATTTTTAAAAAGCATGGGCCGTACAGGTTTTTCTGAAGGTGAAATGGATGAATCTATAAGCAGGCTCAAACGAGCAATAAATCGAATGAATGAATGGCTTGAAGATAATAGTGGGCCCTGGTTGATGGGTTCAAAAATTACAATTTCAGATATTGCAATTATGCCAGTTATTATCCGTATGGACGATATAAATTTAAGTGAACTTTGGAAAGAATTTCCTCTTATTAAAAATTGGTTAAAAAATATCAAAGAAACTCATTCTTTTCAGCAAACCTATTATTTCGGTTCACTTTTAACTGAGAAATATCCTCATCTCAAAAATATGAGGAAAAAAAATGACTAAAGTTGACAAAGACCCTCGGATTATTGCTGCGGCTGCACATTGGTCCCATAGAATGGTGACCAACGGTGTTCCATTAGCAGATTTTCAAGATGTAACAAATAATATTAATCGCTGGGAGGACTGGTGTTCTGCTTGGTGTGAGCGTGGCTCAATTCATGAGAGTTTGGGAAAGAAGGCCTTAGACGATGAGAGATTTATTTCCTACGTGGATCACCAAGCTACTGCCGCTGCATGTTATCACTTTGGAAAATTTTTATTCGTAAATGATATGAAGCAAATGAAGTCGGCTCATAAGAAAGCGATCTTTTCTCATAGAGAGGTTTTGAAATATATTAGACATCCTGGTGAGCGTGTGGAGATACCTTTTGAAGAAAAAACGCTCATTGGTAATTTACGAAAACCTGATGGCATTGAAAATCCACCGATCGTTGTGATGTGCATGGGTTTAGACAGCACAAAAGAGGAAATGCTAACAAACGAGTCTATTTTCCTAGAGAGAGGATTAGCGACCTTTGCATTTGATGGTCCAGGACAAGGCGAGGCAGAGTATGATTTTCCGATTAGATACGACTATGAAGTGCCAGTTGGTGCAGTAATAGATTGGCTACAAAGCCGAAAGGACATTAATGGGTCGAGCATTGGTGTATGGGGGGTGAGCCTTGGAGGGTATTATGCGCCCCGTGCAGCGGCCTTTGAAGCTCGAATAAAAGCGTGCATTTCTTTAACTGGACCGTTTAATTTCGATGAAGCTTTTGCTAGGGTGCCTGGTCTTACTCGACAAGCATTTATAGTTAGAAGTCATTCAAACAATGATGATGAAGCGGAAAAATTAGCAAAAAAAATGGATTTAAGCGATGCCGCGCCAAAGATTGTTTGCCCAATGTATATAGTTGGTGGGGCTTTGGATAGGGTAATACCTCCAGATCATGCCGAAAAATTGGCTAAAGCTTCCAATGGTGAAGTAGTTTTGAATATGGTTTCTGATGGAACGCATGTGGTAAATAATCGTCCCTATAAATATCGACCTGAGACTGGCGATTGGATGGCAAAAATTTTGTATAATTAAAGGAATTTGAAATGAAAAAAAGAAGCACGGCACTTACACCAAATGTTTTGACACCGCAGGATTTAGATCCCAACTGGAGATGGGAGGCGCGCCTGCCAGCGTGGGGTCACACTAGTGTCGACTTTGAGCGCAGGATCGATCATGATCGTTTACGCCGATACCGACTTAGCAGAACCAGAGAAGCTCTTAAAAACTCTCCTGCGGGTACTCTTCTACTTTTTGACGTTAATAATATTCGTTATGTTTCAGCTACTAAAATTGGCGAATGGGAGCGAGACAAAATGTGCAGATTTTGCCTTCTTACTGGAGATGACAGTCCTTATGTTTGGGATTTTGGCTCAGCTGCAGTACATCACCAAAAATACTCTGACTGGCTAGAGCCTAATCACTGTTTAGCCGGCGTCGTCGGCATGAGAGGGACAATTCCGCCAGAATTTGGTCTAATGAAAAAATATGCGAAACAAATAGCTGGTTTAATCATGGATGCAGGTATGGCAGATATGCCGGTTGGAGTAGATTATGCTGAAACTGCTATGTTTCATGCACTACAAGAGGAAGGCATAAACGTTATTGACGGGCAACAAATCATGTTGGCGGCTAGAGAGATCAAGAACTGGGATGAAATCCAACTTTTGACCCAAGCTGCAAGTATGGTGGATGGCGTTTATCACATGATATATGAGGAGTTAAAGCCAGGCGTGAGAGAAAACGACATCGTAGCGTTATCAAATAAGATGCTGTACGAGATGGGATCTGATGACGTAGAGGCCATTAACGCAATCTCTGGAGAGAGGTGTAATCCTCACCCACATAACTTTACAGATAGATATTTCCGTCCTGGGGATCAAGCATTTTTTGATATTCTGCAATCATATCAAGGATATAGGACTTGTTACTATCGGACCTTTAACATTGGTCGTGCGACTTCAGAGCAAAATGACGCATATATAAAATGCCGAGAATGGTTGGATGCCTCAATTGCTATGATTAAACCTGGCGTGACCACAGATAAGGTTGCAGAAGTTTGGCCAACGGCGGAGAGTTTGGGCTTTCCAAGTGAGGATGCTGCATTTGGCCTACAGTTTGGACATGGGCTAGGCTTAGCTCTGCATGAAAGACCTATTATTAGCAGAGCGATTTCATTAGAACATCCAATGGAGATCAAAACAGGAATGGTCTTTGCTCTTGAGACGTATTGTCCGGCAAAGGATGGTTTCTCAGCTGCTCGAATTGAAGAGGAGGTGGTTGTTACGGATAACGGTTGTGAGGTTATTTCTCTATTCCCAGCAGAGGAACTTCCAATCTCTAACAAGTATTAATTTAGTAAAGACTTTTAACAGAATCTGGTTTCTCAAAAAGGATCAAGGTATGGCAAAAAAAATAAATACAAACTCAGAGAGTTATCTGAAAATGTATAGCCAAATGGTTAAGATTAGATCTTTTGAAGATCAAGCTAATCAACTGTACCTTGACGCGAAGATGCCAGGCCTGACCCACATGTATTCTGGCGAAGAAGCGGTTGCGGTTGGTATATGCGAAGCACTGACCGTTAAAGACAAAATTACTTCTACTCATCGTGGACATGGGCATTGTGTTGCCAAAGGCGCAGAACTAAAACAAATGTTTTGCGAACTACTTGGAAAAGAAGAGGGTTATTGCCGAGGCAAAGGAGGCTCCATGCACATTGCGGATCAGTCCAATGGAAATTTGGGAGCAAATGCCATTGTTGGCGGTTCTATGGGAATAGCGACTGGGTCTGCACTGCGAGCAAAGCTAAACGGTGATAGCGATGTAACGGTATGCTTTTTCGGAGATGGTGCTACTGCCCAAGGCCTTTTGTATGAGGTTATGAATATGGCAGCTCTATGGAACTTACCCGTAATTTATGCTTGTGAAAACAATGGTTACTCCGAATATACAGCCACTGATGAGATAGCCGCTGGTGATATTCTGGATAGGGCGCGTGCTTTTGGAATAGAGGCCCATAAAGTTGATGGACAAGACGTTCTTGCTATCAACAAGCTAGCAACTGATCTAGTAGCCAGAGCTCGCAAAGGCGAAGGTCCCTTTTTTATAGAACTTATAACATACCGGTATCATGGACATCATGTAGGCGATATTAATCGCACATATTATCGTTCAAAAGAGGAAGAAGAAGATTGGAAAAAAAATAAAGATCCAATTAAAATTTTGGGTGATTGGTTGGTTTCTGAAAAAATTGCAAGTGATGATGAGTTGCAAATTATCAGAGATGATATTGCCGCTGAGGCTCATGTCGCCGTTCAATATGCGCTTGAAGCAAGCTATCCGAATTCAAATGAAGTTGATATGCACGTATACATGGAGACTAACTAATGCGGTCGATCACGCTTTCTCAGGCTGTCAATGAAGCCATTGCCGAGGAGATGAGACTGGATAGCTCGGTATTTCTTATCGGCGAAGACGTTGCAGAGGCAGGCACTCCTTTCAAGATTACCACTGGTCTGGTGGAAGAATTTGGAACTGAAAGGGTTATTGATACTCCAATTTCTGAGCCAGGCTTCATGGGACTTGCCGTTGGCGCGGCTATGACGGGATCGCGCCCAATTGTGGATATTATGTTTGGCGATTTTCTCTTTTTGATAATGGATCAGCTTTGTAATCAGGCCGCTAAGGCTCATTATATGTCTGGTGGAAAATTAAATGTGCCTCTAGTTGTTCGTACAAATCTTGGAGCTACTAGAAGGTCTGCGGCTCAACATAGCCAATCGCTGCACGCTTTAGTATCTCATATTCCAGGTCTCAAGGTCGCGATGCCTTCATCTGCTTATGAGGCCAAAGGTCTGCTAAAAACCGCAATCAGAGATGATAATCCTGTTGTTATATTTGAAGACAAATTAATGTATCAAGACAAAGCTGATGTGCCCGAAGATGAGTATCTAATTCCTTTTGGAGAGGCTGCTGTTTTGCAAGAAGGCAATCAGGTCACTTTAATTGGAACGTCTTCAATGAGGCAAGTCTGCGAAGAAGCTGCTCTTATTCTTTCAGATGAAAAAATTAGTGTTGAGATAATAGATCCAAGAACTTTGGTTCCGCTAGATGAAAAGACAATTTTAAATTCAGCAAAAAAAACAGGAAGAGTAATTGTGGTTGACGAAGGCCATCAAAATTTTGGTGTTACCGCAGAAATAGCTTCTCGCATTTCTGAAAAGGCTTTTTATTATTTGGATGCCCCAGTAATTAGAATGGGCGCTATGGACGTGCCTGTTCCTTTTAGTCCTGTTTTAGAGGATTTGACTGTTCCAACTGCCGAGAAAGTTGCTTCGAATGCGCGAAAGATTGTAGCGGGAGAGCTGGTGCATGAGTTATGAAGTAAAAATGCCTCAGTTAGGAATGAACCAAGATACTGCGGTGGTAGTCGCATGGTTTAAAAAAGAAGGTGACAAGATTGAGAAGGGGGACCCTTTATTTGAGGTGGAAACCGATAAAGCTACCATGGAGGTAGAAGCTCAAAAAGAAGGTTATTTATCGAAAATTAAGGTTGATGAGGGATCTGAAGTACCCGTTGGTCAACTTTTGGCTTTAATTTCTGATACTAATGAGGATAGTCATAATGACCAAACAGATTTGGCAGACTCTGACTCATTCGAAAAGATCGAGCCCTATGCTGAACCCATTAATGATAACAGTATAGAAAATGAAGTTCAAAACATTGGAGACTCTTCCAATAGAAATGAATTATCTACTAGGAGTACCAGGAATGAGTCGGCCAGTACAGGCGTCAAAGTTTTAGCTTCTCCTAAAGCTAAGCTTGCAGCTAAAGAGATGGGCTTTGATCTTACTGAATTGCGCAATGCTGGAATTGCAGAACCTTTTCATTTTGCTGACCTGGCCCGTGTGCCCCAAAGTTCGAGCTTTTCGTCTATTTATTTGCAGGTTTCGGCTAAAGCTTTTGATGATCTTATTTTAAAATCGGAAACTGTAAAACGGAGTTTGTTATTTTCAAAGTTCACCAGTAGTGCCTGGAGTTTTGTTTTTGAAGAAAGTGTCTTGGAGGTAATATTTAAAGATACAAACGGTGAAAGTTATGTTGAAACTACTACTAAAGAAGTGAGTTCTAATGATGTAGCAAATACTATAACTCTTATCGATCTTTGTGACACTCGAATAAGTGCATATGAAACAGGGTCCAATAATCTCACTTTGAGTTTTTCCCAATTGCGAAATGAATTCACTATCTGTTTGTCTTTCAGTGAAAAGATTTTACAATTTTCGGACGCTGTAAAATTTTTGAACGAATTGGGGACAAGGCTAGAGGACCCTGTATTGCAACTTATTTAAGGAATAATCTGAAATGGGCTTTATGAATAAACTGTATATTGGAGGTGAGTGGCGAGAGGCATCAGATGGGGGTACTTTCGAAGTTCTAAACCCTGCAGATGAAAGTGTTATAACAACAGTCTCTAGCGGGACGACTGATGATGCAGTAGCCTGTATAAACGCGGCTGACGCTGCATTCGATGGCTGGGCTGCGTTAAGCCCTAGAGAACGCGGAGAGATTTTAAGAAAAGCACATGAGCTTTTCATAAAGCAAATCGATGATATTGCTCAACTTATTACTCTAGAGAATGGAAAAGCCGGTGGGGATGCAATAGGCGAAGCAAGATATGCTGCTGAATTTTTTCGCTGGTATGCGGAGGAGGCTGTTAGATGCGATGGCCATCTAGGGATGGCACCAGCAACAGGAGCTAGAATTTTGGTACATCAGAAGCCGGCTGGCATTTCCGTGCTAGTCACACCATGGAATTATCCGGCGGCAATGGGTACTAGAAAAATCGGGCCGGCGCTCGCTGCAGGATGCCCAGTAATCGTAAAACCAGCATCTGAAACGCCTTTGACTATGCTAGCTTTAATGCCTATCCTTTCCGAAGCGGGCGTTCCGCCGGGAGTTGTAAATATTCTGCCGTCAAGATCATCGGGGGCAGTGGTTTCTAAAATGCTTTCAGATCCTAGGGTTAGGGTGGTTAGTTTCACAGGCTCCACGGAAGTCGGCAGAAAATTATTACATGCAGCTGCTGACAATATTGTTAAACCCGCAATGGAATTAGGTGGAAACGCTCCATTTATTGTTTGTAAAGATGCGAACATTGAAGCTGCAGCAGACGGCCTAATGGTGGCGAAAATGCGAAACCTTGGCGAAGCCTGTACTGCAGCAAACAGGATATACGTACATGAAAGTATAAAAGACAAATTCATAGCTATATTTTCAAAAAAAATGGCTGCGCTTAAGATGGGAAATGGGGTTGAGCCCGATGTTGACGTTGGACCATTGGTGAATGCTGAGACACGAGATAAAGTAGAGTATTTTGTTTCAGATGCTATTTCTAAAGGCGCTAAATTGGAATTAGGCGGTGTTAGACCCAATATTCCAGGTTTTTTCTATCCTCCAACCGTTTTGAGTAATGTGCCGGATGATGCGGATTGTCTATCGGATGAAATATTTGGACCTGTTGCTGCCATACAAACCTTTGCTGATGAAAAAGAAGTCATCGAAAAATCAAATTCAACAGAATATGGTTTGGTTGCATACTTATACACCGAAGATGTTCGACGGGGCTTAAGTTTATCAGAGAAACTCGAGTTCGGTATGATTGGGCTAAATAGAGGATTGGTATCTGACCCCGCGGCACCTTTTGGTGGAGTTAAGCAGTCTGGCTTGGGGCGAGAGGGCGGTAAAGAGGGAATGTTAGAATTTCAGGAAACACAATATATTTCAACTGAATGGTAGATTGGTACTTCAAACTAAAAGTAAATTGATCCTATCAATAATGGCTTTTAGTCATTGCAGAAACGAGGTCAAATTTAGATTTATAGAGTGAGTGAAAAAATAAATGCAAGGTGAATTAAAGTGCACGATCAACGGGGTTGTGCACGCTATCGACAGTTTTAGTAGTGAACCACTCCTTTTCTTTCTTAGGGATAAAATAGGTCTTAGATCAACGCGATATGGCTGCGGCCAAGGGACATGTGGATCATGTACTGTAATAATAGATGGTGAGGCCAAAATGTCGTGTGAAACGATTACTAAGGACGTTTCAGGAAAAACTATACAAACAGCCGAGGTTTTTGAAAATGAAAGTGACCATCCATTAGTTAAATCATTTATTGAATTTCAAGCCGGTCAATGCGGTTATTGTCTGCCAGGAATTTTAATGGCTTCCAAATCGCTACTTGACAAAAAACAAAATCTCTCAAGATTTGAGATAGCACAAGCTTTGGATGCAAATCTTTGTAGATGCGGAGTTCACTCTCGCATTCTTGATGCCATTGAGAAAGCTTATCAATTATCAAATGAAAAAAAAGGCACCTAATGAAAAATCAAGTGCCTAAACCTCTTCTTGATTATCCGAAATTAGGTGATTGGCTGAAAGTAACTCCCGAAAAAAAATTAGTATTCTTTTCGGGCAGGGTTGAGCTCGGTCAGGGTAACATTACCGCTTTGATAATGATGATTTCTGATGAACTGGGAATTGAGCCAGAAAAAATTTCTTTACAGACTGCTAGAACGGATATGACGCCCAATGAGGGTTTCACAGCGGGAAGTATGTCTATAGTTCATGGTGGCCAATCTCTTAGATCGGCTGTCGCAACTTTGCGGCAGCAAATTCTAAATATAAGTGCTTCACGCTTGGGGGTCGATGCTTTTGAACTCAATCTGTCAAATGGGCAGATTCTTCAGAAGGGCTCATTTTGTTTCTCTATCGATGAGGTTTTAGATCAGATTGATCTATCAAGCGAAATTGAAGCAGGCGCAAAAATAAAGGAACCCTCACAAAGATGGGTTGAGTTTAGAGAGATCGAACGAGTTGATTTGCTGGAGAGAATGACGGGAGCTCCTTTTGTTCATGATATGATAGAGGAGGGCATGCTTTTTGGGGCACCAGTGCATCCCGCTAATATGTATTCTAAACTTTTGACGTTAGATGTTATCGCTTTATCAAAAAGGCCTGGGGTTATTAAAGTTGTTCAGGATGGATCATTTGTTGGAGTTTTAGCAACAAGCCAGCGATTTGCATTAGAAGCAGCTGAGTGGGCAAGAGAAAAGTCTGAATGGAAAGAAATTGACGGAAAGATTGAAAATCCAATTTCTCATTTAGTGTCACAGAGCCATGACTTTGAAATTGTTTCCGAAACAGGGGATGTCAATAAAAACGCTGGTGAGTGGCACGAACTGACAGTATCGCGACCATATATTTTCCACGGTTCAATCGGACCAGCAGCAGCAGTTGCAAAATGGGAAAACGAAAGACTTACAGTTTGGACACACAGTCAAGGTGTTTTCCAGTTAAGAGACGCTCTAGCTGGCGTTTTTGAAATAGCAGAAGAAAATATAACTGTAATACACAAAGCTGGTTCAGGTTGTTATGGCCACAATGGTGCTGATGACGCCGCATTGGATGCTGCAATTTTGGCTAGGGAAGTCGAAGGAATACCTATCAAAGTTATATGGTCTAGATATGATGAGTTTCATGCAGCTCCTATGGGGGCCGCTATGTCAACAAAATCACGAGCTCACTTGGATCAAGATGGATATATAACAGCATTTGATGTTGAAGTTACTTCTGTACCACATTCATCTCGCCCTGGCACCGGCGGGACACCAAATCTGCGTTCTGCTGTCCTTATTAAAAATTCAAAATTGCCCGCCAAATCTCCTGATGTTCCGGCTATAAGGGGAGGTGGGGCTGAAAGAAATGCCGCACCGTCTTATGATTTTGGCCCAGTTCGGGTGAAGAAAAGACTAGTACATGATCTACCCTTTCGGGCCTCAGCATTAAGATCTCTTGGTGCATATAATAATGTAATCGTAAACGAGGGTCTTATTGATGAAATAGCCCATAGAAATGGAGAGGATCCTTTAGCTTTTAGAATTAAACATTGTGTCGATGATAGGTCGAAAGAATTGTTATTAAGGTTAGATAGTGAAACCAAAAGGTATAAAGAAAATCTCAAGGAAAGTCAGGGTTGGGGCGTTGGGTATGCTCGATATAAAGGTATTTCAGGTCTGTGTGCTGTCTTTGTCAATGTAACTGTTGATGAGGGGGTTGTCGTTGACAACGTAGTTTCAGTTTCTGATGTCGGTGAGGCGATAAGCCCAGATGGTGTAAAAAACCAAATAGAAGGCGGTATAGTCCAATCTATTAGTTGGACGCTTAAAGAAGCTGTAAAAACAGATGGACTTTCTACAACTGTAGATAGTTGGTTCGATTATCCAATTATAAAATTTAGTGAAATTCCATCTTTAAATACAATACTGATAGAACGTCCATCTGAAAAACCTTTGGGCGCTGCTGAGATTTCTCAAGGTCCAGCAGGGGCAGCTGTCTCGAATGCAGTAAGACATGCACTAGGTGTTAGAATTACAGAGCTTCCAATTACTAGAGAGGCTATAATTAATTCACTATTATCTAATGAAATTTAAAAAACCAAAGCATCCTTAACATCATTATCAACGCTCGGCAGATATTGTTCAAAATTTGAAATAAAAAGGCTTACAAGCTTTTTTGCAGCTTGATCATAGGCAGCTTTATCGTCCCATGTGTTTCTGGGGTTTAGATACTTTGGATCCACTCCTGGCACAAACTTAGGAACCTCAAAACCAAAATTTTCATCTTTGACAAATGTTTCGGTGTTCATGTTACCATCAATGGCAGCTGCCAACAGAGATCTAGTCACATTTATTGGCATCCTAGTGCCTACTCCATGCCCACCACCTGTCCAACCTGTGTTAACTAGCCAGCAAAAGGTGTTATTTTCTGAAATCTTCTTTTTAAAAAGGTTCCCGTAGACTTGCGGTGGTCTGGGAAGAAACGGAGCGCCAAAACAGGTAGAAAACGTTGGCTCTGGTTCTGTCACTCCCCTTTCGGTACCTGGGGCTTTAGAAGTAAAACCTGACAGAAAATGATACATGGCTTGCGCAGGTGTTAGCCTAGCCAAAGGAGGCATCACGCCAAACGCGTCGCAGGTAAGTAAGATCACATGTTTGGGATTTGCCGCCAACCCAGTTTCGCTAGAATTAGGTATGTAGTGCATTGGATAAGCCGCACGCATGTTAGCCGTGAGACTGTCATCTTCAAAATTCAACTTTTTAGTTCTTTGATCGTAAACCATGTTTTCAATAACCGTAGAAAACAAAGAAGTCGTTCTATAAATATCAGGTTCTGAATCCTCTGAAAGGTTAATTGTCTTGGCATAACATCCGCCTTCAAAATTAAATATGCCCTTATCAGACCAACCATGCTCGTCATCGCCAATTAAAATCCGGTCTGGATCTGACGATAGAGTTGTTTTTCCGGTACCTGATAATCCAAAAAAGATCGCAGAATTTGAGGGATCTTTCTTTGAAATATTTGCGGAGCAGTGCATTGGCATAATTCCAGCTTCGGGCAATATGTAATTAAGCAGCGTAAATACGGCTTTTTTGTTCTCTCCCGCGTATTCAGTTCCACCGATCAAAATAAGTTGTTTATCAAAATTTATTGCTATAACTGTTTCGGAACGGCATCCGTGTTTTTCAGGGTCAGCAATAAAACCAGGAAGGTTTATTATTGAGAAATCACAAACAAAATCTTTAATTTGATTTTGTTCTGGTCTTATTAAAAGATGTCTTATGAATAAATTGTGCCAGCATAGTTCAGATATTACCCTTACACCTATTCTGTTTTCTGGATCTGCTCCGCCAAAAAGGTCTTGCACATATAAATCTTTTCCATCCACATAATGCAGCATATCCTTGTGCAATCTGTCAAAAGCATCGGTTGACATTCTTGCATTGCGCTCCCACCATACCGAGTTTTCGGTCGTCTCACTGACAACAATATGCTTATCTTTAGGGGACCGGCCCGTAAATTTTCCTGTCTTTACAAGGAGGGTTCCACCAATGCCGAGTTCACCTTCTTTACGCATCAGAGAGTGTGCAATTAAATCGGGCTCCGTCAGATTAAAGTAGGCGTTTCTGAAGCCCTCAATTCCCTGATTGATTAAGTTGAGCTTTGGATTGTACAGTCCGTGAGCAGCGGTCATGATCGAGTCCTTTTATAAACTCTGTTATCATAAATAATTTAAAAACTCTGGAAGTGAAATGCCTTTGGGAGATTGTTAGCGCAAACTTTCACACTTGTTAGCGCAAACTTTTAAATATACCCAAAATTACTTTCGGGTTCAAAAAGATTTTAGCTTAAAATAAACAAGAACTGCTCATTTTTAGCACTCAGGGATGAAAAAAAGAATCATATAATTTTAATTTTTTTGGACTTCTTTGAAGGTAAATTTTTTATGCAAACAAATTTGATTTATGTGTAGCTATAATAATCTATCTAAAAAGTCTTCAGTTTAAATTTGCCAAAAAATTTGGTTATTTACTTTTCAAATATTTTTCGACTACAGAACTGTTTGCTCCTCTGCCTAAATTTAGTTCAGGAAATTGTTCTGACAATCTGCTACCTCTATAGAAAGCGATTTTTGAAGCTGGCCTAGTCTGTGCTTTTTCGAGCCAATGTTTGACACCTTCAAATCTTTTGTTCCATAAGTTATCAAGTCCCAAGTCTTCCATCCTATCGATGGAAGGTAAAATTGCCATATCGCCAATGGTATAATCTTTTCCCATTAACCAAGGACCACCAAACTCTTTTAAAAGATATTCCATCCTTATGAAGGTTCGCTCAAATATGGAAAATGATGTAAATATATCTTTTTCAGAAAAACCTGAGTTTTTATCGAAGGAATTATAGAATTCTTTTTTCAGTGGGCGTTTTTCCTTGAGTTCTTCAAATTTTTCTTGTGACATTTTCTTAAATTTTTCTAATAAGCCGCCGAAGTGGAACGAAGGGGTTCTGACTGCAGGTGCGGGCCAAACATCAACAAAAATTAACCAAGCCCTTAATTGGCTGCAAAGAAAGGGATCGGTTGGACGGAATTTTTTCTGTCTGAACTCATCTTCTAAATATTCCAAAATTGCGGTGGACTCATAAATTGGTTTTCCGTTGTGTAATAATGTTGGCACAACACCGTTTGGGTTCAATTTCAAATACCAATCTGATAAATGTTCATTATCAGAAGATATAAGTCTTTTATCCGTCCAGGTTATCTCTTTTTCTGCTAGCTGTAGTCTAACTTTTAAGCTGCAAGTGGATTGAGAGAAATTATAGAGTTCTAGCGACATGCCTAATCTCCATTTGTCAAAGATTTTTTGAATTAATACGCGCAATCGTTTGCATTGACAACAGGGTGTACCAAGTTATTCTTTTGATGTGGAGGTAAGAAACGATGAGCAAAAATATCAAATTAGGAATTGTCGGGTTGGGCAGATGGGCAAAGGTTTTAACCGCTGCCGCTAAAACGTCAAAAAAAATAGAAATTGTTGCTGGGCACTCACGATCACAGGAAAAGCGAGATGCTTATACAGAAGATTTCGACATTAAAACCTATGATAGTTTAGACAAGCTTTTAAAGCTCGACGAAGTCGAAGGTGTTATTATCACTGTTCCAAACGAACAACATTATTCAGTAGCAAAGCAGATTGCTGAGGCTGGAAAGCATGTTTACACAGAGAAGCCAATTTCCAATATACTAGAAGACGGTCTGCGTATGCAGGATTTACAGAAAAAACATAATATTACTGTAACTGTGGGGCATAGCGCTAGACTGTTACAAGGTATAAAAATGATGAAAGATGCTTTGGATTCAGGTGAGTTGGGAAAACTTTCATTTATCGAGGCAAATTTTTCAAATGAACGAGCTTTAGAGCTTACGCCAGATACGTGGCGTTGGTACCGTGATAGAGCTCCGGGAGGACCGCTATCCCAATTGGCAATTCATATGTTTGACATCGTTCATTATTTAGCAGGTGATGTTGAGTGTGTATCATCAATTGCTTCAAAGCTATCACCTGTTGGCGCTGAAGTAGATGATCAGTCAATGTCCACCGTGAAATTTAAAAATGGAGTGTTGGGTTATGTGGGTAGTTGTTGGACATCACCTGGGATTTTTTCGACACGAGTTTTTGCCCAGAAGGGACTTATGCATTTTGAACTCGATTTTTCCACTTGGGATAACCCTGATAAAATTCATGAAAGTTCAAAAATATATATCCAGCGCGGTAAGGATGGCTATGGTTTGAGGGAAGACCTGATGATGCCTGCCGGTAACATGTTCAGAGACGAGTTGGAAATCTTTGGTGACGCGTGCAGGTCTGGTACTGCTGAGCAACTCACTGCTCATGACGGAAATGTTGCTGTTGCACTGGTTTACTCAGCATTGAAATCAATAGAGAAAGGTTCACAAGTTGTATCAGTTGACTCGGTTATGAATGAAGCAAATAATAATCTGTGAACACCGTACTAGCTTGAAAATGATATCGTAAATAGACAGTAACAGGATTGAAAAGAAATTGAAAAACAGACGATTAGAGTACCTAACCCAACCAGAAGTTGCAGATCAACTAAAAAGAAATCCACTGGTTATTCTTCCTGCTGGGAGTGTTGAACAACATGGCCCGCACCTACCTGCTGGAACTGATATTTTTGCCGCCAATATAATAGCTGAAGCAGTTGCAGAAAAAATGGATGGTTTAGTTATACCTGGCGGACCCTTAGG
Source organism: Paracoccaceae bacterium (assembly GCA_902543185.1). Taxonomy (GTDB): domain Bacteria; phylum Pseudomonadota; class Alphaproteobacteria; order Rhodobacterales; family Rhodobacteraceae; genus Salinivivens. Next base: position 48,114 of record CACBXB010000005.1, read on the forward strand.
GGTAACACCTTTTCATATGCCTTTTGAAGCTACTATCACATTATCTCATGAAACCTACATCAGAGTTGTGGTGGAGACTTGTCAATCATTGGCTGAACATGGAGCTAGAAGGTTAATGATTTTGAATTGGCATGAAGGAAATTCATCATCTTTAGCAATTGCAGCTGAAAGGCTTCACAGAGAATTTGGTTTAAGTGTTCTAACTGTTCAGGCCTGTTATGTGGCTCAAGAAATGTATGGGCCGAGTTCGGGAGGCTTAACGCATGGTGGGGAAATTGAAACTTTGGCAATAATGGCTTCTTATCCAGATCTTGTATATTTAGATAGAGTGAATTCGTCTTCTGATGGAGGTCATGGTTCCAAAATGGATAAATTAAGAAGAACCAGAGCTTATCAGCCTGTTCTTTCAGATATTAGAGCTATTGCTCCTACTGGTTGGTATGGGAAACCGGAAAAAGCAACTATTGATAAAGGCCAGAAAATGGTAGCAGACTTAGCATCAGCAATTTCTGAAAGATCTAGTGAAATTTTTGACTTACTCGACGAAGTAAATGGTGGTTTAGCAACATTAGATAGGCTTGAAAAAGGGTCTTAATTTGGCGTTAAAAATAACTGAAAAAGAAGCATCGCTTCTGAACTTACCGGGTCGTATTTCCAGAGAGTATGTATCAGGTGGAAACGGGTCTAAAAATGTGGCTTTACGACTAGTTGAGATCCAACCATTGGTTGGAGAGGTCACTCGGTCTATGCATTTTCATCCTGATACCGAAGAGTGCATTTATGTTCTTGAGGGGACCGGAATAACTGAAACTCCAAATGGGTCACATAAATTGAGTGTTGGCGATGTCTTGGTTGTGCCTCCCATGGAAAAGCATAGAACTACCAACACTGGAAATTCTGTATTAAAATTATTATGTTTCTTCCCTACTGATGAAGTTAAAATAGAAAACGACACCGGAGTTTAAAATTTTGACGACTTTGAAAAGCTCTGGATCGAACAAAAATAATAAAATTATCTGTCTACGACCCGAAAGTGATTTTGAAGAATTTGGAGGGGTGGCCCCCTCTCATTTTAATGTTATTTATCTCTCCCCTAACGATAGGTCTTTAATTCGCAAGGCTAGTGATGCCAGTGTTTTATTAATACCAGCTGTTGGTCCAAAAATTTCTAATGATATTTTTTCTAAAACGTCTTTAAAAATGGTTCAGGTCACCGGAGCTGGAATTGACAGATTAGATCAAGATTTTTGTGCTCGAAATAATATCAAAGTTTGTAACGTTCTTGGAGCGAGCGCAAAGTCAGTTGCGGAATACTGTATCTTTGCAGCTCTAACAATTTCCAGAAGATTGAGTAAAACAACAGATGAAATTTTGTTGGGAAATTATAAAGAGCTAAGGGGAAATATTATTAAAGATAGAATGTTTTCCCTCTCGGGACTTACTTTAGGTGTTATCGGATTTGGATCCATTGGCCAAGAAACGGCTAAAATGTTTAGCGCGTTAGGGTGCCAAATTCAATATTATGATCCATCTGACCCTAAAGTGGCAGAAAACCTCTCGCAAATAGCGGTTAAAAATGGAAAGGAAGAATTATTGAGAACCTCTGACATAATTTCTATCCATGTCCCATTGATTGACCAGACCAAAAATCTTATCTCGGTGCAAGAATTTTCCTTAATGAAAAAAACAAGCATTCTTTTAAACGCATCGAGAGGAGGGGTCGTTGATGAGCATGCGTTATCTCAAGCGATCCAAGATAAAAAAATAAAAGGAGCTGCTATAGATGTATTTACAAGCGAGCCACCAGAAAAAAACAATCCACTGCTAAACTTACCAGATGAGTTTCGAGATAATATAATCCTCACTCCACACATAGGTGGTATTACAGTGCAATCTTGGTCGGAGCTATTTTCAAGGTCCTGGATAAACATACAGAAATTTTTTGATGGTGAAGAATTAGAAAATCTGCAGATTTAGATTTTATTCGTCTTCATTCCAGAGCGCTTTTATTTTATCAAAAGCCTTATCGCCTTCTTTTTGCCGGCGCTCTGCCGTTATATCCCCCCAAGCATCAACGGCCAATTTATACGATTTTCGATCTTTAATACGCTCAAACCATTCAACCAAGAATTTCTTTTCTTGCCACAGTGGAGACATTTGGAATGAGGTTAAGCGAGTAAGATAAACGACAAGCGAAACATCTGCCAATGAAATTGCATCACCCGATAGCCACTTATTATTAGTCAAATGGTCATTCATTTCTGAAAATAATTTTTTAAAAGCATTTAATGAAGGTTTTAATAATGGAGAGTCTAGGCCCATCTCAGTATTAATTTTGTCGTTTGATTTTCGCGTTTGATCGCGCATTTTGTTATAATAATCGGCAATTTTTTTTGTATCTGCTTCTTTGTAATAATAACGGTTTACAATGCACACGCCTATTGTTCTACTTGCTACATGAATGCCATCATCTATCTTACGCATCCATAACTTCATTCGTGCTCTATCTTGGCAGGTTGCTGGAGTTAATGTTTTCCCCTCCGAAAATGCATCATCTAAATATTCTAATATCAAAGTGGACTCAGGAAGCATAAAACCATTGTGGTCAAGAAGTGGAATTAGACCTTTAGGATTGAATTCATGAAAGTTATCTGGTCGTTGATCAGCATCGCCCATAGCGGTATCAACGATTATGCTTTCCCATTCTAACTCTTTTTCCTCCAAGCCCAAGCGTACTCTTTGCGCGGCTGTTGATCTGTCGTAGTGATAAAGCTTTAACATTTGGCACCTTTAGTAATTGGTTTTACATTAAATTTTGTACTCCAATAGGAATTATTCCGAAGGGGTTTATTTTTAAATGTGATAAGTAATAATGATCAACAATGTGACTGTTGTGGATAGTTTCAGCAACTTTTTTGATCTTGGAAAGATTTTCTAAATAATTTGATATATTGGGATAACTACTCAGCTTTCGAAGGTTACACTTAAAATGATAGTAATAGACCGTATCAAATCTTATTAGAGTTGGAAGTATTCGCCAGTCTGCCTCGCAAGGCTCATCGCCCAGCAAGAATTTTTTTCTCTCCAGTATTTGTTCTATAGTGCCCAGAGTGGAAAAAAGCTGTTCAACGCTTTCTTGGTAAGCTGCCTGACTGGCTGCAAAGCCTACTCGGTAAACACAATTGTTAATTCCTTTATACGTAAAGTCATTCATTTGTTCTATTTCGGAAATCGGGTACAAGGATGTCATTTTGTTAGGCTCATTTCCTTTCAGAATGCTGAAAGGACCATCAAGCATCCTAATGATCTCAGATGACTCATTATTTACGATTTTTTTTGCTTTTTTATCCCACAAGGTCGGAACTGTTACTTTACCGGTAAAATTTGGATCTTGATGCAAATAAAGTTCCCTCAAATAAGAAATATTGAGGCCTGTATTATTTGATACCGATTCATATTTTTCAAATGTCCAACCATTTGGATAACTAATTGGATGAACTATTGATAAATCTATAATGTCTTCCAAGTTTAGCAAAGCTCTATATATTAGTGTTCTGTGAGCCCAGGGGCAGGCATACGAAACTATTAAGTTATATCTATTTGGTTCAGCCGGAAATTCACCTTCTCCGGCAGGGGAAATTTCTTTTCTAAATGGGGATACGGCTCTGACAAAGCTACCATCTGACGCAGTAGTTCCCTTAGCATCAGGGTCCCATTTGCCTTCTATTAACATTGCCATCGGTAAGCTCCAAAAATTATTAGGGGCCGTAGGCCCCTAATATTTGTTAAATTTTGTTTATTTCTATGCTGGTCGCTTAGGAATTCCAAGCGACTCTTGAGCAGCGTGCAGGAATCTTAGGTCTACAGCATCACGCCAATCAAAATCGGGTGGTACTTGACCAAGATCTCTGACACCTTGCGCGAAACTATCCATCGCGGAAGCATCAAAGCCACCATCTTTACAGATTTGATTTAATTCAGTCTCGTACTGGGCTTCGAATTCAGGGGGAATATCAAAACCTTTTGCTCTCATTTCTGCATAAGCAGCGTCTTTATTCGCTGGATCGTGCAGCCACTGTCTCGCCTTCAGTTCTGCATATTGCCATGCATATAGGGCATCTTCATTATTTGAACCCCATTCCATATTAGTGATGAACCCTTCTTGAGGAACTTCATACAATGTAGCTGATAGGAACTTACCACCATTATCTGTCAATCCTTTTTCATGTCTCGGAAAGACTGAACCACCTTGTAAGACACCAGCTATGATTGCTTTCATTCGGCCATCAGAGCCACCCTTCATTGGTACGATTTCAACATCATTATCTGGATCTATTCCATTTTGACTCAGAATTTGTCTCTGTATCCAAGTATTACGGCCGCCCAGACCACCACCTGATACTTTACCACCTTTCAGATCTTCAAAAGAATTGATGCCTTTACCAACGCCCATAATCCACCATTCCTTATCGCGGTATACACTGAGCATTTTTAATGGCTTACCGCTAGCTGCAGCAGATCCAAATAAAACATCGGTATCAGAGTGTGCTATATCAAGGCTTCCGCCAATTAAACCAGGAAAATAAGTATCGGTTAAATAAAATTCGATCTCATTTATCCCATGTTCTTCATAAAAACCTTTGAATTGTGCGAGTCTCCAAGACCATTGAGCCGCATAGTTTGGGTTCCAGTCAGCCATGCGAATTTTGTTAACACTGGACTGGACTTTAGAAGAGTCCATTGCCCAAGCCCCCTTGAAGGGTAAAGCTGTGGCGCCAATCGCCATCCCCAATGCTCCCAAACCACCTTTAAGAAGAACTTCCCTTCTCGGTAGTAGTATTTTAGTTTTTTCTCGTTTAAGTGCCATTTTATTTCTCCCTGTTAATGAAGTTAATTTGACTAAACTCAACCACGCTTATAAGTGGTTAGCGCTTCTCCACGGTGCTACGTATGCTTCTAACCATCTTGTGAAATTTATTAGTGATAACGACATAACGATCAGCAACAATAAGACAGCAAAATTCATTGCTGTATTGAAAGTATCCGCAGATCTTTGAATGAGATAACCCAAGCCATTCGAGCCGCCGAAAAGTTCGGCAATGACTACCCCAATCAAACCTCGACCGATACCCTGTTGGATACCGGAAATAATAAATGGAAGTGTGTATGGCAGCACAACTTTTACATAAAGCTGCCTTCTATTTGCGCCAAACACTCTAGCTGCTGCTAGTAAAGATTTTTCGGTGGTTTTAACACCTGCCCAGGCATTAATCATAATAGGAAAAACGGCTGAGATAACAATTATAGTTACCTGCATTGTTGTGGTGAAACCTAAAAATAAAATAAAAAGAGGGACCAAAGCAATTCTGGGCAACGAAGCAAGAGCCCAAACATAGGGGCTTAGTATTGCTTCAATATACTTATTGCCTCCCATTAACAAACCGCCAGGTACTCCGATCAAGATTGCTATGCCTAGTCCAAACATTAGGTTATTAAAACTGTGCAAAAAGTGATCTAAGATGCTACCTGAAAAGACAGCGCCTTCAGGTGCACGAGTTGTTAAACCAACCCAGAGTTCCATAAACATATCTGAAGCCTTAGGTAAAAATAACGGGTTTATATTTCCATAAATTGTTAAAAGTTCCCATAATATAAAGAAGGTTATTATATTTATTGAGGTTACAACAAATCCTCTAGTGCGGCGCCAAACCTCTCTTGCAGTCCAACCAATATCTTGAATTCGATCTGGATCGTCTGTGTCGAAAACCTGAGCGTTTTGCTGTCCTTTGTTTGCCATTATTATTCCCCTCTATTTGTTTGTGAGGCTTCGTCCTTTACCAATTTCCATATGTGATCCCTAATTTGAGCATACTCTCTAGAGGTCTTGACCTCCGAGTTACTCATGCGAGGCCTAGGGAAGTTTATATCAACGATTTCTTTAACTTTTCCCGGTCGATAAGATATTACGACCACCCGATCACCCAACAAAATAGCTTCATCAATAGAGTGCGTTATAAAAACACATGTTTGACCTGTTTCCATCACAATTCGTTCCATTTCAGCTTGCATAGCTTCTCTGGTCATGGCGTCTATTGCTGCGAAAGGTTCGTCTGCTAGTAGAATATCTGGATGTGTGATTAATGCTCTAGCAATACCCACCCTTTGCTTCATACCACCTGAAAGCTCGTATGGAAAAGATTTTTCAAAACCATCTAAATCAACAAGTTCTAAACATTCTTGAACGCGTTTCTTTTTTTCAGCTTCTGAAACCCCCAAATCCTGAAACTCAAAAGGCATGCGAACATTAGACTCGACTGTTCGCCAAGGAAGTAATGCATAATCTTGAAACACCATTGCCCTATCTGGTCCGGGACCGGTGACTTCCTCACCTCTGACAGTGACGCTACCAGTTTCTTTTGGCACAAGCCCAGAAATTGCATTTATAAAGCTTGTTTTTCCACATCCAGATGGGCCCACAAGTACTACAAACTCACCGGCTTTAACCTCTAGATTAATATCTTGTAATGCTGTTAATTTCTTGCGTTCTCGATGCAACTCGTAAGAAATAGTTAAGTCTTTAGCTACGATTATGGGCTCATTATTCAAGCTCAATTTTGATCTCCCCATTTTTAGCAATCAGCATTTTTAATTAGTTGCCTAATGCTTATTCGCTTATGCGAACGTTTGCATAGCAACATATCACGATGGAATTGACGATTCAGTCAAGAAAAAAGTTGCATTTTAAAACTAAATTCATTGAAAACTGGTTATATTTCTTATCAAAAAAAATCAGCAATAGCCTTATAGAAATGAGATTATCATATAAAGGGTTTTGCAAAAATCTGGATACTTAGGACTACAAGAAATATAAGGATTAGTTTTTCAAATGCTTGGCTAGAAAAGTTTTTAGTTAATCTTTCGCCTAAGGGCATTCCCAAAGTCAAAGGAGCCAACGCGATTATACCAATAAAAAACAACTCCCAAGTAAAAAAAGAAAAAAGAGTTAAGAGCACCAGCTGTGCTCCAGCCATTGCGCCAAAAAAACAAGAAATGGTGAATATAAATTCGTTTCTATGCATAGCAATAGAATTTAAGTAACCCAGAGCTACTGGAGCAGACACGCCACATGTACCTTGCACAAATCCACCAATTATTCCCAATAGTGGAGCTATTCTGTTTGCAAACTTACGAGAAATTTTATGAGAGCTTTTTGCCAACGAAAATAAAACGTATAAAATGGTAATACCCCCAACCAGCAACTCTATTATTCTTGCGCTTGAAAGAATAAAAAAAGTTGATCCGGCAAAACAACCAACTGATCCAAAAAATGCGAACCTGAGAGAAAACTGTATACTTTCCACGGATTTACGAAATTGCTTTATCTGCACCATATTTGAAAACAGATTAGGCACTGCCATCACCGCGACAGCTAGTTTTGCATCAAAAAATATAGTCAAAACAGGTATGGCTATTACTGGGCTACCAGCACCTGTGGCTCCTTTGACAAGGCCTCCCAAGGCAAAGGCCAAAAATAAAATAAGTATGCTTGAAGGATCTAAGTTTATTAGCTGCATTTAAAAAATAAATTTGTAGGTCTTCTGCTAATTGCGACAGAGTTTTTCATAGTTAAAGTCTCATAGGAACCCTAATCCCGTCCCATATCAATTTAATTGATATACAGAAAAGAGCCCAGGTTACTATTTTAAAAAATGTATCTTCAGGAATAAGTTTTACTAATTTTACACCCATGTATACTGCAATTGTGGCTGGTATTATCATTATAATGGATACTTGAATGCTTAGCCCATCTATTTGTCCTAGCCATATGTAAGGAATAAGTTTTATTACATTACAATAGCTGAAAACTATGACTGAGGTACCAACGAAAACTGACTTAGCAAGACCCAGCGGCAAAGTAAAAATTTGCCATGGTGGACCCCCAGTATGACTAATAAAGCTAGTAAAACCAGCAATAGTACACCAGAAATAACCTTTAGCGTGATTAACTTTAGCTACTTTTTTTGCCTTTGACAGCTTTTTTCGAATGAGTTGATCCAATGCGAAAAGAAATCCCATCATTCCTATAAGTAATGTCACAACCCACTCGATAACTATTGAAGCAGTTAGCCCGCCTATTATAACACCCAACGTCATTCCCCCCATACCTATGCGAAGTACAGGCCAGTTAAAATCTCGGCGGTAGGCAGAAAGCGCAAATATATCAGAAACGATATACACAGGCAGTAATAGACCAGCTGCAGTAATTGGTGACATAATCAGTGATAAACTGGGAACGCCAAGTGTCGCAATTACTGGCAGTCCACCCTTACCCATTCCTACAAAAATAGCCGCAAGAGTTATTAAAAACCAATATGTAAAAGTTTCCACGTTTGACTGCCTTGCAGTAATTTATTGACTTAATCAATATTATAACAGGCAAGTATGATCAAAAACTTACAATGTAAATAACTAATCCTGGGGTTAAAATGCCAAAGCTGGCGGGATATTTAGTCCGTCTATTGATAGTAATTCTACGATTAGACCAGCTAAAATTGGTAACAACGCGCATGAAATTAAACGTATAGTGACAAAGCTCCATCCCATAGTGGGCGCTTCAAAAACCAAAACGCGGTGGACAGCAAAAATTGACCATCCAGATATCAGAGCAACAATCTGAGGAGCACCGGCTCCGCCAGCAAAGAAAATTAAAGCTATTGGAAATGAGGTCATCGGGCCTCCAGGCAGAAGACCACCCAATAAAGCACTTATAGTTATACCGAATAAGCCAGACTCTGGTCCAACAATATGAGACAATTCTTCGATTGGGACGATTTGAGCAATGAAAGCAGCAGATAGAAGGGCAAAAGGCATTTTTCGACCAATACTTATAGCCTGATTTCCAGCAAACACTCCTGATTTTTTAATCCCTTTATAACCTTTATTTTTTATCACTAGAATAGTGAGGGCGAAAACAAAAAACCAAACTATGATGTATCCGCTTATCATTTCTTAGCCACATCCTGGACTTTGAGAGGCAAATATTTAACAAGCCATCTGGCGGCGAAACCAGCGAGTATGGGTAATGGTATACTGACAAAAAACCGCAGAAGTGATAGATCCACGCCCATCATGGGTATTTCCCAGATTACCAATCTATAAATGCCGATTAGAGACCATGCTGCAATATATGCTACTAAGGCTCCAATATCTGCTCCGGCAACCCAAAGGGCAAAAACTATGGGAAAGGAAGTAAAGGGCCCGCCAGGAGTAATAACGCCAGCCAAAGTGGCAAATATTAAACCAGAAAAACCAGATTTCTCACCTAGCGCTTTGTTTATTTTATCTTGATCGATAAACTGCTGAATTAGACCACTAAGCAATATACCTCCGACTAGTGTTGGTAAGATCAAAACAAGTAAACTGAATGAATAACCAAATGCAGAGGCAAAACTATCTGAACCCTTTGTAAAAAAACAAATAAATCCCGTGAAGCACGCCAAAAAAACAAAGAGGTAGTCAGATTTGCTCATGTTCATAAACTTATTCAGATACAAAAACTCTGAATATAAAATAAACTATTTTGCTTTAAACGTAAAAAATTGTGTTTCAAATTCAAAGCAAAAGCCTTTTTTTTAGTTCGTTATCTTTACGACAGAGCTCAAATTCTTCTTCAAGTAATCTACCTTTTGGGGGTGCAAATATCTCAAAATTACCATAGTCCTTTTTACCACTGACCTGGGTCACCATAGGTTGTTCTCCTGTTTCTTGTTTCATAGATGCTGCTATATACCTTATCGCTGACCCTATCCTTCTGTCGTCAGTCGAATTAGGTCCGGAGCTGTGAAATAATAATCCGTGGTGAAAGGACGCTTGACCTGGATCGAGTTCAGCGTAGACAGCATCGTCTTCATTAACCTCAACAGAAATCTCTTGTCCCCGTGAAAGCATATTATTTGAGGCATAGGTATCGTTATGGGGTACAATTCTATTTTTATGGCTCCCGGGAATAAACTTCATGCATCCCGCTTTTCTTCTGGCTGACGAGATGGCTAGCCAACATGTAACTTCTTTTATATCATTTAGTTGCCAGTAAGTTAGGTCTTGATGCCATGAAACAATCTGGGTCGACTCAGCTTCTTTTATAAACAACGCTGCACTCCATACTAAAATATCTTCTCCTAATATTTCTTTTGCAGCAGCAACTAAAGTCTCATTTCTTGTAACAGCATCAAATGATGGAAGCAGTCGGTTGGGATATGCTTTTAAAAGAGCAAGTCGCTCTATATCGCCATATAGCTCGGTTTCAGCTGCTTCGTAGTCTTCACGTAATTCTTTTGCTTTCGCTTCTGGTATTGCATCTACTGGACAAAAAAATCCTTTGTCCGCAAAGATTTTACCCAATTTCGTGTTCAAAGTATGTCTCCCAATTTTTTTTAACTTATCAAGGAAAGCTAAATTTCGTGAAGATAATTAGTAAGTGTTTCACTTTTCATTTCAATGGAAAAGCCTGGTTCTAAAGGAGCTAGATAATTACCTCCCTTTATTTTGCAAGGGTTAATAAAATGCTCATGTAAATGATCGACATATTCAATTCTCTTATTGTCTTTCTCGCAAGAAATTAACAAATAATCAATCATAGCAATATGTTGAACATATTCACATAGGCCAACTCCGCCAGCATGCGGCCATACTGGTTTGTCATATTTGTGGGCTAAAAGTAATACTCCTAAAACCTCGTTTAGGCCTCCAATCCTGCAACTATCGATTTGTACTATATCTAAAGCATCCTCTTGTATGAATTGCTTAAACATTATTCTATTTTGGCACATTTCCCCTGTTGCTACCTTAATTGGTTTCACCGCCTGTCTTATTTTTTTATGCCCGGATACATCATCAGGACTTGTTGGTTCTTCAATAAAGAAAGGGTTAGAAAACTCTAATTTCTTGATCCATTCTATTGCCTCACTTACCTCCCAAACTTGATTTGCATCAATCATAATTTTGGTTTGATCGCCAAGTGCTTTTCTTGCTATCTTCAGTCTTCTTATATCGTCGTCTAGGTCTTTGCCGACTTTAAACTTTACATGAGAAAAGCCTGATTTTTTGGCCTTTAAACAAAGCTCATAAAGCTTTTCGTCTGAGTAACCGAGCCAACCGGCTGACGTATTGTAGCATGGGTAGCCCTCATTTAATAAAATGCCTAATCTTTCTTCTCTTTTGTCAAATGATCTTTCTAAGATACTCAATGCTTCTTCTGGGTTTAAGGCATCAGTTAAATATCTAAAGTCGATAAGACCCACTATCTCCGCCGGAGACATATCATAGACAAGTCGCCAAACAGGTTTCCTTTCAGATTTGCTCCAAAGGTCCCACACAGCATTTACAACTGCTCCAGTAGCCAGGTGCAAGATACCCTTGTCAGGTCCCACCCACCGTAACTGACTGTCGCCAGTTATATGACGCCAAAATCGCCCCATATTTTCCGTGATCCATGATATCTCTAACCCAACTATGAGTGGCTCTAAGGCATAAAATGCTGAGATGCACAGTTCATTGCCACGTCCAATCGTAAAAGTCAGGCCATGCCCTGCAACTTCAGAGTCCGTTTCAATTATTAAATAGGCAGCCGAATAATCTGGATCAGGGTTCATTGCATCAGATCCGTCCAGATGATCTGATGTTGGAAATCTCAAATCGAAAGTTTTTATACCAGTGATTTTTGTCAAAAAATTTTCCTAGTAGTTACCAGAATGTGAATAAGTTGGAATTTTAGTTGCAGGTTGTGCGCTACTTTTATAGGCGGTCTCAACTAGCGCCATAGTTTTCCAAGCATCGTCTACCGTTGAAACCAAGGTTTTGTCTTCTCCGGTTACAGCTCTTTGGAGTTGTCTCATTCGGTAGGCAAAACTATCGATAAACCAGCTGCCTTCTAACTTAATTTCTTCCCAGCCATTTCCGAGATTAACTTCTAATCTATCCGGCTCGCCCTTTGGATAATTTAGATTTACGCCAAGATGAAGGTAAGCTGCGCCTTTAGTGCCACAAATTCTCATCTCACAGGCCTGGTATTTGCGACCGTATGGATGATTATGATTTATGGATAGAGCGCATCTCAATTCATTACCATAATCAAGTATTGCCGCTGTTCTTGTGTTAGATATTTTTGATGCTGGATGACCCATTGTCTTGGCGTGAACACCTATTGGGTTTCCAATCAGATACCGTATTGCGTCAAGATAGTGTATCGAGTGTAATAAAATTTCCACTCTTGGCAGGCCTTCTAAAAATTTCCATAGCCCCCAAGGGGTATCTAGAGCTGCCCACATATCAACATCTACAACCTGGCCGATCAAACCCTTTTCTATTATATCCTTGAGGGCTATCATCAAAGGAGCAAATCTCAATTGAAAATTGACGCATGCCTTTAGTGACTTTTGATGACATAAACTGAGTATTTTAGATGCTTCATTTAAATCACTCCCCATTGGCTTTTGAAGAATTACTGGAGAATTTCTTGGAAGTGTTTCTATCACTTCACGATGAGCTGATGGTGGTATAGCCAAATCGAAGACAACATCTTTTTCGGCCGCAGCATCAGAGGCGTCTTTGAAAGCTTTTATATTATAAATTTGACCTAATTTTTTTGCTTTTTCATAATCTGGATCATAAATTCCCTTTACCGGAAGATTTGAAAATTTATAAGCTGGTAGGTGGGCATCTGAAACAATTGATCCAGCTCCAAATATTACAATCGGTATCGGGCTTTTAGGCATTGGCCAACTTTGTGGATATTCTGGCACCGCTTTCAAACCTCCCAATTCAACCTCAGACTAGTAGAATTTCTTCCACTTCATTTCTTGCTGGCATCGATGGTGCTGTACCTGCGCGTGTCACAGAAATCGACGCAGTAGCACATCCGAATTTAACGGCCTCTAATGCAGATTTTCCTTCTGATAACGCGACAGCAAAGCCGCCATTGAATGCATCACCAGCTCCAGTTGTTTCAACTACTTGTCCCACATTAAATGCAGGAATAAGTCCGTGCTCATATAAAAAGGCTCCTTGCTCACCCATAGTTATTATTGGGGTTTTGACACCCAGGTCATTCAAGATTTTAGCAGCGGTCTCTGCTTCTTTTTCATTTCTTACGGGCAGTCCAGTTAGTGCTTCGGTTTCAGTTTCATTTGGTGTTATGAAATCGCAAAGACCAAATATTTCTTTTGGAAGGTTGGCGGCCGGAGCAGGGTTTAATATTGTTATTTTTCCATTTTCTTTAGCAACTTTAAGACCCTCTTGCGCAACCTCGATCGGCTGCTCAAGCTGGGTTAGGAATACATCCGCGGATGAAATTATTTCTGAATTATAATGAATATCCTTCAAAGAGATTTCTGACGCTGCCCCGGGCGCAATAATTATAGCGTTATCCCCCGTCTTATCATCTATAAAAATAAACGCCGCCCCGGTATAACTATCAGTACTATATTTAACAGCACCTTTTACATTAGCATTCTCCCAAGTCTGCATTGCCATTTTGCCAAAGTCATCATCGGCTAAACGCGTAATTATCGTTACATCAGCTCCTAAATTTCCTGCTGCCACGGCTTGATTGGAACCTTTTCCACCAGGACCTAATGCAAATGAATTTCCAAGTATTGTTTCTCCCATTTTAGGCATTCGTGATGCACGGTATGCTGTATCAGCGACGAATACGCCTAATATAACAACTTTTCCCATGCTATTATTCTCCGTCAGGCCCAATTACGCCTTTTCGAAAAGCAAAACAGCCATAAAATCTACGCTCGCCAGTCTGAATAACAGCGTAGGCTTTTTTAGCCCGGTCGTAGAAAGAAAAACGCTCAATTGGTAGCATTGGATTAGGGCCATCGACTGCCGATACTTTGTCTTGAACGTCTGTCATGACTGGTAAAATAGTTTTTGGTTCATCAACAACTTCCATTCTTGCAGCTGCGTCATCAACGAATGTATCAATTGGCATGACAGATAAAACAGCTTCGACAACATCAGCAGCAGATGCGTCTATTCTAAGAAGTCTTCCATAAACTGTTTGCCTTGCCACACTATCTGATGGAAAATTTGTATCAGCAATAATAAGATCATCCCCGTGCCCCATTGCTCTCAAGACATGTAAAACATCAGCATTCAATAAAGGATTTATTCCTTTTAACATTTCTTCCCCCCTAAATTTACTAAATTAATCATCATTTAATCTCTCAGATGTTTTTGCATCAAATACATGCAAAAAGCTTTTTTCCGCAGAAAGATTTATCTTTTCTCCCACGCTAAAGCTACTTCTATCACGGATGACAGATATAAGATCTTGATCTCCACTCCTGACGATCAGGTGTGTTTCTGAACCTGTTGGTTCCACTACTGAAACTGTCGCGGCTATCCCAGTTTTACCTGGAATTAACTGTTCTGGGCGGACACCGATTAGTACTTCTTGTCCATCTGCTAAGTTTTTAATTTTTGGTAAGGGCAATTTGCCTCCATAGATTTCAGCAGCAAAACTTTTACCTGATTTTTTGGTAATACCAGGAATTAAATTCATTGCAGGGGATCCAATGAAACCAGCGACAAAAACATTGCTTGGTCGGTCATAAAGCTCCAGGGGCGTGCCAATTTGTTCAATATACCCATCTTGCATTACAACAATCTTATCAGCCATTGTCATGGCTTCAATTTGGTCATGAGTTACATATAAAGTTGTAGACTTTAGTCTTTGGTGTAGTTCCCTGATTTCGGCTCGCATTTGGACCCGAAGCTTAGCGTCTAAATTTGATAAAGGTTCATCGAATAGAAAAACCTGGGGATCTCTAACGATAGCCCGGCCCATGGCTACCCTTTGTCTTTGGCCTCCTGAGAGTGCACGAGGATATCTTTTTAGGTAAGGAGTTAACCCTAAAACTTCAGCTGCTGTATCGATTTTTTCCTTAATCAAAGTTCGGTCTAATTTTCGCATTTTAAGTGAAAAGGCCATATTCGCTTCAACTGTTTTGTGAGGGTATAAAGCATAATTTTGGAAAACCATGGCAATATCGCGTTCTGATGGAGGTAAATCATTAACAGTTTTCCCTCCAATACTAATCTTTCCTGCAGTTATACTTTCAAGCCCAGCAACCATCCTCAATAAAGTCGATTTTCCACAACCTGATGGGCCAACGAGAACGACAAATTCTCCATCGTTAACTTTTATACTTAGGTCATGAATTACCTCTGTTGAGCCATAAACTTTTCTAACATTGGCAATGCTTACTTCGGCCATTTTCGCTTTTCCTGACGCTTTCTCGTCAAAAAGCTTAACTTATAGAATTTCAGCTGTCTACTTGTGTGATGGTTAAGTGTAAGTGACTTAAGGTTAAATGTAAGTGACTTGACAGAATTAAGTTTCACTGGAATGATTTTGTCCAGAGCCACCTTGTTGAGCAGATTTTACCAAAGGCTGTGTGAGCTCCGAAAAAAGAAAGTAAGCGTTTAAGCTTTTGAATCAACAAGTAACGGGAGGAAAATCGTGAAAATAGAACTTTATAATCAATACGTTCGGTCACAGATGAATCGGCGTAGCGTTTTAAAAGGCGCAGCAAGTGTAGGTGCACTTGCAGCGATGGGCGGTGCGGCACCAGCATTTGCTGGAAGTCACAGCGGTGTGCGTGCAGAAATTATGAAAATACCAGGTGTTGGTATGGGCTCTCCAGGTGATCCAGAATGGCAAAAGGTTGGTGAGTTATGTATGGGCCCTGTAAAAGAACGTGTAGCTGAAGGCGAGTTTAAAGGCGTAGAGCTTACCTTTATGGGGTTAAACAACCAAAACTTGCACAACTTTTTATTCCGAGGGTTTTTGAAACCTTGGGAAGCATACACAGGAGCAAAGATCAATTGGATTGATCTAGCTCAGGCGGATTATAATCCCAGGCTTCAACAGTCTATTGCAACAAAAACTGTTGACTTCGACATAATTGAAATGGGTGCTCCTTTCGAAGGTGATACCGCTGGTCAAGGTCTGCTAAATGAAATGCCTGATTGGGTAAAGGATCAGATAGAATACGATGATTTGGTTGGATATCTTCAACCTCCAGTTGGAACTTGGGATGGCAAAGCTTATCGAATAAATATTGATGGTGACTGTCATACATTCTGTTATAGAACTGATTATTTTGGTCCAGGTTCAATAAGTGGTCGAGATAATCCTCCAAAAACATGGCAGGAAGTTAATCAAATATCTAAGGATTTGGTTGGCAAAACTGATCCATTAACCGGACTTCCAGCACATGGTTTTTTAGATCCTCTGAAAGGTTGGGGTGGTTTTGGAATGTACTTTTTGACAGACCGAGCCGGTCCTTACGTTAAGCACCCTGATGATCCTGCATTTTTATTTGACATTGATACAATGAAACCAAGGATTAATAACCCAGGTTGGGTACAGGCTATTCAAGACGTAATGGACTTAATTGCGACCGAGGGAGCATATCCGGCTGATCAGATCAACGCTGACCCAGGTACAACTGGTTTTCAACAGTTCTTAGCAGGTACTGGATCGATGCTCACTTGGTGGGGCGATATTGGATCTAATGCTAGAACCTCAGACACTTCCGTAATTGGAGATGTTGTTGGCTTTAGCGCTATTCCAGGTTCAGACCGCGTATATAACCACAACAAAGGTGCATGGGAGAACACATACAACGAAGCTCCAAATAATGCATACCTTGGTTGGGGGGTATATGTTACTAACCGGGTCGAAGGTGATAGTAAGAAAAGGAAAGCCGCATGGTCAGCTGCAGCCCATATTGGAGGAAAAGATATTTCCCTTTGGACCTCAGCTTATCCATCAGGTTTTCAACCATATAGAAACTCTCACTTTAACTATGATGAGTGGGAAGCTGCTGGCTATGATCGCGCGTTTGTGGAAGATTATTTGGGATCTAATCTTGATACATATAATCATCCAAATTCGCTTAATGAGCCACGTATACCGGGTATCTTTCAGTACTACTCAGTTGCTGAGGACGAATTGGCCAAAGGGTTTGCTGGCCAATATGGTTCGGCCCAAGAAACGGCTGACGCAATCGCTGTCGCATGGGAAAAGATTACTGACCAAATTGGACGAGATAGTCAAATTGCCCTTTATAAAGCATCAATGGGTATGTGATTATTCATGAAATAGGCCGGCAAAACTTGCCGGCCTAAATCCGAAAATAAAAAAATATAAATTTGGGTTCGCATAGCTGTGAGTAGTACTGACGCCGAATATCTTCATATTGTAACGCAAGACGAAATCTCGGATCGACGCCGAAATTTAGGCCGTTTAATGATATGGGGGTCCGCCACTATATTGTTGGTTTTAATTGTCATCCAAAGCTTAGACCAATTTAGTTCATTTGAGTTTGGCTTTACAACGTGGCGTCCAACCCTCTATGCTTACTTCTTTTGGGCCACTTGTCTTTGCTGGGCTCAGGTTATCCTTTACGGAGAGCAAGGCAGGCGGCGGCTTTTTATTCTGCCAGCCGTTCTCTTTGTTATATCAATGGTGATTTTTCCGCTCATTTTTGCGTTAGGGATTGCTTTTTCAAGTTGGAATTTATCATCTCCTGATGGACGTCAGTTTAATGGTTTTGATAACGCTGTCGAAATGTGGAGCGATCCATTTTATTGGAATGCACTAAAAAATATGGTTTGTTATATTTTAGCAATTATACCAGAATATATAATTGCATTCTGCCTCGCTGTTTTACTGAACTCTCAAATAAGAGCCCGGAAATTTTTTAGAGTAGCATTCCTCATGCCGTTAATGTTGTCTCCTGTGGCGGTAAGCTGGATGATAGGTAAGTCCATGCTTGAAATAAGATTTGGGCCAATTTCTCGGCTAGTACGTGCTTTAGGCTGGGATAATCCCTCCTTTTTTGGATCTGATGAAATAGCACGATTTATGATAATGGTTATGGATGCTTGGACCTTTATTCCTTTTATGATGATTATGATTTTAGCTGGCTTGCAGGCTATCCCAAAAGAACTTCATGAAGCAGCTGAGGTTGATGGTGCACCGCCATGGAAGAAGTTTTGGGAAATTACATTTCCCTTGATGCTACCAGTATCAATTACAGCCATCTTGATAAGAATTATTTTTAAACTCAAGCTTGCAGATATTATAATTAATGTAACATCAGGTGGCCCAGGGGGAGCGACGGACAGTGTTACGAGCTTTATCTATAGAGAATATAGAGATCGCAGTAATGTTGGTTATGGCACATTTTTAGCTATAGTTTATTTAATATTAATCGTGATCTTCATGACATTTTTGATTAAAATGGCAGAGCGTTGGTCGAGGCCTCGATACTAAGTATGGCTAAGCAAATTTTCTTTGATAGTAAAAACGACGTGGCATTTAGACCCAAACGATTTTTGGGAAAAACTCTTGTTTACCTCATTCTCATATTCTGGGCTATAATATGTCTTTTCCCTATCTATTGGACTGTTACAACAACCTTCAAGGCCGCTCCCGATGTGATGAAGGGAAACCTTGTTCCCTGGTGGGATTTTAGGCCTAAATGGCTTGGGCTCAAGTCTTTAGGATTGTCTCCAGATAGGATATTTGTTGAAAGCACCGTGAGAGAAGAATTCCTAAAGAGGTTTTATAATTCAATGATAGCGGCTGTAGGATCGTCAACTTTGGCTGTGCTTTTAGGTAGCTGCACAGCCTACGGTTTGAGTAGATTTAAATATCGTTTTGGATTTATGCGAAATTCAGACATCTCCTTTTTTTTCTTATCGCAGCTTATCCTTCCTCCAGTCGTTTTGGCGTTGCCATTCTTAGTTTTATATAAGGAACTCGCATTATTAGATACAAGAGTTGGGCTTATTGCTCTCTACACACTAACGGTTCTGCCTATTGTGATTTGGATAATGCGAGACCAATTTAGTTCTATTCCTACAGAACTGGAGGAAGCCGCTCTTGTTGATGGATTATCAATATGGGGTGCCTTCTTAACAATAATTATGCCTATTGCGCTGCCTGGTATGGTCGCAGCATTTATTATCTCTCTCGTTTTGACTTGGAATGAGTATTTTTTTGCGGCTCTTTTAACGTCGTCGCATGCAAAAACATTACCAGTAATGGTTGCCAGCCAGACAGGTTCGCAAGGTATATCTTGGTGGTCAATGGCCGCTTTGTCATTAGCGGCTATTTTGCCATTAATTATCATTGCCATAATTCTGGAGCGTTATATTATCAAAGGGATGGCGGCTGGAGCGGTAAAATAGTGAAAACTAGCTTATTTAAAAAATCTTTTTAGATTTCTTTCATAAGATGTTTGGTTGCATCATATAAAGACTTAAAAATGTCATAATTCCGATTATGGACTTCATGGTTTTGAGATTTTATTATTTTCTTTTTGGGGTTCCAGCCATCTATCATTTCTCGCTTCACTAAGCCCGTTGAGCAGGCTGCTAAGAACGCATTTCCATAACTCGCTCCTATTGTTTTTTCACGTACAATTTGATCGAGCCCAGTGATATCAGAAGTTGATTGCATCCAGAGATCGTTTTTCGTACCTCCGCCGACTGCATATAGGCTATTGGTTTGAGTTCCAGCATCTTCAAAAGCTTCGATAACATGGCGTGTTCCGTGGGCAATCCCCTCTATAAGACTTCGATAAACATCTCCTCGTTTGTGATCAAGTCTCAAACCAAAAATTGTTCCCTTGGCATGAGGATCATGTATGGGAGTTCGCTCTCCAGAAAAATAGGGAAGAAATACTATTCCGTTTGCGCCTGGTTTCGACATGTTCGCTTCGTTAGTTAGCTCAGTAAAGCTAGAATTAATATCTAATTCTCTTCCAAATTGTTCTCTAAACCAGTGCGTTAACGTTCCGCTTGTTGCTAAACCAGCCATAGAGGCATGCTCACCTTCAAATAACCACGGAGCATACCAAAGACGGGGATCACTATTTTGTTTACGAGTAAGAGAGATCATAAAAATAGTTGAACCATACATGCACATAGTATCGCCTTCATTGGTAAGGCCTATAGAAATAGCCTCAGCTGCTGCGTCTATTGTCCCTGTAGTGACAGGTATTCCTTTTGGTAGACCTGTTTCGGATGCTGCTTTTTCGGTAACGTTACCAACGATTTCTGTTGACCATTTTAGCTCAGGTAAACATTCGATGGGAATGATTTCCTCTGTTAGCTCGTTACTCCAGTTTTGAGTATGGATATTGTAAAGTGGCGAAAAATTAGCTGCAGTATAGTGGTCAATTACAAACTTCTTAGTCAGTTTATGCAAAAGAAAGCTTGTTGATGTTAATATTTTTGCAGTTTTTTTGAAAACCTCAGGTTTGTTTCTCTTTAGCCACAATATTTTGGGCCCAACGGATTGGGATGTTAATGCATTTCCACAAATTTCTAAAATTTTACTTTCGCCAATAATATCGTTTAAGATGTCAATCTCTTTATGAGACCTGGTATCCACACCATATAAGACACCGTTCATAAGAGGTTCACCGTGATTGTCCACTGGCAACATGCATGGACCTATGGCACTACAAGCCAAACCTTTAATATCCTCAGCTTTAACACCACTCATTTTCAAAATTTTATTTGTGACCTCACAGAAATCTCCCCACCAATCCTCATTTGGTCGATGTTCAGCCCAACCTGGTCGGGGAACTAACATTTTGTGGGGTTTATGAGCCTGTGCCTCAACTTCACCGACTTCGTTTACTAGTACAGCTTTAGTTTCGAAAGTTCCAATATCGACACCGACCGTATATTTCATGTTAGCACCTAATCACGAATTAAATTTATATTTTCAGGCAGGGAATTCAGGGCTGATATAAGAAGTTTTGCCAACCCAACAAGATCTTTCAGATCGCACATTTCCTGAGCGGTATGACTATACCTGATTGGGAAGCCAACATCTATTGAAGCTACTCCGTCTTCAACTAATTGGACATAAGATAAATCAGTAAGAGCTCCAATATGAGCACTTTTCTGCAAATTAATACTTTCGTTTGAAGCAGTCTGCTCGAAATGATCTACCAAAACTGGGTGAGGAATAACTCCGTTTAATGTACCTCTTCCGTGAAAGGAAAACATGCTTAAACCTGGACCCTTTCCAAGTTTGATTTCTCCAAAATCTCTCATTTCTGGTGTGTCACTCGCTAGTAACAAATCAATTTGTATTGCGATCTCAGGTTTTA
This sequence comes from Paracoccaceae bacterium, assembly GCA_902543185.1. Lineage (GTDB taxonomy): Bacteria > Pseudomonadota > Alphaproteobacteria > Rhodobacterales > Rhodobacteraceae > Salinivivens. Next base: position 69,323 of record CACBXB010000005.1, read on the forward strand.
TTTTTTGGGCTACAGGAAGCGCGCCTCGTAGATTGAATTCTTCCTGAACGGTAAAAACTATATTCACTTCAGGACCATTACTTCGTGAATTTAATTGTCTGGCCACTTCCAAAAGGACAGCGCAGCCGGCTCTGTCATCGACGCTGGTTCCTATAATTTTATCATCTGCAATAACTTCAGCAGATGGCTTATATACCACTGGGCTTCCAATCTCTATTCCGTTGCTCCGAACTTCAGCAGCCGAGCCAATTCCCAAATCTATATAAAGATCTCTATAGCTTGAGACCTGATACTTTTCCCCAGGTTGCGTCGCATGGTGGCTTTTTATTCCAATAATACCGGAAAGAGGTTTGCCACTTTTTGAGATTGCTGAAACAGCTTGTCCTGGTAGTATTTTTTCTGGAACCCCACCAACACGCTCAAATTTCAGGAAACCATCATCTTCAATTTTACGCACTATTAAACCTAATTGATCCATGTGGGTAAATAGCATCACACTGGGACTTGTGCCTGGAAAGGTAACTGTAGTATTACCAAATTTATCAAAAATTGGTTTGAGACCGATTTTTTTTAACTCTTCTTTTATATAATTTCTAACTTGGTTTTCGTGGCCAGATAGCCCGGCTATTGTCATTAAGTTGAGCGTGTCTTCTCGTATTCGTTCAATCATATTTGTGACCGTATTTTTTTAACGCGTTCCATAAAATCTTTTGCGCGGTCGGGATCGACAGACTGCCAGGTATCGCCCGAATATTTTAAAGCAGAACCGACAATACAACCATCAGCAATTCTGAATATTTCTTCCACAGTTTCGTGTTTCACTCCTGTATTTGCCAGCACTGGCAAATTAGATACGGTATCTTTGACCATTTTAAGTTCTGACAAATCTGCAGCCTCACCGGTAATTTGCCCACTTACTAAAATTGCGTCTGGTATCGATGAAAAAGCTACACTTTTTGCTCGATCCGCAAGAGAACGTTGGTCGAGAGAATAGGCAAATTCTGCAGATACGTTAAAAAGCATAAGCATGTCTTTTCTATTTAATTGATCCCTGTAACGCATGGCTTTCCCTGCGTCAGCTGTCCAATTGCCCATGTCTGATGCATAAGAACCGGTGAAAATCTCTCTTACGAAAGTCGCACCAGTCGTTGCACCTAGTGCTACAGTCGCCATAGGGTCCCAGAGCATATTAACTCCAAAGGGAATATTAATCTCAGATTTTAACTGTCCGATAATATAGGCTGCGGCTGATGTGGATGCTGTATCTACTTCTAATTCGTATGGTCGATCATTTTCATTTCCAAACATAACGGCGTCAACTTGCGCATCTTGTAATGCATGAAGATCTAACCTTGCAGCTTCTATTAGGCCATTTAAGCCGGCTTCACTGTCATGCAGTGGAGAGCCGGGTAGGGCACCGAGATGCACCATTGCGATAACTGGCTTTTTGGTTGCAAAAACTTCTTCGAACCGATTTTTCAATAGACAATCCTCCTATGAAGCATGTTAAGCTTTACGGATATAAACTGCCAATTAAATTTTACTCATTGCCAATTTAATACCAAAGAAAAGGAAAAATGATGCTTAAAAGCCGTATTTTTAAAAAGGGATCCTCTGGCGGTTTTTCTTTGACTGAAATTGGTTTCGGTACAGCTCCACTTGGCAACCTTTACAAACCGATTTCGGACAATGAGGCTAATTCGGCTCTTGAAGCGGCATGGAATTCTGGAGTGAGGTATTACGATACTGCGCCACTTTATGGGCTCGGTTTAAGCGAAACCCGTCTAAATCGGTTTCTCAGGACTAAACCGAGAGACGAATATGTCCTCTCGACTAAAGTGGGCCGACTTATGAAACCATGTGGCGAAAGTGACCGTACTGGGCACGGCAAGTGGTTTGAAGTGCCTTCAAGACAAGAAGTCTATGACTATAGTTACGATGGAGTTATGAGGTCAATAGAGTTTTCTTATGAGCGGCTTGGAATTAATAAAATAGATATCGCATATGTTCACGATTTATGCATTTTTACGCACGGCTCCAAGCAAGCTTCAGATGAAAGAATTCGGCAATTCTTTGATGATGGCGGCTACAAAGCGATGATTAGTCTTCGAGATCAAGGTGTCGTAAAAGCGATTGGAGGTGGAATAAATGAGTGGGAGGTTTGCGAGAACCTTGCACAAAAAGGAGATTTCGATATCTTCTTACTTGCTGGCCGCTATACTTTGCTTGAGCAAGATGCGTTAGATACCTTTCTACCCTTGTGCCAAAAGCGTGGAATAAAAATAGTAACAGGTGGTCCTTACAATTCTGGAATACTAGCTACAGGTGCGATTGAGGGAGCATTTTACAACTATGACCCTGCACCAGAAAAGGTAATGGCTAAAGTAAAATCAATTGAAGCAGTTTGCGAGGCACATAATGTTTCGTTGAAAGCCGCCGCTTTACAATTTCCATTACTTCATCCAACGCATTTAAGTGTAATACCTGGGGCTCAGACGCAAAATGAGTTAAATGATAATATTAAAGTTTATTCTGAGACTATTCCGAGCTCGCTTTGGTCAGATTTAAAGTCAGAAAACTTACTGAGATTTGATGCTCCTATTAATTAATTTGATAATAATTAAATTTTAAGGATCAGAGCTGATAAAATCCAATATATTTTTTGGTGTAATCTCTTTTCTTTCATTTTCTGGTCTCGATATATGCAGAGCCGCTGCGCCTTGAGCGTATTTAATCGCATTTTCAATCGGGTCACCCTTTAAATATCTTGCTGCTAACGCGCCTGTAAACATATCGCCTGCACCGTGTGATGAAAATACATTAACGCTAAACGCTGGAATTTTTTTTACATTCCTACCAGGTTCAATTATCTCTAAACCCTGCTGACCTAGAGTTTTAATTATTGTTAAATTATTTTTAATTTTTTCTTTATCGCTGAAATCATAAAACTCAGCCTCAATACGGTTCACAATACAAAGATCTATTAATGAAAGGAGATTATTTTCAATTCGTTTAGCCGGTGCGGCATTCAACCAAATTTTAGCACCAACAGCTTTAGCTTGCTTTGCGATTTCTAAGTTCACTTTATCGTTAATTTCGTTTTGTAGTAATAAAATCCCAGTATTTTCTGGTATTTCAATTGATTTTTCATCAATATATAGATTTTCTCCTGATACGACGGCTGCGCTATACTCGCCAGACTCTTCAACTATCGCTACACTCATTCCACTTGCGCCTTTTCCCACCTGTAAAGCACTAAAGTCTACAGAAGAGTTTTGTAAATGAGCAGTCAATAGTTCAGCAAAACTATCAGAACCCACACGTCCAGCAAAGAATGTAGATGCACCATTTTGGTCGGCGGCCAATGCTTGATTGCCACCTTTGCCACCGAAAACATACTCTACTGACTTCCCAATAATTGTTTCGTCTTTTTGTGGGATCTTTGGGCTTTTTACAATGACGTCTAAGTGAAGAGATCCAACAACAAATAAATTTTTCATTTTATTAGGCTACTTCTAATTATTTGCTGGGCTAAAATGGGATTTTGCGTAGTTCGAGCCTCTTTAATTGCATCTGATTTATGCAAATCTCTGGCAATTTTAATCAACTTTTTGGTAATTGCGATATTTTCTTTGCTTTCTTCAATGGGATCTAATCCAGAATGATCAGGAAAAGTATCAAAGTAGATTGCTCCCTTGTAATTACAATCAAGGAGCTCAACTAGAAGTTCTAATGTCTGAATAGGGTGAACAGAGCCAACCATTAAACCATTATCCCATTTTCCGTAACCATCATTTAGATGGACGCCTAAAAGCTTTGATTGCCTGTTTATAAGATTAGCAGCAAAAGCAGGCATTTCATCTGCGTACAATACGTGGGCAAAGTCTAAGGTTACGCCAGTATTAGCTCTATTTATTTCAGCAAGTGCTAATAAAGTTGTCGCCACATCAGGCATTAAAGAGAAGGCTCTGGGCTCATTTGGTTTGTATTCAATTGAAATATTGATATTTTTGTTATGGTCAGCAAGCTCTTGCATCGCCGTAATTGTGTCATCCCACATTTTTGAAAAATCTGCTTGAAAGGAATAATCAAGACCATCTTGCCCCATCCAAAGGGTCATAGTTTCGCAGTTTAATGATGCGGCAAGATCAATTCCCTTTTTTGTCTCGTCTATTGCTAGTTGGCGAACTGCTTTCTCTGGGTTTGTAAAAGCTCCTAATTTAAATTTTGGCGATGTGTAATATCGCATAGCCAGACCGTTAATATCAATGTCGTTTTGACTTAAAAATTTTTTTAGTTTCTCAACTTCGAGATTAGAAAAGTGATCTGGAAAATTCAAATCTGCACAAGTCAGGCCTGCCTGTGAAGCACGCTTCAAAAGTGCCAAAGTCAAATTACCTGCTGCCTCAATTTCAGGTTGAGTCAGCCCTAATTTGAATGAATTTAGACGAGCTCCAAATTGAGTGTTTTCCATCTAATCAACCTTGATGATATAATTTTTTTCTCTTTTAAAAAATTATATCAAAAATTATTCACTCAGTGTAAAATTAATTTAAATGAATAATTGAAAAAAATTGAAGTTTTTGATTAATGCTCTTTGACACACATCTTCATCTCATTTACCCAGATAAACTTGGTTACCCATGGCTGAGTGAGGTTCCTGCATTAAATAAACCTTACCATTATGAAGAATATGAAATTACAGCCAACAGGTTGGGTATTGATGCATGTTTTCATATGGAAGTAGATGTCCAAGAAGAAGATATTAAAAATGAAACTACCATGTTGGAGAGTTTAAGCAGCCAACCAGCCAGCAAGATAAAAGGAGTAATTTCAGCCTGCAGACCTGAGCAGCAAGGTTTCAATGATTTTTTAAATTGGGCCGCCCAAAAAACACTAATTAAAGGGTTTAGGAGAGTTCTTCACGTTGTTTCAGATGATGTGAGTCAAAGTTCTTTATTTAGGGAAAATATCAAACTTTTGAGCAATTATGGCTTTACATTTGACATATGTGCCCGAGCTGACCAGTTGTCTGTCGTCGAAGCGTTAATAGATGCTTGCCCAAATGTTAACTTTATTTTGGATCATTGCGGTGTGCCCGATATAAAAAATAACATTTTTTCATCCTGGGCGGTGGCAATGAAAAATATTTCTGAGCGCCCGAACGTGACAGCTAAAATTTCTGGCGTCATAGCTTATGGCGATGCTGAGAGTTGGAAACTCACGGATATAAAGCCCTATTTTGATCATACTGTTGATGTTTTTGGAATCGATAGAATTATCTGGGGAAGTGATAGCCCAGTATGTCAGTTAGGTGGGGGCTTACCCACTTGGGTTGGATTGACGCATAACTTAACTTCTGGGTGGTCCAAATCTGAAAGAAAAAGTTTTTATAGAGAAAATGCTTATAAACTTTGGAATATGCAGGATAGGTAAGTTTAATGGAGAGTTTTTTTGGAGAGATAGAAGGCGCCAGCTTTGAAATATTAGAAGAAGAGTTTAACGGCTGTTTGACAGGACATGGCCGTGTAGAAAGACTTTGGACAGGTGCGCGTTGGGTAGAGGGCCCTGTTTGGTTTCCAGCTGGAAGATTTCTTTTATTTTCTGATATCCCAAATAACAGACTGCTTAGATGGGATGAAACAAATGGTACTGTATCAGAATTTCGAAAACCTTCCAATTTCTCAAACGGAAATACTAGAGACCTTCAGGGGCGTTTGATAACTTGCCAGCATTTATCAAGATCTGTAACGCAAACTGAGCATTCTGGCCAAGTTACAACATTAGCAACCCACTTTGATGGTAAAAGATTGAATTCACCAAACGATGTTGTTGTAAAAAGTGATGGTTCCATTTGGTTTACAGATCCCGACTACGGCATAATGAGTGATTACGAGGGGAGTAAGTCGCCATCTGAGCAATCTTCCTGTAATGTATTTAGAATTGATCAGAAAACAGGAAATGTAGATTTAATTTCGGATCAATTGATTAAACCCAATGGCCTATGTTTTAATAAGAGTGAAAGCAAACTCTATGTTTCAGATACGGGAGGCTCTCACGTTCAAGGTGGCCCAAAGAACATTTACAGTTTTGATCTTGAAGGAGAGAAAGTAGCTTCGAAAGATCCAAAATTGTTTGCCGAATGCTCAAATGGTTTATTCGATGGGTTCAGAATTGATAGCGAAGATAGAATTTGGACTTCGGCTGCTGATGGTGTCCATTGTTATAATTCAGTTGGCGTTTTGATAGGCAAAATCAAAATTCCCGAAATTGTTTCAAATGTTTGTTTTGGTGGAGCGCGGTTAAATCGACTATTTATTACAGGAACTACATCTCTTTACTCAGCCTATCTGGCAGTAAATGGGATCCGTTAATAAAAGTCCTGTGAAAGATTTTGATTTCCTAAATGAGTATTCGAGCTCTTTTTTAGTGGCAAGATTTTCCCAGAGCTTTTAGTCGCCAATAATTATATGGAAGTGGGGTAATAAAACCCGCCAAGAGCATAAAAGGGAGGACCCATAATTTTATAACAGCTCCACCCGTTAACAGCACATCAGTTATGTTCATGGCCAATTCCATTGAAACCATTGAAATTAACGACATACCGATCGCAGTTCTAAAAGCCTGCCGCAGCTCCATTTGCTTACTTAAAATGAAAGTTTCTAATATAATTGACGTTATAATGCCATTTATAATTGCCAGTGTCATGATAAGCCATACGGGCCAATCTATCCCCATTAACTGAAAGTATAGTATGGTTCCAATATCACCAATTGCGCACCCTAGCAGGCACCATCCAGTATTTTTGGATGAACGTATCCATGTGTGTTTGCAACGCCAATTAATATTTAATTCATTTACCAAATACGTCATGTTGACCTCATTTTATTAACGTATAAACTCTCCAGTAAGTGGAGTGTAAAGGATATATTGTGAATATAGGTAAAGCGGCAAAACTATCAAATTTAACAGTAAAAACTGTTCGATATTATGCCGATATTGGTCTCGTAAAGCCTTTAAAAAACTCTAGCTCTGGGTACAGAGATTTTTCTGAGGATGATTTGGCCCAACTACAATTCATTGCAAAGGCCCGGAAATTTAATTTCAGCATTCAAGAATGTGAAGAGCTTCTTTCTTTATACTCAGATAAAAATAGGTCCAGTAAGGAAGTCAAAGCTCTCACTTTAGAGAAAATTTCAGAAATAGATACTAAATTAATTGAGCTTAAAGACCTGCGGCATCAACTTAGCTTTCTGGCAAATAATTGTAAGGGAAATGATCGGCCTGAATGCCCAATTTTGGATGCACTATCGGATGTTTAAGGGTATTTAACAAGAAAATTGAACTTCTTGTGCGCTTAGAATTTCAGTAATTTGTTCCAGACTTAGAACGCAATTAGCAGCCCCTATGTCAACAGCGGCTTTGGGCATGCCGTAAACTTCTGAAGTTTCTTCATTCTGCGTTACTGTAAAAGCCCCAGAATTTTTTAATGAATTTAATCCTTCTGCTCCATCGGATCCCATACCAGTCAGTAAAATAGCTAAAAGATTTGAATTTTTGATTTTTGCTGCTGATTTAAAAAGAACATCCACACTTGGACAGTGGCCTTTTACTTTTTCGTCACTTCCCGTATTTAAAAAGTAATCCGATCCAGTTTTGCTTATTTCCATATGGTTTGATCCATCTGCAATGTAAATCGAATTTGGAATAACCTTTTCATGATTAATAAATCTTTTTACTTTAAGTTTAGTTATTTTCGTTAATCGCTCACAGTACCTTTCCAGAAATTCAGTTTGCATATGCAAAACTAGCAATATGGGTGGCATATTGGGCTTTAGCCCGCCAATGATTTGCTTAAAGGCTTCAGGCCCACCAGTCGACGCTCCTAATAAAATTAAATCAAATGGCTTATAAGTTTCAATTCTTGCTAAATCGATAAAGCCTTCCAGATTATTAGAGTTGAAGACTTCAATAAGTTCTGAAAGCTGATTTTTAACAAATTCCTTTCTATTAATACTCTCTAGTTTCTTAAAAACTATACGATCTTTTTGTTTTTCTATAACTTTTTTAAGCGTGTCGAAATTTTTCCCAGAGTGGAAAATGATTATTTTTTTCCTCTCTTTATTTTTGCAGAAATCTGCAAGATCATTAAAACTCTCAAAGTTTTTTGAAGTATCTATTAGGCACAAATCTATTTTAAAATTTTCAAGTTTTTTACTATTTATTGAAGATGCCACTTTAAAACTACCAAGCCATTTTTCAGTCAAAAATTCACTAGCGTAACTGCGTGTGACGGCTTCATTGGAAATAAATGCTACGGAATAATCTGACATGGCTCAATTATATTTTAAATTTCTTTTCTATAGATCCCATTACCTAATTGTTCGAACTTATGGTCTTTGGAGTTTAATACTTCTGCATCGCCCAAAAATATGAAACCACCTGCTTCAAGTGACTCAAAAATTTTATTTTCGGCGGCTAGTCTACTATCTTTATTTAAATAAATTAGGATGTTTCGGCAAAATATTATGTGAAATTTATTTTTAAACGGAAAAGTTTTTGAATTCAAATTGAGTTCTTTAAAATTGGCCTCTTTTCTTACTTTCTCTTTAAAACGCAGTTTTCCATCGTTTTCCTTTTCCGTGTATTTTGAAATTCTTTGGCGAATAATTTTATCCATCTTTTTCGTTTCATAAATTCCTCTTGAGGCAATCTCCAGTGACTTTCTTGAAACATCAGTAGCCATAATACCACAAGTGATTTCCCAATACTCTTCACCAAAGTATTCCATTAGAGAAACGAGGATTGAATAAGCTTCTTCGCCAGTAGAACATCCGGCACTCCAAATTCTCAAATCAATAGTATTTTTTTTGTCCATATTAGCCAGGCACTCAGGGATAACTTTGCATTTAAAGGCTTCAAATTGACGATTATTTCTAAAGAAATTTGTGTGAGGAATTAGAAAAATATCAAGTAAATCAAATATTTTACTATCTTGAAAATCATATCTACGTTTGTTTAAGAAATCTTCTAAGTCCAAAATTTTATTTATTTTTTTGAATTTAGTTAACTCCGAAAGAGCAATTGGCTTTAGATTTTCTGAAAGATCAAGACCAAAGAATTTATTTGTGAATTCTATTACAGCTCGAGTTTCGTTTTCAGTTAGCATCGGCTTATTTAGACTCTAAGGTCCAAGTTCCATCCCAATCGCCAGGAGAAGATTTTTCTAATATTTTACATCGAGAGATATACACGTCTGAAGGAGTTGACGGATATCCTCGATCGATTTCTAAAGGCTTTGATTTTTGAAAGTGTTTCAAGCCTGCGCTAAATTTTCCTTTGGTATAAGCTTCAAAGCCTTTTTCAAAATGCTTTATAAGGTCCTTTTCTTCCTGTGAAGTATTTTCTACTTCATTAATTATCTCATAAACCCCGACGGGTGTTTCCTTTCCATAAACTTTTATCCGGTCAATAATTCTACTACTAAATTGTCCTCGTGCATCTTTAGCAACGCTGTCGCTTACTAAATTGTCTATAAAGTACTGCGAACATGCGGTTTCTAGTCTTGCGGCTATATTGACTGCGTCGCCTATCATAGTTAGGTCAACCCGCGCTTTTGCTGCACCTATATCACACAGAATTACATCTCCTGAGTTAAGACCCATTCTTACCTTTAAAGGATCTTCTTTCATGATTGGGTCGCTATTGTTTAATTCTTTAATGGCCTTCTGTATCTCTAGTATCGATAACATGCTTTTGTCATGATTTTGCTTGTCGCCTTCATCAAACCAAAAGGACATGCAGGCATCTCCCATAAATTTATCAATGTCCCCACCATTTTTTGTAATAATTTCGGTTATACTTTCAAACATATTGTTAATTTGTGAGACGATTTCTTCGGGAGCATATCTTTCACAACGGCCTGTGAATTGAGCAATATCAATGAAGAAGACAATAGCTTGCCTTTTTTCAGCGCGGGAAGGAAGAGATAATTCACTTAGTACAGATTTTTCCAGTGCAGATTGAAATGAAGCTTTTGAAACATAGCGTTGAAATTGGTCTCGTTCTCGCTCGGTCCTTATTTCAGCCAAAGTGCGCTCCACCACTGCCGCTAGAGCCTCCGCAGTTGGAGGCGTTGCAACCGTATCTTTTGCCCCGGCATTTAAGGCCATTCTTCTATCGCCTTCGTTATCTTGATCAACAAGAGCGATGAAAGCTAAATCTGAATTTGTATGTTCAGACTTGCAAATTTTATCAACATCTATAATCGAGCCATCTTTAAGCGAAGTAGATGAGATAATTAGATCGCTTGAAAACTTTTTTAGAAGCCTTTGTGCGTCACTTATGCCAAAACAAGTTCTTGTAGAAAAACCTTGTTTATTTAAATAGTTTGCGATGTTTTCTGCCTGGTATCCGTCCTCGTCAATAATAAGAATTTTTTCTCTTAGAACAGACTGCAGTGCGAATGAACGATTTATTCTTTCGAGTAAGTCGTCAAAGATAACAGGTTTTGGCATATATTCATCAACGCCGGCGGCAAAGCCTTTTTTCTGATCTTCAGCAGACTTGAGAGTGCTTGACATGATAATGTAGCAGTCCTGGGTAACTTTGTTGTTTCTGATCTCAGTACAGGCTTCAAAGCCATTCATTACAGGCATTTCAATGTCGCAAATTACTAAGTTTGGTTTAGTTGATACGGCTGTCTCCACACCCTCTTGCCCATCGAAAGCTTGTTCGACAATAAAACCTTTTTCTTTTAATGGCCCAACAAGGTTCTTATGTACCAATTTAGAGTCATCAATTAGGAGAATTCTTTTTCTATGATCATTGAGACGATTGGCTTCTTCAATAATTAATTCAAGTGAACAGGGAGCTTGAATGAAAGATGAGAAGCCCTTCAGGGCATCTGATTTTATAAGATAATCGAAGGATAGAAAAATTACTTTAAGTTCTTTAAAAAAAATGCCTTTCAATTTTTTTCCTATGTCAAAAAAGATATTTTCATTTTTATCTGACTGTAGAACGAGTGTGGCATCCGGGTTCTCAGCGACTGCTCTTGGTATATTCTCAATCTCTAGGAATTCAATTCGATTGTCTGTTTCATCACTAGTTGATTTTAGGTATTTATTAAAATCTTCATTTTCTATACAGAAAATCAATTTGGAATTGAGTGGATTGGTAATATTCATTCTTGCTTCCCACTCTTTAATTCTTCGTTTACAATAGACAGCTTAATATCCACCTCAGTAAGCAGAGCTGCCAAGTCTACGGGTTTTTCAAAAAAGTTGGAAACATCTAAATCTTCTAAGCGCGTCAGTATACTTTCTTTGTTAATATGTCCTCCTGATATGACGAAAATAGGAGTGTTCTTGTAAGACGAAGTCTTTCTTAAATTTTCAATAAGTTCGTATCCATCCATTAAAGGCATTTGAATATCAACAAAAAATGCGTTAAAGTTTGTAGTATCAGCGGCTTTAAGAGCTTCAAAACCATCACCGGCTTCTTCGGTATTATAGCCTTGAATTTGTAAAAATTCACAAATCCTTTTCCTTTGCATTTTAGAGTCATCAACAACTAAAATTTTTTGCAAAGACCGTTTATGTTCCTCAGTGTCTAAATCCTGGACTTCTTCGGCAAGACTATTCGTTTCTTTTTCTGGATTATATTGAGTTAGTTCTAAAACGTTCAGAATTAAAACCAATTTACTGTTGGAGAGAATAGTACAACCTATTACAAAAGGAGCCGATTCAATCAAGTTCCCAAGTTGCTTTAATAATACATTTTGTTGTCCTTGTACCTCGTCCACTATAACGCCAATTTTATTTTCACCATCGTTTAGAATAAGTAAAAATTTATTTTCTTCATATTTTGGGTTCTTAGGATAGCCAAGAAAATCCGATAAAAGGCGCGTTGGAACTAATTCGCCTCTGAAATTGAAAACTAATGTATCATTAATATTTTTAATATCAGTTTTCAGGTTCACATTAATTATCTCTTCTACATTTAAGATTGGAAAAGCAAATTCATATTTATTTTCAGAAACAAGTAGAATACCAACGACAGCTAATGTTAGCGGTAAACGCAATGTAATTTTAGTGCCCTGGCCAACTTTACTTTCAACTTTAATGGAACCTTGCATTTGATTGATTGATGTTTTCACAACATCCATACCAACGCCTCTTCCAGATAATTCTGTAACTTGCTCAGCTGATGAAAAACCTGGCTCAAAAATTAAATCAAATATTTCCTTTTCGCTTAACTCAGCAGCTCTTTCTGTACTTAGCAATTTTTTTTCCACGGCTTTTGCTGCTATTATGTTGCTATCTATTCCCTTCCCATCATCTTCAATTTCAATAATTGCATTTGAACCTAAGTAATATGCGCTTAAATTGATTTGGCCTATTTCGGTTTTATTATTAGCTGCTCTTTGTTGATCCGTTTCAATTCCATGATCAATCGAATTTCTTATCAGGTGCAAGAGTGGGTCAGCTAATTGATTGATTAAAATTTTATCTAGCTCTGTTTCGCCACCCTGAATTTTCAATTCAACTTTTTTTCCAATTTGCCGTGCAATATCTCTAACTTGCGCTGGAAATCTATTGAAAAGATTAGAAATAGGTAGCATTCGGAAATTCATTGCACCGCTTTGTAGCCGCGAACTTAAAACTTCTAAATCCTCAATGTTCTTCTGCAAATTGGCATTATGGATAGCAATTTTTTCTAAGCCCATGTTAATGTCTGTTTGATATTTTGGTACGAAAGACAGATTGATATTTTTCTGATCAATTTCAGAAAGCTCTGACGAGAACTCTTTGTTTAGTGCTTCAATATCTTGATTAACTTGCTCGATTGCATCAGAAAGAAGCTTTTGATCATTATCAAGCCTGATCCTATTTATGTAAACCTCTGAGGATGTGTTAAGGACGGTATCAAGTTTATCAGCTGAAACTTTTATAGATTCTTCCCTTACAATATTAGCAGTTGTCTTAGTTTTATTATCAGAAGGCTTTGTATCATTGAATTTTGCTGCCGTTTCTTCGGGTTTGGATTTTTCAATATTCTGTATATTGCGCTTATTTATTTCCACCGTGTCGTCATTGGATACGAGTGCTAATATTAGATCATTTATCTTTGTTTTAACTGGCCCTCTATGTGCGACTTCGTCCGTGATAATTCCAATTCTTTTAATGCACTCTAAGGAAATATCTATTAATCGAGCATCAAGTGTTAATTTATCGGAACGAACATTATCCAAGACAGTTTCTAACTCATGGGAAAGTGTTTCAATTTTTTTTATTTCGATTAGCCTAGAGCCGCCCTTCACTGTATGAACTGCTCGGAAAAGTTCGTTTATCAATTCTTTTGAAGTAGGATTATTTTCTAGTTCTATTAACAGGTTTTCGCTCGCCTGAAGGCTTTCCCAAGCTTCTTCGCAGAAGTCACTTATTAACCCAACCTTATCATTCGGAATATCTAAAACTTCATCTTGCTCTTCTTCGAGTTCTTCTAATTTTTTTGATGTCGATTTGGCACTTACTTGGGGGGAGGGCGCCGGTTTTTTTGCTTCAACGGTTTTTTCCTGAATTGCTTTGCTATTAGATAACCTTGCCTCTCTTTTCTCGACGGTTTCTTTTAATATTTCTGAAATTGGATCTGTTAAGTAAATAGCGCATTCAGAAACTACATCCGTGATGTCTAAACTGGTAGACTTACTTTTCCTTAGGTCTTTAATCACTTGAGCTAATTTTTCAATTAAAAGACCTAAAAGGTATGACATGGAATAATTTGAATATGTTTGAAAATATCTTGCACTGTCTGCAATCAACTCAGCCAACATACCTAAATGAGAAGTTTTTTGGCTCCCCATTATTTGACCAAATCCTCTTATGAAGTGGCAATCAGTATAAGTTAGGTCAAATATTTCCTGTAAGTCATGATTTCCGGCTTCTATTTTTCCTATATAGGATCTTAGGTTCGATATCTTATTATCTATAGCCGTAAGTATATGGCTTTCCTCAGCTGAACCGGGAAGCTTTTCATTTTTGTTATCTATATCCCAAGTTTCAAGGGCATTGCTGAGGTCTTGCAGCATTGTTAAGTTAAACCTTTTCTTCCCACATTAATATCTGCCGAAATCTTGTTTGCTTTCTGATTTGTTTTCCTCATTTGAGGATGTGTCTGTTTCGTCAGTTTTGTCTTCTGAGGTATTCTCTTGATTTTCTTCTTTTTCATCGTTGATTTCTATGTCATCTTCAATCTCTGCTAACTTAAACTGCTTCACCAGGTCTTCTAGGTCGGGCACAATTTGTGCGAGTTCATTTGCGGAAACGGATAAGTTTGATGAGGCGAGGGCATTTTGTTGAATGACGTTATCAAGGGTTTTGATTGCCCCATTAATTTGCTCTGCACCAGTGGCTTGCTCTTTGGAAGATGCGCTAATGTTTTGAACAAGGTTTTGCGTTTTCTCAATCTCAGGTAGGAGCTCATCGAGCATTTGGTTAGTTTCGTCTGCTAACTTTTTGCCATCTGTCGATGATCTTTGTATTTCTGAAGCTGCGTCTTTACTGAGTTCAGCAAGCTTTGATACTTCAGAGGCAACAACAGCAAACCCCTTACCATGTTCTCCAGCTCTCGCAGCTTCTACCGAAGCATTAAGCGCCAATAGTTCAATCTTACGGGTAATTTCGCCAACGATAGCAATACGTTCAAAAATATCGCTCATTGCTTCTGATGTCTTCTTCATAGAGTTTGAGCACACAAGCGCGTTTTCAGCGAGTAGTTTTGCTGTTTCATCTGTCTCTGTGGCGTTTCTAGCATTTTCGTTAATCGTATTTGCCATCTCATCCATTGATGCAGATGTTTCTTGGACAGAAGTTGCCTGTTGGCTTGTTCCGTCTGATACTTGGTCAGCTGTTACTTCCAATTTTGAGGAGTTTTCAGATATTTTTTCAATCACTAGGCTCATAGCTCCAATAACTTCAACAATCTTATCACGCATCTGACTAGTTGAGATAAGAAGGCTACTGACCTCATCATTACCGGACGCTTTTATTTCAGCCGACAAATCGCCCTCAGTTATTGCATTCACTGCAGAGTTTGCGTTGCGAAGCTTCGTTCTGATACCTGCTGTAAGTAGTAGCCCGAAAGTCAATGCTGCTAAAGTTGAGGCAATCCCCACAATCAACGTCACATATAAAGATTGTGCCTGTGCACTATCCATCGATGAAAAAGCTAATTTTTTGGCTTCTTGGATTTCTCTGAATAAGTTAAGATAGCTTCCATCTTTTATAATATCCTGCAAAACTTTTTGTTTCTCAGCTAAGTTTGCATTCGCCTTTAAGATTTTTTCTTTAAGTTCGCTTAAGCTTTTTTTATACAAATTCGAATAGGGACTAAGCTGCGTTGAAGTTATAAATTCATTGTAAGCCAAGACAGCCTTTTTCACTCTATCTTGTGCTCTTTTAATGTCTCTATAATTACCCTCTATCCCATCTAGAGCTGTGATAATTTTTTTATAAATTTTTATTGCTTCACCGCTAATTGGTGGTTCTACAAGTTCCTCCACCCTCTGTTTGATAGTAACTTTTCTAAATTTATTTGACTGCGCCTCTTTAACTATTTCATTGATTGTCATTTTGGCCTTTTGAAGATCATTAAACGCATCTTTCGAAAATTTATCAGCTGTATTTATAGCTGCATTGAATTGGTCTCGACCTTCCTCAATCGCATTAAAATTGGTGCCTTGATCAGATCCGGCCAAACCCAATTCTAATGTAGCCCGTGTGACAAAAGCGGACGACTGAATAAGAGAAGCGTTCATATTGTTTATTTGTGTCTCCAAAGCAGACTCGATTTGGTTTAGCCGTTCAGTTTTTATCCCCATCGAATTTATAACGTACATTGCGTAGCCGCCAAATGATGCTAAAAGCAGAGCTAGTCCGAGCACCAGAAGCAAAATTTTTAAGGTTATTGTGAATTGAAAACTTTGCTTTTTAGCAGTCATTTATTTACTCCGTTTTTTAGACTAAAGGTCTGCCTATTCATTACAAACAATTAATTTTTTTGATATTCTTGTAGCTCTGGTGATTTAAGAAAGAGGTCTGGTTTAAAGATGAGTGTCACCTCACCTCCTGTTTCCTGAAAACTGGGAAAGTAATTTGGGATTTCATTTTGGAAAACTTTGGTTGACTCCTGAAAGGACGATTGCCGAATAGACTGGATGCCTAGAACACGATCTATACAAAGAGCAAAATCTACTCCCGATACACTGACAACAATAAATTTGTTACGCTCGTCTATTACCGTAAGTTCATGACCAAGATACTTTGAAAGATCTATACAGCTCAAAACTTGCCCACGCAGACTGATCAAGCCTCGAATAAAATCTGCTACTTTGTATAGTGGAGTTACGTCTGATCCTTCAATAACCTCAAGAACTTTTGTGATTTCAATAGCGATTGTGCTGTTTTTTATTTTCGCGACCATGTAATCGTGGTGTAAATCGGTTAATTCTTCGTCACTAGGTTCGTTATCTATATCTTCTTCAGTTCCTACAGCTATCTGGTTTTTTAACTCTGAGAAAACCAGCACAGATATTTTTTCTGGTGAGAAAATGAAAAGATTTTGTTCTCCATACCAAACGATATCTTTTAAGAGATCGCTTGTATTTTCATCTTCATATGCCGCTTCATTTTTATAGTTACTCGTGGATTTTATAGACACAATTCCAACATGCGTTTCCATCGTGAGTGCAAACATAATTCCTTTATAATTTACTGTAATGATGGCACTGGGCATTTTGTCTAAGTTATTACTTTCATCCTTTTTAATTTCACCAATCTTCAAATAGCTTTCCTGGCTTTGGAAAATAGGTAGGAGCTTTCCTCTGTATTCGGTAGTTCCAATACAAGACCTTAAAAACCCTTTCAGTGGTGAGATGGCGCCATAATCGTTTGTAATTTCTGTGACATAAGCTACCGGTATCCCGAAGAGAATTCCTCCGCATTCGTATACAAACACCTCACTTGTATTTATAATCTCGTCAATTTTTGGATCAGCACTTTGATTTATTTGACCCTCAATTGTGTCAACTTGTGAAATTTTTTGATGTTCTTTTTTGGTTAATTTTTTCTTCTTTGACTTTTTTACTTTGACTTGATCAATTTTTTCTTTTTTTTCTGGAGCAGTGACTACGGTTTTAGGTTGTTCAATCACAGAACTTGGCAGTGCATCAACTAATTGATTGAATTTTTCTTCCGAAATATTTTTTGGCGATATTTTGTCAAATTTTTTAGCCAAAAATCAGGCCCCACGCTTAATCAAGTTCAATGCTTCATTTGTTAAGTCAACAATTTCTTCCGTTGCGGGTTTACTGTAACCAATAACTGATATCTTATTAACATTAGTCTCTGCAAAGCAAACTCTTTGTGAAATGCAAGTTTTAGCAACTTGAACCCCATCTTCTTTAAGCTGTTCGATTACATGCGATAAGATAGAGCTCCTTTTATTGACACCATTCAAAACGGTCAAAATTGGTGCTTTCTTTATATCTCGATTAGATTGCTTGAGAAAAACTTCAATCCAACCTTGCCCGACTATATCGTCTCTAGAAACGCGGCATGGTGTGATAATCAAAGAAGATTGGAAAAGAAACTGAGCCATTTCTTTGGTTAGACTGCCCTGCGTATCTATCAGCATAAAATCAACATCAACATTTTCCGATGCCATAAACTCCGCTTGGTCAATAATTTCAACTCGGGATAATAATTTATCTTTTGTTCCAGTGATCCAATCTTGAGAACATTTTTGCTGATCTGCGTCTACTAGCGCTACTGAATAACCTTCGCGTATTAAAATAGCTGCCATATTAATACATAATGTAGATTTTCCTGATCCCCCTTTAACATTTGCAAAAGTTACAACTTTAGCCACCTTAGCTTCCTTTTTGATTATTAAAAGCATCTGCTTTTAAGATTGATAACACGGTATTTAGATCCAAAAATCAAGTTTCATGGATGTATGGTTGTAAAAACCGAAAATGTAAAAATGCTATCGCCAGCACTTTTTAAAAATGCTAATGTAGGAAATCTGCTAATAAAAAGATATTTCACTATGACAACAAACTTTAGGGCGATTGCAACCTGCCTTTTGGCCTACCTTTTTTTTGACATAATGGGCGTTCATGTGCGTGTCCTGTCAGTTAATTACTCGCCTCAAGAGCTTTCGGTATACCGAAATGTTGTTGGGGTTCTCCCAGCAATTTTTTATATGTGGTATTCCAAAGAATTAAGCATAAAGTTTTCTGATTATAAAATAGAGAAATGGAAACTTGGAGTATTAAGGGGATTTTTTATTGCGATTGCACAGCTATGTTTCTATACGGCTTTAGCTAAATTAGAATTCGCAACCGTATCCGCGCTCGGTCAAGTGAGTGCATTTTTCACAGTATTATTAGCCATTTTTATTTACAAAGAAAAAGTTGGTTTTTGGCGATGGACAGCTCTAGTTTTTGGCTTCCTTGGCGCCGTCATGATAATCAGACCCGGATCTGATATTTTTTCTTGGTATTCAATTTTACCAATTTGCGCGGCTTTTTGTTATGCCTCTTCAATAATTACTTTGCGTAGTTTTAAAAGTTCTGTATCAAGTGCAATTTTATTTCTATATTCTGCAACTTCGGCAGCTTTTGGGGCGATGGTTCTCGCTTTTGGATCGATTGATTTTACTCCTATAAAATCTCTAATTGATGGTTTTTTAATAACTTCTATGGCTGTTTGTGGAGGTTTTGGCGTAGTATTTTTGATGTATGCTTTTCGTAACGCACCTGCAGCCTTATTGGCGCCTTTTAGTTACTTTGGAATTTTGACTTCATTTCTTATTGGTTGGATAGTTTTTGACGAATTTCCAATAGATACTCTTTTCCCAGGAGTGATTTTAATTTTGATTTCCGGGTTTGTTATACTTTGGCGGGAAAATCGAGCATCTAAATTTTAAATTTAGAAAATTTTTCTTAAAATTGTTTAAATTATTGTTTTTGAGAGTTTATCTTTTATTTTTCAGTTTTAAAAATATGATTTTAGGCTCAGATTTTTGCCAGGGTAAAAATTGGCCACGACATAAAAATACTTTTTTTTTACAAAAAACGAATTTTTATTACTTTTTCGCTTGCATCTAAATTTTTTCAATCTATTAAGCCGACACAGACATATGTCGGGGGGTGAACCGCATATTCTTCAACAATAAACGATCGTGGGAGAATTTACATGGTTTACAGAAGTCTTAAAACTTCAATATTAAGTATAGTTGCTGGTGCATCAATAATTTTTGGTGCTAATGCTTCCTATGCCGGGGATTGGAAACCCGTAAAGCCAATTACTATGGTGATTATGGCAGGTCAAGGCGGTGGAGCTGATAGAATAGCCCGACTTTTTCAATCAATAATTCAAAAAGAGAATCTTTCTAACATGCCAATTTTGCCTGTTAATAAGGGCGGTGGTTCTGGTGCTGAGGCACTTCGTTTTCTTAAAGATAATGAGGGTGACGCGCACACAATTATGGCCACGCTCAATAGTTACTACACTACTCCATTGAGAACTGATATTGGTGTAGATATTGCTGAATTCAATCCTCTAGCCAGGATGGCAATGGATACTTTTGTTCTATGGGTAAACGCTGAGTCGGATATTAAAACATTAGATGACTATGTGGCGGCAGTTTCAGCTGCTGGTGGTAGCTGGAAAATGGGCGGTACAGGTACCGGTCAAGAAGATAGCCTTGTAACAGCAATGCTCGAAAAAGAGTTTGGCATCAAGCATACATATGTTCCTTTCAAAGGGGGCGGCACGGTTGCCAAAAACTTAGTAGGAAACCACATCGATTCTACTGTTAATAATCCTGCTGAGCAGATGGGATTTTGGAAAGCTGGTAAAGTTAGGCCTATTGTTGCCTTTACGCCAGAGCGTTTAGACGTTTTCCCCGACGTGCCAACTGCAAAAGAACTTGGGCATACCATAGTTTATTGGATGCAGAGATCATTTGTTGCGCCAAAAGGCATGCCAACAGCTGCTATTGACTATTACACTGAGATGTTTGAAAAGCTTTCAGCAACTGAAGAGTGGCAAACTTATGCAAAAGAAAAAGCCTTGGTGGCGAATATGATCACTGGAAGTGAGCTGCAAAAGTACTTCTTAAACGAGCGTGCGAAGCATAAGGAAATCTTGGCTTCAAGCGAGTAAATTACCCCTAAGTCATCCAAAATCCGTGCGTGGGTAAGGCCTCACGCACGGAGATTTAATAAAACTAACTACGAGTAGCTTAATGATAAATGCTGACAGAATAATTGCTTCTCTCATAATTATAAGTTCGCTCTACTTTATGTGGCACGCTATCTCTCTGCCTATTGGTTGGAATGGTATAGAAGGTGGTCCAGGTGGTGGAGCATTTCCCTTTTGGCTTTCTATCGTCATGTTAGTATGCGCTTCTATTATATTTTGGAGAAGTAGTTCGGGAACAAAGTTTCAAAAGTTCTCTTTTGACACAACCATGATCAAACCTATTCTACTCGTAGCTGTTAGCCTGTTATGCACAGTAGGCCTTATATCGTTTATTGGCGCATATATAGCGATATTTTTGTTTTTGTTTTGGTACCTTAGAGTGATCGGCAGGCATTCAGTAGGGTTATCTGTAACTATTCCCGTTTTGACTCCTATACTGATGTTCTTTTTTTTCGAGGTTACCTTGAAAATAATGTTGCCTAAAGGAGTAAGTGAGCCGTTGTTCCTTCCTCTTTACGCAAAGTTTTTCTGAGTTTGGAAACAATATGGATCTTCTGACACTTTTATCAGATGGTTTCGCGACCTCATTGTCGCCATTTAACTTGATGATCGTTATCCTTGGTGTGACGGCTGGGCTTTTTATTGGAGCCATGCCTGGTTTAGGCTCCGTAAATGGTGTCGCAATAGTGCTTCCTTTAACCTTCGTTGTGCCTCCAGCTTCCGCCATTATTTTATTGGCGGCAATATATTACGGCGCTATGTATGGAGGTGCGATTTCGTCGATATTGTTGGGTATACCTGGGGCGTCAACGGCTGTTGCGACAACGTTTGATGGGCGACCAATGGCGCAAAAAGGTCAGGCGGCGTTAGCTCTCATCGCAGCGGCATTCGCTTCTTTTGTTGGCGGTACGATTGCTGTCATTTTATTTACACTGTTTGCTATTCCATTGGCTGATGTAGCTCTTGCTTTTGGCCCCGCAGAGGAATTTGCCTTAGTTTTGCTCGCATTTACCACATTTGTTGGACTTGGTGGTGATGATATATTGAAGACAATTATCATGATCTGCCTTGGGCTGGTACTTTCAACAGTTGGCCTCGATTTAATATCTGGCCAGCCACGATTGATTTTTGGTGACTTACCTGGATTTTACTCCGGCATCTCTTTTTTGGTTTTGGCTATTGGGGTGTATGGAGTTGGTGAGGTGCTTTATACAATTGAAACTTCAAAATCTAATCCCACTGTAAGTAATGCAAAAATTACTTTTAAAGACCTATACACAGGCATTAAAACTATAAGCAGTTATACAAAAACAATGTCTATTGGTTCCTTTCTGGGGTTCTTTGTGGGTATGCTTCCAGCGGCTGGTGCAACACCAGCTTCTTTGATGGCCTATGGCTTAGCGAAACAGACCTCAAAAAAACCAGAAACATTTGGCGATGGTAATATTGAAGGCGTAATTGCTCCTGAAACCGCAAATAATGCCGCCTCTACAGGTTCACTATTGCCTATGCTAACGCTGGGTATTCCAGGCTCGCCTACTACAGCTTTATTGCTAGGTGGAATGGTGATGTGGGGACTAATGCCAGGTCCCATGTTGTTCATAGATCAGCCAGATTTTGTTTGGGGACTAATTTCGTCTCTATATACAGCAAATGTTGCAGCGGTATTGATAAATATCGCCCTGATACCACTTTTCGTCTGGGCTTTGCGTATGCCGTTTTCAGTATTATGTGCAATTGTTTTAGTCCTTTGTATCGTAGGAGGTTTCGCTCCAAATCAGAAGATGCATGATGTATGGTTAATAGTTTTATTTGGTTACACTGGTTATCTTTTGCGCAAGGCTGATTATCCATTGGCACCTTTGGTTTTGGCTCTTGTTTTGGGGCCGCTAATGGAAAAAAGTTTTCGCCAAACTTTGATCGCTGAACAAGGAAACATATTGGCGTTCATAGAGAGACCGTTATCTGCGACGTTCATTTTCCTTTCCTTATTGTTTTTTATTTGGCCCTTAGTTGGTTTGTTGCGGAGCAGCAAACGAGAGCACCCGCACTTTTCAAGTAAAAGACCAGATTTCTTGAAACAGAACAGTTAGAAAGAGTAGTTGAATGTCTAAGCCAAGATTATTGATAACAAGGCGCTGGCCAAAAGCAGTTGAAGAATCTGCAATGGACCACTTTGATGTCACTTTTAATGATAAAGACATCCCATTGAACATTGAGGATATGCGACACGCTTTGAAAAGCTATGATGCTATTTCGCCAACAGTTACAGATATATTAAACGCAAAAGCATTTGAAGTAGAGGATGTAAGCTGCAAAATCTTATGTAATTATGGAGTTGGCTATAGTCATATTGATCTACCTAGTGCAGAAAAATTGGGAATTTGCGTTACCAATACACCAGATGTTTTGAGTGACTGTACAGCTGATATTGCTATGACTTTAATGCTAATGGCTGCTCGGCGCGCTGGTGAAGGTGAGAGAGAACTACGTGCCAAAAAATGGGACGGTTGGCGTCCCACTCATATGATTGGTGCTAAAGTTACGGGTAAGACACTAGGAATAATTGGCTTTGGTCGTATTGGCCAAGCCATGGCTTCACGTTGTCACTTTGGATTTGGTATGAAAATAAAAATCTTTTCCCGATCACAAGTGAGTGCTGAGCTGTTAAAAAGATACAATGCTGAACAATTTAGCTCTGTAGAAACGCTCTTAAGTGAGAGTGACTTTGTTTCGCTACATTGTCCTGGTGGTGCTTCAAATCGACACTTGATTAATGCATCGAACCTAGCGCAGGCAAGGCCTGAATTAGTTTTGATAAATACCGCCAGAGGAGAGGTCGTTGATGAAGTAGCACTGGCAAACGCTTTAGAAAATAGAATTATCAAAGCCGCCGGCCTTGATGTCTTTGATGGTGAGCCCAGCATTAACCCTGTTTTGATGTCGGCTCCTAACCTTGTGATGTTGCCGCATCTAGGCAGTGCAACAAGAGAAACACGAGAAGAAATGGGCTTTAGAGCTCTCGAAAACTGCAAAGCCTTTTTTAAGGGAGAAACCCCTTTAGATAAGGTCGTGTGAGAAATTTATGTGGAAATTTTAAATTTTTGAATTAAGTAACCAGAAAAGGAAGATTACAGACATGTTTGAAAAACTTACTATACCTAATACTCTTGCGGCAGGTCCTGGTCCTGGGAATACCGATCCACGCGTGTTAGAGCAATTTTCAAAAGCGGGTCTTGCCGATCATATGCATCCCGATGTTTTGCGTGGGATGAAAGAATGTAAATTTATGCTCCGAGAGGTTTGGGGCACTAAAAATATGCATACTTTTGGGGTTGCTGGAACAGGTTGGAGTGGACTGGATGCGATGATATCGGCGGTTAAGCCAGGTGATAAAGTCGTAGCTTTTGTTAATGGCACATTTTCTGGCATTGACGCTCTTTCCTTGAGGATGAAGGCTGCAACTGAAGAAGAATTAGCGGCAAATCCATTAGACCCAAATGCTAAAAGTGTTGAAGTTATTAATGTTCCACATGGTCAATCAGTTGATGGCGGCATTATTGAGAAATATATGGCCGAGCATAAACCTAAATGGGCATTCATGGCACACTATGAAACCGGTTCAGGTCGCGTGAATGATATTAGCGGTTTTTCTGAGTCTTGCGAACGGCATGGTGCTCTTGGACTTGTGGATGCAGTCAGTTCGCTAGGTGTGGGTGACTTTAGGATCGACGATTACCCCGGAGTAGTAGCTTGGGCGTCGTGTCCCCAAAAGGGCATTAGTTGTCTGCCTCTTACCTATGCGCCAGTAAGTTTCTCCGATAGATATATTGACGTCCTGAAGGCTACTGGTGCTCGAACTTTGGCTCATAATCCAATTCTTGAAGCAAGGCACTGGGCCATAATTGATGGCGCAGATGTAGATAAAGGGACTTACCACCGCACTCATTCTGCTTATGCTGTGGCGGCTTTTCACGAAGCTCTTAGATTGGCCTTAGAAGAGGGTATTTCGAACAGGGCGGCAAAATATTCGAAGTTTGAAAAAGCTTTAAGTGGAGCCTTCAGAGCAATGGGATGTGATGTTACATCTGATATGACTTCGCTAGTCGTATTGAATTTACCAGAAAACCTCTCTGGACGAGAGATGGAATTTGTTCAGCACTGTCGATCACAAAATTTTGGTATTTGGCCAACACTTTCTGAACCAGTACAAGTTAGGGTAGGGATTCTGAACCTATTAAGTGATGAAGCTATATCTGAAATCATCGATAAGTTTGGTGCAGCTCTTAAAGAGTTGGGTGGACAATTTGATGATAACCTTGTGTCTCTTGAAATTAACAAACTTTCTGAGCAAATAGCGGCAGAATAACAAAATTTTTGGCTAAGATAAGCCTCTCAGCTTTTGTTGTTCTTTTACTATAGCGTCAATATCTTGAAATGATAAATTAGGATATTGGCGCGTTATTTCGTAAATTTTATCTTCGTGAGATTTGCTGGTCCAAGAGCCTGAAGAAGTATCGGTCAAAAATTCAGTAAACATATCAACTGGATTCAACCAATCATAAGGGCCCTCCAGGTAAATTTTATATATGTCTCTCTCCAAACTCACTAGCATTACTCCACTTCTTTGAGAATCATTTTAATCGCCCAAGCAGAATGAAATAAAGATGAAACAGAAAAAAGGCCTCCAATGAAAACAATTTCAAATATTGCCGGTCCTTTTACCTCATGAAACATCACTAAGTATGAAAGTAAGCAAAGCAAAAATATCGACACAATTGCTCTAAACTTATATTCGCTCAATTTTGTTTTATCGTACATATGAATAAATTATTAAATATTTTCAATTTGATACCAGTAAAACATCCTAGAATAAATGTAGTTCAAACCTCCATAAAATCAAAATGAGAAATAAAATAAGTGCTGAGAGAAAAGAAAACGATTGAATATATTTCCGTATTTGAAAGTAAAATTCCGTAACGGAATTTTTACATAAAGAGTGTAAAAAATAATTGACACATTTTTAAAATTTTAATTTAATGAAACTGTCGAGCTGAAGCCTATTAACAAGGATGACTTCGTTTAGGGGGAACTCGACGCGGAATTTGTCTATTGTTTATGTTCATCACCCTGATCTTTAAAAATAGATAAGTTTCAAACTGTTGGTGGGCGCTCATACTTTAGGTATGAGCGCTTCCATCGTTATTAAAGACACCGTAAATTTTTCTTAATACCATCAATCGGCTAAATTCCGCCAAAATAAGTGACAACCTAAGTTGACAGAATAAAAATTTATTTTAACATTTGATGTTTAATTATAATCTTGGGGGTTTTTATGGAATTGTTAAGTTTTTCGGTATCCACGCCGTTTTGGATATGGCTCTTATTTGCTCTTGCTACGGCCTATTACTACGACATCATGAAAAAACGAATTAATCGAATAGAACAAAAGCTTTTAGATTTGAATAGGTAGGCCCTAATATTCAATCTTTTAAGATTTATGCTTCCATCGTTTTCTACGGGGTACTCGAACCGCTAGCATAAACATTAATAGTGGGTTTCTGAATCGTCTCAAGTCTAAAGCTTCGAAAACACCAATTGTCTTTTCCCCTTTGATGCTTGTTGAAACAGTTGCTCGACTATAAAACGGTGCATCTAAAAGGCTTTTTTCTTGCCTCGGTTCAGAATTACGGTCACATCGGGTTTGTCGTTTTATGCCCCAAAGCGAACTTGAAAATTTCGAGTTTTGGGGCGCACGATCTATGTTTTCCGCTTTACCATTATTTTCGAAATGATATTCAAATTGATATTTCTCTTTATTACGTAATTCTAAGTCATAGAAACAAGAGGTGCCTTTTCCTGAGGGAAATCGACCCCAAGTCCAGTAGTCAAAGTCTTGTTCCAAAGCTCTTGTACCGAAATTTGCATCAAAATAACCGTGACCTTTCCACTGCCATTCCGGTTTGTTTAGGTTCACTTTAATTTCGGCTGTTGGAGCAAACGGACGCCAGATGTGTGTTCCCTCTTTTGTGAGCGGCAATTCAACATTGGTTATGCCAGAAGGCTTGAGCGTGATTGTTCCTTTGAGCTTTGAAATTATAGGTAAGCTACTAATTTCATTAACTTGTATTACTAATTCTTTCTTTGAGGGGTCCCAAATAAGCGATGACGGTCCAATAGTAAGTTTGTGAGGCTCCTGAATAAGAGCACATTTACCTCTATCCGTCATTGTAAAACGACTTTTTTTACCATAGGTGGCTACGTTCAAACATACATTATTTTGGGGTTGTTTCCTTCCGGACCATTTGTACCAGGGCGAAAAAACAGAACCAATAAATGCTATTATGGAAATTGCTTGGCCGGAGTTTGGCTCAACTCCATCAATGTACCACCAAGCATATCCGTTTGGTGGAACATCTAGATTAAAATTTGGCTCGTTTTCATCTCCTCTACCGCGAGCAGTGCGGATAGTGTCGCCATCGGAACTCCCGCTCCAGGATGTACTCCTCCGCCCACTAGAAATAGATTGGCTATAGACGTTACGCATTTGGGACGTTGAAAAGTTGCCATAATGCCATCCGGGCTCTGCCCGTAAAGAGAACCTTCGGTTGCTGGAAAAAGATTGCTGAAATCTTTTGGTGTCGTAAGATTCTTTCTTTCCAAATCTACTTGAAAATTGAGCCCAAAATTTTTGAAACGTTCCAAGGTTACTGATTTGCATATTTCGAAATCCTCTTTATTTGGTTTACGTTTTGACAGTGGTGGTGCGTTGAGTATTATTTCAAAACGTTCAGTCGTTTGTCCTTTATTTGCTTCTTCTCGATCTTGGGCGCAAATATATAAAGTTGGGTCTAAAGGTATCTGACCTTTTTCAATGTCATAGAACTCTGAATTTACTTTGTCAGAAAAGAATACGTTGTGGTGCACAAGATTTTGATCGATTGTATTTGCCTCGAAACCCCAAACATTGGCGGAAAGACTTCTATTTGCATTCCGTGTTTTGTCTGCAATATTTCGCAAATCATCGCCTAATAGGCCTAAGGCCAAAGCTCGAGGGTCACCATTAAAGATTACTGCATCTGCTGCGTGGCATGTCCCATCGTCGAGACATACCTTGCTAACAAGAAAGTCAGATTTTTGTATTTCTGTAACCTTATGACCGTAGATAAATTCTACCCCTCGATCGATAGCAAGCTTTTCAATCGCTCTGGCAACCGAACTAATACCTCCTTTTACAGTCCAAACCCCCCTTGCTTCAGCTTGCCATACAAGAGCCATAAGAGCTGGAGAATTATGAGGAGAACCGCCAACGTATGTTGAATAACGTCCAAATAATTGTTGCAGCTTTGGATCTGAAAATTTACTTTTTAAGTATTTTTCTAAGGTTAAGAATGGCATAAGCGCCGGTATAATTTTAGGATTTTTACAAATTTCCCTCAAGATCTCTAATGCAGCAGGCGAAGAGCTTTTCATAATAGGTTTTTCAAAGCAATCAAACATTTCCTTCGTTGAGTTGTAAAATTTTATGTATTGTTCTCCAGCATTAGTCCCAAATACTTTTGTAACTTCGCCAAATGCATCATCCTTGTTGGCCAAAAGGTCAAACTCAGTTCCATCTGACCACCAGTGTCGCGCTAAGATTTGTTGTTCTTTAAGCTCTAGATGGTCAAAAATGTTTTCGCCGACTTCTTTGAAAAGATTTTCAAAAACAGTAAGCATTGTCAGAACGGTAGGGCCTATATTTACAGGCCCACAAGAAGAGTCTATTGTTCGAATTTTTCCGCCAGGATAATCTGAGCTTTCAAATACTTTGACTTCAAAGCCATCGTTAGCCAACTTTAGTGCTGATACAAGTCCCCCAATTCCAGCTCCAACTACAGCAATTTTTTTACGCTTAACTGTTATGGATATATCCTTTGCCATAATGAATTGTTGACTCTAACTAAATATATGTCCAGAATAATTTACAGTATGTAAATATTTATTGTCACAAGGAATTCACCGCTTGACATCAAGGATAGAGCAGGCAATTCAGAGAAACCTATGTTCGTCATCTACGATAGGTAAGTTTCCTGAAAGTCTCAGAAGTGCTATAGAATATTCCGTTTTTCCAGGTGGTGCTAGAATACGGCCAACTATACTTATTTCGGTCGCCAAGGCTTGCGGCGATGATATGCCTGAAATTACCGATGCTGCAGGGAGTGCTTTGGAGATGATACATTGTGCGAGCCTTGTGCACGATGATTTGCCTTGTTTTGATGACGGTGATACCCGAAGGGGAAAGCCAACGGTTCATAAAGCTTATGGTGAAAATACAGCCGTTTTAGCCGGTGATAGCTTAATTATTAATGCATTTAGTTGTTTAGCATCTGTTTCAAAATATTCGCTTATTAGATCTGCAAATCTAACGCTTTGTCTTTCGAAATATGCAGGATTTCCAAATGGAATCTGCGCCGGTCAGGGTTGGGAAAATGAGGCAAATATTGATTTGAAATCTTACCATATGTCAAAAACAGGCGCTTTGTTTATAGCTGCAACGCAAATGGGTGCTGCCTCCGCGGGTCATGATCCGGATCCTTGGTTTGAGCTTGGCGCGCGAATAGGAGAAGCCTTTCAGGTGGCTGACGATCTTATAGATGTCCTTAGCGATGATATAAGCTCTGGCAAGAGTGTTGGTCAGGATGAGAAAAATAACCGTCCAAATGCGATCCGTGAATTTGGAGTTGAAGGAGCGAAGCGACATCTTCAAGATATTTTGGCGGGCGCTATTTCTTCTATACCTTCATGCCCTGGAGAAGGGGAGCTTGCCCAGCTTGTTAAAATGCAAGCAGCCAAAATGTTGGAAATAAACGACTCAAAAATAATTGTTTAAAATGGCTCAGCGCAGTTCGCGATTTGATCTAAGCACAAGGCTATTGAGCTGGTGGTACAATCAAAAAAATAAAATAATAAAGAATATCCGCGTTCAAGATTTTTTAGCGCGATTTCCTATCACATCAAGAATAGCTAGAAAAGAAGGGGAAGCAATCTTCCAATTAATGACGGGTTTTGTAGATACTCAGATCTTGTTCACCTTCGTTAAATCTGGTGCTTTAAAGCATCTTGAACCTGAATCTTTAAGTATTGAAGAGTTATCTGATAAAATTGGGATAGACGTCAAAAAGACTGAGATTTTATGTCGTGCAGGGTATGCATTGGGCTTGGTGCGCTTAAAGTCAAAAAGGATTTTTTTAGCCAGGCGGGGAGCTCTAATCCTTAGTCTGCCTGGCATGATGGAGTTAATAGAACATCATTCCATTCTATATGAAGATTTATTTGATCCCATTTCGTTTTTTAAAGGTGAAAAAGAAACGAAATTATCAAAATTTTGGCCATATGTTTTTGGGAAAGCCAAAAGTTTAGATAGTGAAGATGTTTCACGGTATTCAGATTTAATGTCAAAATCCCAGTTTATGGTGGCCCGGGATACTATTGCCAGTATAAAGGTAAGCAAGGATACTAAATGGTTAGATGTTGGTGGTGGAAGTGGCGCTTTTGCAAAAGAGCTTGTAAATAAGCATCCATCAATAAAAATAACTGTTTTTGATATTCCGGGTTCAAACGTTGACAACCAGTCTCATAAATTTATACCTGGTTCCTTTTTTACTGATAAAATTCCGCCAGGTTTTGATACTGTTTCGTGTGTTCGGGTATTGTATGATCATGATGATCACACGGTTTCTGATTTACTCTTCAAAATTCATTCCTCTTTGCCGACAGGCGGAAGGATAATTGTTTCAGAGCCAATGTTAGGTGAGTTAAGTCCAAATAAATGGGGCGATACTTACTTTGCAACATACACCTATGCAATGAAAACCGGAAAAACCAGGTCTCCATCACAAGTATCTGATTTACTTAAGAAAAACGGATTTTCAAGGATTAAAGTTTTTCCGTCTAGGCGCCCATTTGTGACGACTGTTATAGAGGCGTACAAAAATTAATCATAAATATGTCAAAAAAAATTGACACATTGAAATGTCAATATAAACTGTCACTGATAAAACGACTCTTTTTCGTATGATTATTACGGAGGGTAAATGGAAACGTCCGCTGTGCTTCTTGAGAAGCCTGAGCGTCTATCTCTTGAAATGGTGGGGTTGAAAGACCCTGGCCAGGATGAGGTCGTTGTACGGGTTTTACATTCTGGAATTTCTACCGGAACAGAGAAATTATTATGGTCGGGTGCTATGCCGCCTTTTCCGGGTTTAGGATATCCTTTAGTGCCTGGTTATGAAGCAGTTGGAGAAATATTGGAGGCGCCAAAAGGAGCTTCTTTAAAAGTTGGAGATTTAGTTTTTGTTCCAGGATCTAATGGCTTTGTCGACGCCAAAGGCCTTTTTGGAGGTTCTGCCCGTCACTTAGTAACATCGATGAAGCGTGTTACTAAGATAAATAGCCAAATTGGAGAAAAAGGTGTCTTATATGCCTTGGCTGCCACAGCAAGACACGCGCTCACTGGTCCTGACGCGAAATTTCCTGATCTAATCATAGGGCACGGTGCTCTTGGTCGTCTCCTAGCCCGAATAACAATAATTGCTGGAGGCAATCCCCCCACTGTCTGGGAAATTGACGAAAAGCGGGCAGTTGGAGCCTTGGGCTATGAAGTGGTGCATCCAAATGACGATGAGAAGAATAATTATACTTCTGTTTTTGATGCATCTGGAAGATCAGATTTATTAGATGATTGGATTGACCACTGCGCTGTGGGAGCTGAGATTGTGCTAGCAGGTTTTTATGCTGACAGAATAAATTTTGCTTTTCCTCAAGCTTTTATGAAGGAAATTAAAATACGGATATCAGCGGAATGGAAACAGGCCGATATGCGGGCTGTTAATTCAATGGTCGACGAGGGTCATCTTTCTCTTGATGGCTTAATTACTAATCGAGCGGCTGCAGAAGATGCTGCATGGGCCTATCGGACAGCTTTTGAAGATGAAAGTTGCAGCAAAATGGTATTGGACTGGGGAAATCTACAATGAAAGACGAAGTGCCAAATTTAAAAGACTACTCTTCGCGTTTAAGGGAAGAGGCAAATATGGATTTGGCTGATATAAAGGCCGATGGAGAAATTAGTGAACCGACTAAAAAAACCCAAATTGTAGCTATTTACGGCAAAGGCGGTATTGGAAAATCATTCACCCTAGCAAACCTTTCTCATATGATGGCTGAACTTGGGAAAAGAGTTCTTCTTATAGGCTGTGATCCAAAATCTGATACAACTTCGCTTCTTTTTGGTGGAAAAGCCTGTCCCACAATAATCGAAACCTCTACTAAGAAAAAGCTAGCTGGGGAAGAAGTTAAGATTGGTGATGTTTGCTTCAAAAGAGGCGGTGTCTTTGCAATGGAGCTTGGCGGTCCTGAGGTTGGACGAGGTTGTGGTGGACGCGGGATTATCCATGGTTTTGAGCTACTCGAAAAACTTGGTTTTCATGATTGGGACTTTGACTACGTTCTTTTGGATTTTCTTGGTGATGTTGTCTGTGGAGGTTTTGGGCTCCCAATTGCGCGAGATATGGCGCAGAAAGTTATTTTAGTTGGCTCAAATGATTTACAATCTTTATATGTAGCTAATAATGTTTGCTCAGCTGTTGAGTATTTCCGAAAACTTGGAGGAAATGTCGGGGTTGCTGGTTTAGTAATTAATAAAGACGACGGAAGTGGAGAGGCAGCGGCTTTTGCGAAAGCTGTTGATATTCCGGTTCTAGCTTCAATTCCGCAAGATGATGACCTCAGAAAAAAATCAGCTAACTATCAGATTGTAGGCACATCACAAAGCCAATGGGGAGACTTATTTACTGAACTAGCTGAAGCTGTAGCCGGTGCGCCTCCAATGCGGCCAACGCCTTTGGACTCAGATGGTCTTTTAAACCTATTTGATAGTAAAGATACGGGCGGTGATTTTGTTCTAGTTCCCGCAACAGACGTTGATATGCGCGGAAAGAACTCAAAACCCAAAGTTTCCTTAGAAGTAGTTTACGACGAGGCTTGATGGGAAACGAAATCACATATGATAATGCCTCTTCGGCTGAATTGATCACTCCGAAAGAACCGAACGATAGTCCGCAGGCTATTCTGGGCGGTGATGCATCAGATGTCGGTTGCCATTCGAATTCTACGCAGCTTTCTGCTCTTGCTAATAACAAAAATGCTCAGAGTCTTAAAAAGTACGAAAAAGACTACCCGGTAGGTCCTCACGATAAGCCACAGTCTATGTGCCCAGCTTTTGGATCTCTCCGTGTGGGATTAAGAATGAAAAGAGTAGCAACTGTTTTATCAGGCTCTGCTTGTTGCGTCTACGGATTGAGCTTTGTTAGCCATTTTTATGGTGCAAGGCGATCGGTTGGTTATGTTCCTTTTAATTCAGAATCTTTGGTAACGGGAAAACTATTCGAAGATATTAGAGATGCAGTTCATGATATGGCTGATCCAAAAAATTATGATGCCATAGTAGTAACAAACCTTTGTGTTCCAACGGCAAGCGGTGTTCCACTTCGTCTTCTGCCTAATGAGATAAACGGAGTCAGAATTATTGGAATTGATGTACCTGGCTTTGGTGTACCTACTCATGCCGAGGCAAAAGATATACTAGCTGGGGCGATGCTAAATTTTGCCCGGCAAGAGGTCGAAGCAGGACCTGTTGCGGCTCCATCTTCCGGCAAATCTGATCGGCCAACATTAGCTATGCTTGGCGAAATGTTTCCAGCTGATCCGATGGTTATTGGTTCAATTTTGGCGCCAATGGATTTAGCGGCTGGGCCTGTTTTACCAGCTCGAGAGTGGAGAGAAATGTATGCGGCTCTGGATTGTAGCGCTGTTGCTGCGATCCACCCATTTTATACTGCCACTATGCGAGAATTTGATGCTGCTGGCAGACCTTCCATCGGCAGTGCCCCTGTGGGATATGAAGGAACAGCATCTTGGTTAGAAAGCGTTGGTGAGGTTTTTGGTGTTTCAAAAGCAAAAATATCCAAGGCAAAGAATGCTGTTCTTCCCAATATTAAAAAATCTTTAAAAGATAGTAAAATTAAAGGGCGAATTACGGTATCCGGTTATGAGGGTAGTGAATTAATTGTAGCTAGACTTCTATCGGAGAGCGGAATTGATGTTCCTTATGTTGGAACAGCTTGTCCTCGTACACCTATGGCTGAACAAGATGCTCAGTGGCTTGAAGCTAAAGGGGCTGTAGTAAAATTTCGTGCTTCACTTGAAGATGATATATCAGCTGCCGAGGCACTTGAACCAGATTTAGCTATCGGAACGACGCCTTTAGTGCAGCATTTCAAGCAAAAGGGCAAATCAGCGCTCTATTTTACAAACCTTGTTTCAGCAAGGCCGCTGATGGGGCAGGCTGGTGTTGGAAGCTTCAATCAATTGATAAATGGAGTTTTGAATAACTCCGATAAAATGCAAAGCCTTCAAAACTTTTTTGAAGGTGTAGGATCAGATGATACGTCGGGCGTATGGGAAGGTGAACCTAATTTAAGACCAGAATTTCGCGCTCAGAACCAGAAAAAGCTCGAAAAGGCTGCTAAGGCAGCCAAAGCACAGGAGATGATCTAATGTTGATACAAGATCATGATCGTGCCGGCGGATATTGGGGGGCTGTCTACGCTTTCTGTGCGGTTAAAGGTTTGCAGGTTGTGATCGATGGTCCTGTTGGCTGTGAAAATCTTCCCGTTACTTCGGTTATGCATTATACAGATGGTCTGCCGCCGCATGAGCTGCCTATTGTAGTCACTGGGCTGGGTGAAGAGGAGCTTGGAAGAGACGGTACCGAGGGCGCTATGAAGAGGGCTTGGAAGACTTTGGATCCTGCATTGCCAGCTGTTGTTGTTACGGGCTCGATTGCCGAAATGATAGGTGGTGGTGTTACCCCTCAAGGTACATCAATCCAAAGGTTTTTGCCTAGGACGATCGATGAAGACCAGTGGCAGTGCGCTGACAGGGCAATGACTTGGATCTTTACCGAGTTTGGAATGACAAAGGGACGAATGCCGCCCGAAAAGAAGAGACCGGAAGAATCAAAACCCCGAGTAAATATTTTGGGGCCAATGTATGGTACTTTTAATATGCCAAGTGACCTGGCCGAAATACGGCGACTAGTTGAAGGCATTGGTGCCGAAGTCAATATGGTAATGCCACTTGGAGCGCATTTGGCAGAAATGCGAGGATTAGTAAATGCAGATGCGAATATCTGTATGTACCGTGAATTCGGAAGAGGGTTGTGTGAAGTACTTGGTAAGCCTTATCTGCAAGCACCAATTGGGATGGAAAGTACCACAAAATTCCTGAGAAAATTGGGTGATATTTTAGAGCTGGACCCTGAGCCATTTATTGAAAAAGAAAAGCATTCTACATTAAAGCCTATTTGGGATCTTTGGCGTTCAGTTACACAGGATTTTTTCGCTACTGCTGAATTTGCCATTGTTGCAAACGAAACTTACTCCCGCGGAATACGAAATTATCTTGAAACCGATTTTGGTTTTCCTTGTGCTTTTGCTGTTGGACGTATTGCAGGTAAAAAGACTGATAATGATGAGGTAAGAAAACTTTTCAGTGAAAAAAGGCCACTGATTGTTTTTGGTTCAATAAATGAAAAAATTTATCTTTCGGAACTAAAAGGTGGTCATGGGCCACAGCCTGCATTTATTCCAGCGTCATTTCCTGGAGCAGCCATCCGAAGAGCTACTGGCACGCCATTTATGGGTTATGCGGGAGCAACATATATTCTTCAGGAATTATGTAACGGGTTGTTCGATGCATTGTTTCATATTTTACCTCTCGCAAGTGAAATGGACGCGACTGAGGCTACTCCCGTTAATCTGAAAAAAGACTTGCCCTGGGATCCTGAGGCTCAAAGTGAATTAGATAGAATTGTAGCAACTCATCCTATTTTAACTAGGATTTCGGCAGCTAAAAAACTTCGAGATCAAGCGGAGGCGCAAACTTTAAAAGTTGGAGGCGAGCGCGTTGATCTTGAAACAGTATCCGCCCTTAGAAACCAAAACTTATCAGAAACAGATGGAGGTTAGTGTTATGTCAGAAATACTTCAAACGCATCAACGCCATAGAAAAAAAATTAACTATCGCTGGGAATATTCAGTGATATTTTGGTTAATTTTCTTAGCTGCAAGCCCGTTTTCAATGATCTTCTGGCTCATTGATATGTATAGGAGAAAAAGTCTTTTTGTTGATGGTCCGGTCACCCGAGCATGGCTCGAAGCTCATAGGATCACACCAGTAATTTTCTCGGTCTGAATCAGCCCGAGAAATGAGAGCTGTTCTGCACTTTGCAGATCAGAACCCCGAAGAGAATGAGTCTCGGAGGGACCCGGCCATAGGGGAACTGTGGCGCCATGAAACATTCTGGAGGATATTTCATGTCAAGCAAAAGTGACCTGTCTTTTACAGGTTTAACAGACGAACAGGCGCAGGAGTTGCATTCTGTTTATTTGAGTGGGATGTGGTTATTCGTAACTGCATGTATCTTAGCTCATGTAGCAACATACATCTACCGCCCTTGGTTCGCATTTTAGGGAGGATTGATTAATGGCTAAATTCTATAAAATCTGGCTCGTTTTCGATCCACGCCGTGTGTTTGTTGCACAAGGTGTTTTCCTATTCTTGCTAGCAGCAATGATACATCTCGTTCTGCTTAGCACGGAGTACTTCAACTGGTTTGAATCAGCAGCAGCTGCAGCTGGTTAAGCCTTTGATTTGTACAAGGTGAACTAAAAAAATAATGCTACGGGCAATTGGCTTAGCAACTTGCCCGTAGCAACAAAATTATAATCAAATGTCGAGAGAAGAGATAGTATTGCCCAACAGTGCGGGGTGTTAACTTTAAGGGTAAAATAATGTCCAAAAATCTAGAAAACCTTTTGCTAAATAAAGTTAAAACACCCAATGATCTGCGGCTTCTTAATGATGAACAGTTGGATCAGGTATCCAAGGAACTCCGAAATGAGGTTATCGAAGTGGTTTCTCAAACAGGAGGTCACTTAGGGTCATCACTTGGAGTGGTGGAGTTAACCGTAGCTTTACACGCAGTTTTTAATACTCCCTTTGATAAGCTAATTTGGGATGTTGGGCATCAGTGTTACCCACACAAAATAATCACAGAACGCCGAAATGATATGAGAAGTCTTCGGCAGAAGGGTGGTATAAGCGGATTTACGAAACGAAGTGAAAGTGAATATGATCCTTTTGGTGCTGCCCATAGCTCAACTTCAATATCAGCTGCTCTAGGCTTTACCATGGCTAGAGAATTAGGTCAGGCTATTGGTGATACGATTGCTGTTATAGGAGATGGTTCGATTACAGCAGGCATGGCCTATGAAGCCCTAAATAACGTTGGAAGCGAAAATAAGAGAATGTTCGTGATCCTCAATGATAACGAAATGTCTATTGCGCCTCCAGTTGGCGCAATGTCATCTTACTTATCTACAATCAACTCACATCAAGCATTCGAAAAATTAAAACTTTTTGGAGAAGAAATTGAAAGTCATTTACCTTCTACACTTAGAGAGGGGGCTAGAAGAGCAAGACAACTTGTAACTGGAAGAAGCCAATCAACATTTTTTGAAGATCTTGGTTTCAACTATCTTGGACCAATTGATGGGCATGATATGAGACAGTTGCTGTATGTTTTGCGTGCTGCAAAGTTTAGGTCAACTGGTCCAACCTTAATTCATGTTTGTACTAAAAAAGGGCATGGTTATGCACCAGCTGAAAACTCCGCTGATAAGTATCACGGAGTTTCAAAATTCAATGTTCAGACTGGTCAGCAATCCAAGGCTCCAGCAAATGCTCCCTCATATACCAGTATTTTTGGCAAATCACTTCTTGAAGAAGCAAAGTTGGATACAAGAGTGGTTGGGATAACAGCAGCCATGCCATCCGGAACGGGAATAAATATTCTTGCCAAAGAGTTGCCTGAACGTGTCTTTGACGTCGGTATAGCCGAACAGCACGCAGTGACCTTCGCGGCTGGCCTTGCCGCCGGAGGGATGAAGCCATTTTGTGCGATTTATTCAACCTTTTTGCAACGCGCCTATGACCAAATTGTTCACGATGTAGCTTTGCAAAATCTTCCAGTACGTTTTGCCATTGATAGAGCAGGTTTAGTTGGAGCAGATGGCGCTACTCACGCTGGAGTATTTGATATCTCATATATGTCTAACATTCCAAACATGACGGTTATGGCTGCTTCTGACGAAGCAGAATTAGTCCACATGGTTAGGACTGCGGCAGAATTTGATGAAGGGCCGGTTGCATTTAGATATCCTCGTGGGAATGGTACTGGTATTCAATTACCCCAAAGAGGTGAAATTCTCAAAATAGGCAAAGGGCGCATTATCCAAGAAGGAACTGATCTGGTCATCTTATCATTTGGTGCGCATATGAACTTGGTTAAGGATGCCGAAGTGGCTTTAGCTAAAATGGGTGTTAGTGTAACAATAGCTGACGCAAGGTTTGCAAAACCATTAGACGTCGAACTTGTTGATCAGTTAATGGAAAATCACTCTTGTATGTTGACAGTTGAGCAAGGCTCAATGGGGGGCTTTGGAAGCATAGTACTGCAACATGTTAATAGGAACAGAAAAAGAAATGAAAATTTAGTATTTGATAGCATTTTTGTGGCTGATAGATTTATCGATCAAGCAGATGTTAACTCAATGTATGAAGATGCAGGTATGGGTATAAACGATATAATTGATAGAAGTATCAAATTATTAGAACAAAGTAGTCAAAATTGTCGGAAATTTGATTTTGGTAATTTTAAAGAAAATGCAGTTTCTTAAATTTAAGTTAACTTACATGATAGTCAGTTTGCCGTCTATTAATCCAACCCGGCGTATTAATCCTTTTTGTTTAAGTCTATCGGCCGCTTGAATAAAAAATTTGTCATCAAATTGCTTATCAAACTTATCATTACTTAAAACGGTTAAATTATTCCTGTCTGCGTATCTTATTATTAAAGGATCTGCGCTGTGACCTTTCTTAGAAACCGTGAGATTGTATCTGTCTCGCTTGAGAAGTCTGCATAAAGCAATTGGAACAGTCTCTTTTGGTCGAAGGAAATTACTATTCTTTAGAGTTTTTTTAATTCCATAATCAAAGAAAAGATGAGTAGCCATACCGTCTCGCTCAAGTTCGTTTATGAAATCTGAAAACTTCTTTAAATCCCATTCTACTAAGCCCAATAAATTATTTGCGTCTACGGCAAATGTGAAATCGGTATTATCGGATTTTTCGCGATCAGTAAAATTTAGGCCACGCTTAATGTTAATGTAACCAAAAATTAGTAGTGATGCGGTTAAACCATAAATTACCAGAGTAATAATGCTTTCTTTGTCTGTAATATAAAGAAATACTACCGCTACAGTCAGCGAACTCCATAGCCATATTCCCCTAAATGTTAGCCCAAATAAAATAATTAAAAGACTAATTATTATTGGAACTTGCGTGTAATCAAATGATATCATTTGAGTTTTTCACCCGTTGATGCTTTTCCTTAGCCACTTAGACTTTTACATATTGAAAATCAATAAAGCTTACTGTCGCGGTCGATATTTAATTCTACCTTTTGTTTTTTAATGGCATAAAAATATTGCTCTAAAGTATCTTTTCCTGTCGAGGGTGTTTTAAAGGGATCGTAACACATTTTGTCCTCATCCCATAATAGCATGGACTCAGTTGCATAATATTTAGCTATTTTAATCAGCTCGAACTTGTTTTTTGCCCAGTTTGAGAAAGGAGAGCCAATTAAGAAAAATAAACCAATTACATCAAGTATTTTGGTCGGAAAAGATCTGTATTTTGGGGTCATTTCAAATATCTCAAATAACATTTCACCAACATTTTTTGGCGTCAACGATTGATTTGGGCCTCCAATAGGCAGTATCTTTTTCCACTTATTTTTATCTCTGATACAAGATAAAATAAAAAGAGATAAATCTTTTTCAGAAATTGGATTGCACTGCGTAATTTTACCATCACCAAAATAGATGTAAGGTTTACCCTGTTTTATATTTTCTATTTGCCCAGATAAAGATTTGAAATAGGCGGTAGGCCTTATAATTGAAAAATTCAGCCCACTGTTTCTTAGCGCTTCTTCGAAAGCTAGTTTTTCAAATTGAAAAGCTAATTTTGGTTTTTGAACGCAGATTGCTGATAGTAGAATAAATTGTGAACACTTTATAGCCTTTGCTTTTTCAAGAAGTAGATTGTTAAGTTCAAAATCTACATAATGAGCATCTTTGGGCTCACCAGATCGACTTGCCAAGCAAGAGATGAATACATCTATATCGTGAAGGTTAGCTAGCCAGCTTTTGTCATTTTTGGATATTTTTATCACTGTTAAATTTTGATCCTTTAGACCAAAATCAGCCTTCTCTTTTCTTGTGGCTGCAACAACATCAAAATTTTTCTCTAACGCGCTTTTGACAACATTTGTTCCAATGTAACCAGTTGCGCCGGCAACAAAAATTTTAGTCAACTTGAATACCTTGAAAGTTTCTAATTGTAGTTAATAATCTAATTACTGAAAAATAAACAACTTTTCGAAATGTTCATTTAAATAAATTTTGAACCACTGAGTATATTTTGCTGGAGAATTTTTTACGTTTTCCCTTAATTTTTCAATATCCACCCAAGCAAAATCCTTTACCTCTTCTGGATTCATTTTAACTTCTGGAGTTGTCTCACAGAAAGCAGAAAAACAATCTACAACTTCATGCTCTATCAGTTCGAAACCAACATTTGCCCTATATTCTATTTTATCAATAAAACGCAGTTCCAAGTTCTTAAGTCCAAGTTCTTCAAATATACGTCTACTTGAACAGTCTTCCGAGCTTTCGCCCCAATTTGGATGTGAACAACAGGAATTGGCCCAAAGTTCGGGTGAATGATATTTATTAGATGCTCTTTGCTGAATGAGCAGTTTCCCACCACAGAAAACAAATATCGAGATTGCTTTATGCTTTAAACCTCTTTTGTGAACTTCAAGCTTCTCTACTGGCTCTAGTGTCCCTTTATTCCAGGCAGGTATAAAAATTGTCATGTATATTCCTTCGAAACGATACCTAACAAATGGGCAATATTTTTTAGCGCAATTTTAAGATGAGCTAGCGGTTGGGATCTTCCCAAGTCCTTATTCATGTACGCTTCAAATGTCATTGTTTGTACATCCACATCATGGCAGAGCGAGACAAATCTTTCTCTTCTATCATCTGTTTTATAATATGCATTCTGCATCGCGCCTAAAACTTTAAAAACGGTTCCATGTTGTTTAACAAAGGATTTTTGAGCTAAGCCAAGCAACTTTGGATTATGTTTTTGCAATGCTTCTGCAACGGCTGAAGCGGCCATTCGACCAGAACACATAGCATAAAATATGCCTTCGCCTGAACTGGGAGCGACTACACCGGCTGCATCACCAGCCAATAAAACATCTTTGCCATTATCCCATTTTTTTAATGGCTTAAGTGGAATTGGCGCTCCTTCTTTTCTAATAGTTTCACAGTTCTCCAAGCCTGAATTAACACGAAGGGATGAAGTGGCATCCTTTAAATCAAAACCCTTTACACCGGTGCCCATTCCCACAGAAACGGTTTCTCCATGTGGGAAAACCCAACCGTAGAAATCAGGCGAAATTGAGCCGTTGTAAATCACATCACAGCGATCCGACTTGTATCCAGAAAACCCTTCTGGTGCTTTTATAATTTCGTGATAAGCAATCACATAAGGAATTTGATCCGCTCCAGGGATCTCGGATCTAGCTACTTTGCTTCTAGCTCCATCAGCCCCAATAATTATTTTTGCTCGTATTTTTTCCTTATTTTCGTTTTTATGATTTAAAAACTCAACAATAGTTTCACCATCTTGACGAGTTATTTTATCAAA
The DNA here is from genome assembly GCA_902543185.1 of Paracoccaceae bacterium. Classification (GTDB taxonomy): domain Bacteria; phylum Pseudomonadota; class Alphaproteobacteria; order Rhodobacterales; family Rhodobacteraceae; genus Salinivivens. The sequence continues at coordinate 110,542 of CACBXB010000005.1, forward strand.
CGTACCTGAAAACCTAGTAACTCCGGCAGACTCAGCACGTTTCCGCAAGAATTCATCAAATTCTTCCCTATCCACCATTCCAACGAAGCCGTTTTCTATCGGTATATCGACACTTCGGTTTGTTGGAGAAACCATCCTAGCAGTTACAATCTTTGCTTTTAATAAACGATCAGGTATGTCAAAGTCTCTTATTAGGATAGGTGGAACGGCACCGCCACATGGTTTAATCCTTCCCGGCCTATCCAAAAGCGCAACTTTGTGACCTAATTTTCCAAGATCCTCTGCGGCAGTTGCTCCGCATGGACCACCGCCAATAATTACAACGTCAAACATTTTACTCACCCGGTATTGCTATATTTTTCCCATAACTTTTATTAAACGTAATTGATGTGCTCGCCAAAAGAGCAGCTAATGCAAATAGGCTGGCTTCTAGTGAAAAAACCATACCATAAGCATTTACGGGGCTAAGGTCAGCCACTTGCAATAAGTCCACAAGGATCGTTCCCAATAGACCACCAAAACCAGCAGCTATCGCTTGTGCTGCCCCCCATAATCCCATTCTAGTTCCTTCGCGTCTTTTACTTCCACTACCTGCCAAACTCATCATAGAGCCGATCGCAGCAACCGCGAACATCCCATTAAAAAACCCAAGACCAACAACAGCTAGTTCTAACGGTAAAGAACTATTTATCTGTCCTAGCAGCATAATTGATATAAGCATAAAACAGGAACCTAAGCATCCCGCTTGGACCCACGATTTTAATGTTCCAAATTTGAGCGCAGTCGCCAGTATTCCAACAGTGAGCATTCCAACAAAAACACCACCATTTTGCATTCCAGATAACGAAGTTGTTTGACTTGGAGTATATTGGAAAACAATACCAGCATATGGCTCAAGAATAAGTTCTTGCATGAAGTAAGCTGTCATGGAAAGGAAGACAAAAATTGTAAAATTCCTGGTTTTTGAATGCTCCCACAAACTTTTTAATTCTTCAAGTAACGGTGCTTTTTCTTGATCCGTTTGCCTTATTTCATCTAGGTTGTTTTCAATTTTCCATGTAGCGGCGAATGATATAATCATAGTCAAAACTGTTAATCCCGCTACAATTTTGAGCAATAATTCAAAGCTGTATGGAACCAGCAGCATTCCAACGATCCCAGCTGTCATCGCTATCCCAAATATCATCATTAACCATGTAATCATGGCAGCAGCAGGTCGTCGCCGCTCAGCAGTATGTTTTGCCATTAGCGCTAATAAAGAGGTTCCGGATGCTCCCACTCCTAGTCCAATAAGTGTGTAAGCAAGAATAGAAAGGAGCATTGCTAAAAGAGGATTTGAATTAAAAAGCACCAGACTTAATGTAGCTAAATTTGCTCCAATCCCTAAGATTAGCATGCCCAAATTTATCCATTTAGTTCTGTTATTTTCGAGGTCAGAAATTAAACCCCATTTAGGTCTTGAAAGCTGAACGGCGTAGTGTAAGCCGACTAAAAACCCTGGCACTGTAGCAGCCATGGATAATTCTACCACCATAAGGCGGTTCAAAGTAGAAGTCATCAATACAACCACTGCACCAAGACAGGCTTGAACTAAACCAAGTCGAAAAATTGAAAACCATCCAAGAGTTTTTTGTTGAATACCGTTGGTCATTGGGCAACCGCCTGTGATAAACCGAGAGCACAAACCAACATTCCGCTCACAAACATCAAAACTCCTGTTGAATTATACCAAGGAGCAAATTTTTCTGGATCGCTTAGTAGCCGTCTCATTGCTAATATCTGTCCGATTACGAGCAATAAAATAAAAATCGAAAATGTGGTTAATCCCCAGGCAAAAAGAAAAGTTACCACTAAGATCTGAGGTATGGCCATTACATAGCATGCAATTTTTGCAGCTTTTTCGGGGCCTAATTGTACTGGAAGTGAATTTATTCCAAGCGCTTTATCTCCCTTTAGCGCTTTGAAGTCGTTGAGCGTCATGATCCCATGAGCTCCTATTGCATAGGCAATTGCTACCAAAATAATTTTTAAATCTGGAAATGCTTGTAGCATAACCGCGGCACCGGTGAACCAAGGTATACCTTCATAACAGAGACCAACCAAACCAGGACCCCATATGCCTGATCTTTTCAATCGAATAGGCTCAATCGAGTAGGCCCATGCGGCTAACGCTGCAATGATAGTTGCAATAAAGCCCCATATGCCAAGTTGCCAACCTAATGCTAGTGCCAGCACAGTCATTCCTAACGCTATTTTTAAACCCCAAGTTCCTGGCATCCTACCAGATGGGATAGGTCTATTTGGTTCATTTATTGTGTCTACGTGCCTATCACACCAATCATTGGCTGCCTGGCTCATTCCGCAAACTACTGGTCCTGCAACAATAATCCCCAAAATGAGTAAGTCTAAATTTTCCGCCACAGAGATACCCGATGATATTACACCACAAGCGAAAGCCCACATCGGAGGGAACCATGTTATTGGCTTAAGAAGTTCGAGAACTACCAGAAAATTTGGATATGTTGTAGGCTGTTTACTATTCGTGACACTCATGTGTCATATATTATTGACAATATGAAATCATGCAACTGAAAATAAATACTTTTGTTAAACTTTAATTGATTTCAAAAGGTTTAAAGCCAAACCTTGGCTTACATTTCAAACTTACTTAATTTTACATAGAGGCTCTGCCTGGAAAGGCCTAATAGGTCAGCTGCGGCAGCTCTATTATTATTCGTTATTTCTAGGGCAGCTTCTATACATATTTTTTCAATAACATCGGTTGTGTCAGTAACGATCTCTTTGAGAGTTGCGCTTCCGACTAACTCCTTTGCAGTAACTTCATCCTTATTTTTTTCCAAATTAGTGTTTGCGCCATAAACCCCAGCTCTATTACCAGGTGATGAAACTTCTCTTACTATAAACGCAACTAAACCATTGGTGTCAGAATTATTACGTGAAACTGAAGCTTCAATATCTATTTTAGTTCCAAAAGAGCTTTTCAAATGGGTAGAATAAATTTTAACAGCTCCAGATTTCATAACGTTTTCTAACATTATGGCTAAGTCAATTTCTCCTCTGCCCAAAAACTCTGAAAGGTTTTTTGTAACAACCTCATTTTTGCGGCTAGTGTTCGTTAGATCCAAAAATCTTTCATTCGTATATTGGATTGCCCCTTTAACATCTGTGAAAATTATTGCGTCTGGACTGTTGTGAAATGTTGCAAGGAGATTCTCTATGAGCTCTTTTTCACCTTGTTTTCTGATTGTTTTCGGAAGAAATTTGCAGATAATAATCTGTTGTCCTGCTGCTCTATAAATATCAGGAGTTATCGAAAAAATCACTTCTCCGTTATTCGTATTCAGCTCTTCACTTACGTCATAATTTCCATGGGCAGCTATGGAAATTTTTTCCATGAACCCTTTTCGCTCAGTTTTGTTAGCAAGAAAGGACTGCATCGACGTTTTTTCAACGATGACATCGTCATTAAAAAAGAACTCTTGAAACGCAGGGTTAGAAAAAACGATTTCACCTGACTTTGCATTTACAAAAGCCAAAGCATCATTTGTTTTGGCCAATAGCACTTTAAAATGCGCTTCTAATTCTCTTTTTTCCTCTATGCTTTCTTCAGCTACTATTTGAGCTTTAACAAACCTTTGTTGATTTTCTGATATTGATTGAAGATCGCGACCAAGCAAGATTATTTGCCCGTCTTTTCCAAGCCGGTGGATATTATATTTAATAGGAAACTGCCATTGTGCATTATCGATATGGTTAAGTTCCAAGCCATATAAGACTGTTTCGTCACTCTCCAACTTTTCAATCGCAGTTATAATTTTTGGAATACTTTCTGTGGTTAAAAAATCTGTGACTTTTCGTCCAATCCAATGGTTCAAGTTTCCATAAGATTTCTCTGCATTGTTGACCAAAATTGATGATATTTTGGTATCAGAATTTAATAAAAGCGCAATATCGGAAGACGTTGCTAAAACTAGGCCCAGATGTTCTGGATCTATCATTGGAATCGAACCAAACTTCCAAATAGTATCTGGTTTCTGGTTCATCGTTAGCAGGCTCCTAGCAGTCCCAATGGTTCTTTTTTACGTTGTTTTTCAACGTATTCGGTAGCTGCGTCAAGCGAGCTTGTAACTAAATCAAAATCTTTTAAATTTATACCCTCAGATATCTGCTCAATATTACTGCCTCCCAAAAAAATTGGGATATGATCTCTAAAAGTCTGTCTGATTTTTTTGACACAGCCGACTGTTTCTTTGGCGCTTAAAAAACTTGCACATGAGAAAAATATTGCATCGTAATCATTGGCATTTTGGAGATCGCAAATTTCTGAGAATTTTGCATCTAATTTTATCTTTAAGGAGTGTCCTTGCCGTCTCAGCATATCACCCATAACCAAAGCCCCGAGAGTATGTTGTTCGCTTTCGTGGACACAGATAAGAAATCTTTTTCCATTGCTGGAATTAAAACCAATTTGCCTATCTTCAGCTATTAACTTTAGTAAAATTTGTAAATTGGCAGATCCAACAGTTGTTTCAGAGAAACTTAAAGTATCGTTAACCCAAGATTCTCCAAGTTTTGTTGCGGCAAGAGGAATACAATAATCGACAATTGTATCATGCTTAAAACCTAGCTCCACTAGCTCCCGCAAAACAGTCTTTTGATCAAAGGTGCTAGATAAGCATTGCCGCACAAGCAAAATCCCAGCTTCTTCAACCCATTCGGGATTTGCTGGACGTAAGATGTGTTCCTTACTTGTATTTAAGGCTGAGTAAACCAAGCTCGAGATCAGACTATCATCCGATCTGGGTGGTTTTCCGATATTTTTTTTGCTCACGCTTGCCTCCAATCCCTGATCGACTTAGGCCAAGCAGCTTATGTTTAAAAATTCGTGTGATTTTATCATAATTAATTTTAAGCAATTTGTCCAACTTTATGTGCTTTCCAAAATTTTTATAAAAAATGTTTTATTTTTGATCAAAAACTAATGGCATTTCCAACTTACAAGTTGTTCACATAAGTAGACACTTTTTGTAAGAGTGTGTAAGTTTTTATTGACATATTTTTATGCTGAGCAATACTGATGTTATGCCCTTTGCCCGTCGCGAGACAGCCAAGGGACGGAGAGAGCAAAAGAAAGACCGCGACTTGCTGTATACTGCAGAAGAAAAAAAGCGCAGGGATGAGACTATTTGGACGCAAGTGCAGGGGGTGCTTGCTCCGCTTCAGTTTTTTGTTTTTCTCGTTTCTACCTACCTGGTAATCAGGTATTTGAATACTGGCGATGGCTACCAGCTTGCCACTATTTCCGTAATTGCTAAAACCTCTATTCTGTTAGTAATAATGATCACCGGTGCGATCTGGGAAAAGGTTGTTTTCGGTCAGTACCTATTAGCGCCTGCGTTTTTTTGGGAAGACGTTGTAAGTTTCTTCGTAATTTTCTTGCATATTGCTTATGTCCTTGCTCTCTGGATAAATTTATTTTCGGAGCAACAACTCATGTTGTTAGCTCTTTGTGCGTATGCTGCATATTTCGTGAATGCTATACAATTTCTCATAAAATTAAGGGCTGCTAGGCTGCAGTCAGCTTGGGAGGATGCTTATGTCCAGTGAAAAATCCCTAGCTGGCTGCATGAATGCACCTGTCCTTAAGGAGCGTGGGCAGCATGAAGTTTTCTGCGGTTTAACATCGATAATTTGGCTGCACCGGAAAATGCAGGATGCATTTTTTCTTGTTGTTGGCTCGAGGACCTGCGCTCATTTACTGCAGAGTGCTGCTGGGGTGATGGTATTTGCTGAACCTCGATTTGGTACCGCGATACTTGAAGAAACAGACTTGGCTGGGATGGCAGATGCTCAGCAAGAGCTTGAGAGAACCGTAGAAGAGTTACTTTCAAGGAGAACGGACATAAAACGTTTATTTTTGGTTGGCTCATGTCCATCAGAAGTTATTAAGTTGGATTTAGCCACTGCAGCAGAAAAATTATCTGAGCGATATTTTCCAAAAGTAAATGTTATAAATTACTCCGGTTCAGGAATCGAAACCACTTTTACTCAAGGTGAAGATGCCTGTTTAGAGGCGGTGATTCGGGGTCTTGAGCCCTCGAATGAGAGGCAACTTGTAATACTTGGGGCTCTTCCAGACATTGTTCATGATCAGATGCTCAGATTGTTGGAGCAGCTTGGTTTGAAGAACGTCTTTGTTTTGCCCCAGGTTCGAGTTGATGACAAAGTTTCGGTAGGAAGTAATACCCATTTTATCTGTGCGCAGCCATTTCTAGGTGCAAGCTTTGAAGAGATGGTTCGTCGCGGAGCAAAGCCAATCTTTGCTCCTTTTCCTTTTGGTGCGAGTGGAACAACCGAATGGTTAAAGGCAATTTGCGGTATCTTTGGCGTCTCAAAAGAAACTTTTGAAGCAGTAACAGATGCTCCGCGTCGGCGCGCAGAAATTGCCATTGAAAAGGTTTCGAAAATATTAACTGGTCGCTCACTTTTTCTTTTTCCAGATAGTCAGCTTGAAATCCCATTAGCTAGATTTTTAAATCAAGAATGTGGAATGAAATTAATTGAAGTTGGAAGTCCGTATATTCATAAACAGTTAGTTGGGCCTGATCTGCAGCTTCTTCCAGAGGGAATAATTATTTCCGAAGGTCAAGATGTTGATAAGCAGTTAGATAGGGTGTTTGATCACATGCCGGATTTAACAGTCTGTGGATTAGGATTGGCAAATCCTTTAGAGGCTAAAGGATTAACCACCAAATGGGCTATAGAATTAGTTTTTAGTCCAATACATTTTTATGAGCAGGCAGCTGACCTAGCATCACTCTTTGCTCGTCCGATAAATCGATCTGAGAAACTTAAGATTGGCAGGGTCGCATGAAGCTGTCGGTCTGGACATATGAAGGTCCTCCACATGTCGGAGCGATACGAGTTGCGACCGGTATGGAAAAAGTGCATCTAGTTCTGCATGCTCCGCAAGGTGATACTTACGCTGATTTACTATTTACAATGATTGAAAGGCGGAACCATCGCCCCCCCGTAACCTATACTACATTTCAAGCTCGTGATTTAGGGTCAGATACGGCAAGCTTGTTTAAAAAGGCTTGTATCGAAGCTTATGAAAGATTTAAGCCTGAATTGCTGCTCGTGGGCGCTTCATGTACGGCGGAGTTGATACAGGATGATCCAGGGGGCTTAGCGGAAACACTTGGTTTACCGGTTCCTGTAGTACCTTTAGAATTACCCAGTTATCAGCGGAAAGAAAACTTTGGTGCAGATGAAACTTTTTTCCAAATTGTGAAAACTCTTTCCAGACCGCTGGAAAAAACCAGTGAAATCACTTGTAACCTAATAGGGCCAACAGCATTAGGCTTTAGGCATCGTGATGATGTTCTGGAAATGACCAAATTATTAAACTCCATGGGAATAAAGGTAAATATTTGTGCACCCTATAGCGCTACACCAAAAGATATAGAGCTCATTTCGCAAGCACACTTCAATGTTTTGATGTATCCCGAAACTGGTGAAATGGCATGTAGATATCTAGAGCGTACTTATTCACAACCTTTCACTAAAACTGTTCCAATAGGCGTTGGAGCTATTTCTGACTTTGTTGAAGAAATTTCTGAAATCGTAGAAATCAATACTAGTGATGCGGATACTTATTCCCAGCTTCCTTGGTACTCTGCTTCGGTAGATAGTACTTATCTTACAAGCAAAAGAGTTTTCATTTTTGGAGATGGTACTCACGCAATGACTGCTGCCAGGATTGCAAGAGATGAAATTGGTTTTGAGGTGGTTGGTCTAGGCTGTTTCAATCGAGAAATGGCTAGGCCTATGCGAAAGTTTGCTGCCACATTTGGTCTGGATGCTCTTATTTCTGATGATTATCTGGAGGTTGAAAAGCATATTCAAGCCGTTGCGCCAGAACTTATTTTGGGCACACAAATGGAGAGGCACATTGGAAAACGATTAGGAATTCCATGTGCCGTTATTTCAGCTCCTGTTCATGTTCAAGACTTTCCAGCTCGGTACTCTCCTCAAATGGGGCCAGAAGGTGCTAACGTAATTTTTGATACCTGGGTTCACCCATTGGTTATGGGTTTAGAAGAGCATTTACTCACTATGTTTAGGGAAGATTTTGAGTTTCACGATGAAGCTGGCCCAAGCCATCATGCAGCGCACAGTCCTGGACAGAAAAATGAACCGCAAATTGTTGAAGCCGCTCATAGTACCGCCGAAAATAGAATAATTTGGTTAAAGGATGCTGAAAAAGAGCTTAAAAAAATACCATTTTTTGTTCGAGGTAAAGCTCGCAAAAATACAGAAAAATATGCTGAGAATAACGGATTTTCCGAAATATCTATAGAAACTCTTTACGAGGCTAAGGCACACTATGCGCGATAGTTTTGATCATAATGTCTCTGATAGAATTAACTATCGAATTGTGATTGTTACATTAGACTCTCACAACGCCCGTCCTTGTGAGCGAGCATTAATGAATATGCTGCCTGATTTCAATGGATTACAAATTGATATATTTGCTGCCGCTGAGTGGGATGAAGATCCTGGAGCTTTCGCTGTCGTTCGTGAAGCCATAGCTCAGGCTGACATAATTGTTATAAATCTTTTATTTTTAGAGCATCACGTGAAAAGGCTTTTGCCTGAAATTCAATTAAGGCGAAATTCTTGTGATGCTATTGTTGGAATGATTAGTGACGCGGAGCTTGTAAAGCAGACGAAAATGGGTGCGCTTGATATGCTTTCTCCGCAAAGCAATGTCATGTCTCTTTTAAAGAAGTTGAGGGGTTCTTCTAAGCCATCTAGTGAAAGTGGCGAAAAGAAGATGCGCATGCTTCGCAGACTTCCCAAAATCTTGAAATTTATCCCAGGAAAATCGCAAGACTTAAGAGCTTGGTTTCTAGCCATGCAATATTGGCTCGGCGGAACAGATGAAAATATTGAGTCTATGTTGCGTTTTCTAATTTCACGTTATTCGAAAATAGAGGGTTGGCGCGGTTGTAAAACTGAAATGCCAAAAGATTATCCTGATGTAGGCCTGTTTCATCCTGATTCAAAAGAAAAAATAGTCGATAGCATTGAAGATCTACCAAAACTGGAAAGCCCCATAGGAACAATCGGTATTCTGTTGATGCGATCGTATGTCTTGAGTGGAGATACTGCGCATTATGATGCTGTAATCAAAAGATTCCAGGAACATAATATTCAGGTTATTCCTGCTTTTTCTGGGGGATTGGATGCAAGACCAGCTATTGAAAAATATTTCAAAAATTCTGAAAAACCGGTAATTGATGGACTTCTTTCGTTGACAGGATTTTCTTTGGTTGGAGGGCCCGCTTATAACGATAGTGAGGCAGCTGTCAGCGTTTTGAGGGAGTTAAATTTACCCTACGTTGCAGCGCACCCTTTGGAATTTCAAACTTTATCACAATGGTCTGGTTCAAGTGGTGGTCTTGGTCCTATAGAAACAACTATGCTTGTTGCCCTCCCTGAATTGGATGGTGCAATTAATCCAACAGTATTTGCTGGCCGTCACGGTAATAGTGGCAAGCAAAGAGCAATGGCTCCTTGCAATGAGCGAATAAATATTCTTGCTGAGCGATGCGAAAAGCTGATTTTGTTGAAAAAGAAGCCAGCTGAAAATAAAAAAATAGCAATAATTATTTTTGGTTTTCCACCGAATGCAGGTGCTGCCGGAACTGCTGCATACTTGAACGTTTTTGGTTCATTGTATCGAACAATGTTACAGATGAAATTGGATGGTTATGACATGGAAGTTCCGTCATCAGTTGAAGAATTAAGAGATCAAGTTTTAAACGGAAATTCTTCAAAATTTGGTCAAGATGCAAACGTTGCTTGTAGAGTCGATGCAGATTGGATTGTCAAAAATACGCCATGGCTGGAGGAGATTGAAAGTCAATGGGGTTCAGCCCCTGGCCGTGTCCAGTCTGACGGAAGTTCAGTTTTTGTATTAGGAAAAGACTTCGGCAATGTTTTCGTGGGATTACAACCCTCATTTGGCTACGAGGGTGATCCTATGCGCTTACTCTTTGAAAAAGGGTTCGCGCCAACTCATGCATTCTCAACTTTTTATCAATGGTTGAAAAATGAATATAAGGCAGATGCTGTTCTGCATTTTGGTATGCATGGCGCACTTGAATTTATGCCTGGAAAACAGGTTGGTTTGAGTGGAGAAGATTGGCCAGATCGCCTAATCGGTAATTTGCCAAATATCTATCTTTATGCGTGTAACAACCCCTCTGAGGCTAGTTTGGCAAAGAGGCGCAGTAATGCAGTCACCATAACACACCTTACACCACCAGTTATAGCAGCTGGTTTATATAAGGGATTACAAGAGTTAAAAGATAGTTTGGTCCGCTGGCGCGAGATGCTAGATGACGATGCTGCAAGACCGGAATTAGCGGCTTTGATCCGGGAACAAGCCGAGATATTAGATTTTTCTGAAACAGATATCGATGCTCTTTGGCTTAAGTTATTAGAAACCGAAGAGGCATTAGTTCCGGAGGGCTTGCACGTTTTGGGTGAGGAGCTTTCAGATCATCAATGTCAAAGTTATATAGATGCAATTGATGGGCTGGGGTCGGAAGAGCAAAATAGGCTATTCAAGGCGCTTAAAAAACAAAGTGAAATTCCAGCTTTAATGGACGCGCTTGCGGGGAAATACATTGCGCCTGTTCCAGGTGGAGATATTGTTCGCTCCACTGATATTCTTCCAACCGGACGAAACATTCATGCTTTTGACCCATTTAGAATGCCGACTGTGTTTGCGTGCCGGCAGGGTGAAATTCAGGCGGAATTATTACTCAAAACTCACAAAACAACCCCTCAAACAGTGGCTTTAATTTTATGGGGGTCTGATAATATTAAATCGGATGGTCAGCAGATAGCACAAGCCCTTGCTTTAATCGGAGCAACCCCAAGATTTGATAGTTTTGGAAGGCTTTCGGGAGCAAATTTAATTCCATTGGAAGAGTTGGGAAGACCGAGAATTGATGTTGTAATGACACTTTCTGGCATTTTTAGAGACCTTTTACCGCTGCAAACTAAGATGTTGGCTGAAGCAGCATACAAGGCTGCCATAGCAGATGAAGATCCTTCGCAGAATTTTGTCCGTGCAAATGTCTTAGACTATATGGCTAGGACTAACAGTGATATTGAAACAGCAGCTTTGAGAATATTTTCAAATGCGGAAGGCGCATATGGCTCTAATGTAAATCAGTTGGTAGATAGCTCATCCTTTGATGAAGAAGATGAATTAGCTGATGCTTATGAGGCTCGTAAAAGTTTTGCGTATGGACGAGATGGCAAGCCCAGTCAAAACCAAAAATTACTCAAAAATGTTTTGTCTAAAGTTGAGCTAGCTTATCAGAATTTAGAAAGTGTCGAGCTTGGTATAACTACTGTCGATCACTATTTTGATACATTGGGTGGAATTTCGAAAGCTGTGAGCAGAGCTCGTGAAGGTCAAGCAATAGATGTTTATATATCTGATCACACAAGAGGAAACGGAAAAGTTCGAACACTCGCTGACCAGGTTTCTCTGGAAACACGTTCAAGGTCATTGAATCCAAAGTTTTACGAATCTTTACTTGATCATGGTGCTGAGGGCGTTCGACAGCTGGAGGCCCAGGTTACTAATACACTTGGTTGGTCGGCTACAACAGGAAAAGTAGAGCCTTGGGTTTACCAACGAATTAGTGAAACTTTTGTTCTTGATGAAGAGATGAGAAATAGAATTTCTGATCTGAACCCAACTGCCAGTTCGCGAATGGCAAATAGGTTGTTAGAGGCAAATGATCGATCTTACTGGAATCCAGATCCTGAAACAATCGCTGCACTTCAAGACGCGGCCGATACCCTTGAAGATCGAATGGAAGGAATAGCTGCCCAATGAATTTAGTATTTTCACAAACAAAAAGGTGCCTGATATGAGCCCATTAGATAAATCCCCACCACAACTGCGTGGTCAAGATGGCGAGGGGTCGGTGCAAGTACATCAAGACCCCGATATGAAAATTGACGGAGCCAAAGTTTTCTCAGTTTATGGAAAAGGAGGAATTGGTAAATCAACGACTAGCTCCAACCTTTCAGCGGCTTTTTCAACATTAGGCAAGCGTGTCTTGCAAATTGGATGTGATCCTAAACACGATAGTACTTTTACATTGACGGGCTCCTTAGTTCCAACTGTCATAGACATTTTAAAAGAAGTTGATTTTCATTCTGAAGAACTTCGGCCTGAAGATTTTATTTTTGAAGGCTTTAATGGTGTTAAATGTGTTGAGGCTGGTGGTCCGCCGGCCGGTACTGGATGTGGCGGTTATGTAGTCGGTCAAACAGTCAAGCTATTGAAGCAACATCATCTACTTGAAGATACGGATGTTGTGATTTTTGATGTTCTTGGCGACGTTGTTTGTGGTGGGTTTGCAGCTCCTCTGCAGCATGCAGACCGGGCTTTAATTGTTACTGCGAATGATTTTGACAGTATCTATGCAATGAATAGAATAATTGCTGCGGTGCAAGCCAAATCGAATAATTATAAAGTTAGACTTGCTGGTTGTGTGGCAAATCGATCCCGCGAAACAAATGAAGTAGACCGATACTGTAAAGAAGTTGGATTTAACAGAATAGCTCATATGCCAGATGTTGATGTAATCCGGCGATCTAGATTGAAAAAGAAGACACTTTTTGAGATGGATGCTGACGAAGAAGTGGTAGCTGTTCAGGCGGAATATGTACGACTTGCTGAAAAACTTTGGAATGGAACTGAGCCGCTTGCTCCCGATCCCCTAGAAGATAGGGTTATCTTTGAATTGTTAGGGTTTGATTGATGCTTTATGACCAAACTCTTTCTCGCGTTGAGACTTATTTTGATAAAACTGCGTCAAAGACGTGGGAGCAGCTTACTTCAGATGCTCCGGTCTCTAAAATTCGTCAAACTGTACGGGCAGGGCGAGATAGAATGCGGCATAAATTGTTAAATCGATTACCTCAGGAATTAGTAGGAGCTCGAATATTAGATGCTGGTTGTGGAACTGGTCAGTTAACAGCTGAGCTCGTAAAAAGAGGGGCCTCGGTCGTTGCAACTGATATAAGCCAATCGTTAATTCAGATCGCTAAAAGAAGAATTGACGACTGTTACCATCAGAAAATTAGTTTTCATGTCGGCGACCTATGCAGCGAAGATCTTGGAAAGTTTGACTACATAGTCGCTATGGATAGTCTCATTTATTATTCATTAAACGATCTGACCAGAATTTTAACTGAGTTAAAACAAAGGACTGACCGGGAAATAATCTTTACCGTCGCTCCAAGAACAAAACTCCTGCAAGCTATGTGGTATGTGGGAAAACTGGCTCCTAAGGGCGACAAATCGCCAGTTATGGTGCCGCAGTCTTTAACAAAAATTTCAAAAAGTTTGGCGGGAATTGCTGATATAAATGATCTTGGACGAATTTCTTCCGGGTTTTATATTTCACAGGGGGCCAGTTGCATGTGATGCTGGGTTTAAAGCCTCATATCGCTTTAAGTTTTACTAAAAAACTTCTTCCATTTTCAGATGCGGCTAGCACTGACTTGCCTCTGGGTCAATTGCTGCGTCTATCTTTATTCCAAATTTCAGTTGGTATGGCGACTGTGCTTCTATTAGGAACTCTCAATAGAGTTATGATCGTCGAACTAGGTGTGCCCGCGACTATTGTAGCACTTATGGTGGCAATTCCTGTTTTAATTGCTCCATTTAGGGCCGCTTTGGGTTTCAAATCAGATAACTATCGCTCGGCGATTGGCTGGAAACGAATACCTTTTATTTGGTTTGGTTCACTTTGGCAGATGGGTGGTTTAGCAATCATGCCTTTTGCACTTATTGTTTTATCCGGCGAGCAAACTATCGGCCCAATGTGGGCTGGAGAGGTTCTCGCAGGCTTGGCATTCTTAATGACTGGCATTGGTTTGCATATGACCCAGACAGCGGGATTAGCACTTGCGAGTGATCGGGCACCAAAAGATAAACGACCGAGAGTTGTCGCTCTGTTATACGTTATGTTTTTAGTTGGCATGGGTTTGTCTGCGCTTGTTATTGGATATCTTTTGCGGGATTTCTCAAACCTTAGGCTGATTAGAGTGGTCCAAGGTGCTGCTTTATTTGGTTTTATTATTAATTTGATTGCCATGTGGAGACAAGAGAGCGTCAATCCTATGTCCAAACCGGAAAGAGCTGCGCCCTATCCATTGTTTAAAGAGGCTTGGAGAGACTTTATTAGCGTATCTAATAACGCTCGGCTTATTATGGTTGTTTTCATCGGAACCCTTGCTTTTAATATGCAGGATGTTCTTTTAGAACCCTATGGTGGACAAGTTCTTAAGTTAAATGTGAGTGAGACAACTCTGTTGACGGTGGCTTGGGCCACTGGTGCTCTGATGGGTCTCGGAATTGCCGCACAGAGATTAAATAAAGGAATAGATCCAAGCAACCTAATGAATTTTGGTGTCTTGGTAGGCTTTGTTGCTTTCACATGTGTAATTTTTGCCTCACCAATTTTGTCAGTTGTTTTATTCTTTATAGGTACGTTTTTGATCGGCTTAGGTGCTGGTCTATTTTCAGTTTCAACGCTCATCGCCGCCATGAACTTGCCTCTATCTGGCAAATCAGGACGCGGGTTGGCTTTGGGAGCTTGGGGAGCTGCGCAAGCTACAGGCGCAGGTTTAGCCATTGCAATAGGTGGAGCCACACGAGATATCGTGAATGCCTTTGCATTGAATGATAGTTTGGGCGCATCGCTTAATAATGAAGCGACAGGCTATCTTTTTGTTTATCATATAGAACTAGCACTTCTTGTGGTGACCTTGGTGATACTGTCACCGTTAATAAAAAGTGCACGAAATAAGGAAATAAAGTCTAATCAGAAATCAGCGGGTATCCGTATCGCTGATTTTCCCATGTAATTTGAATCGTTGAAAGGAAACAAAATGGACCTGATATTATTTGGAAACTTTGATTTAGCTAGCCTGTCTATATGGCTATTCTGGATCTTTTTTGCTCTGTTGATTTTTTATATTCAAAGAGAGAACATGCGTGAGGGTTATCCGTTGGAAAATGACGACGGTAGCGAAGCTGCAAACCAGGGACCTTTCCCATTACCAGAAGCCAAAACGTTTGACTTACCGCACGCCCGCGGCGAAGTAACTGTGCCAAATGCGAACGGTGAAGGGCGTTCCGTTGCTGTAGAGCAAACGAGCGTTGCAAATGGTTATCCTTTTGAACCAACCGGGAATCCTATGAAAGATGGCGTTGGTCCAGCATCATGGGCGCCGCGTCGTGACGTTCCTGAGTTGGATGGACAGGGGCATCCAAAAATAATCCCCATGTCTGCAAACAGTAAGTTTGTTGTCAGTGCTGGGCGTGACCCGCGTGACATGCCTGTGGTTGCAGGGGATGGAGAAGTTGTTGGTAAAATCTCCGATATGTGGGTGGATGAACCGGAACAGCTTGTTCGTTATTTAGAAATCGAACTTGGTAAAAAGTATGGTGAGGGATCACGGCTTGTTCCGATGACTCTTGCCAAAATTCATAAAGACAAAGTAGCGATTAAATCAATTTTTGGAGAGCATTTTAATGATGTTCCTAAGCATAGTTCAAAGAACCAAGTAACTCTTTTAGAGGAAGATAAAATTTCCGCATATTACGCGGGTGGAAATATGTATGCCTCTCAAAGCAGATTTGAGCCACTGACGTAAAATAGGAGAAACGTAAATGTCACAAGATGATTTCGCTTTTGAACCAATAAGAGGACTTCCCGAACGCCCTCCCGAAGGTGAGGTCATTTTGTGGCAAGGTCAACCAAACTGGTTACGCCTTACCGTTGACTCGCTCAATCTTTGGTGGGTCTTAGCCTATTTCATTTTTTTGTTTGTTTGGAGGCTCATTTCTGTTTCTGATCTTATGCCTATTGATCAGGCTTTATTAGTGTCTTTTCCATTTTTAGCCTTGGCACTGATTGTTGCTTTGCTTTTACTATTAGTTGGCTTTATCCAAGCTAAAGCGACTGTCTATACGATAACAAATAAGCGTATTGTTATGCGAATTGGCGCTGCACTTACACTTACGCTCAATTTACCTTTTACTGAAATTGAAAATGCAGCAATTGCTTCAAGCTCTAAAAATTTTGGGAGCATTGCTATAGATACGAAGAGGGATGCCAAGTTTTCTTTTTTAGTCCTTTGGCCGCATGTTCGCGCTTGGCATTTTAAAAAGCCACAGCCCAGCTTGAGGTGCATACCCAATGCAACTGAAGTTGCTGAAATTTTAGCTAATGCAGCAAAAGCAAGATTGATTGAAGTTAAAGATAGCCCAAAGCAAAAGCTACAAAATATCGATGCTGTAGTGAGTTAGGAGTAGCCAGATGACCAGCCTCGAAATAATCTCAAATAAGCAAGTTGAAACAATATATTTAGCCAAAACTACGAAAGGGGAATAAAGTGGGTATTTTCACGAGAACTAAAGAACATGCACCATGTACTGTGGAGGTCAGTCATAAATTTGAAAGTCTCCATGCACATGTTCGCATTAATAATGGTGCAATTATTTATCCAGGAGATGAGGTTCAGGTTCAGGGTCCTGAGATTATGGCGCCATTTGGTGAAGTGGTCACGGAGGACAGAGAAGCCATAATACTAAGGGCAAGCCTTTTAGAGCGATTATGGACGAAAACTTTTGGTGATTTTGAAGTTATGGAACTCTGTGAGTTTTCGTTTTCTGAGGAGGCAACGCTATGAATAAGCACTCAGCAGATGCAACTACAGCAGAAGAAGCTATTGCGATTCAGTCAGCGCTAGACAGCGATATGGCAACTGAGGTTGCGATGCAGGATACACTATTAACTCCAAGGTTCTACACCACTGACTTTGATGAACTTGATGCAATTGACGTGAGCCAGATTTCAGAGGAATGGGAACCCCTTATTGAAAGAATGCTAAGTGATCCAAATAAGGGACATTTTAAGAAAAATGACGATTGGGATAAGGTTGACTGGGATGGCATGGACCCAGAACTAAAAAAGGAATTTATTGACTTTTTGATAAGTTCTTGCACAGCCGAATTTTCTGGATGTGTACTTTATAAGGAAATGAAGCGCAGAGGTTCTAACCACGATATAACTCAGCTGTTTCAATTAATGGCTCGAGATGAAGCCAGACACGCTGGATTTATAAATGATGCTCTTAGAGAGGCAGGCGTAGCTGTAAATTTGGGATTTTTAACACAGAAAAAGAAGTATACTTACTTTCGACCTAAATTTATCTACTACGCGACTTATTTATCTGAAAAAATTGGATATGCTCGCTATATAACCATATATCGGCACCTTGAAAAAAATCCACAACATAGGTTTCATCCAATTTTCAAGTGGTTTCAAGAATGGTGCAATGATGAATTTGCTCATGGTGAAGCGTTTGCACTTTTGATGAAAACGGATCCTAAGTTGACTTCTGGGATAAATGTATTTTGGATAAAATTTTTTCTGACTGCTGTGTATGCAACTATGTATATACGGGATCACCAAAGGCCAGCATTTCACAAAGCATTAGGAGTTGACCCTGACTGGTATGCAGAAGAGGTTTTTACTAAAACTTCCGAGTTAAGTAAGCAAATATTCCCAATAACTCTCGATATAGAAAATCCGAAGTGGTTTGAGAAATTGCGAAGACTTCAAAAGGTTAACGCGGATCTTGCTGAAGCAAAAAAGAATAAAAATAAGTTGAAGCAACTGTGGTGTAGCTCAAGAGCAGCATTAATTTTTCTTTCACTTTTAGCCGTACCGGCGAAGACTAATACAGTCCCATATATTACGAGAATGGAGCCCGCATACTGATGGGAGGCTCTATTTTCATAGCCATGCTTGCAGCAGTATTTCTCTGGTGGTTTTCCACTGGTGCTATTCTTTTAATTGTTAGGCTAATGGAAAATCACAGTCGTTTGGCGAAACTAAAAGTCTGTATTTTTGGCTTGCCAATTTTAGCAGTCGGCCTGTGGGGAATTTGGGAAACGAGTTCGAGTTTAACGATTTTAGGCTCATATCTTGCATTCGTTTCAGCCATTTTTGTTTGGGGATGGGTTGAGCTAACATTTTTGACTGGTGTAATCACCGGCCCAAATAAATCTCAATGCCCGAAAAATATACCATTATTTGAGAAATTTATCCGTGCGTGGGGGACTTTAGCTTACCATGAAGTTTCTTTACTTCTGGCGCTTGGGGTAGTGATTTGCTTGGCATATGGACAAGAAAATCAATTTGGTATCTGGACTTTTACAGTACTTTATTTTGCTCGAATTTTTGCAAAATTAAATCTATTTTTGGGAGTTCCTCATGTCAACGCGGAATTTATTCCCCAAGCGCTTTCTCATTTGAAGAGTTACTTTAAAATATCTAAATTAAACTGGTTTTTCTCAATATCGGTAACGATTTTAACTCTTACAACAGTCTGTTGGGTTGAGCGGCTTTTTACGGTTCAGAACTCCTACGAAATTATAGGTTTCTCTTTGCTGTTCACCATTTCTTTAATGGCTCTTTTAGAGCATTGGTTCATGGTTTTACCTATACCAGATGCTCGATTATGGCGATGGATGCTTCCTAAAACAAAAACTAAACAAGACTATCTAAGTGAGGACTACAATGGATTTTGATGCTTTATTTTCCGATCAATTAGATCTGCTCAAAAAAGAAGGTAATTATAGAATTTTTGCTGAATTAGAGCGTCAATGTGGAGCTTTTCCAAAGGCGAAAAGCTATGACAAAAACTCCCCTGAAAATGTTACTGTTTGGTGTTCCAACGATTATCTTGGAATGGGCCAAAGCCAAATTGTAAAAGATGCCATGAAATCTGTTATTGATACAAATGGCTGTGGTGCTGGTGGCACACGAAACATATCGGGGACCAATCACCATCATGTATTATTGGAAAGAGAATTAGCAGATTTGCATCAAAAAGAGGCGGCACTTTTGTTTACATCGGGTTATGTTTCGAATTGGGCTTCTCTTGGAACTTTAGGTTCGAAATTACCCAATGCGGTTATTCTTTCTGACGCCGCCAATCATGCGAGTATGATTGAAGGCATTAGGCACTCACGTGCGGACAAAGTAATTTGGAAGCATAATGATCCAGAAGATCTTGATAGAAAGTTAAAGGCAATAGGTCCGAACCGTCCCAAAATTGTAGCATTCGAGTCTGTTTATTCTATGGATGGCGATATTTCCCCAGTGCAGGAAATTGTTGAAGTTGCTGAAAGTCATAATGCCATGACATATTTGGATGAAGTTCATGCAGTTGGTTTGTACGGTCCAAGAGGCGGTGGCATATCTGAAGAGTTAGGGCTTGCTGAGCGAATTACTCTAATAGAGGGCACACTTGGGAAAGCATATGGCGTTATGGGTGGATATATAACTGGGTCTAAACTTCTATGTGATTTTATTAGATCTTTCGCAAGTGGATTTATTTTTACGACTGCTTTGCCTCCAGCAGTTGCTGCAGGGGCCAAAGCATCTATAGCTCATTTAAAATCTTCTCAGTTAGAAAGAAAACGTCAGCAAAAGCAGGTTCAAAAACTTAGGAGTGATTTGGATAGGGCTGGAATACCACATATGCACAATCCATCACATATTATTCCAGTTATGATAAAAGATCCTGTGAAGTGTAAAATGTTATCAGATATTTTAATGCGAGATTTTGGTATATATGTACAACCAATTAATTACCCTACGGTACCTAAAGGAACTGAGAGATTGCGTTTCACTCCATCTCCCCTGCATTCAGATAAAGATATTGATCACTTAGTGAATGCATTAAATGTGTTATGGAAGCAGTGCGCGATTGCTAGGGTGGTAGCTTAGTAGGATTTAACCATTTTTAAGTGTCTTGGAGATGATTTAAAATAATCTGGCTCACCTCGTATGGTTTTTCCTCATGTAATAGATGACCCGCTCCTGAAATTTCATGATAGCTAGTTCTGGGCAATATTCGTGACCATTTTTTAGAAACGCTGATGGGAACTGTTTTATCTAGATTCCCAACTAAAAAATTGATGTTTGAATTGCAATTTTTAAGATTATTCAGAAACTCAGATAGGTTCCACTCCGCCATTAATTTTAAAGTTCCTTTGACATGATTGGGCTTTAAAAAAAGTAATTTGTAATGTCTGAGCCTGTCTCTTGTAATTTTTGAACCAGTATTAGCTATCAATTTTTCCGTTCTCTCTTTATTTCTGGACATGCCGGCTAGTATATCTGACGAAAAAGGAACCACTGCAATGATTTTGGCAAAAATAGGGAACATCACGCCAGCCAGTCCGGGGAATTCTCCAAAGGCTGCATTTATACATATAACTCCATTCTTTGACTGTATTTTTTCTGATAGTAAAACGGCAATCGCGGCTCCTGCAGAATGACCGACAATAAGATCTGGTAAGAAAGAAATTTTTTTAATTAATTCCATTAATCCGTTAAATACTGATTGCAGTGAACTTTGGTTTGGTGTGGGAATCTTGGAAAATCCATGCCCAGGTAGGTCTACCAATAAAACCTCAAATTCATCCAGCAAATACTCAACTGTGTTGGACCACGTATGACAGGAAGAACCAGTGCCGTGGATAAACAATATTTTTTTTCCTCCGCTTTTACCTAATCTTTGGATATGCCATGCATGAAGACTAGTTTGGACGTATTCGGAATATTCGCTATAAGGCCAATTGGATGGCACAGAGTTTTGCATTAGATACCTAAGTTTGTTTGTACTAAATTAGATATTTTTGTTGCGTTTGTTCTTGGGAGACTAACATAGTTTGCACCCATCGAAGTTGCTATTTCTTTCAAGTTGTTGTTTGGCCGCTTCCCGCAATCAATAAAAACCGATTTCATATCCAACTTTTTTCCTATCGCACCTACTAAAACTGAATCGGATAGAGCTTTTTCTCTATTTGGAAGACCATCGAGGTCTATGTTTGCTTTCCCATCAGTCAAAATTGCGAGGCTTGGCATTTTCCCTGATCGCGTGCAGTTTTGAGCGAGTTTAATACCAGCATCAAGACCAGTGGCCAATGGTGTGCCTCCTCCTGCCATTAAAGATCCTAATCTTTTTTTAGTTTGGACAAGTGATCTAGTAGGAGGGAGTAGAATTTCGGCACTGGTATCTCTAAAAGAAATTAAACTTACAAAATCACGTTTTGCATATGAATCTGCCAGCATTAACTCAATCGCCCCTTTACTCTCTCCAAGTCTATTCATCGCTGCCGAACCGGAAGCATCGACAAGAAAAATAATGACGCGTTCTGATCGGTCCTCAAAATTAAATGTATGAAGGTCGTTAGGTAGAATAATTATATTTTTTGATAGCTTAAGCTGCTTCTTGCGTAGTTTTTGCCATGGGGCAGCTGATCTTAGAGTGGAAACAATATCTATTCGTTCTTGATCACTAGGAGAAACATTTCTTGATGGCTTTGGTCGGCCCCTGACTTTGGATTTTTGGCGGTTGCCAAACCCACTACCTGCCTTTGCTTTCTGTCGAATGTTATTTTTTAAGTTTTCATAAATATTATCAGGCAAAGAAGCCTTTATTGCTTCTATTAAGACTTCAGTGGGTAGATTAATTTCATTATTTGTTTGCTGTTCAGTTTTATCGTTAGCATTTTCTTCATTTTCTTTTTGAGGCTCATCTTTCTGATTATCTTCGATTTCTTCTGGAATCATTAAGGCTCTATGTGCCAAAATCAATGTTGCTGCTAAATTTAGATCTTCTTGTTCCACTGCGACGCGATCATCTAAAGTGGCCAAATATTGTGCTGCGTTTATTGTCATATAAGCCGGGCGAATTTCATCTATTCCAAACTTAATAGCACTTACAATAACAGACTGGATTTGAGCTTCGGTAATTTCTGCTTTAGTAGTTTTTGAGCCATTAATTGGGAAAAAATCTGGTTTAAATTGATTGAACCTTACTTCTGTTAAATCGATGGAAAATGCTAACCTGTCGCAGAGTTTTAGGGGAGCAACTTCATCCTTCCTATATCCATCATCAAATGCGATTACTGGGCTAAAATTTGTATTGTCCATTTGGTGGGCTAGCATGAATTGCAGGGCCTTTGGCATATCATTCAATGAAGTGCATGAAAACCAACCCGGCCTACTTAGAATACCTTTTCGGTGGACTAAATGACCTTTTTGAAGGCTTTCTAGTGGATCAATGCCACCCATTAAATCTGTCACAGAAAAATTTGAAAATATTTTATTTAAATTCACCTCTGCTAGCTTAAAAAAATTCAAGATGCTCTCTGTGTGTTCAGGTGTAGCTCCCTGAAAAATAATTCCACCAAACGCAGAGGGATTTATAGCCAATAGTTTAAAAGCTAATGTTGTCTTGCTGTTAGTATCAATTTCCATGATTTATCCACAAACAACATTTAGAGCTCTTTCAACACGTGATGCCGATCCTGTTTCATCTAACGGATCTCGGCGTAGCCGGTGGCTTAAGCACATAGAGGCCACGCTTTTAACGTGCGTTTTTGATACCTGTTTTGAATTTCGATAAGCTGCTAAAGCTCTTGCGGCTCGCAGAAGTGTTAATTCGCCGCGGAGTCCATCGCTCCCCAATTCAATACAAATTTCCGCACATAATTCCAGAATGCTCTCTGAGGTTTGTATTTTATTAATACTTTTTCTAGCGGCTATAATTTTTTTGCAAATTTTTTTATCCTCTTTATCCCAATTTTTCTGAAAATTTTCAGGATCTTGGTCAAAGAGATCGCGCCGTTTTATTACCTCAATTCGTTCCTTAACGGTTTGAGGGGTCAGGACTTCAACTGATAAACCAAATCGGTCTAATAATTGAGGGCGGAGTTCACCTTCTTCCGGATTTCCCGACCCTATCAAAATAAAATCTGAAGCATGCCGAATTGATAAACCTTCTCTCTCAATAACATTTTCTCCCGATTGTGAGACGTCGAGTAGTAAATCAACTATATGATCTTCTAGAAGATTAACTTCATCAATATATAAATACCCACGGTTTGCTTTTGCCAAAAGACCGGGTTGGAACGATTTAACTCCATCAACGAGTGCCTTTTCTATATCTAACGCTCCAGTAACGCGATCTGAGCCTATACCTAAAGGTAAATCTACAACGGGCATTGGTATTTCTATAATTTTCTTTGAAGTGTTTTCTGACCAAGAAGGCACTTCATCGGATGATCTTGAGTTTACTGGGCATCCTTCAACTGATTTTATTGGTGGTAATAAATTGGCCAAACCCCTGACAGCGGTAGATTTTCCAGTACCCCGATCTCCAAACACCAGCACACCACCAATCTTTGGGTCTATTGCTGTCATAATCATCGCAAGCTTCATATCTTCTTGGCCCACTATTGCTGCGAATGGAAAAGAATTATTCATTAATTAGTTCCTGTTTCTTTTGATTAAATTCACTAAAATTTCCCTTGACCTCTATCACATTGAAACGTGCGTAGAGTTCTTCTGAAAACCAATCACCCTCTCTAACTTTAAGGATTGCATCTTTGTGTGAACCTGTTTGGTGCGCAAATTTTTTCATGTGTGATAAATTTTCCCAAATTGAGAATGTGAGTTGCTGCCGAATGGGGACCTCTCCCAAGCCGATTTTAAACATAACGTTTTTATCTGTTCCTATCCTATTGCTTATACCGGGTGCTTCCTTCCAAAAACTTTTCAATTTACTCCATCGGACAGTTGCCCGAGTTAAAACAGCAACAAAATCTTTTGGAGTATCCTTTTTTGCAATAAATGGTTGAGCACCTGACCAGTAACCTCGAGAAGAAACAGGGCTCATAAATATTGTAGATGTATGTGACGCTCGTGAAATGTACTTTTTGAATAGTTTTTCATTTAGTAGAGCTTTGCGAGCAGCTGTTTCACTCTCCCAAACGCAAAGCAGGCCATAAACGCTAAAATTTGGAATAGGCGTGAAACCCTCCCCAGTACCCGATCCAAAAAGCTTCCAGAATTCAAGTTTTTCCATTTTCTTTAAACCGAAACGTGCAAGGCCCATCATTAAAAAAGCCCAGATTTTGTCGGTTGCTTTCTCAAAGCGAAATAAATTTAAAGTCACAATTTGAATTTTGTGCCTCCACTTGGTTTGTTGCTATTGGGCATGCCTACATTCAAGCATAAAATACTTTTATTGTAAAATAAAATAGACACCTATAGTGTATGAATAATATGACATATTCTTATAAACCAATTGTGCCAGATCCGGAATTGACTGACCCGGGTAAGCCCAGACCAA
>CACBXB010000006.1 GCA_902543185.1 Paracoccaceae bacterium
TTTTGTAGAATTAAACTGAAGACCTTTGCCAAGCTCATTATTTGAAAAAACATCAAAAAGCCTAAATTTTACTGATAGCTTTTCTCCCGTAACGAGAACTGAGCCAGTCAAAAGAGCCTGTACGTTGATAGCTTTCCAATCCGAGTACTGAACAGGAGAATTAAAGTTATCAATACCAGAAATATAGGATGACTTAGGTACTTCTCGAAATAACCCAGTACTTAATAAATCACTTTTTACCAATTCCGTTATTTTAGTAGCTAATTCATTAGAAGCACCCGTTTCGCCAATAAATTCAGGGGCAGCATAAGGTAGCGGTTCGATCACGCCTTCTGTTATTGTTATTCGCAATGGCGCAGATTGAGCAAATGATGCCAAACTGATGAACATAATTACTAGGAATGTTTTCAACATTAATTCCTCATTTTTAGCCTGATTATTCCAATTTGCATCAGTTGGTTGGATCAAACACCACTTCTATTTCTCGCCAAAGTTCGTATTTATTAGGTGGTAACTTATAGCCATTTTTTCCACAACTTATAATTGCTATTTTTGCTCTTCTGAAAGCCACCTTTTGTGCATCTTCGTCACCTCCAGAAATTTCGACAACCTGAATTGAAGTTGGATTTACTCTTCCATTTCTATCAAGGGACATCAATACCGTTAATTGAACATCTTCAGCTAATGAGCCAGGATCTCTCAACCAACATGCCTGTATAGCTGCTTGCAAATTATCAGTTTCAGTTTCCGTTAAAGGATTACTTAAAGTATTTTGGGGAGCGGAAGATTGAATTGCTTCAGAAATTGCCGACTCTATGATATTGTTTTCTGATTTTGTTTCAAAATTTGGTTCTTGAATGTACTGCGGACGACTTTTAGGCCTCAGTGATGAAACCAAATTATCAGCTGAGGTCTTTTTTTTCTCCTCCACAATATCTAAGTCATCAATAGATTTGGTAGCATTTTTTAATGACTCGGAAAGTTTGATTGGAGGTTGCGGTATTTTGATTGGCGTCAAAACTTTTTTGGGTTTGTCGAATTTAGCTGTTTCATTTTGAACATCTGGCAATTTATTTATTATCTCTGAAATTGGGGGCTTCAGTTCCTCAGATATTTCAGAGGGTTTTGGTGTAAGAGCTATTTCCATCTCCGGTTTTTTTATTAATGGTTCTAAAGGTTCATCCAAAACCACTTCAGGGCCTTCTGATTTTAAAATTTGACTTTCTTCATTGAAAATAAAATTTAATTTATCATCATTGTCATCCATTGGAGTAAAAGTATTTGTTTCTTCAGATACTAAAGGTGAGTTATCGGATGCAGTAAGATCAATAAAATCCTGTTCAGAAATTAAAGAAACACTTGAATATTCGATTGGATCTACTTCTTTTTGGAATACAGGGCCTACTAATAATCCCATTAAAAGTACAAAATGTGCAATTCCAGATATATAATACCCAAAGTGCATACTCGTTTCACTCGTTAGAAACGTCGTTTAAGGCTGGGCCTCCAATGTCTGTGACTAACCCTATATCCTGAAAACCGCCGGCATTTAGAGCACCCATTATCTGCATAACAATCTCATATGGAATGGTTCCATCAGCACGCAAAAAAATTCGATTACTTGAACGTTCAGCAGCAACACCTTGGAGACGAGTAACTAATTCTTCTCTAGGAATAGTACTCGTTTGCAAAACAATTTTCCCTTCCTTGGTAATTGTAATAGTTAGAGGCTCTTCATTTTCTGACTCTAATGCATTGGCTGCACTTTTGGGCAATTCAACATCGACACCAACAGTTAACATAGGAGCTGCTACCATAAAAATAATTAGAAGAACTAACATTACATCAACAAAAGGTGTCACGTTTATCTCAGACATAGGTGTTGATCTTCGACTATGCCGTCGTCTTGATTGTTTAAAGTTTTTCAAATTGGTAGCAGCACCCATATTAACTATCCAATTGACGGCTCAATATTGTTGAAAACTCATCAGCAAAACTTTCATAACCAGCCACGAGCCTATCACAGTCAGCATTAAGTTTGTTATAGAAAATAACTGCTGGAATAGCAGCTAGCAGTCCAAGACCCGTAGCAAGCAAAGCTTCAGCAATACCAGGGGCAACTACAGCTAAATTTGTATTTTGTTGTTGAGCGATTTCAATGAAAGCATTCATTATGCCCCAGACTGTTCCAAATAAGCCTACAAATGGCGCCGTGGAACCAACAGTTGCTAATACAGTCAATCCCGACTGCAATTTTTCAGCCTCTCTGGAGACAGCTACATCCATTGACCTATCAACGCGTGATTGAATACCCGCTATTAGACCCCCATCTGCACGCTGTGACTGCTCCCATTCCTTCATACCCGCTACAAATATTTTAGCCGCGCGTCCGCGCGGGTTTTGTCCAAGCTGTTGATATAGTTCATCCAAAGGCTCACCAGACCAAAAAGCTCGGTCAAATCTTGCTGCATCTCTTCTTGCTGAATTAAAAACTAAGTGCTTTTGAAAAATAATAGACCATGCCCAGAAAGATGCTCCAATCAGCAATAATATTACAATTTTAACTGTAATTGTTGCTCGAGAAAAAAGAGCCCAGAAAGAAAAATCAATTTCTGGCGCCGCGACTATAGCTTTGATTATTAATGCTTCTGCCATCATGGGTTAATGTCTCGCGAATATAAAACCGGTATCCTGTTAACATGAGAAAAGGGACCGAGTATAGTTTTATGTCATTAATATTTTAATCTTTTCTGGCAAACGTTGAACTTTACCAGAATTCGAAGTGCATGCTACACATACTTCTGCCTTAAATATTACTTCATCTTCGCGAAAAATATTTTGGTAGAAGTACGCTCTAACCGGGGAAACAACTTTTATCTCTGTATCGACCGTAAGCATGTCATCAAAATAGGCAGGTGAGAGATAATCTGCTTTTAGTTTTGTAACTACAAAAACGGCTTGTTCCTCATTCCTCATTTTGATTTGATTAATACCCAGGTCACGAATCCATTCGCTTCGGGCTCTTTCTATGAATCGTAGATAATTGGCATAATATACAACGCCTCCTAAATCAGTATCCTCATAATAAACTCGGATATCCATTGAGTGATGTTTCATACTTAATTCTTCCTTAACAAATCAACCCTGGCCTGCGCCCTCAAAGCATGGCTTTTATCATTTGAAACTAATGGCATTGTCGGGTCGTAAACTGCTCTAACGATGTCACCAATTATTGGATTAAGTATAACACCGCCTTTTTTTGTAATCAAAGTCGGCGAGTTATCTTTAAATGCATCATCGGACCAAAGTAAAAACATTTGAACGACTTGGTTTAAACATAAAACTTCAGCGGGCACAGACGTTAAGTTTTCATCCATACAAATAAAAGTAAAAACAGCTTTTATCCCCCCATCGGTATCGAACCTAAAAAACCGATATTGATTTGCATGAGTAGATTTCAAGCGTTCAACTAAATTACCAAGATCCGGTAAAATTCGATCTAAATCATTTACTTCAAGCAACTCATCCCAAGACAAAAAGAAAAAAAACATAGCATTTGCCCCCAGCTCAGGATCGGTTTCTACCAATTCATGATTAGCCAACACAACCATTGATTGGATGGCTGTTTTTAATGTTAAGAGCGTTTCATCCTGAACACCAAAGACAACAGGAGCAATAGGCCTTCCCCATCTGGCAAAAATATACTGTCCATCTGATCGAGTAAAATAGGCTTCTATTGGATCTTTCTTTTTCAAAATTTTTACCAGTAATACTTTATTAAAGTTTACTCAAACATATCCGCCTGCGACTTCGGTGGTTGCATCCCAAGGTGTCTCCAACCGTTCTTCGCTAGCATGCGGCCACGAGGTGTTCGCTGAATTAATCCCATTTGCAAAAGGTAGGGTTCAATAACTTCTTCCAGAGCATCTCTACTTTCAGAAATCGCGGCACATATTGTTTCGATTCCAACAGGCCCCCCCGAATACTGTTCCGCTATCAGTTTCAAGTATCTACGATCGGCACCATCAAGGCCTAAATTATCGACACCAAGCCGGCTCAAGGCATGGTCTGCAATTTTTTTATTTAGAACACCATCACCCTCGACCAAGACAAAATCAACTACTCGTCTTAAAAGACGCCCGGCTATTCTTGGCGTACCTCTGGCTCGTCGTGCAATTTCGGTTGCACCACTTTTATCTGCAACGATACCAAGTTTATCTGCATTTAATTTTACAATTTCATAAAGTTCGTCGTCAGAATAGTATTGCAACCTAATCGGAATCCCAAACCTATCACGTAGTGGTGTGGTAAGAAGTCCTAGTCTGGTTGTGGCCCCAACAAGTGTAAATGGCTGAAGCTCAATTCGAACCGTTCTGGCTGCTGGGCCTTCTCCAATTACAAGATCTAACTCAAAGTCCTCTAACGCTGGATATAAAATCTCTTCTACAATTGGGTTTAGTCTATGAATTTCATCAATAAATAAAACATCGTTAGTTTCTAAATTAGTTAGAATTGCCGATAGATCGCCTGCCTTTGCCAAAACTGGACCAGAAGTCATTTTAAAATTTACACCCAGCTCTCTGCTAATAATCTGAGCAAGAGTTGTTTTACCCAAACCCGGTGGGCCAAAAAATAAAGTATGATCCATTGCATCATTTCGCTGTCTTGCACTTTCTATAAAAACATGAAGGTTAGATCGAGCTTCTGACTGCCCTATAAATTCGCTTAGCGATTTTGGTCTAAGAGCTCGATCAGTATCATCGTGCATTGGCTCTTCTCGAAGTAAAGGATTAATCTCGCTCATTACTATCCTTTTGGGTCCATCATTTTAAGTGAATTTCGAATTAATTCTTCGGTGCTTAAATCAGAACTTTCATGAAGAATTTTTGCCACGGCGGAAGCAGATTCGCTTGGCGTGAAACCAAGGTTTTGTAACGCAGATAAAGCATCAGCTTGCGCATTTTTATTTGATACAGCCAAATTAATAGGTTGATATTCGTCAATCTGTTCAATAACTTCCTTCTCATCAATCTTGTTTTCTCGTCTATCAACTTCACTAGGAACAATCGACATAACATGGGCGACTTTATCCTTTAATTCGTTTACTACTCTTTGAGCAGTTTTCGGACCTATACCCTTAGCAGACTTAATTGAAGTCCAGTCACCCAGTGCAATGGCTCGGCTGACACCATCTTCTCCCAAAGCACTTAATATGGCTAAAGAGGCCTTAGCACCTACTCCCTGTACAGACATTAATAATCGATACCATTCTTTTTCAATCTGCGATAAGAACCCAAATAACTGCATTAGATCTTCTCGGACAAGTAAGTCTGTATAAATTGTTGTGAATTCTCCATCAGTAGCTATTTCAGCAAGAGTTCGTTCTGAGCAAAAGACTAAATATCCAACCCCATTAACATCTAATAAAAAATGATCTTGTGCTTTATAATCTACTCTACCTCGCAATCTCCCAATCATGATCAAACCTTCTCTAAAGCTTGCTGAAGACGATTGTTTGATACTGCGTGATAAGAATGACAAATTGCAATAGCCAGAGCATCTGCTGAATCGGGTCCATTTAATTGCACACCAGGAAGTTGAAGCTGCACCATGTGCGTTACTTGTTGTTTGTCTGCATGCCCAACACCTACCACAGTCTTCTTTACTTTATTAGGGGCGTATTCTGAAACATTAAGACCAAATTTCTTGGGAACCAACAAAGCTATAGCTCTTGCTTGGGCAAGTTTAAGTGAGTTGACGCCATCTTTGTTAATAAATGTGTTTTCCACCGCAGCTTGTATCGGATGCCACCTTTGCAGTATCTCTTCCATCTGATCAAATAAGTAAAGGAGCCTTGTGGCCAAATCTTCGCCTTCGGATTTGCAAACACCATTTGCTACGTGATTTAGCTTATTTCCTTTTACATCAATTATTCCCCAGCCCATTTTTCTTAGGCCTGGATCTATCCCTAAAACTCGCATTTATCACTGCCCTTTTTATTTTACTTAAGAGTAGCACGAAACGTGAACAAAATCCAATGCCTTTATTTCTCAAAGGTCATTAGTCAGGATTTAAGTGCCAAACTTTGTTACAAGTCTGATATCGAAACATTTGTAAATGAATTAATCCGTGGAATACTTTCAATCAGATGAAATTAAAGTAAGAGTTACCCATTCATCAATATCAATGCGGTCTAGTACCTCCAGTTTGTTTTGGCGATAAACTTTCATAATTTCTGTTGCTTGTACGTCTAAAATTCCAGAAATAATCGCATGTCCACTACTTTTTAAATATCTTCGAACGCAAGGAGCTAAATCAAGTAAAGGTGGCTTTAAAATATTAGCAAATATTAGATCGAAAGGTGCATTGGACTTGATTTGCATATCCTCGAAACCCGTTGCTTGAAAACAAGTAATTCGGTTTTCCAATTTATTAGCTTTCAGATTTGCTAAAGCAACTTCTACAGCAACTTGATCCACATCACTCGCAATAACTCTGGAAGAAGAAACTTTTGCAGCTGCCATAGCGAGAACTGCCGTACCACAGCCTATATCTATCACATCATCAATTTTTTTACCTTTCGCAATTAAATTGTCTAACGCTAAAAGGCAGCCTTTTGTCGTGCCATGGTGCCCAGTACCAAAGGCCATCGAGGCCTCGATGAGTAATCCAAGCCGATTTTTTGGTAATTTTTTTAGATCGTGTTTACCAAAAACAAAAAATCGTCCAGCTTCAACGGGGCTCAATTCCCTTTTTACTTTTGCAACCCAATCTATTTCCGGTATTTCAGAGATTGCAAATCCCGCTGCTTCAAAAGCGTTTTCCAGTATCAAAATTGATATTTCATCCGGTTTATCATGAAAATAAGCGCCTACTTCCCATTCACCGGAGCCATCTTCCAACTCAAACACGCCTACACCCATTGGAGATGGATTGAGTTTTTCTAAAGCAACACCTAACCCCTCAGCTCTCTCTTTATCTTTAACTTTTGTAATGGCTGAATAGGTTAACAATTTTTACTATCCATTTTTATATTTCGAATAAGTTTTAGACAGCAGTAAAGTTTCATTCCCAATAATTGGATAATTAGGAACCAACAATGCCATCAAAAATGATAAAAAAGCTAAAAATGCTGCTGCCATAAATACAATAGCAGGCGAAACAAGCCATAAAAGGCCCAATAAAACTGGTAGGAATATGGCAGCAATATGATTTATGGTAAGTGCGACGGCTGCGGTTGGCGCTATATCCTCAGGAGAAGAAATTTTTTGGAAATAAGTCTTGAGAGCGATCCTCAATCCAAAAAATAAATGGTCAAGCACAAACAACGTAGCCGCTAAAACAACGCCCCAGTCAAATAGGTAAATTCCACCATAAGCCAAAAAAACACAAATCAAACCAGAATACTCAATCAATAATGCCCGCCGCTCTCCAAAGTGAGCTATAAAATAGCCAAAAAGTGGAGCTACAAAAATATTTATTACTAAATTAATTAGGAAAAGTGTAGTCAGCTGATGGACTTCAAAACCGAACTTTTCAACCATCATAAAAGCTGCAAATACAACAAATATCTGTCTGCGAGCGCCGGATAAAAGTTCCAAAGCATAATAAAGCCAGTAACGACGACGTATTACCAACTTTGTTATTGGCTTTGTTTCCGTTCTAAAGTTTGGGAAAAAAAATAAACAAAACACTGCTATTAAAACCGTTAAACCTCCTGATGATAAATACAGAAAATTGAATGAAAGTCCTAATTTTTGCCAGCCAATAATTATTCCAATATAAGCAAAAAGTGTTGCTATTGAACCCGCCCCAAATAGCCAACCCATAAACTGCGGGGCCTTTTCTTTTGGAAGCCATTGCAATTGTAATGATTGATTTATTGTTTCAAAATAATGAAAACCAAACGAACTTATAAGAGTAACAATTAATAATCCAGTCATCGAGGGGAAATAGGCAGTAACTGCAGTTGCAATACCCAACACTGCAAGAGAGAACAGTCCAAGCGTCTGTTCCTTTATGACCATAATCAGTAAAATCACACCCAAAGCCAAAAACCCTGGAATTTCTCTTACTGTGTGTAACAAGCCAATGTCAGAACCATCAAAATCAGCTACCTGGACAACAAAGTTGTTTAATAAAGCAGACCAAACATTAAATGCAATTGGCATTGCCACAGCCATTATAAATAAAAGAAAAATAGGCCTACGCCAAAATGGTAATCCGCTCACATCAAAGATAGAAACTGAACGAGCCATAAACACAACCTATTATCAAGGAGATTTTATCTTTTAACCGATCTAATAAAAGCTTTGAGGATCAATGTCGATGGATAATCTCAAATCCCCTTTTAGCGAAACTTTAGCCACCCACTTTCTAACTGCATCTTGGAGCTCGGGCGTCCTTGGGGATTTTATCAATAAACGTATCCGGTGGCGCCTTTTTATCCTGGAAATTGGTGCTGGAGCAGGGCCGTAAACTCTCGCTCCAATTTTGTCTAAAGACCGAGTATTTTTTTTAAGTTGGTTAGCTAAAAACATGGCCCTTTCCAAGTTACTTGATGAAATAATTATTCCCACCAACTTTCCAAATGGCGGCATACAAGCCAACTCGCGCTGTTTAGCTTCCGAAACCCAAAAATCATCGTCATCGCCTTTTAAAATTGCTTCGACAACAGGATGTTCAGGCTGATAGGTTTGAATTAAGGCCCTTCCTCTATGATCCGTTCGCCCAGCTCTTCCGGAAACTTGCCTAACCAATTGGTAGGTCCGCTCTGCTGCTCTCAAATCTGATCCATGAAGACCAATATCGATATCAATCACGCCAACCAATCTCAATTTTGGGAAATTGTACCCTTTAGCAACCAACTGAGTACCAATAATTATGTCAGTACTCCCTTCAGAAATTTTTTGAATTTTATCTTTTAGCGATTTTGCTGATCCGTATAAGTCAGAAGATAGAACTGATATTTTAGCTTTAGGAAATTTTATTTGAGCCTCTTCGGCAAGTCTTTCTACGCCAGGGCCAACAACTGCTAATTTTCCTTTAATTCCACATGCAGGGCATTTATCAAGCATAGCCTTAGTGTGACCACATTGATGACACATAAGGCGATTGATAAACCTATGCTCAACCATTCTTGCGTCACATTCGTCACAAGATATTTGGTTCCCGCACGCCCTGCAAACAGTCGTTGGAGAATAACCTCTTCTGTTTAAAAACAATAAAGATTGGTCATTGTTCTGTAGGCATTCTGTGATAGCCTTTTCCAATTTACAAGAAATCCACTCATCAATCTTCAGGTTTTCTTCGCGCAAATCTATTGCTGATAAATTGGGTAGGCTTGCATCGCCATATCGTTCATGTATCTGAAAATGATTATACTTGCCATTTTTTGCGTTAACCCAGCTTTCAAGGCTTGGAGTCGCCGAAGCAAGTATGACTGTGGACCTTTCAATTGAAGATCTTAAGACGGCCATGTCTCGTGCATTATAAATTACGCCATCCTCTTGTTTATACGAATGGTCGTGCTCTTCATCTACTATAACCAAACCCAAATTCATAAACGGTAAAAATAAAGCTGAGCGAGCACCAATAACTAGTTTGGCACCTCCACTTGCAACCATTTTCCAAACCCGTCGACGTTCCGCGAGCGTCGCTCCCGAGTGCCATTCTGCGGGATTTTCACCAAATCTATTTTTGACGCGACTAAAAAACTCTGAAGTGAGAGCTATCTCAGGCAAAAGCACTAAAACTTGCTCTCCCTTTCTCAAAGCATTAGCCACAGCTTCAAGATAAACCTCTGTTTTGCCCGAACCTGTCACTCCTTGCAAAAGAATTGCAGAAAAATTATTTTTCTTTTGAAAATTATTTATTTTCTTGCATACGTTTATCTGGTTCGGATTTAATTTTTTTGGATTAAAATCGGGATTGAGCACTGGATAAGGGTTATCTCGCGAAATTAGCTCCTCATTAAGTATACCAATACGAGCTGCTGCTGCGATCACAGAGGTGCTAACTCCAGAAATACTAACTATTTCTTTAGTAGTGAGTTTATTCTTGTTAATTTTTGACAAAGCCGAGATCAGGCGATTGCGTTGAGGAGTTTTCTTAAAATCAGAGTGATTAGAAACTAGTGAAAAAACCTTTTGAGTAGCTGTTGGCTTATTCAAGTCCGGGACACGTGAGGATAATCTTAAGATAAGATTCAAGGGTGTAATGGTGTAATCAGAAACAGCTTCTAAAAACTTTCTCATTAAGAAGGACATTGGTGGAGCATCAATTACACTTATCGCATTGCGCAATTTTGAGTGGTCATATTGACCGTCGCCAGGACCCCAAACAACACCCATCACTTTTCTTTTACCCAATGGTAGAATTAAAAAAGAGCCAATTTTACACCCGCCCTCTGGAGCCAAATAATCTAAGGTGCGCGCAAATGGCTCCGTCGTTACAACAGCGATGCGTTCATTTTCATTATAAAATTCCCGCGCTTTCAAATTAACCCCAAATTAATTTAACGATAATGCAGCAAAAGACTTTAATAGGAAACAATCTTGCATTAATCACTGATATAACGAAGACACTTAACATTGGCCAATCCCAAAAGGATGATAATTATGAAATTTTTCGTAGATACCGCTGAAATTGACGAAATTAGAGAACTAAACGAATTGGGGATGGTAGACGGAGTGACAACTAACCCATCGTTAATACGAAAATCTGGACGAGATATAATAGACGTTACCAGAGAAATTTGTGAGATCGTATCTGGTCCTGTAAGCGCAGAAGTAACTGCAATAGAGTCTGAGCAAATGATAGCCGAGGGTGTAAAGCTGGCTAAGATAGCAGATAATATAGCTGTTAAAGTTCCGCTTACTTGGGACGGGTTAAAAGCATGCAAAGCACTTTCTGATCTGGGTCATATGGTAAATGTAACTCTTTGCTTTTCGCCCAACCAAGCGCTGCTTGCCGCCAAAGCAGGTGCAACCTTCATATCTCCGTTTATCGGAAGACTTGATGACATTAATTTAGACGGACTAGACCTAATTGGGGACATTCGCCTAATTTATGATAACTATGGGTATGAAACCCAAATTCTTGCTGCCTCAGTCCGAACAGTTAACCACGTAACTCAAAGTGCTTTAATCGGCGCAGATGTAATGACAGCTCCACCATCAGTAATAAAATCTTTAGTCTCGCACCCTCTTACCGATAAAGGACTAGCTGCCTTTCTGTCCGATATTAAACAAGCAGGACAAAAAATAATTTAAAAATTACGCAATAATAATATTAAAAAATGAGTGATAAATAATGGACGATCATCTTCGTGAAGAAATCCTGGCGAAAGCCCACGAAATTTTAAATGACGAAATCTTATTAAGAGCACTCATAAAGGCTAGCGACAAAAACTTGGGCAGCAAAATAGTGGATCTTCGCAGCGTTGCGATGCAGAAAATGGACGGTGAATTAAAAAAACTAAAAAGATCTAACCAACAGGTCATCGCAACAGCGTATGAAAATTTGGTTGGTATGAAACAAGTACATCAAGTCGTATTGAAGTCGCTAGAGCAAAATAATTTTGATGAATTTATCACTAACTTAGATACGGAGGCTTGTAATATTTTGAGAGTCGATTGTATTAAAATTGGTTTGGAAACTCATTCTTCACTTGAAAACACCGAAAAG
The DNA here is from genome assembly GCA_902543185.1 of Paracoccaceae bacterium. GTDB lineage: Bacteria > Pseudomonadota > Alphaproteobacteria > Rhodobacterales > Rhodobacteraceae > Salinivivens. Next base: position 11,689 of record CACBXB010000006.1, read on the forward strand.
TATGATTCGAAATTGTCAAAGCTTCTCGATTTTTATCCTGTAAACTTTGTAGATACTTATATATCGCAAGGTGAAAATAACAGCTCAGATGACGTTGTATTAAGACCTACCCCAAAAGGCTCTGAACAGTTGTATGGCAAACTTTCCAAGAATTTAAAATCGGAAGGCTGTATAAAATTAAAGATTGGAAATAAAAAAATAATTGGCATTCTGGCGTTAGCGAGCAAGAAAAGAGAAAAATTTACTGCACGACAAGGAGTTGAACTTCTTAAGTTTATGGGAAGCGTATTTGAGCGCAGGATAAGTCATTGGCTAAACTAGAACTCATATCGCCAGCACAACTAACCTTATTGACCGAGTGGCTTGATTTAAAATCTGCATTAGAGGGGTCGTCTTCGAATACTTTAGTAGCATATAAACGAGATCTAGTGGATTTTTTTTCCTTTTTAACGGTACATAATGGAGGTAAAAGTGGTGTAAGCCATCTTGATTCAATAGATCAAGCTTCTATGAGATCTTGGATGGCAGAAAATCGCAGATCAGGCAAAACCTCTCGATCAATAGCAAGACAACTTTCATCAGTAAAATCATTTTACAAATGGTTTGCAAAAAGACGCGGCATTGACCCAACCATGGTTCTGATTACAAAAGCTCCAAAATTTCAAAAAAAAATGCCTCGTGCACTATCGAAGGAAGCTGCACAAGAAATTTTAAGCAGTGTCAATTTAACTGATAATAAGCCATGGATAATCGCAAGGGATACCGCCGTAATACTGTTACTCTATGGTTGTGGTTTGCGAGTCTCAGAAGCACTCAGTCTAAAATATCGTGAAATGCCTTTAACAGATACTATAAAAATTAAAGGCAAAGGTGAAAAATTTAGAGTTATTCCGGTCCTAAAGATAGCAAGAGACGCTGTAGAAAATTACCTTAAGCTAGTACCATTTACTTTAAATGGTAACGATAATATCTTTAGAGGCGTCAGGGGCGGCAGCTTAAATCCGAGGTCAATACAATTAGTCATGAAGTTGATACGTGAAAAACTCGGGATTGCTGCAAATGCGACCCCACATTCATTGCGGCATAGCTTTGCAACTCATCTTTTAACATCAGGAGCAGACCTTCGCTCGATCCAAGAATTACTAGGACATGCCAGCCTTTCAACAACACAAATTTATACATCTATGAATTCTTCGCACTTAATGGATGTGTATTCAAAAACACACCCAAAAGCTAAATCGAACATTAATAGAATTTGAGCTTTAAATTGGACATTTGAAAGTTAATGGAAAACCAAGCATCGAAAGAAAGATTTACAGCTTTATTGGTTCACTTTTTCACCGCAACTGGAGCTGTTTTTGCTATGCTGGCCATGCTTGCGGCAGCAGATGAAAAGTGGAGTTTGATGTTCCTGTGGCTTGTAGTTGCCTTCGCAGTTGATGGAATAGATGGCCCATTGGCTCGTCATTTCGATGTTAAAAAAAATGCTCCTCGTTTTGATGGAAATTTACTCGATTTAATAATAGATTATTTAACTTATGTCTTTATTCCCGCTTTTGCTCTTTTCAAATCGGGTTTGCTACCTGGATGGACCGGATGGTTTGTAATAATAATAATAACTTTCTCTTCAGCTATGTATTTTTGTGATGGTAATATGAAAACAAAAGACAACAGCTTTCAGGGCTTCCCTGGGTGCTGGAACATGGTAATCCTTGTACTGTTTGCCATTAAACCAAGTTTTTGGCTAATAATTGCAATAGTTGCAATTTTGGCATTATCAATGTTTTTGCAGATAAAATTTATACACCCAGTAAGAACTGTAAGGTGGAGAATTATAAGCTTGCCAATAGCATTATTGTGGACCGGATTTGGAGCATGGGCGGCTTGGGTAAATTTTGACCCTGACAGTTTAGCAATTTATGGCCTTATTTTTTGTTCATTATATTTAATATTGGCCGGAGCACTGCAACAAGTCTTACCCAGTGTTAAAGATAGGTAGTAAAGGTTCAATAAATCTTTTGATTTTTTATAACTAAACGAATTGAACACCTTGTATCTCCTGCCGGTTTAATTATTATGCCTTTCTAGAAAATTGAGGGATAAAAATGTCTTGGACCGATGAACGCGTTGAAATATTGACCAAAATGTGGGCTGAGGGTAATTCTGCAAGTCAGATAGCGAAGGAACTTGGTGGCGTTACAAGAAACGCAGTTATTGGAAAAGTCCACCGCTTGGGTTTGTCCAACAGAGTGACTACCAGCAACTCGAAAAAATCGGAATCAAACGCAAAATCAGCCCCTAAAAATAGTCCTAAGGCTAAGCAAAAAACTCGCAAGATTGAAGTCTCAGAACCAAAGTTGGACAATGTTACTTCGCTAAGGCGGCAGATAATTCCGGCCGGCCAACCCCTTCCACCACAACCATCAGCAAACGAAATAAGCCCTGAAGCTTTAGCGCGTGTAAGTGAAATTGAAAAAAAAGCAAAAAAATTAAGCCTTCTGGAGCTTACAGAAAAAACTTGCAAATGGCCAGTCGGCGATCCTGCAACAGAAGATTTTTGGTTTTGTGGGCTGGCTACTCAATCAGGGAAACCTTATTGTGAAGCCCATGTGGGCGTAGCCTTCCAGCCTATGAATAGCCGCCGCGATAGGCGCAGATCATAAACGCCATTCTCACTTGCAAAATTTAGATAGTCACTTCGTAGCCAATTTCTTCCGGTTCATCGTCTACAATTTGGGCTGGAAAGCCAGCAGCTCGAATATCTAGACCCGTGGCTTCTTCAAGTCTTTTTATAATATTAGGAGATAACTCTCTTGGACCAAACCGTTTTATTCCATCAGCAAATATTGAAATTAACAAAGGGTTCAATTCCAAAGGAATTTTTGCGCGATCTGCCACTGCTTGAAACAAGCCTATATCTTTGGCGACTAAATCCATCGTGAATGAAATATCTCTACTTCCATTTAATATGACTTGGCTTTCAGTTTCGTTAACAAATGAGTTACCTGAAGAAATAGAAAACGCTTTGTAAGCAACACTTAAATCCATTCCAGCACCTTTTGCGACAGTTAATGCTTCCACGCAGGAAACAAGATTTGCAGTCGCAAGATAATTTGTAATAACCTTTAATATGCTAGCGGACCCTAACTCTCCAGTGTGCAGTACTCTGCGCCCCATTTTTGTTAAGAGCGGAAGAATATACTCAAAAGTTGATCGGTCACACCCAGAAAAAATACTTATATTTCCCGTGTCAGCTCTGTGGCAGCCGCCCGATACAGGACAGTCAGCAGCAGCGCCACCTTTATCAGTCACTAAAGCTCCCAACCTTCTCACCTCAGCCTCGTCAGTAGTTGACATTTCAAGCCAAATTTTGCCTGGAATTACAAAATCAATCATTTGTTGCATAACTTCATTTGATGCAACCGGACTAGGCAAACAGGTGATTACCACATCACATGTATTCATAATATTTTGTGGATTTTTTCCATCACTTGCTCCTCTTGTTACGAAATTATTCACTAGACCTTTATCAAGATCGTGAACTGATAGTTCAACACCATTTCGTACGAGGCTACCCGATAATTTACCACCAACATTTCCTAAGCCAATAAATCCAACATGCATATTTCATAACCTTTATTAATAGTTTTTTTATCTTATTTTAAATTAAAAACTTAACTATGCTGAAACGCGACACTTACGTTAAAAATCTCTTTAAGTTACAGCTCTTAAAACAATTTTCTGATAAATATTTTTGATCTCTGGAACTGAAATTCTACCATCTTTTTTGTACCAAGTATTTACTTCTTTAAGCATACCAATAATTGCAAGACTTGCTATTTTAGTCTCTTCGCATGAAAAAATTTTTTTATTTGCACCGTCGCTCAAAATTTTGCTGAGTATGAGTTCATATTTATTTCTAAGCTTTTCGATTTTTTTAAAATTTTCAGGAGTTAAATTTCGAAGTTCCATATATGCAATAAAAACTTCTTCTGGGCGATTAAGATGATACTCAATGTGAAAATCCACAAAAAATTCCAGCAATTTATCGGGTCTTTCAGGTAATTTTCGTCCGTGCCAAGTTTGCAACAGATTTTCCATATGACTTATTAATAATTCTGATAATATTGTTTGTTTATCTGGAAAATAGTTATATAAAGCTCCAACTTGTAAGCCAACTTTAGAAGCGATTTGTCTCATAGAGACGGCTGCATAACCTCGCTCCGCAAACAGATGCAGTGCGATCTCACTAATTTTGGGCTTTGTAAGCTTTGCATAAGATCCTAAAGTTCGAGCCATCTTGAGATATTAACTGAACAATTGTTCAAAAAAAACCCTAAATATAAAAGAGGCTAAGATATCTTATAGATTGCAAGGAATGTTATCTCAATATACACCTGCCGCACTAATAGCTTTCGAGAAGGATGGAAAATGACTAAACCCCTTAGGCTTGGTATTGCTGGTTTAGGCACCGTTGGCGTCGGCGTAATTAAAATAATTCAAAATAAGCTATCTCTTCTAAAAGCGCGAACTGGAAAGCAGATTTTAATTTCCGCTGTTACGGCAAAATCCAAAACTAAGGACAGAGGGATAGATTTGTCTTCCTATCAATGGGAAAGAGACCCGGTTTCTCTTGCTAATAGAGAAGATATTGATGTTTTCATCGAGCTTATTGGTGGTCACGAAGGGGCTGCCAAAGAAGCCGTGGAAATCGCAATCAGTAAAGGGAAAAATGTTGTTACAGCTAATAAAGCTCTTTTGGCTCATCACGGCCATGAGTTAGCTTTAAAAGCGGAGGAAAATGGATCAATTTTAAGATTTGAAGCTGCTGTTGCCGGCGGTATTCCAGTTATTAAGTCTTTGTCAGAAGGCTTAGCAGGTAATTCTATCAATAGAATAATGGGCGTAATGAATGGCACATGTAATTATATTTTAACTCGAATGGAGTCGTCCGGGTTAAGTTATGAAGAAGTTTTTTCAGAGGCTAATGAATTAGGTTACCTGGAGGCTGATCCCAATCTGGATATTGGAGGAATAGACGCTGCCCATAAACTTTCAATACTGTCATCAATTGCCTTTGGCACAGAGATAAATTTCAATGGAGTTGAATTAGACGGTATAGATAAAATTACAATCAACGATATTCATCAAGCTGCAGATATGGGATTCCGAATAAAATTATTGGGCGTTAGTCAAATGACCAGTAGTGGATTGGAACAAAGAATGAGCCCATGCCTAGTTCCTACTCGTTCACCTTTAGGCCAACTAGAAGGCGGAACCAATATGATCGTTATAGAAGGCGACCAAGTCGGTCAAATAGTGCTTCGGGGAGCTGGTGCAGGCGAAGGACCAACGGCAAGTGCTGTTGTGTCTGACATTATTGACATAGCTCGCGGGATCAGTTTAGCAACTTTTGGCCAACCAGCCAAAACACTTAAAAAAGCGTCATCTTCAAAATCACAAACACCCGCACCATATTACCTAAGAATGCTTCTTCATGATGAGCCAGGAGCACTTGCAAAAATAACTAAAATTCTAAGTCAATTTAACGTGTCTATTGATCGCATGCGCCAGTATGGGCATGAAGATGAAAATGCTCCCGTTTTAATAGTCACGCATGAGATAAAACATGAAGATTTAATGACAGCGATTCAAGAACTACCAAATACACAAGTTTTGAAAGCTCAACCATTAGCAATTAGAATAGAAGCAGTATGAACATGATAAAGTTTGGACAGAAATTATGAGTTCTGAAATAGATTTTAATGATCGTATGTTATCTTTGGGTCTAGCTCGGGTTTCTGAAGCAGCCGCAATAGCGTCTGCAGACTTGATAGGTAGGGGTGACGAAAAAGCAGCAGATCAAGCAGCAGTAAATGCGATGCGAGATCAGTTAAATAAATTGGATATTTCTGGTTTTGTTGTCATTGGCGAAGGTGAAAGAGACGAAGCGCCAATGCTTTACATTGGAGAGGAAGTTGGAACTGGAAATGGTCCCGGGGTAGATATTGCTCTTGATCCACTTGAAGGTACAACCTTAACCGCCAAAGATATGCCCAATGCACTTACTGTTATTGCCATGGGACCACGAGGATCAATGCTCCATGCTCCTGATGTCTATATGGAAAAACTTGCAATTGGGCCAGGTTACAATACAGATGTAGTAACTTTGGAGATGTCCCCAAGTGACCGCATTCTCGCACTGGCAAAAGCGAAGAAATGTAATACCAAAGATATTACAGTATGCGTATTAGACAGACCAAGACATCAAAATATTATTGAAGATGTGCGCGCCACAGGTGCCGCCATTCGCCTTATTACTGATGGCGACGTGGCGGGCGTCATGCATTGCGCAGAACCAAACACAACTGGAATTGATATGTACATGGGAATTGGCGGGGCTCCGGAAGGAGTACTTGCTGCTGCTGCTTTGAAGTGCATGGGTGGACAAATCTACGGACGGCTTATTTTTCGTAATGAGAATGAAAAAGCTCGTGCTATCAAAGCAGGTATAACCAATTTTGATCGTATTTATACGAAGGACGAAATGGTCACACAGGACGTTATTTTCGCAGCAACTGGTGTCACTGGTGGCTCTTTACTCCCTGCAATAAAAAGAGAAGTGGGCTTCATTACTACGGAAACTATTCTTATGCGATCTAAAACAGGATCAATACGTCGAATGATTTATAGAAACCCAACGAAATAGACCAATTTGAGCTATCTTGGCATTGAAAAATCTATCTTAGCAAAGAAATGGATTGGACCTAATCCTGAGCAAGAACGAAATCAGGAAAAGCTTTTTCAGGAAACGGGTTTTCCCATTGCTCTCTGTGCTGTGTTAAGCCGTTTGAACATAGATGCCAATTCTGCAGAAAAATATCTTGAACCAACCCTAAGAGAACTGATGCCAGATCCTTCTAAGTTAAAGGATATGACAAAAGCTGCAGAGAGAATTTTACATGCGGCAAAAACTAATGAAAAAGTAGCCATCTTTGCAGATTATGATGTAGACGGCGGTTGTTCGGCAGCCCTTTTGATCGACTGGTTTCGATTTTTTAATATTGAATGTACCCTCTATGTGCCAGACAGGGTTAAAGAAGGTTTTGGGCCCAATATTAAAGCATTACAAATATTAGAAAGAACACATTCTCTGATTATTTGTGTAGATTGTGGTACTCTTAGCCATGAGGCCATCGAAAGCATAGATTCATCTGACCTCATAGTCTTAGACCATCATTTAGCGAGTGAAATACTACCTAAATGTCATGCAGTTGTGAATCCAAATAGGCAAGATGAGTTAGGGGCTCTGAGCCATCTATGTGCAGCCGCAGTTGTTTTTTTATGCTTGGTAGAAATGCGTCGACTTTTAAGACTGAGTGCGGAGAAATCCCCTGATTTATTAGATATGCTAGATTTGGTAGCTCTTGCTACTGTCGCTGATGTTGCTCCTTTAGTTGGTGTAAATAGGGCTTTTGTAAGACAAGGTTTAAAAATTCTAAGTAGCAGAAAAAGGATAGGGCTTGCGGCTTTGTCAGACCAAGTAAAGATTGACCAAGAACTTTCTGCTTACCACCTAGGATTTTTATTGGGCCCTCGATTAAACGCTGGGGGAAGAATAGGAAAATCAGACTTGGGCGCTCAATTGCTTATTTCACAAGATCTTGAAGCCGCAAAAGCGATGGCCGAGCGTTTAGACCAGCTTAATTTTGAGCGTCGAGAACTTGAAAAGCAAATTAAAGAAGCAGCACTAGAACAAGCAATTCATCAAAAATCTATGGACTCACTTGCTTGGGCTGCAGGAGATTCATGGCACCCTGGCGTTGTAGGAATTGTAGCTTCACGTCTTAAAGAAGCCACTAATCTACCTTCCATAGTTATTGGTTTTGAGGGTGTAATTGGAAAGGGTTCCGGTAGATCTATTTCTGGTGTGGACCTTGGCTTTGCAATTCAAAAATTAGTCAGTGAGGGGTTATTACTGACTGGGGGTGGGCATAAAATGGCCGTAGGACTAAGCGTGGAAAGAAAAAACTTAGAAAGAGCTATGGATCGGCTAAATGAAATGATCAAGCAGCAGGGAGCGTCAATAGATAGCTCACCTAAAGTAAACATAGATGCACTACTATTACCCAGCGCAGCAACATTGGAACTTGTTGAATTATTAAATTCTGCGGGACCATATGGTCCGGGCGCAAAAGCGCCAACGTTTGTTTTCGCAAACATGCAAATTAATTTTTTAAAGAGAATTGAAACTTCTCATCTAAGAATTAAGTTTGGTGATGATACTGGTTCTTTAGATGCAATTTGTTTCAATGCTTTTGATACTGAGATTGGTCCAGCTTTGGAAAACCATGATGGGCGCTCAATACATCTTTGTGGAAAACTTGATATCAACCAATGGCGCGGCCAGAGAAATGTCCAATTGCGCATAGAAGATGCACAGTTCGCAAGTTAGTTCCGTTTAAAAGGAAAGAATTTTATTAAAAATTATTTTTTGACTTGCGCCTGTTTAGTTCTTTGCATACAACGCCCGTCAGCAATGTTTGGCCCGTTCGTCTATCGGTTAGGACGCCAGGTTTTCAACCTGGAAAGAGGGGTTCGATTCCCCTACGGGCTACCATTGAGTCTAACCTTCTGATTAAATAAGAAAGTTAGATCAATAATTTGAAATTTGGAATCGCCTTTTCAAAAAATTACTTTTTCCTAATACGTACTTATAAGGAATAAAGAGTTCTCAGAGCGATAAGTTTATTTAAATAGACATGAAAAAAACGCATAGCGGCAATACTCATTTAAATGAAGTAAAAAAAAATCTTTGATTATATGCTTAAGCATAAAATAAAAGGAAAAAGCTATGCTTAAAAAATTATTCAAATCTATGATTTTGAGCCGTGCAGCGAGCGCAGCTAATCAAACATTGAAAACATTATCAGACCGCCAATTGGATGATATGGGCCTCTCCAGGACTACTTTTGTTAGTGAGATCGTCAGTAGTGTTAGGAAAGATTTAGACACAGCTGCCAACGATATGTCGCATCGCCAATTGATTAATCGATTAGTTAATCCAAACCTAGCAGGGTCTGTTTAAAACGACCCTGTTAATAATGCTTACACAAATCTCTATCGGAGGATTTAGACTAGTTCACCAGCCAAGTGTTTATTCTTTTTTTGAGCCTCTTACGCAACTAGGACATTGCGTATGCTCACTGGCACTGAACAAATTGCCACATTTATCACATAATATTTCTAATACTCTGCGCATAATACACCTCTAAAAAAGGTAATTAGATCAAATTATAAAAAAATCAAATTTACTCTTTAATGCCTAAAAATCCATTTTTTTAATGACGACCAAGTAATTTAAACATTGCAAATCTGCTATTCCCAAGAATTATATTTACTGACTAAAGTATACTCGCCAGACTACAAACGAACTTTTTATTTTAATGACTTGCTCAATCAAAAATTGGGAGACAACTTTCATGGCAAATTCAACTAGATTGCAACGAAAAGATATATTAATCCGCGGTCTTCAGATGCTTCTCTTTGGTTTTTTCATAAATTTAGGTTTGACAATCATTGGTTTTCTAGCTTTGGTGCAATTTTTCTGGCTTCTTATTAACAGAGAGAAGAATTTATTTATTGCTAATCTGGCGTCGGATCTACGTGACTGGTTTGGACAAGCAATTCAGTTCATATTGGTAGCCAGTGACTATAAGCCCTTTCCTTGGTCAAAAATATAGTCAGGCCACATTGTGCTTTGATGAACCTCTTATTTTTAACAGTCTACTGGGGAGGCTTAATTGAGCGAACATCTTAAAGGTCTCTTGATAACCATCCTTGGTGTTTTGCTCGTAGTACCTGATTCTCTTTTTGTTAGGCTTATTTATGCTGAACCAATGGTGATAGCATTTTGGCGAAGTTTAATTTCTGGTATTTTTGTGCTTTTAATTGTTGCTCTTTTTTATGGAAGACAAGGCTTTAAGGATGTTGTTAATGCTGGCTTTTCTAGCTTAATCTATGCAGCCTTGATAGCAAGTACGGCTCCCGCATTTGTTTTAGCGATTACAAATACCAGTGTAGCAAATGTTGTCTTTATACTAGCTTCGATGCCAGTTTTTGCCACACTGTTTAGCCGCATCTTTTTAGGTGAACCAATAAAAATTTTAATGGTTGTCACTATGGCAATTGTCGCAGTTGGTTTAGGTTTAATCGCTTACGGCTCTACTACCGTTCAAATTGCATCCTGGACAGGGGACATCTGGGCAATCTATGTTTCTGTAGCTTTTGCCGGAGCTTTGACAGCCGTACGCTCGGCGAAATCCGTTTCAATGGTACCTGCAATTCCATTAGGATACATAGGGGGAGCAATAGTTCTATTGTTCTTTATTTCACCATTTGAAGTCCAAATAGAGGATTGGAATTTGGTTTTAATGCACGGAACGATAATTGGGGCTTCTTCTTGCTTACTTACACTCGGTCCACGCTTTATTAGTTCTTCAGAGGTTTCATTACTTATTTTGTTGGAGTCTGTTCTAGCCCCTATTTTAGTTTGGTTTGTTTTAGGCGAAAATCCAGGACGGTTTGCTATTTTTGGAGGTTGTATAGTTATAAGCGCACTATCTTTTTTCAACCTCTTTAATTTGTACAAATTAAAAAAGTTTAAATGAGTATAAGTCTTTTAATAATTCAATAATCGGTAGGTGCTCCACCCTCAGATTTTCTACGGGCAATAAAATTTTCTAACTCTTCTTTAATGCCTTGATCTAGATATGGCACCTCAAACTCGTTTAAAATCATTTTATACTTTTTGTGCGCTCGTTCTGCTGTCCAAATACCCCCAGCCGCGGCCCAAGCTTCAAAATTTCGCCAGTCAGAAAGAAATGGCTGATAAAATGCATCTGAATAACGATCTTGAGTATGTTGGATACCAAAAAAATGCCCGTCGTTGCCAACCTCTTTAATCGCATCCACCGCTATATCTTCTGTTTTTGTTGCTGTGAGCATAGGGTCAAAATATCGTTGAATTTGTTGTATAATTTCACAATCCATAACAAACTTTTCAGGACTAGCGATCAATCCTCCCTCCAACCAACCTGCAGCATGATAGACTAAATTAGTACCAGATTGAACCGCAGCCCACAAACTATTTGAGGTTTCCCAAATTGATTGACCATCAGGAACATTGGCCGCGCAGACGCCAGAAGATCGCATCGGCAAACCATAAAATCGAGCAAGTTGCCCTGTCATTTGAGTGGCTCGCATATATTCTGGAGTTCCAAAAGCAGGTGCGCCGGATTTCATATCAACATTTGATGTAAAAGTTCCGATAACACATGCGGCACCAGGTCGAATATATTGAGCCAAAGCAACCACGCAGAGAGCTTCTGCTATAGATTGCGCAACCGCTCCAGCCATAGTCACAGGAGCCATGGCACCTGCCAAAGTGAAAGGGGTTACAATTAAAGCTTGATTTTTCTTAGCTAATCGCATCCAGCCATCTAACATAGGCTCATCATGTTTCAGGGGAGATGTTGAATTTATGTTTGTAAACATCCTGGGACTCGCCTCAAATTCATCATGGCTCAAATTACCCGCAATGCGGACCATTTCCATTACATCTTCAACTCTCTCTTTGCCCAAACTGTAGGCATGAGCCACCTTGTCAGATAGAATCAACTTATCAAAAACAGCATCTAAGTGCCGGGTACTTGGATGCAAATCAACGGGTTCTACCGGATAACCACCGAGAAAATGAATACAATTAAAGTACTGGCTCAACTTGCAAAAATTAGCACACATCTCTCTTGTGCCAGGTATTTTTTTACTTATTTCCAAATCCCAATATGCAGGCGGAGAAGAGACATTTCCAAATAGAATATAAGGGCCACCTACTGTAATCTTTCTATTTACGTTACGCGGAGTAATATCAAAGGTAGATGGAGCTTTTTCTACCATTTCCATGACAAATTGCCGATCCATACGAACATTTTGCTCATTAATTTTGCACCCTGCCTTTTTCATAAGGCTCAATGCTTTTTCATTCAGGAATTCAACACCAATCTCTTCTAAAATACGCATTGCGCCTTCATGAATTGCTATTATGCCCTCTTCATTTAATGGCTCGGTGGGTGAATCATTGTTTAAAGGCAAATGCCACGGCATTTGTTCTATTGAAGTCGAGCCACGCCTCAGAGCGTTTCCTGCCCTGCCGCCTCCCCTTCTTCGCTTTTGACCTTGTCCAGTCATCCGACTAACCTCCTAAAAAGAAGAGAGCACTTTAAAAAGAATTTTTTACCGTCTTATCCCGACGCTTAACGTCGCAATCAAACAGAATTTTTTGATAACAGATCGGGAAGGTCAGCTATAGAGGGTAACACTACATCGGCATAATTTTTAAGTTGATTTTCAGTAGCTATTCCAGTCAAAACAGCAATTCTTATCATTCCAGCCGCCTCTGCAGCTTGCAAATCATGTAAACTATCTCCAACCATCGCGAGCTCTTCTGGTTTTAATGCTGATTTTTTGGCAAAAGCCAACAAAGGTTCGGGTGCAGGCTTGCAACCATAACCAGTATCGCTGCCTGCTACAAAATCTAATAAACTAAGTATTCCTGCTGCCGCTAAATGAGCCTGAGCCCCTTTTTCCGCATCATTTGTCATAACTCCAAGGGAAAAGCCCTCGGACTTAAGCTCCTGAAAGAAACTCCGCAAGGGCACCACTTCGTACTGAGGCGTTTCAATTACAATGTCCAAGAGATAACTTTCAAGATGTTCAAAATTCCAGTTCGGCAGATTTTTATGGAGGGCAGCCGTCACTTCCCGATGCGTGCCAGCAATCACTACACTTTGAGGCAAAAGTTTCCCTGCTTTTAGATCAAAATTAATAGACTCAGCAAGTTTGCCAATATTCACATCAGATTTTTCCGAAACTTCTTGCAGAACTCTTAATGTCCAGGAATTCCAAGTTTTTTCAAAATCAAACAAAGTACCGTCTTTATCAAACAAAAGACCTTTTATTACTGAGATTTCTTTGCTCACGTCCAATTCACCTCTTGGCCTCCGTCTAGTGACATTTTTATTACTTGTATTTGAGAAGGATCGATATTCATAAATTTACTACAAGAGATGACCCAACTATCATCCATTAATACGAAGTCTAATATAGAAATAAGAAATTCATGATTTAAAGTATTTGAACGCAAATCATCCTGAGATGCGCCAGTCGTACCCATAAAGACCTGTATTAGATCATCCTCAGATAGGACCCAAGTTAATACTTCAAGTGCACGTGTTTCTGCTATTTCTCTATTCATAAATTAGCCACTAAATTTGCGCTAACATAAAATTACACTTGCTTTAGGAAAATTGTCCAGAAATGTTAGATACTTTATCAAGAATTGGTGTCTTGCCCTAAGTTTGATTTCACGCTTTAACACTGCTATCGCTCACGGAGAAAAGAAATGGACTATCATTCAATTTATAAAAGCTGGCAAGCAGATCCAGAGAGTTTTTGGATGGAAGCAGCAGAAGGTATAGATTGGGACCAAAAACCAACGTTTGCTCTAAATGAGAGTAATGATCCCTTATTTGAATGGTACACAGATAGTTATGTAAATACGTGCTTCAACGCTGTAGATAGACATGTCGAAAAGGGCCAAGGAGATCAAACTGCTATCATATACGACAGCCCTATCACAGGAAAAAAGCAGCATATCAGTTATACGCAACTGCTTGAAAAAACTAGCCTTTTAGCAGGTTCGCTCTCAAAGAAGGGAATTACGAAGGGTGATAGAGTAATCATCTATATGCCAATGGTTCCAGAGGCTATTGTAGCGATGTTAGCATGCGCGCGGATTGGAGCAATCCATTCTGTTGTGTTTGGTGGGTTTGCTTCCCATGAACTGGCAGTAAGAATTGATGATGCTCAACCAAAAATCATATTGGCCGCATCATGCGGGATCGAGCCAGGAAGAGTTATCGAGTATAAGCCATTAATAGATGGTGCGATTGAGCTTTCAGAGCACAAGCCCGAAAGTGTTGTGATTTTGCAGAGGCCAGAAGCTGCAGCAAGTTTAATACCTGGCAGAGATTTTGACTGGAATGAGTTTCAATTAAAGGCAGAGCCTACTGATTGTATCATGGTTGAAGGAAACCACCCTGCGTATATTTTGTATACATCAGGTACAACTGGAGCACCAAAGGGAGTTGTTAGACCTACCGCTGGGCACCTAGTAGCACTGCATTGGAGCATGAAAAATATATACAATATTGACCCAGGAGATGTTTTTTGGGCAGCCTCTGATGTTGGCTGGGTGGTTGGACACAGTTACATTTGCTACGCACCATTAATTCATGGAAATACTACTGTGTTATTTGAGGGTAAACCCGTTGGCACTCCAGACGCCGGAACGTTCTGGAGAGTGATAAGCGAACATAAAGTGAAAGCATTTTTTACAGCGCCGACAGCCTTTCGAGCAATAAAAAGGGAAGATCCCGAAGGTAAATTTAAATCGCAATATGATTTAAGCTGTTTGCAGGCGCTATTTCTTGCAGGAGAACGTGCCGACCCGGATACAATAAATTGGGCTAAAAACCTATTGGGCGTACCAGTGATTGATCATTGGTGGCAAACCGAAACAGGCTGGACGATTGTTGGTAATCCAATGGGTATAGAGCAGCTTCCCATAAAGGTTGGGAGCCCATCAGTGCCAATGCCAGGATACGATGTAAAAATTTTAGATAATGATGGAAATGAATTACTCCGCGGTGAATTAGGAGCAGTTGCTATAAAACTACCACTGCCACCTGGAAGTTTACCAACCCTTTGGAACGCCGAAGAACGCTTTAAAAAATCTTATCTCTCTACATTTCCAGGTTTTTACGAAACCGGTGATGCTGGTTTAATAGATAATGATGGCTACGTCTATATAATGGCCCGAACAGATGACGTTATAAATGTTGCAGGCCATCGATTATCAACAGGAGCAATGGAAGAAGCTTTATCTAATCACGCTGACGTAGCAGAATGCGCTGTTATAGGCGTTTCAGATCAACTTAAAGGGCAAATTCCACTTGGGTTCTTATGTTTAACTAAGGGCGTTAACCGACCTCATGAAGAAATCGTAAGTGAATGTATTAAATTGGTACGCAACCAAATTGGGCCCGTGGCTTCTTTTAAACTTGCAGCGATAGTTCCCCGTTTACCAAAGACTCGCTCAGGCAAAATTTTGCGCGCCACTATGGTCAAAATTGCTGACGGTCAGGAATTTAAAATGCCAGCAACAATTGATGATCCTGTAATTTTAGATGAGATAAAGGCTTCGTTACAAACGTTGGGGTATGCAAAATAGAACTTTTATCTTTCTTTAATTTAAATGAATTGTTCTGAAATTAACCTTTCTTCCAGACCGTGGCCAGGATCAAAAAGTATTCGGTGTTGTATATCATCAGCACTGCTAATATTTACTTGTGCGACGTTTTTTACGCTTCTGCTGTCAGCATCTGCCATAATCGGCCTTTTGTCTGGCTCTAATACTATCATTTCGACCCTAGATCTTTTAGGTATCAAAGCTCCACGCCACCTATGTGGCCGAAAAGCATTTAGTGCAGTAAGAGCCAAGAGATCAGAGCCAATTGGCAAGATCGGTCCTGTTGCAGAATAGTTATAGGCAGTACTTCCAGCGGGTGTAGACAATAATACACCATCACTGATTAACTCTGACATACGGGTCTTTCCATCAATTGAAATCGATAATTTAGCGGCCTGTGGTCCTGCACGTAATAAACTAACTTCGTTGATCGCTAGAGCAGTTTTCACACTGCCATTTGTGGTAATCGTTTCCATTCTTAATGGATTTAGCTTTTCCTCTACTGAGTTTTCCAATCGTTTAATTAAGCCTTTTTCATCGTAAGCATTCATAAGAAACCCAACCGTTCCACAGTTCATTCCATAAACCGGTGTTGATAAATCTTGGGTATTATGAAGGGTTTGCAACATGAAACCATCGCCACCAAGCGCAACAATTACATCTGCTTCTTCCAAAACACAGTTACCATAAAGCTTAATAAGCGTATCCATAGCTTCAGTGGCAATTTTTTCTTCATTGGATGTAAAAGCAATTTTTTGAACCATGTGACTTAATCTTTTTGAAATCCATTTACAGGTGTAAACAAGCATAAGTTTGCGAAAAGTACCAGTGATGATATGCCATTTTAATGCACTAATTAATTTTTAGGCTTTTTTACCAGCATTGTTTGATGTAATGGAAAGTCTTGCAAACCTTCGACTCAGGAGAATTTTAGATGTTAGATCAACTTAATAACAATAGTGGCTTTTTTACTGACACTTTAGCGGAGAGCGATGCTGAATTATTCGCATCTATCTCTTCGGAGCTTGGCCGTCAGAGGGATGAGATTGAATTAATTGCATCCGAGAATATTGTTTCAGCAGCCGTTATGGAAGCGCAGGGTAGTGCTCTGACAAATAAATATGCTGAAGGTTATCCTGGACGGAGATACTATGGTGGTTGTCAGTATGTAGATGTTGCTGAAAACCTTGCAATAGAACGCGCCTGCAAATTATTCAACTGCGACTTTGCAAATGTTCAGCCAAATTCCGGAAGTCAGGCTAATCAGGGGGTATTCACAGCATTAGTGCAACCCGGCGATACGATTTTAGGGATGTCATTAGACGCGGGAGGTCACCTGACACACGGCGCAAAGCCAAATCAATCGGGAAAATGGTTTAATGCCGTACAGTATGGCGTTAGAAAACAAGATAATCTTATTGACTATGATCAAATTGAGGAACTAGCAAAAGAACATAATCCAAAATTGATTATCGCTGGCGGGTCGGCAATACCCAGAACAATAGATTTTGCCAAGATCAGAAGCATCGCTGATAGTGTTGGGGCTTACGTTTTAGCGGATGTAGCACATTTTGCTGGACTGATAGCCGCTGGAGAATATCCATCGCCATTTCCACATTGCCACGTAGCGACTACAACTACGCATAAAACACTCCGAGGTCCACGGGGAGGTATGATCCTCACAAATGATGCTGACTTAGCAAAAAAATTCAATTCTGCTATTTTCCCAGGTATTCAAGGTGGCCCATTAATGCATGTAATAGCAGCTAAGGCCGTCGCCTTTGGAGAAGCATTAAAGCCAGATTTTAAGCATTACATCAAACAAGTAATTAAGAATGCTCAGGCATTGTCGGACGAACTAATTAAGGGCGGTTTAGATACCGTGACGCACGGTACTGACACACATGTTTTGTTAGTCGACCTAAGACCAAAGGGTGTAAAAGGGAATGCAACCGAAAAGGCTCTGGAACGTGCCCACATCACTTGCAATAAAAACGGTGTGCCTTTTGACCCCGAAAAGCCGGCTGTCACATCTGGTATTAGATTGGGATCGCCAGCAGGAACAACCCGTGGCTTTGGCGAAGATGACTTCCGCCAAATCGGCCGATGGATTATTGAAGTTGTTGACGGTCTGGCCTTGAATGGAGAAGAAGGAAACCATGCAGTTGAGAAAAAGGTTAAGTCCGAAGTTGCGATACTTTGCGCTAAATACCCCCTTTACCCTAATCTCTAGAATTATTGTAAAAGGGGAACCTCACAGTCCCCTTTTCACAACCTATAAAAAGTTGCGTCGCTCCTTACCAACGATGTCAGTTAATTGATTAATTCGTTCTCTCGATAATATCGCGCTTAACCCCTTATTAATTTCAGAAATCAAACTAAGGCCATGATACACAAGACCCGTGTAGAGCTGAACAGCTGACGCACCGGCGAGTATTTTTTGATATGCATCGGTTGCAGTTGAAACACCTCCCACTCCAATTAGTGGTATCTTATTATCTAAACGTTCTGATAAATGTGCCAGTACCCAAGTAGATTTTGAAAATAATGGTTTACCTGACAGGCCACCTTTTTCATTTTTAATTGTACTTTTAACACCTTTCCGATCTAACGTGGTGTTAGTTGCCACAATTGCATCAATATCCATTTTAAGAGCGGTTTCCACGATATCATCAATTTGGTTTAAAGAAAGATCTGGAGCAATCTTTAAAAAAATAGGGACTTTAACTTTTAGATTATCACGACACTCCATGACTTGATCTAACAAAATTTTCAAAGAATTTTTTTCTTGAAGGAACCGTAAATTTTCAGTGTTCGGGCTACTTACATTAACAGTTGCAAAGTCAACAAAAGGTCCACAACACATCAAAACTTTCATGTAATCTTTTATTCTATTCTCACTATTCTTGTTTGCGCCCAAGTTGATGCCAACGATACCTTTTGCTGATCGTCTCGCTAATCGTGCTGATGCCATTTCCATGCCTAAATTATTAAAACCAAATCTATTAATAACTGCTTGATCTTCTGGTAAACGGAACAATCTAGGCTTAGGGTTTCCTGGTTGCGGTTTGGGAGTTATTGCACCTACTTCAATGAAACCGAAACCACAATTGAGCAAAGAGTCCACTGCCTCTGCATTTTTATCAAAACCAGCCGCTAAACCAATCGGGTTGTCAAATTTTAAACCACATACTGATGTTTTTAAGTTTTCAAAAACTAAGGTCTCAGGTTTAGGAACCAACTTTAAATTTAGCGCTTTAATAGCAATGTTATGAGCAAATTCAGGGTTTGAAAGTCTTAATAATTTTAACCCAGCATTTTCAAAAAAACTCATTGAAAGGTATCCGGGAATTTATGGATACCTTTTATTTTGGGTATCTCGATTTGACATATAATATCTTCCAAAAGTAAATGGCGATAAAGATGAGGAAATAAATCTCCTCCTCTTGATATTTCCCACTTTAAATCCGGTTTCAAGTTATCTGCATCGCATGAAACAAGAACCAGATCTTTTTCGCCTTTAAAATGCTTTGCGGCTGTTTCTTTTACTTGACTAGCTTTAGAAAAATGAATGAAACCATCTGAAACATCAATAGGTGCACCATCGGTTCTACCTGATGCTTTAAATTTTAGCCATTCGTCTTTTCTGAAAAGCTTAAAAATTAACATGCTTGCCAAATGACGAACTTTAATAAAAAGGTCAAGTTTTGTTCCAAAAATAAAATTAAATAGGAATTAGAATAATTCCTAGATTGATTTTTCTAAGCTCGGGTAACGCAATAAGAGGGTCACTCCACGAACAATAAATGAAATAAGTAAAGCCGACCAAAGCCCAATATTTTCAAAATGTGGTACTAACAAAATCAAAGCTAACAAGTAAAATATCAAACTAATAAACATCATATTGCGCATATCTTTAGTTTTCATGGCCCCCACAAAAATTCCATCTAACATATATGGAAACACTCCTAATATTGGGACTAAGACAATAAAAATAATATAGCCCTTAGCTTCCAATCGGACATCTTCAGCAGTAGTCATTACGTCAATTAAAGATGAGCCAATAAAAAAGAAGGTGATTGCCATTATTAAGCATAATAAAAATGCAAGTTTTGATGTAACTGTAACACTTTTTCGCAAAATAGTTCGGTCTTTTCTACCAAATGCCTGGCCAACCAATGTTTCAGCAGCAAAAGCAAAGCCATCAAGGCCATGGGCTGCAATATGAAGAAACTGTAGCAATATTTGGTTAGCTGCTAATTTTACATCTCCAAATTGCCCTCCATAAAGAAGAAAAGAAACAAAAATTGCCTGCAAGATTATTGATCGAAGAAGTATATCAAGATTAATTGAAAGCATATTTTTTAATCGTTCAGTCAAAAATATTGCTTGGAGGCTTGGCCACGAATTATCTTTGAAACGATCATAACAAAGGAAAAGTCCGAATATTAAAGCTGAGACTTCTGCAATCGCTGTTGCAACTGCCACTCCTTCAATTCCCCAATCGAGTCCCAAAACAAACCAAATGTCTAATAAAACATTTACTCCATTCAAAAAGAGCTGGAGTAAAAGAACACTTTTAGTTCTCTCAAGTGCTATTAACCAACCGACTATTCCATATAAACTAATTGCAGCTGGCGCACTCCAGACCCTTATAGAGATATATTTTTCAGCTAATTCTTCTACTTCAATAGAAGCGGGAGATAACCAAAAACCTAAATCTATTAATGGACTTCTAAGCAGAAAAATTAAAAGTCCCGCAGAAAACCCCAAAAATAACGCTCTTATTAAATATGACCGGACTTCACTTTCATCTTCAGATCCAACTGCTTGCGCCACTAGACCTGTCGTACCCATTCTTAAAAAACCAAATAGCCAGTAAAAGGTCGTTATAATTATTGCCCCAACACCAACCGCTGCTACTGGGGCTGCTTTTCCCAGCTGACCAACTACAGCAGTGTCAACTGCCCCTAATATTGGGACCGTAATATTTGATAGGACGATTGGTATTGCAATCGCCAAAACCCTACGATTATTAATAACCTGCGCCATTTGGAATTATTTTAGTTTGGTTGGGGCATCAAAAAATGCCCTGTTCCTTGAGCGAACAATCTGTCTCGATTATCCTGCCAAGCCTCAACATGTACGGACGCATAACGCCTTCCCACTCTATTAACTTTAGCACGTGCATAAGAGTCTCTAGGGAGGCCACTTCTCAAATAATCAACAGAAAAATCTATAGTCTTTGGAAGAGATATTATTTCTAAATCTATCAAATAATCAGCTTTTTGTTTAGGGTTTTCAATTTGCCGCCAGATTTGCATCCAGCTTAGTTCAATAATCGCACTTATTTCCAAAAAAGCTGCGATAGAACCCCCATGTAATGCTGGAAGATTAGGATTGCCAATTAAGTCTTTCTTGAAAGGTAAAATAGCTGTAATCTCGTCTCCTCTTCTATCAAATTCAACACCAAGAAAAGATATGTAAGGTATACTTTTAATTAACTTAGACAGTGCTTTATTTCTTCTCTTTTTGATTACAGCTACAGGCTCTGGAGATGTAATTGCCATGGTTTAACCGCCTGTCACAAATGCACCCGCTGCCATAGCGACGGGTTTTTCTTCGTTTTCATCCAAAGCAACGGCCCTCACAAATGCAACATTTTTTGTCAAATTATAGCAAGTAGCTACCGCTTTTATTTTCTGTTTTGGTGTTGCGGGCCGCATGTAATCAATTCTCAAATCTATAGTTGCAGTTGGACCTTTTTGATCTGGGTGTGACATTGCCGCTGCACCACAACATGTGTCCAAAAGAGAGAAAACAGCACCTCCATGAATTACTTCCGTCTTTGGATCACCTATTAATTTTTTATCGTAAGGCATACTCATCCCAACTTCACCATCCCCGATAAAGTCTATCTTCATTCCCAAACTTATAGAATGTGGAAGAACAGCAAAGAAATCCTCGACTGCTTTTTTTTTCTTGTTTAGCATTTTATTTTCAAAATTTATTTAACTAACGCATCTTATAAGTAATTTAAGCAAACTGACCAGTTGCTTTAGTATAAGATATAACTATTTTAGAGCTAAAGGAACGGGATATATGGCTGATATTCGACTTACATTTAAAGAAATGTGTGCGAAGTTCGAGGTTACTCCAAGAACGCTTAGATACTATGAGTATATCGAGCTTTTATCCCCTGAACGCCAAGGACGCTCACGTTTTTATGGAGCGCGTGAATGTGCGCGAATGACATTGATATTACGTGGACGAAAATTTGGATTTCAACTCGAAGAGTTGCGACAGTGGCTATTAATTTACGACCAGGAGGGAACAGAGGCCCAAATGGAAGTATTCTTGGGGATGGCAGATCGTAAGTTAACAGAGCTAAAAGAACAACAAATACAGTTAGCTGAAACACTAGATGAACTAGAAAAATTGCGACAAACAACTCACCAAATACTGAATAAAAACAAATGACGTAAAGTTCCTTTACGTCAACGTTAACTTTTATAAATCAAATTGGTAAAACGTTTCTTAACCTGTAATCAGGAGGTAAGTTTTGACCCAAGAATTTTGGACTATTCGAGAAATGTGTGATCAATTTGATGTCACATCGAGGACTTTGCGCTTCTATGAATCAAAAGAACTTCTTTTCCCGAAGCGCGAAGGCCAAAAGAGATTATTTACAAAAAGATGCAGAGGACGATTAAAGCTCATTCTAAGAGGTAAACGATTTGGGTTTTCACTCGAAGACATACGTCAATTATTAGAAATGTACGATATGGGTGATCAGCAACAAACACAGCTTTTACGCACATACGAATTAGCTACAGATAAACTTACGGACCTGAAAAATCAGCGTGATGAAATAGAGGAAACCATCAAAGAACTACAGCAACAAATACAATGGGGTAAAGAGCTTATAAGTTCGATGGGTTTGGTAGAAAGAACATAATAGGGTGAAGTAATGTCAGAGTATAGAGCGCCGCTTCAAGACATGGAATTTATTTTGAACAATGTTTTAGAAGTGCAAAATTCAAAAATCCCGGGATATAAAGATCTGGATAATGAATTTCTGGTTAGTATTTTAAAAGAAGCAGGTAAAATTTGTTCTGATGTTCTGTTTCCTTTAAATCATATTGGAGATAGTGAAGGCTGCGTATTAGAGAACGGAGTGGTAAGAACTCCGAGTGGCTTTAAAGAAGCTTTTAAAAAAATCCGTGAAGACGGATGGACAACTATTGATTGCGATACAGAATATGGAGGACAAGGCCTTCCATATATTTTGGGTACTGCTGTGGGCGAAATGATAGCATCTTCTAATATGGCCTTTGGGATGTATCATGGACTTACTCATGGAGCATATTCAGCGATCCATAGCCACGGCACAGATCAACAAAAATCAGAATATTTACCCAAATTAGTAACCTGTGAGTGGACTGGGACAATGAACCTTACCGAACCTCACTGCGGCACTGACTTGGGTTTAATGCGAACAAAAGCTGTACCGCAGGGTGATGGAACTTTTAAAATCACTGGTCAAAAAATATTTATATCCGCCGGAGATCATGATTTATCTGAAAATATAATTCATTTGGTGTTGGCTAAAATACCTGGCGGTCCTGAAGGTGTAAAAGGCATTTCTATGTTTATTGTGCCGAAAATTTTAGTCAAAGAAGATGGGACATTAGGGGAACGTAATTCTTTATCTGTCGGGAAGATAGAAGATAAGATGGGTATCCATGGAAATTCTACTTGTGTGATGAATTATGATGAAGCGACAGGTTTTTTAATTGGAGCTGAACACAAGGGAATGCGTGCTATGTTCACAATGATGAATGAAGCTAGGCTGGGTGTCGGCTTGCAGGGATACTCACAGGCTGAAGTGGCTTTTCAAAATGCTGCTACTTATTCCAAAGAGCGCCTTCAAGGAAAAAATCTTTTCGGTAAGATTAATAAAGAAACTCCAGCAGATCCAATAATTGTTCACCCAGACATTCGAAGAAGCCTGATGGATCAAAAAAGTTTTGT
Organism: Paracoccaceae bacterium; assembly: GCA_902543185.1. Classification (GTDB taxonomy): domain Bacteria; phylum Pseudomonadota; class Alphaproteobacteria; order Rhodobacterales; family Rhodobacteraceae; genus Salinivivens. Next base: position 35,093 of record CACBXB010000006.1, read on the forward strand.
CGAAGGGGCTCGCGCTTTTACTTACTGGGGTGCTCAATTAATAGACGCAGCTTCACGTTCAGATGATCAGTCTGCTAACGGATTAATAAGTTTGCTCACACCAGTTATTAAAGGTTTTTTGACAGATAAAGGCTTTGAAATGACTGTACAGGCACAGCAAATTTTTGGTGGGCATGGCTATATTGAAGAATGGGGTATGTCACAATACGTCCGCGACGCCCGGATTGCTATGATTTATGAGGGTGCCAATGGAATACAAGCTTTAGATTTAGTTGGAAGAAAACTACCTCAAGATAATGGAAAATATATTTTAGAATTCCTTGGACTTATTTCTAAATTTATTAAAGAAAATAAAGAGTTAGATTCAGGTTTTCAAACGGAATTTCTTGACCCTCTTTCACAAGCTGTTTCCGATTTGCAATCTGCCGGAGAATACTTTTTGAGAAGTGGGCAAAAAAACCCATTAAATGTTTTAGCAGGTTCAAGTGATTTCATGCACCTATTTGGTCATGTGTGTTTAGGCTTCATGTGGGCAAGAATGGCTAAATCATCACTTAACTGTCTGTCATCTGATTTGGATGACGCAGCGTTTTATGAGACAAAACTGAAAACGGGTAGATATTACATGAAGCGGCACCTGCCAACAACTTCACTACACCTAACCCGCATCAAATCTGGAGCAGAGTGCGTCATGGCCCTTGAGCCAGAGGCCTTTTAATTCGAGGATATTGAGATGAGCTTATCGAACTGGATGACTGAAGAACATCAAATGTTGGAGTCTATGACATCAAAATTTATCGCCGAGGAGTGGAGCCCACAATTCGAGCGGTGGAGAAAGCAAGGCGAAATGGACCGTTCAACATGGCAGCAGGCAGCTGAACTCGGTTTGCTATGTCCATCAATTCCTGAAGAATATGGCGGTGTTGGTGGGGATTTTGGCCATGAGGCTGTAATTTTAATGGCTGCCAGCCGCGCAAATCTTGCCAGTTGGGGGCATGGAATTCATTCTGGCATAGTTGCTCACTATGTTCTTGCTTATGGAACAAGCGATCAAAAAAAACGATGGTTACCTAAGATGGTAAGCGGAGAATTAGTTGGCGCTTTAGCAATGACTGAGCCATCAGGGGGATCTGATGTACAATCTATAAAAACGCGCGCACTAAAAGAAGGAAATTCTTACAGATTAAATGGCCAGAAAACTTTCATAACCAATGGCCAACATGCGAATTTGGTAATTGTTGCCGCTAAAACAAATCCAGCAGAAAAATCAAAAGGAACGTCTTTAGTTGTTGTTGAAACCGATAACGCAGAAGGTTTTTCTAGAGGGCGGAACTTAGAAAAAATTGGTACACATGCTAATGATACATCCGAGCTATTTTTCGAAAATGTAGAGGTACCTCCAGAGAATATTTTAGGAGCCGAAGAGGGGCAAGGATTCTATCAAATGATGGCTCAACTTCCGCAAGAAAGACTAATAATTGGATGTGGCGCAGTTGGCGCGATGGAAGGCGCAGTAGAACGAACAATAGAATATTGCAACGAGAGGGAAGCCTTTGGCGGTCCAATTATGCAATTCCAAAATACACGTTTCAAGCTAGCTGAATGTCAAACTAAGACCACCGTAGCTCGCGCATTTTTGGATAATTGTATCGAAGAACATTTGCTTGGAAAACTTACGGTAGAAAAAGCAGCTATGGCTAAATACTGGCTTTCTGATACGCAAGGTGAAGTTTTAGATGAATGTCTCCAATTGCATGGTGGTTATGGCTATATGCAAGAATATGACATAGCAGAGATGTGGACCGACGCACGGGTTCAACGTATCTACGGAGGTACAAATGAAGTCATGAAAGAGTTAATCTCGAGGAAATTTAGTAAAGCAAGATTTTAAGCTAGGAATATTATGAAATTATATTGTTTTGGAGAAAGTGGCCATTCATATAAAGCTGCACTTGCACTGCAACTCGCAGACATAGATTGGACACCAATATTTGTTGATTTTTTCAATGGGGAAACGCGGAGTGACCAGTATCGAAATCAGGTCAACGAAATGGGCGAAGCGCCTGTTTTGGTAGATGGAGATATAAAGTTAACCCAATCAGGGGTAATACAGAATTACCTTTATAATAGAACAGGAAAACATGGCGGTAAAGACGAGGCAGAAAAATTAGAAATTCTTCGATGGATTTTGTGGGATAACCACAAATTATCTTCTTTTGCAGGTAATACGAGATTTTTGATGAATTTTTTTCCTAAAGATAAACGCCCCCAACCAGTTATTGATTTTAACCTAGCGCGTTTGAAGAGCTCATATGGAATTCTTGAGAACGCTTTAACTGATAAAGATTTTCTCGTTGGAAATAACATCAGTCATGCAGATATGACATGTTGTGCCTATCTGTATTATCCAGAACCATTTGGCTTTGAACGTGATGATTGGCCCAATATAGATAGATGGCTTGGAAATATATCGACGACACCTGGTTGGCGGCACCCCTATGATTTAATGCCAGGAAATCCATCTGAACGAGCTTGAGGGAAGAAAATGAAAGAAGTATATATTTATGACTCAATCCGAACACCACGCGGTAAAGGCCGCAAAGATGGTGCTTTGCATGAGGTTAGCGCTCTTAGTCTTTCTGTTACTGCGATAGATGCAATCGTATCTCGCAATGGATTGGAAGGGCACGCAATAGAAGATGTAATATGGGGAAATGTAACTCAAGTCGGGGAACAGGGAGCATGCCTGGCCCGAACTGCAGTTTTAGCATCGCAATTAGACGAATCTATTCCTGGACTTTCCATAAATCGGTTCTGCGCTTCTGGGTTAGAGTCAGTAAACCTAGCTGCCAACCAAATAGCTGGAGGCTCAGGCGATAGCTATATTGCAGGTGGGGTAGAAAGCATGAGCCGTACGCCCATGATGAGCGACGGAGGTGCAGTTGGTGTTGATCCATCATTTACATTTGACAATTATTTTGTCCCGCAAGGAATTGGCGCCGACATAATTGCCACTGAACACGGGTTCAACAGGGATTCCGTTGATGAGTATGCTGTAGAAAGTCAAAAACGCGCTAAATTGGCGTGGGATGAAAATTATTTTTCAAATTCTATTGTGCCAGTACGAGATGTTAATGGCTTATTGATTTTAGATAAAGACGAATACATGAGGCCCAATACTGATATGCAAACATTAGGAGCGCTAAAACCGGCATTTAAGGAGCAAGGGGAACTAATGCCTGGCTTTGATAAGGTAGCAATTATGAAATATCCTCATTTAGAAAAGATAGATCATGTTCACCATGCAGGAAACAGCTCAGGAATTGTTGACGGCTCAGCAGCTATTTTACTAGGTAATGAAGAATTTGGAGAAAAATGGGGACTAAAAGCGAGAGCAAGAATTAGAGGTACTGCGAAAATAGGAACAGATCCGACAATTATGCTCACCGGTCCTATTAATGCCACGGAAAAAGTTTTGACAGATAATAAACTCAGCATAAAAGATATTGACCTTTTTGAAGTCAATGAAGCTTTCGCCTCAGTAGCTCTTCTATTTTTACAAGCATTTGATATCGACAGTGCAAAGGTGAACCCCAATGGTGGTGCAATAGCCATGGGACACCCCTTGGGAGCGACGGGAACGATGATTTTAGGCACCTTGCTGGATGAGCTTGAAAGAACTGATAAAGAACTTGGCCTTGCCACTCTTTGCGTTGCATCTGGGATGGGTGCCGCAACCGTAATTGAGCGGATATAAGGAAGTTTAAAATGAATTCTGATTTTTCGATAGCTATTGATGATCAAGCAATAGCAACAATAACATGGGATTGCGAAAAAAAATCAATGAATGTTCTAAGTTTTGAAGCTCTCGAAACTTTAGAAAAATTAATTGACCAAGTTATTGAGGATGAAAATATTGCTGGCTGCATACTGACCAGCGGTAAAAAGGATTTTGCTGCAGGAATGGATCTCAATGTTCTTGCCCAGCTCAAACAAAGTGCCGGAGAAAACCCGCCTGAAGGAGTTTTTAAAGGTGTAATGAAAATGCATTCCGTTTTGAGGAAAATTGAGCTAGCGGGTATGGATCCTAAAACAAAAAAGGGTGGTAAACCTATAGTCTCAGTATTGCCAGGTACCGCCTTGGGTATTGGTTTAGAAATTCCTTTATCAACTCATAGGATATTTGCAGCAAATAATTCAAAAGCGAAAATTGGATTACCTGAAATTCTTATTGGCCTTTTTCCAGGAGCCGGAGGAACAACTAGATTAGTAAGAAAGCTTGGGGCAATGGCTGCTTCTACTTATTTGTTAGAGGGTAAAACAGTAGCGCCTACTAAAGCTCAGGTAGCAGGAATTATTGATCAAGTTGAAGAAAATCCTATGAACGCGGCTCGTGAATGGGTCCTTAATGCTAAGGAAGCTGACTTAGTTAAGCCTTGGGATCAAAAAGGATACAAAATTCCTGGTGGAACACCTTATACTCCGAATGGCTTTATGACTTTTGTTGGTGCATCAGCGATGGTCAACGGGAAAACGCAAGGAGCTTTCCCAGCGGCAAAAGCATTATTGAGTGCAGTTTATGAAGGTGCCCTAGTTCCTTTTGATTTAGCACTGAAAGTAGAAGCAAGATGGTTTACAAATGTAATAATGAATCCATCGTCTTCAGCAATGATTAGAAGTTTATTTATCAATAAATCAGCCCTGGAAAAAGGGGCCGTAAGGCCGAAAGATATTAGTGATCAATCTGTTAAGAAACTCGGAGTTCTAGGAGCTGGAATGATGGGAGCAGGGATCGCTTTGGTTTCTGCTCAAGCAGGTATTGAAGTTGTATTGATAGATCAAAAACAAGAGGCAGCCGATAGAGGGAAAGACTTTGCTAAGAAGCATTTAGACAAAGGTATAAAATTAGGAAAAACTACTCAGGAACAAAAAGAAAGTGTCTTATCAAATATTTCACCGACCAATAATTTAAATTTACTGTCAGACGTTGATTTAATTTTAGAAGCAGTTTTTGAAGATCCAAAAATCAAGGCTGAGATAACTCAAGAAGTAGAGGGTATAATTCAGAAACAATGCATTTTTGCATCCAACACTTCTACATTGCCCATAACAGATTTGGCCAAAGCCTCTTCTAGGCCCGATCAATTTATAGGGATCCACTTTTTTAGCCCTGTTGAGAAAATGCGATTAGTAGAAATCATTCGAGGTAAAGAAACAAATAATACAGCTGTTGCAAAAGCGTTAGATTTTGTAAGACAAATTAAGAAAACACCTATTGTTGTGAACGATGCTAGGTTTTTTTATGCAAACAGATGTATCATCCCATATATCAACGAAGGGATTAGAATGGTCGCTGAGGGTATCCCGCCAGCTATGATCAATAATGCGGCGCAGATGCTTGGTTTTCCTGTAGGGCCTATTCAACTTGTCGATGAAACTTCAATTGATCTTGGTGCCAAAATAGCCAGAGCCACAAAAGCAGCGATGGGGAATGACTATCCAGACGACGCTGTAGATGAAGTTATATTTTGGATGGAAGAAAATGGTAGACTAGGTCGAAAATCAAAGGCAGGTTTTTTCGATTATGACGAGAAGGGAAAACGAACTGGTTACTGGCAAGGTTTGAAAGAAAAATACCCTCATTCAAAAAAACAACCAAGCCTTCAGGATGTTCAACATCGACTGATGTTTGTTCAGGTGCTTGAAGCGGTTCGAGCTTTAGAAGAAGGCGTTTTAATGGACATTCGCGAAGGTGATGTTGGGGCAATTTTAGGTTGGGGCTTTGCACCTTGGTCTGGAGGTCCTCTGAGCTGGCTGGACATTCTTGGAACTGCATATGCTGCAGAACGATGTAAAGAACTTTCCTCTGTTTACGGAAATAGATTTGAGCCCCCTGCTCTTCTCCTAGAAATGAGCAAAACGGGAGAAGAATTTTATACCCGATTTGGACTTACTTAACTTTTTGAATTTTTAATAAACCTTGAACACTAAAATAAATTTAATTCAACAATAGTTATTTTCTTTATGGATTGAGGTTGAAGGACTTCACTTTATATTTGAATTCAGATTATGATTTAGTTGTAAAAAATTTAAATACGGAGATTTTCATGGGCTGGATGTCTGATGAGTCAGGGCTTGAAAAAAACGAAGCGAATTATGTACCCCTAACACCATTGTCTCATTTAAGACGTGCTTCAACTGTTTTTTCAGATAGAACTGCTGTAATTTATGGCTCTCACCGAAAAAGTTATTCTGAGTACTACCAGCGCTGTTCCCAACTTGCTAGCGCACTGGAGAAAATTGGAATTAAGGCCGGTGACGTTGTCGCAACTATTTTACCTAATATTCCTGCTCAAGCTGAAGCACATTTTGGCGTTCCTGCATGTGGAGCAATTTTAAATACAATTAATACGCGTCTAGATATTGGTACAATTTCATATATTTTTGAACACGGTGAGGCCAAGGTGGTTTTTGCTGATACGCAATTTCTATCAGTCGTCGAAGCAGCTATGGAAAAACTTTCTGGCCCGCGCCGACCAACATTAATCGAAGTACCCGATGAATCTGCAGGCTTTCCCGCAACAGAAAAGTACGAAACATATGAAAGTTTTCTTAGAACCGGAAATGTAGATTTTGATTGGATAATGCCGCAAGATGAGTGGGAAAGTTTAGCTCTAAATTATACATCTGGCACTACTGGAAAGCCTAAAGGCGTAGTTTATCATCACAGGGGAGCATATTTGATGACGATGGGTACCATCGTTAGCTGGCGGATGACTTTAAACCCAGTATTCATGGCAATTGTACCACTTTTTCATTGTAACGGGTGGAATCACACTTGGATGATGCCCGTTCTAGGAGGATCACTTGTATGTTGCAGGGATATTACTTCTCAAGCGATTTATGATGCCATAGCTGATGAGAGAGTTCAGTACTTTGGCGGAGCACCTATCGTTTTGAATATGATAGTTAACACAAAGGAGACTGAACGGCGCGACTTTGATCATACAGTGGAAGTTTTCACAGCTGGCGCACCACCCGCACCTGCAACTTTGCTTAAAATAGAAAATTTAGGCTTTAACGTTACGCAGGTTTACGGCCTAACAGAAACTTATGGCCATGTGACGGAATGTTATTGGGAAACTGAGAAATGGTCCGAACTAGAAGGAGAGCAACGCGCTTCTATCAAAGCTAGACAAGGTATAGCTTTTCCTATGATGGAACACATTACAGTTATGGATCAATCAATGTCTGACGTCCCTAAAGATGGTAAAACACAAGGGGAAATAATGATACGAGGCAATTCAGTAATGAAAGGGTATTTTAAAAACAAGGAAGCAACTAAAGAAGCATTTGAAGGCGGTTATTTTCATTCAGGAGATATTGCCGTTCATCATCCCGATAGTTACATCCAAATTGCTGATAGAGCCAAAGATATAATTATATCGGGTGGTGAAAATGTGAGTTCTGTAGAGGTTGAAGGGTGTCTTATGTCTCATCCAGCTGTTTCACTCTGCGCAGTTGTTGCAAAACCTGATGAAAAATGGGGGGAAGTTCCCTGCGCATTTGTAGAGCTATTAGATGGAGCAAGAGCGACAGAAGAAGAACTTATAAAGTTTTCTAAAGAGAAACTTGCAGGGTTTAAAACACCTAAGAAGGTAATCTTTCAGGAACTTCCCAAAACTAGCACTGGAAAAATACAGAAGTTTGAACTGCGAAAATCCTTTGGATGATCAATTGTTATTTACATATTTTTATTAACGCGCGGCAAAATTAAAGTTTTTCATGACCGCACTAGATAAATACCAGAGAATTGAAGCGTTAGGCCTTTGGCGCAATGACCACGATTCACAACGAAAAGATGTTTTGATCTCAATCGGACAAACAACACTTTTAATAAGCGATATGCAAGAGCGACCATTAGCTCATTGGTCACTAGCTGCTATCGAGAGATCAAATCCGGGAAACTATCCCGCCATATATCATCCTGATGGCGATCAGGAAGAAAGCCTAGAATTGAATTTCTCTGAGAAAGAAATGATAGATGCCATAGAAAAATTACGCACTGTCATTGCTCGCCGACGTCCACATCCTGGCAGGTTACGCACTGGAATATTTCTAGGAATTTTTTCAATTGTCTTTTTAACTTTAGTTTTTTGGATGCCCAAGGCTGTACGAAATTATACAGCAGAAATTTTACCCGAAGTTAAACATATTGAGATTGGCAATAAACTTTTTGAACACCTTAAGCGGGTAACCGGACCAGCATGCGAGGCAGATTTTTCGAAAACGTCTCTTAAACATCTTAGCGAACGATTGTTTGTGGAGAAAACACCGATTTTTATAGTTCCAGATGGAATAAAAACGACCATAAACCTGCCAGGTAATATCTTATTAGCAAACCGAAATCTGGTTGAGGATTTTGAAGATCCAGACGTTCTTGCAGGTTATTTAGTTGTAGAAAAGCTACGATCGAAAACTTACAATCCAATTGAAGAATTATTACAAAATATTAGTTTAATCAGTGCTTTTAGGCTTCTGACAACTGGATTGGTTAACGATGAAACCTTAAGGGACTATGCAGATTATCTCGTAACTAAACCTCAGGACATTGTAAAATCATCAGAAATAATAAAAGCATTTAATGACACCAACCTGAGCCTCTTACCATTCGCTAAAGCCGTTGACATTACTGGTGAAGGGTCACTCGAATTGATTGAAGCTTATGAAATTAAAAACTCACCTGTTGAGACTAGCTTACCTGACGCCAACTGGGTATCACTACAAAATATTTGTACCAATTAACTATGCTGGTTTATTACCAAATGATTTCTTGAAAAGAATACTAACTTATTTCGTGCCATACATTCTATCTCCGGCATCTCCTAAACCGGGCACAATATAACCATTTGAATTAAGATGGCTATCCACAGCAGCGGTCACAATCGGGACATCAGGATGCGCCTCCTCCATTCGCTTTATACCTTCTGGTGCCGCTAATAAGCAAAGAAACCTGATATTTTTTGCACCAGACTTTTTAAGTAATTCTATAGCCGCAGCAGACGAGTTTCCCGTTGCCAACATCGGATCAACCGCAATTACCATACGGTTTTCTAATCCATGAGGAACCTTGTAATAATATTGTACAGGTTGGAGAGTTTCTTCATCTCTGTATAGCCCTACAAAACCAACTCTAGCTGACGGAACCAACTCCAAAACACCGTCTAGAAGCCCGTTTCCAGCGCGTAGAATTGAAATTAATGCTAACTTCTTTCCATCGAGTGTTGGTGCATCCATCTCTTCAATAGGGGTTTCTATTCGTCTTGTAGTCATAGGTAAATTTCTAGTAATTTCATAAGCTAAAAATTGACTTATTTCCCTTAGAAGCTGTCTAAACTCTACCGTTGAAGTCGTCTTTTTTCTCATTAGTGTAAGTTTATGTTGTACCAGTGGATGATCAACGACAGTAAGATGTTGTACCATATTCTACCTTTCTAAATTCATTAATTTAGAGTGATGCTATGGCTCTGGAATTGCAACCCCCAAGTGCTTTGAAGCCAACTTTGCAACATCCCTAAACTCAATACCAGATTGAATTAAATCTGCTTTACCTTTTATAAGAACTGGGACTTGTTCTCTTGTATGATCTGTACCTGACCAAGTTGGATCATTGCCATGATCTGCAGTAATAATAAGTAAATCATCTTCTAACAGGTTCCTAACCACTGAAGCTATTTCGTTATCGAACCATTCTAGTGCTTTGGCATACCCAGTTGGGTCCCGTCGGTGCCCAAACAAACTATCAAATTCCACAAAATTTGCAAAAATCAAAGATCCATCTTCTGCGCACTCGATCTGTTTTTGCAATTGATCCATAAGATCCAGATCAGTACCAGTGAAATTAAAGTCTATGTTTCGCATCGAAAAAATATCTCCTATTTTCCCGATCGCATAAGTCTTTCCGCCTGAAGCTTTAACCCAGTCAATTAAAACAGAGCCAGGTGGCAACATTGCATAGTCTCTACGATTTTTTGTTCTTTTCCAGCCCTCATCTTTTGATCCGACAAATGGACGAGCGATTACCCGCCCCACATTAAGATTATGAATTATCGGTGCTAATCTGTCACATAAAGCGTAAAGCCTATCTAGCCCAAAGGCCGTTTCATGCGCGGCTATTTGGAAAACACTATCAGCAGACGTATAGCAAATTGGCATTGAAGTTTCGACATGAGATTGCCCAAATTCTTCAATTATTTTGAGGCCAGATGCATGTTTATTCCCGAGAATGCCATCAACTTGAGCTATTCGACAGATCGCGCTGATAATTTCGTCAGGAAAGGAATTCGTTTTACTTTTAAAATAATGCCAATCCCAAGTAACGGGCAGGCCTGCAAGTTCCCAATGGCCTGATGGCGTATCTTTTCCCATAGAGCACTCTTTTCCAACAGCCCAATTTGCTTCTTTGTCAAGTGGTAGATTGGGGTGCTCTATTCCAACTGAATGGTAGATAGCTGAACCTAACCCAAGAGCGTTTAAATGAGGTAAGTTAAGTGGAGATCCTTTCTTTTTCATATGTTCAGCTATATGCAAAACAGTGTTTGAACCAAAATCTGACACGTCACCATTAAAATATTTGTCCGCATCTGGTGCCCCACCTATTCCGACAGAGTCCATAACAACTAGAAAAACTCTCGGCATTTAAATTATCTCTTTAAAAAAAAGAGAGTTTAGATCTTTTTTCTTTGATGAGATTATAGCTGCAGCCTGAACCTTTTTAATTACTTCTCGAGCGATATCAGTTCTAGAGGCGTGGACTCGAGCAATTATGTCCCCTTCGTTCAAGTATGAACCTAATGGTTGAATTTGATCTAATCCTACTGAAGGATCAACGATATCAGTTTGAACTCGTCTACCACCTCCTAGAGTAACAATGGTATTACCTAAATCATGCCCATGCCATGCAATTAAATAGCCTGGTTTTAGTGTAGGAATTTCTGTGATGACTGTTGCCTCCGGTAAAAACCTATTCCAATCATCTGTAAATTTTATAGGCCCACCTAAAGCTGAAACCATTCGTCCAAAAACTTCAAGTGCGCTGCCGTTAGCAATCAGAGCTTCAAATTTATTTATAACTTGTTTTCCCCCAATTCCTTGCTGCTTTGTTAAAAAACTTGCTAGCTTTATTGAAACTTCAGCCAATTTGCTTTTATTAGCCTGCCCGCTTAAGACTTTTAACGCCTCACGCACTTCAACAGCATTCCCCATTGAAGGAGCTAAAGGTTGGGACATGTCGGTTATTATTGCAGAAGTTTTGCAACCAGCCTGGTTTCCTGTGTCGACCAAAGAATTCGCCAAGGCCTCAGCATCTTTCAGATTTGTCATAAAAGCGCCAGAACCACACTTCACATCCAGAACCAAACCATCCAAACCAGCTGCCAATTTTTTAGACAAGATAGATGCTGTGATTAAATCCAGACTTTCGATAGTTGCAGTAACATCTCTAATTCCGTAAAGACGCCTGTCAGCAGGAGCTATATCGTTATTTGCACTAACAATTGCACAACCAATTTTTGAAACAATATTTTTAAATTTATTAACTTCAATATTTACACTTACGCCGGGAATGGCCTCCATTTTATCCAGCGTACCTCCTGTATGGCCTAGACCACGACCCGATATCATTGGTACGTAAACACCTGCAGCTGCCAACAGAGGAGCTAAGATCAAAGAAACACAGTCACCTAACCCCCCTGTCGAGTGCTTATCCAGAACGGGGCCATCTAAGTCCCATGAGAGCGTCTTTCCGCTGTCCCGCATAGCAAGAGTTAAATCTTTTCGTCCTCTGACATTTAAACCTTTAAGACAGACTGCCATTGCAAAGGCAGCACCCTGTGCATCGGATACTGAAAAATCTGCAAGTCCTTTGCAAAAATTATTCAGTTCTGCGGTGCTTGGAGTCTCGCCTACTTTAACCAGAGATATTAGTTCGCTTGGCTGCACTGCTTAATCCATATGACCTTTCGTAAAAACTCCAGGTAACAAATCCCTCACGGTGTACTTTTCTTCATCACCAGCCAAGTTTGACAAAGTCACGATAACATCTGGATCAGCGAATTCAGCAATCTTTTGGCGGCAACCGCCACAAGGAGGTACAGGCTTGGGTCCGTTAGCAATAACATATACTTCCATGATTTTACTTTCGCCAGAAGCGATCATAGCAGCAATAGCACCAGCTTCTGCACAAGTTCCTTCAGGGTAGGCCACATTCTCTACATTAACACCGCAAAAAACATTACCATTTCCAGATTTTATAGCTACTCCAACCTGAAATTTAGAATATGGCGCATAAGCGTGTTTTTGTACTTGTAAAGCTGCTTCTCTTAGCATGTTATCTAAATCCTGTTTAATAAGAAACACATTATGAATTAAACTAACCGGGTGCAATAATTTATATTTTTATAGTATTTTGTCATTTTTTCAGTTTAGTTTTATACAAAATTAGAGTAATATTGAATATAGTTTAACGTTAAACTATATTGTGGGGATGAATGGCTAAGAACTCAAAAGACATACTGCGAAAGGCTGCTTTAGATTACCATGCACAGCCAAAACCCGGCAAATTAGAGATCAGAGCCACAAAGCCTATGGCAAACGGAAGAGACCTTGCACGAGCCTACTCTCCAGGTGTCGCTGAGGCTTCAATTGCAATTGATAATAATCCTGATGATGCTACCAAATATACCTCCCGTGCTAACTTGGTCGCTGTTGTAACGAACGGATCAGCAGTCCTTGGCTTGGGAAACATTGGCGCCTTAGCTTCTAAGCCCGTTATGGAGGGTAAAGCTGTCCTTTTTAAAAAGTTTGCCGATATTGATTGTTTTGACTTAGAGATAAACGAGACTGATCCCAAAAAACTTGCAAACATCATTTGTGCCCTCGAACCAACCTTTGGGGCTATAAATCTGGAAGATATCAAAGCACCAGATTGTTTTGAGGTTGAAAAAATTTGCCGAAGCAAAATGAAAATTCCTGTATTTCATGATGATCAACATGGAACAGCAATCGTTGTCTGTGCAGCTGCTAAAAATGCGCTTCTACTTACGAAAAAACATTTTGAAGACGTTAAAATAGTTTCTACTGGGGGAGGCGCTGCAGGAATTGCATGCCTGAATATGCTGGTCAAGTTGGGTGTAAAGAAAAAAAATATATGGCTATGTGATATCAATGGGGTGGTTTATGAGGGCAGAACCAATGATATGAATGCTGAAAAAGCTGCATTTGCTCAAAAAACTGATCTAAGGTATTTAGATGAAGTAATGGAAAATGCTGATATGTTTATAGGCTTATCAGGGCCTGATATCTTGACCTCTTCAATGATAAAGAAAATGGGCTCAAAGCCAATTATATTCGCGTTAGCAAATCCGAGTCCAGAAGTGATGCCCGACATTGCGCGTAAAGCGTCTTCAGACGCAATCATTGCAACAGGGCGGAGCGACTTTCCCAATCAAGTAAATAATGTTCTCTGTTTTCCTTTTATTTTTCGCGGAGCATTAGACGTAGAAGCAACAGAAATTAATGATGAAATGCAACTCGCTTGCATCGATGCTATAGCAGAAATTGCCCGGACAACTACAAGCGCCGAAGCGGCAGCGGCTTATCAGGGGGAAGCACTTACTTTTGGTCCAGAATACTTAATCCCCAAGCCATTTGATCCAAGGCTATCTGTAGTCGTTTCAAGCGCTGTAGCCCAAGCAGCTATGAGAAGCGGTGTAGCAAAAAAACCAATTGCGGATCTAGAAAACTATAAAGACAAGCTGAAAGAGGGTGTTTTTAAATCTGCACTTCTAATGCGTCCAGTTTTTGAGGCAGCAAAAAAAGTTAAAAGAAGGATTGTTTTTGCCGAAGGCGAGGATGAGCGTGTACTTAGAGCCGCTCAAGCCATTTTAGAAGAAACTAGTGAACAGCCCATTCTTATTGGCCGACCATCCGTACTAGAACAGCGGTGTGAACGACTGGGTCTAGTCATAAGGCCAAACATTGATTTTGAAATAGTTAATCCCGAAGACGATCCACGTTACAGAGATTATTGGACCAGTTATCATGAAAAAATGTGCAGGCGTGGGATCACCCCTGACTTGGCGAAAGCGATAATGAGGACTAACACTACAGCAATTGCCGCAGTCATGGTCCATCGAGGTGAAGCAGATAACTTGATTTGCGGGACATTTGGCGAATACAGATGGCACCTAAAATATGTGGAACAAGTTTTGGGGGCTCCAGATTGTATTCCTCATGGAGCACTTTCGATGATGATACTCGAAGATGGGCCACTCTTTATCGCCGATACGCATATTAATACAGAACCAACTCCAGAGCAGATTACACTGTCCGTTTTAGGAGCAGCAAGGCACGTGCAAAGGTTTGGAGTAAAACCAATCATAGCATTATGTGCTCGCTCCCAGTTTGGGAATCTTGAAGGTGGAACTGGAGAGCGAGCGAGAGCAGCTTTAAAACTCCTTAATGAGATGGACCTAGACTTTCAGTATGATGGAGAGATGAATATTGATACAGCTTTAGATCCAGTTTTAAGGAATCGTATTCTTCCAGCCAATCGTCTTACTGGAGAGGCAAATGTTTTGATTTTTGCTCATGCAGATGCAGCTTCTGGAGTAAGAAATATTATAAAAATGAAAGCTGGAGGTCTCGAAGTTGGCCCAATATTGATGGGCATGAAAAATAAAGCGCATATTGTGACACCCTCTATAACCGCCCGTGGACTTTTAAATATGGCAGCAATCGCAGGTACGCCAGTAACCGAGTACGAGTAAAGCGGGCAATTTATGACACCCGATAAAACAAAAATCCGTAATGCTGCCACGATTATTGTTGTTCGCAATAAAAACAAAAACCCATCTGTCCTCATGGGACAAAGAGGCATTAATGCAGCCTTTATGCCGTCAAAATTTGTTTTTCCTGGTGGAGCAGTAGATGATGAAGATCTTTTAATACATTTTGAAAATCCAATTAACGATGTCTGTAAAGCTAGACTTAAAAAAGAAAATAAAAATGGGCAATGGAATGCTCTTGTATCAGCTGCCATTCGAGAACTTTTTGAAGAAACAGGTCAAATTATTGGTGTAAAGCGGGAATGGTTAGGGGCACCCAATAATTGGGAAGAATTTGCCAAAACCGGACATGTGCCCGATGCGTCAAAGATGCACTTTGTTTTTCGCGCAATTACACCACCTGGAAGACCTAGACGGTTCGATGCACGCTTTTTTTTGATCGAAGCAGAAGAACTTAAAACCAATTTGGACGACTTTAGCATGGCTTCCGATGAACTATCTCATCTGCAGTGGATACCTATCAAAGATACTAAAAAATTTGACCTGCCATTTATAACACAAGTGGTCCTAGCCGAGATCACTGGTAATTTAGCAAATACCGGCTCCCCAAAACGCGTACCTTTTTTTCAGAATACAACAGAAGAAAGCCTCATTTATTATATCAATGATGGCGATGGTTAATTAAACAACTAAAATTAAACCTAATGCACTGATCCCGATTAATAACATTCCTAATATCTCTATGTTAAGAATTCGTTCTTTGAAAAATAGCGTGGTTATCAATAAACTGAAAATTAGCTCTATTTGGCCTACAGCTTTAACATAAGCTGCGTTTTGAAGCGTAAAAGCTGTGAACCAAAAAAATGACCCACCAAGGCTTGTTACCCCTACCCAAAACCCTTTTTTACGTTCAAGCCAAACTAACTTTATCTGTCCTGGCTCAAATAGAGCTAGCCAAATTGTCATTACAAAACTTTGCGACAAAATAACGATCAATAAGGTAAAGCCAGCGCGGAGATAGACTAAGTCTGACACCACACTTAGGGTCGCACTTCTGTAACAAACAGCCGATATCGCAAAAAGCAATCCTGATAATAAGCCATATACAGCAGACTTATTTAAAATACTAAAGTTAGAGCGATCAACTGATGAAACTTTTTTACTAAGAAAAAATACTCCTGCGCCGCCTAAACAAATCAAAAACATCGAAATTGTAGAAACTCCTTCACCAATTAATATCAGACCTACAAGCGCAGTAAGAATGACTTCTGTCTTTTTGAGGGTAATACCAACTGCAAAGTTTCTAGATTTAAATACAAGTATAACACAGACGGTTGCCAATATCTGCGCAAGTCCCCCCCCCACGGCAAATAGTAAAAATTGGCTCTCTAAATCTGGAATAGAAACGTTTGTTAATAGTAAAAAAATTAAACTAAATGAAACAATCCAGGGCGCCGAAAAAATAAACCTTGAATAACTAGCTCCTATTGGAGAGAGGTTCCCATCAGCTAGAATTTTTTGAAGCGTAAATCTTATCGTTTGAAAAGATGCTGCACACAGTGTCGCTATTATCCACAATTCTGGAGCCATAATTTTACTCGAAATAAAAAAGTTCGAACAACATTGTGCGATCCAACTATACTAAAATGGCATTGGCACTTCTTTGTGCGCGTTATCGATATCAACTAGACAATCTTCTGAAATTTCAACATCTTTTGACCCTAGTATATGCGATAATTGTGCTACATTAGTAGCTCCTATTATCGTAGAACACATAAAAGGGCGGCTTGAGCACCAGGCGATAGATAAGTGAACAGGATCAATTTTATATTTAGCACCTATCTCGATATATCTATCTACTGCTGACCAAACTCTATCTGTTACCCGACCGCCAAGTTCAGGCGAAATTGATTTACGTGAATCTGCTGGAACTTTGTTATTTTGATACTTACCCGTGAGCAATCCAGCAGCGAGCGCTGAAAAGGCTAGCAAGCCAACATCTTCATTTAAACTCAATTCTGCTAAGTCTGTATCGTAGAGCCTACAAAGCAAAGAGTACTCGTTCTGAATTGTTTGCACGCGTGGTAAAGAGTTTTCTTCTGATAGCCGCAACCATTGAGCCGTTCCCCAGGCGCTTTCGTTAGATAATCCAAAGTACCTAATATTGCCTTTCTGTACCTGAGTCTCTAACACTCTCAAACATTCCAACATATTATCAATTGTTTTTTGTTTATTTTGAGAACTTGGATCATAATTCCAATTTTTTCTAAACATATATGAACCACGGTTTGGCCAATGGAATTGGTAAAGATCTATATAATCTGTCTGCAGCCTCTTAAGACTATCTTCGATCGTTTTTTCAATAGTATCGCCTGAGATTGGGACGCCATTTCTGACATGTTTTAAGCCTTCCCCTGAATGTTTCGTTGCAAGAATGTAGTCAGAGCGCCGACCAGCGTTCAAGATATTCCACCTGCCAATAAACTCTTCAGTTTTTCCTATTGTTTCTTTAGAAATTGGATTTACAGGATACATTTCAGCTGTATCTATAAAATTTATTCCCGATGCGAGCGCCAAATCTAGTTGCTTATGGGCATCAATTTCATTTGTTTGAGTTCCAAATGTCATTGTGCCTAGGCATAATTCCGAAACTAAAATTCCAGTTCGCCCTAAAGGTTTCTTTTTCATTATTAAATCCTTTTAACCCTAAAAGGTGTACACTTTGTAGAACAACGTTGAAAAGCCTAAAATTACAAATAATTCTATTGAGAACAAAACAAGAACATATTAAATTTAAAATTATGAACTTGAGTCGCCTAACATATAATGAAAACAACTACGATAGCGGTATAAAACTGTTACCACAGGCCTCTTTAGCTTGGAACCGTGTTCATGAATGCAAAGGCGCATCTAAAATAGTTTTTGCCTTATGGTTGGCGCAAAAAGTAAAAGGGACAATACTTTGGATAAACGAAGCGCATAATAAACAAACTTTAAATCCTGATGGTATTTATCCATATGTAAATCCAGCACAATTCTTATTTGCTAATATACGCCGTAAAGAAGATATTTTATGGTGCACAGAAGAAGCAATGCGCTATCCGGCTTGTCCTTTAATTATAGTAAATATTTCCTCGTTTAATCCAGGCTTAACAACAATTCGACGCATAAACTTAGCTGGCGAGAAAACAAAAGAAAATGTAATGGTAATCCTTTTAACATCAGACGAATATGAAGGTGTCCAGGGAGTGGAAACCCGCTGGCATATGGCTCCAATACATGACGACATTAACTCAAAACGCAAATGGCGATTAGAACGTTTAAAAGCTCGAGTGGCTCCACCTAAATTTTGGGTAGTATCTCACAGTTCTAAAACAGGGTTCCAAAAAGTTTGCAAGAATTAACAAAATAAGACTCGGACTGTCGAATTGATGACTAATTTTAACTTAAATTGATTTAGCAAAATCTTATAAGATTTAGAGATTTGTCTTAAAGTCTTTCACCCAAGAATTTAATAGTTTATGTAAAAGTCAATAAGAGAACTTAGAAGCTTACTTATTTTTATGAAACGCCATTTAATTACATCAGCAATTCCATATATCAATGGCGTTAAACACCTAGGAAACTTAGTTGGCAGTCAGTTACCAGCAGACTTATTTGCTAGATATCAGAGAGCAAAGGGTAATGAAGTACTATTTCTATGCGCGACGGACGAACATGGAACGCCTGCGGAGCTAGCCGCTGAAAAAGCCGGGATACCAATAACCGAATATTGTGATGAAATGCACACTGTTCAATCTAATTTAGCTAAAGGTTTCCGACTTTCTTTTGATCATTTTGGCAGATCTTCAAGTCAGCAAAACCATAGATTAACTCAACACTTTGCAGCGAAACTGGCGGAACGCGGATTGGTAAACGAAAAAACAGAAAAACAAGTTTTTTCAAACCAAGATCAACGTTTTTTACCGGATAGATATATCGAAGGCATATGTCCAAATTGTGGTTTTGAAGAAGCTCGCGGTGATCAATGTGATAACTGCACTAAGCAACTTCAACCGAATGAGCTTATAAATCCTCGGTCAACTATTTCCGGATCAACAGACTTAGAGGAGCGCGAAACAAAGCATCTTCATTTACGCCAATCGTTAATGAAAGAAGAACTAGAAAGCTGGATTGACAGTAAATCTGACTGGCCAATTCTGACTACCTCTATCGCAAAAAAATGGCTCAATGATGGAGACGGTTTGCAAGATAGGGGAATAACAAGAGATTTAAACTGGGGTGTTCCCGTAAAAAAAGGTCAAGAAAATTGGCCAGGTATGGACGGAAAAGTATTCTATGTGTGGTTTGATGCTCCAATCGAATACATTGCGTGTGCTGAAGAATGGGTTGATGCTGGAAAGGGAGAGGACTGGCATCGATGGTGGAAAACCGACAAAGGAGCAAATGACGTTATTTATACTCAATTTATGGGTAAAGATAATGTTCCATTTCACACTTTGTCTTTCCCAGCTACCATCCTAGGATCTGGGGAGCCTTGGAAATTAGTCGATTACATAAAAAGTTTTAATTACTTAAATTATGATGGTGGGCAGTTCTCCACGTCTCGCAATCGCGGCATCTTTATGGACCAAGCGCTTGAAATTCTCCCACCAGACTATTGGCGCTGGTGGCTCTTGAGCCATGCCCCAGAAAGTTCCGATTCAGAGTTTACTTGGGAAAATTTTCAACAAACAGTCAATAAAGACTTAGCTGACGTTCTTGGTAATTTTGTAAGCCGCGTCACTAAATTTTGTCGAAGCAAATTTGGTGAAGTTATACCCAATGGGGGAGTTTGGTCTCAAAACGAAAAGAAGCTGGTAAATGAAATTGAAAAACGTGTCATGAACTATGAAGGTTACATGGAAAGTAAAGAAATTAGAAAGTCTGCTAACGAACTTAGAGCAATCTGGGCATGTGGTAATGAATATCTTCAATCTGCCGAACCTTGGTCAACATTTAAAAGCGATCCAGAGGCATCTGCGATGCAAATAAGACTGTCTTTAAACTTGATAAAATTGTACGGTGTTTTGTCTGCACCATTTATACCCGACGCCGCAGAAAAAATACTTAAAGCTTTCAACCTCGCTGATGAGAAATGGCCAAGTAACATATGTGAAGCTCTTGATTCACTTCCAGAAAATGCAGTTTTTGAAGTGCCCGAAGTAATGTTTAGAAAGGTCACTGATGAAGAAAGAGAGTCTTGGAAGATACAATTTAGTGGAAATTAATTTTCTTTAGCCGTTTAAATTTGAAAATTTAATGGCAACTAAATTTCTTCAGCTCAAGCAATCTCCTATATAAGTTTTGGCATAACCTTTAGGATCAGAGTATTCATTCAGAAAAATGTCTGTCAGCATCATATTCCATTCGTCAAACAACTGTTCCTGATTGCGCCCACCATTATTCATTTTAAACGCCTGAAGTGCTACAGGCTCAAGAAGCTCTTTCGCGTCATCTAATTCTATTTCCTCTGTCGCTGTACTTCTAAGAGTTTTAAATTTTTCTACTGCAAGAAACGACAAATAACCAAGTGTTTTGCAATTTTCTATAGTTTCTTCTCTATTAAGTTCGGTGTCCTGAGATAAAACTGGGCTCCCTGAAAAAAAACTTAAACAAATAATTAAAATAATACTTTTCTTCATTATTTACCTACACAAAAATTTACAAACATTAATACAGCTCACCTAGTTCAATGTCATCTTTCCAACCTTCAATCAACAATTTGTTCATTTGCCAAAGTGGCGGCACCAGTTTGTTTTCGTCAACAAAAACTATCATTTCACTACTATTACAATAGTGAATTTCTAGATGCGTTGCTTTATACAATCTCAACTCAGAAGTTGAAAATGGGTATGCAAAGATTTCACCTTCAGCGGCAATCTGGCTCCACATGTTTCTCAGCTCTTTAGTACATTCTCCAAAATTAACGAAATTAGATCGCGCTATGATGTATGGATAATCATCTATTTCGCTTAGAACCAAATTCTTTACCACCTCTATTGCCGGCAGATTTTCATTAAGTTCAGTATCAAGATTATTATCAGGAAAAAGGAGAAGTGGATCATAATCAGTATTGGCGTCTTGCCCCCAAGCAGAACTAGACCAAAAAACCAAGCTCTTTGCCAAAAGCATAACAATAGTCAATTTTAAAAGCATGCTAAGCCCCAGAAATTCTTAACAATATCTAATACCTCATATTATTACGTTATTACAATCAAGTACATTATCCATCTGGTTTTTAATAACTTTTATCAAAGAATTTAACTTAAGCTAAATATCATTTTTAATTAGCGCGCCATGCCCCATTATTACTTTTTTAGCCAGGTTTATACCATTTCTAATTGCTTCAGTGAGTGGCATGTTACGTAATATACCAACTAATATTTCAGAATTGAAACTGTCACCAGCTGCCGTACTATCGACAGCTGTTCTAATAGTTTCCACTGGATGAGTTCCTGCGCCTTGATTTGAAATGAATGAAACCGGCTCCCCAGCGTTTTTTACAACTACTATTTCAGCTCCAACCTTTCGATAGCGTTTCAATGTTGACATTGGATCAGCATCTGAAAACCACTTTTTTTCATCCTCAAAGGAAGGCAGAATTATATCACTCAATTTGGCTCCAGCCATAATTACGTCACACATTTCTTTTTTGTCACTCCAAAGTTTTGGGCGAAAATTTGGGTCAAATGCAATTTTTTTCCCTGCCCGCCTTGCTGATTTCAAGCAGGAAAATAGATTATTCCGAGAGCTTGGATCTAATATGGCTAAAGTGATACCAGAAAAATATATCATATCCTGTTTTTTTACAGCATTTTCAACATCATTTATGTTTTGACCCAATCGTGTTGCGGCTGAATTTTTTCGCCAGTAAGAAAAAGTTCTCTCACCTTTAACCAATGAAATTAAATATAAACCTATAGTGGCGCTCGGAACTTTTTGCACATGTGTCGTATCAACTCGATTATCTGACATAAATTTAAGCATACTGTTTGATAGTTCATCATCCCCTACCTTTGAGAAGTAAGAGGAATTTATATCGGAGTGATTATTAGCGATGTACCAAGCTGTATTGAAAGTATCCCCGGCAAAACCGAGATTAAATTTCCCAGTTTGTTCATCCGGTGAAAACTCCGCCATACATTCACCAACTGATAATATTTTCATAAGTTGTTATCCGCAAAGTTTCTTAGCTACTTAAAAGGTTTTTTGTTTTATATCTTTGATATAGGATAATTTTGGATGATTGTATAATCTACAAAACTTTTCATCGGGAGAATGAAATGCGGCTAATAGAAAACGCAAACAGAGGAAAAAATAGGATAATAGATAACGCACCTTTTCCCTCTACTGATGTTGAGAAAGTCTCCGCCCTTTTAAAGAAATGTCCGATTGCTTCTGAAACACCTCTTTTGGAGATACCAAATTTTTTACCTCAAGGAAATTTATGGGTAAAAGATGAAAGAGAAAGAATGGGACTTGGCTCATTTAAAGCTCTTGGCGCTGCTTATGTAATTGCGAGCCATGCCCAAAATTTAACTGAAAACCCAAATACAACTACTTTGGAAGGTAAAACTTACGTAACAGCAAGTGCAGGAAACCATGGTTTAAGTCTTGCAGCAGGAGCAAAAATTTTTGGGGCTAAAGCCGTTGTTTTTATTTCTGAAACAGTGCCCGAAACCTTTTCTGATCGATTGCGAGAAAAGGGAGCCGTTCCAGTCCGCAAAGGTTCAGACTACGCCGCATCAATGTCAGCAGCTTTAGAAGCTGCAGAAGAAAATGATTGGATTTTATTATCTGACAGCTCGTGGGAAAACTACATAGATAAGCCTCTAAAACTTATGGAAGGCTATTTGCAGATGGCCGACGAAGCTATGTCACAATGTAACAGCATAGCTACTCATGTTTTTTTGCAAGCTGGTGTAGGTGGATTAGCTGGCGCGGTAGCAGCGCATATTCGAAAAATCTGGGGAGATACACCAGTAATAACAGTTGTTGAACCCTCAGCTGCACCTGCTCTACAAGAAAGCATTGAAACTGGAAAACCCGTTTTAACGAAGGGACCAGATAGCGTAATGGGTCGCCTGGATTGTAAGGAACCATCATTTATAGCTTTAAATGGATTAGCTAGGGATGCAGATTTTTTTTTAACCCTAGATGATGAAGAGGTTACCAGTTATTTGGAAAAAATGTCTTGTTCTAATCTAGCAACTACAGCTTCGGGAGGTGCAGGCATTGCAGCGGCTATGAATAACCAAGTTGCAAAACTTTTAAAAATGGACTGCGATTCCAAAACTCTTTGCTTTCTTTCAGAGGTTGCAGAATGAGAGGCTTCAGCATTGATCAGTTCGAAAAAAGAACGCTGAAGGCTCAGCAACTGATGCAAAACCACGAGCTTGATGCTTTACTACTTACAACTGAAACAAATGTGCGATATTTTACCGGATTTCTTACTAGATTTTGGGAAAGCCCAACAAGGCCTTGGTATCTCATTATTCCATCAAAAGGAAAACCTATTGCTGTGATTCCGTCAATAGGAGAAGCTTTAATGAGTAAGACTTGGCTGGAAGATATCCGTACATGGCCTTCTCCCGATTTAGAAGATGATGGTATTTCTCTTTTGTCAGATACTTTAGAAGAGATTGCGCAAAATAAGAATATTGGCATTCCAAGCGGAACAGAGACGTATGTGCGAATGCCGCAGTCCGATCTTAAAAAATTATCTCGAAATGTTAAACTGACGTCTGATTTTGATATTGTAAAAAAACTCAGAATGACAAAATCAAATGAAGAAATCGATAAAATAGATAAAGCTTGTAGAATAGCTGAAGACGCTTTCAGACGCGTTCCAGAAATTGCTTTTGAGAGTGTTAATTTAGATGAGGTTTTCCGTAAGTTTCAAATGCTCTGCCTAGAAGCTGGCGCCGACTGGGTTCCTTATCTTGCCGGAGGAGCAGATACTGAGGGATATGATGATGTAATATCACCGGCTAAAGTGGCACCTCTGAAAAAACGGGACATATTAATGCTGGACACAGGGTTAGTTTGGGATGGATACTTTTGTGACTATGACAGAAATTGGTCTGTTGGCCCTCCGTCTGAAATAGTATCAGCTGCATATTCCCAACTTCTAGAGGCTTCAGATGCTGCCTTTGAGATCGCGAAGCCTGGCGCGACAGCATCAGATTTATTTCATTCAATGAATTCAATTTTAACCCAAAATTCTTCAGGCACAGATGCCGGTCGTCTAGGCCATGGCGTGGGAATGTCGCTAACTGAATGGCCGTCATTAATTCCTGACGATCATACAGTACTAGAGCAAGGAATGGTCTTAAGCCTTGAGCCAGGGATAACATTAAATGATAAAATAATCGTTCATGAGGAAAATATTGAAATTACAGAAACCGGCGCACGGTATCTTAGCTCCAAAGCTAAAAAGGACTTACCTGTAATATGAAATTTGACTTTGACCTATCCTCTGATGAAAACAGTCCCCCTCCCATGGGCTTAATTGTTCTTCAGGTAGATGAAACAATTGAAGGAGAATTTCGGAAAGCTTTTAGAACATCAAAAAACCAAATTTTTGTAACCAGAATTCCAAGCGGATTAGAAGTTACTACAAAAACCTTAACAAGTATGGAACATCATATCTCGGCTTCTGCAAAACTGTTACCACAATCAAGAGAATTTTCGGTCATAGGATATGGATGTACTTCAGCAAGTGCTATTATTGGATCAGAAAAAATATCACATTTAATTAAATCTGGTTGCAGTACTAGAGAAGTTACAAATCCGCTTTTGGCAGCAACCGAGTACGCAAAACATTTAGGGGTTACGAAACTAGCATTACTTTCTCCCTACATAGAAGAAGTTAACGCACCTCTTAGAAAGGCATTCGAGATTAAAGGCTTAAGCACAGAAACTTTCGGAACCTTTGGAGAAGGACAAGAAGAAAAAGTTGCCCGTATTTCGGAGATTTCAACCATTGAAGCTGCGATAACTCTTGGCCAAGACGCGTCCACAGAGGCAGTATTTATTAGTTGTACCAATTTGAGAACATTTAACTGTCTGGATAAAATTGCCAATAAGATTGATAAACCGGTGTTTTCAAGCAACCAATCTTTAGCATGGCATATGAAAAAATTATCACAGCAGAATTGATAAAATATGCCTTTCAAAAGTAGTTTTTAATTTCTAAAATAAAATTTCGCATTCGGCTTGATCAACTGATACTGTATATGTTTAAAATAACGGGTTATTTCCATTCGTTAATAGGATCTAAAGGGATATAAAACTTGGTAGAAAAAAATAATTCCTCAGCATTTGTTAAATTTGATCGAGTGCAAAAAAGTTATGATGGCGAGACGCTCGTTGTCAAAGATCTTAATTTGGAAGTACCAAAGGGCGAATTTTTAACAATGCTAGGTCCATCGGGATCTGGAAAAACTACCTGTTTGATGATGCTAGCTGGTTTTGAAACAGCCACCCACGGCGATATCATGCTGAATGGAATATCAATTAATAACATTCCTCCACATAAACGCGGTATTGGCATGGTATTCCAAAATTACGCTTTATTCCCTCACATGAGCGTCGCAGAAAACTTATCATTTCCACTTGAAGTCAGAAAGTTAGATAAAGTAACCCGCGAAGAAAAAGTTAATAGAGCCCTAGACATGGTTGAGATGGGTGAATTCAAAGGACGCAGACCAGCTCAACTTTCAGGAGGTCAACAGCAACGTATAGCACTCGCAAGAGCGCTAGTATTCGAGCCTGAGTTGGTTCTGATGGATGAGCCTCTAGGAGCTTTAGATAAACAGCTTAGAGAAAAAATGCAGTTTGAAATTACAGAGCTGGCCCATCGTTTAGGCATCACGGTCGTTTACGTAACGCATGACCAAACGGAAGCATTAACAATGTCGGACCGAGTAGCAGTATTTAACGATGGTCGCATACAACAATTGGCAACTCCTGACCAGCTTTACGAGGAGCCCGAAAATAGCTTTGTGGCTCAGTTTATAGGAGAAAACAATACGTTGAACGGTACTATTTCTGATTTGAAAAATGATGTTGCGACCGTTAAGTTAGACAGCGGTGATATAATCGATTGTAAACCAGTTAACGTTTCGACCATTGGTGAGCGAACCCAGGTATCCATAAGACCAGAGCGGGTAGAGTTGAACAAGAAGAGGCTCCCACCAGGCTCCCACACTTTGACTGCAGAAGTTTTAGAGTTCATATATATGGGTGATGTTTTCCGCACCAGATTAAGGGTGGCTGGTAATGAAGATTTTATCGTCAAAACAAGAAATTCGTCTGATCAAGTTAGGCTTAATCCAGGAGAAAAAATCGAGATTGGTTGGTCAACGTCATGCTGTCGTGCTTTAGACGCATAGAAAGGTTACGGTTTAGCTGATCTAAATTCGGATGCAGCTTTAAGAGTATTAGTCAATTTGCCCGGGGGCTAATACTTATTTTTAACAACGGGTAACATGGGAGAAGTAGATGAAGAACTTCACTAAAACAATTTTGACAACTGCATCAGCAGCATTAATTTCAGGTGCGGCTTTTGCTGGAAGTCATATGGCTATGGAAATGACAATCGTGTCATGGGGTGGGGCTTATTCTAAGTCTCAACTTAAAGCATACCACGAGCCTTATTCAGCTAAAACTGGAGTGACAATACTAAACGATGACAGCTCATCAACAGCCGTTGCGCAGTTGCGAGCTATGAATGAAGCAAAAAACATCACATGGGATGTTGTAGATGTAGAGGCCGCGCCTGCTATGCAGCTTTGTGACGAAGGATTAGCAATGGAAATTGATCCAGATACAATGCTTGCTGCAGCACCTGATGGCACACCAGCATCTGAAGATTTTGGCGATATGCTTGTTTCACCATGCTTTATTCCGCAGATTGTTTACTCTACCACTTTTGGATATCGTACAGACCTTGTAGGTGACACACCTCCAACTAGTGTTTGTGCAGTTTTTGATACAAAAACTTATCCAGGTAAGAGATCACTCTTTAGTGTTCCTATCAACCAGATGGAATGGGCTCTTCTTTGCGACGGTGTAGATAAAGCAGATATCTATGATGTTCTCGAAACAGAAGAAGGCCAAGATCAAGCCCTTGCAAAACTCGATACAATTAAGGACGATGTAATCTGGGTATCATCTGGTTCTGACACGCCGCAACTACTTGCTGATGGTGAGGTAATTATGGGAGCTACTTACAATGGTCGTTTGTTCTCACTCATTGAAGAGCAAAAACAACCTGTTGCAATGATTTGGGACGGTCAGGTGATGGATTTGGACGGTTGGATTATTCCAGCAGGACTTAGCCCAGAGCGTCAAGCTCGTGCGCTAGACTATATTATGTTTGCAACTGATACCCAGCGGCTTGCTGATCAGGCGAAATATATTAGCTACGGTCCAGCAAGAGCTTCTTCAGCACCATTGGTTGGAAAGCACGCAGACCTAGGTATCGATATGGGTCCTCATATGCCAACAGCGCCAGAAAATCTATCACGAGCCTTTTTGATGAATTATGACTTCTGGGCAGATTATAGAGATGACCTTGATGCGAAGTTTCAGGCTTGGTTAGCTAAATAATAAATTTACAATTTTTGAAGAGCCCCTTGGGGCTCTTCATCTATAATACAAATTGCCCAATACAATAGACAGCGAATGATACTTTAATGGTTAGTAACTCTTCCACAAATGTACTTTTGTCAGCTGATGGCACTCCATTAAAAAAGAGCCTAAATCGCTCTCTCCGGCAGCAAAAAATGAGAGCTCTATTATTAATAGCTCCGCTTTTAATCTTTATATTAGTTGCGTTCATAATGCCGATTGTTTCAATGCTATCTAGATCAGTTGAAAATGATTTAGTAGGACAAACGTTGCCTTTAACGGTACAATCCATTCAATCTTGGGATGCATTGAGTGGTGAATTACCAGACGAGCCTGTCTATAGAGCTTTTGCTCAAGATATACAGAATGCAGCGAAAGCCAAAGTTCACACCAAAGTAGGACTAAGGCTTAATTATGAAAAATCTGGGATCGCGTCACTTTTCAAAAAGACCGCAAGAAAAGCAAAAAAATGGGATATTGAAAATGATGGTCCATTTAAAGAAAAATTAACAAAAGTACATAAAGGATGGGGCGAAGTAGAGGTATGGCAAACTATTAAAACGCATAGTCCAACTTACACGTCGGGATATTTTTTAAACGCCGTGGATATGCGTAAAACCGTTCAAGGGGCTGAGTGGCAACCAGAAGACAAAACAATCTTAATTAAATTATTCCAACGAACATTGGTGATGTCGTTAATAATTACTTTTTCATGCATTATTCTCGGATATCCAGTGGCTTGGCTTTTAGCTAACCTTCCAATGCGTCAGGCGAACTTACTTATGATTTTGGTTTTATTACCCTTTTGGACCTCCTTGTTAGTGAGGACTTCGGCTTGGAAAGTCATGTTGCAACAACAAGGCGTTATAAATGATGTTCTCGTGCAACTTAGTCTTATTTCGAATGAGGGCCGTCTCATTATGATTAATAATGAAATTGGGACTATCGTTGCCATGACCCATATACTTTTACCTTTTATGATCTTACCAATGTATTCCGTTATGCAAACAATCCCGCCTAGTTATTTGCGTGCAGCAAAATCATTGGGGGCAACAAACTGGACTGCATTCTGGCGAGTGTATTTTCCTCAATCTGTACCAGGAATTGGTGCTGGGTCAATTTTGGTCTTCATACTAGCAATTGGATATTACATCACCCCCGAGATCGTCGGTGGAACTAAAGGTGTGTTTATCTCCAATCGCATTGCATATCA
Organism: Paracoccaceae bacterium; assembly: GCA_902543185.1. Taxonomy (GTDB): domain Bacteria; phylum Pseudomonadota; class Alphaproteobacteria; order Rhodobacterales; family Rhodobacteraceae; genus Salinivivens. The sequence goes on from CACBXB010000006.1 coordinate 63,830, forward strand.
TATACTGAAGTCATTGAACTGGGGCTTAGCCGCTGCGCTAGGCACTATTCTTTTAGTCGCTGTGTTAATTTTATATTGGACCTACGATAAAATTGTCGGCATCGATAATGTGAAATTAGGTGGATAGCAGAATGAATCAGCCAAAACCCTTTTTTCAAAGTAAAATTGTATTTACCCTCTTATCGATGGGATTAGTTGGCGGCTTGATTGGTTTAGTAATCGGCGTTGCAAACGGTTCAGGCTTTCTAGGTTTGCTAATTGGTGTAATATTAGTTGTTTTCATAAGCATCACAGGAATTTCTGCTAGTCAAAATGAAAACACCATGCGTTACACCATATGTGCTTTTTTTGCATTGGCAGCTTTTTATTTTCTTGGCGTTGTCGGGATTATAATGGGCCTCTTAGTGGGTTGGTTTTTGGGGTGGTACTTATACTGGCTTTACCTGGGCAGATATAGAATAAAACTCCAGCCTTATCTCTCTTCTAGCCAGGTTTTGTGGCACTATGTTTTTAGAATTGTCTGTGGGATTATTTTCATTTTCCTCATTATGCCAATTCTAGTTGTTATGCCTTTATCATTTAATTCACAGGATTTTTTCACTTTTACTCCAGAAATGCTAAAATTTGAGCCAGAAGGATATTCACTAAAGCACTACAGAGATTTTTTTACTAATAACGAGTGGCAAAGATCTTTTAAAAATTCATTATTAATTGCGCCAGTTGCGACACTAGTATCGGTTTCTTTAGGAACTCTGGCTGCGATTGGCCTTAGTCAAAGTCACGTTCCGTTTAAAAGAGCCATAATGGCGATTTTGATATCACCAATGATCGTACCATTAATCATATCTGCTACAGGGATGTTTTTCTTTTATTCTCATGTGGGAAATTTTTTGGAAGATAGGATCGGTCTTGATAAGAATTTTGTTGGGTATGTTAAAGTTATTCTTGCTCACAGTGTTCTTGGAATTCCGTTTGTTATAATTACAGTAACAGCTACTTTGGTGGGATTTGATAGCTCTCTAACACGAGCGGCGGCAAACATGGGAGCAAATCCGGTAAAGACATTTTTCAAAATTCAAATGCCACTTATCTTGCCTGGCGTTATTTCTGGAGGTCTTTTTGCTTTTATCACCTCATTCGACGAAGTAGTTGTTGTAATGTTTGTGGGCTCAACAAATCAAAAAACATTGCCATGGCAGATGTTTACCGGATTAAGAGAGCAGATTAGCCCTACAATCCTAGCAGTCGCAACTATACTTGTTGCTATTTCTATAGCACTATTAATAACCCTTGAAATGCTCCGAAGGCGCTCTGAGAGATTAAGAGGTATAACGCCAAGTTAAGCATAAAACTTGTAAGTCAAAAATTAATTTCGCGATATCAGCAGTTTTCACAATCTAAAGTTACGCTTGCCGATTATGAAAGATGAACCCTATTAAATTAAGTAAAAGCTGGGCAGCTAATATTTGCGTAGACTCACTTGGATCATAGGCTGGAGCTACTTCTACCAAATCAATTCCAACAATGTTGTGTTGTTTTGCCAGGCCCTGCACAATCTCAAGCACTTCATAGTACAAAAATCCACCATGGCTGGGTGTTCCCGTACCCGCAGCAATTGAAGGACAAAATGCATCTATGTCTATTGTTAAATAAAGGTTGTCTCTTTTAGGAACTCGTTTGATTAGCTTGTTAATCCCAAGTTCCCTTATTTGACGTACCGATAAAATATCTGAACCAAATGACCTAGCATCTTCATAGCCCTCTTTGGCTGTAGAAGATACATTACGAATTCCAAACTGAGAAAGTCCTTTGACATAATGCTTTTCTGCTGCACGTCGCATTGGATTTCCATGACCTACAGTCACACCATGCCTTTCATCAACAAAATCAAGATGGGCATCAATTTGAACAATATGAAGGGGTCCATTGTCGGCACAAAAATCTTCAAATGCATTAATGCACGGAATATTGATTGAGTGGTCCCCCCCCAAGGTTACTGGTAAGGCACCCGCCTCTAAAATTTTTTTTACTCCGAGCTCAATATTATTGTGACTTTCTATAGTCTTTGTGTGGATAATATCAGCATCGCCAATGTCAACCATCCGAACTGAACTATCAAGATAGGTGACGTCATCCTCGTGATCATAGGCACCTGCGTGACCAAAACTAAAAAGCATCGATGCTTCACGAATTGATTTTGGACCAAATCTTGCCCCAGAACGCCACTGCGTTCCTGAGTCAAATGGCGCTCCTAGGATAGCAACATCAGCCTTAATATCATCCCAATTTTCTATATATGGAGATTTCCCAAAAGTAGAAATACCCACAAATGGAAGATTTAAACGTCCTTTGGTATATCCATGTTCTTTCATTAGAAAACCTTCAAAAAAGACTAAAAGTATCTTGAAACATCGTATTATTTAAACCTTTAGAATGGAAGCAATTAACAAAATTTTTTAGATGTTGATTAGCAATTATATTGGTAACTCTTTATCATTCAATTTTTACCGTAACGTAAGAAGCACAATATTATATTTGTCCATGTTTATTAGAACAGTTAAGGTTTTAAAGTCGAATAACTGCGGTGCCAAAGGAAAATAATTATGTGGGAAACTAAAAGCATAATAAGTTTTGAGGATGCCAAAGCAAAAGCAAAAAGAAGATTGCCCCGTATGATTTTTGATTTTATTGAAGGCTCTGCGGGAAGAGAGGTTGCCGCAGAAAAAAACTTGCAAATCTTTAATGATTTTTACTTGAGATCAAAAGTTCTAGCTCCTGTTGAAGATCCCAAGCTAAACGCCGATTTTCTAAATTATAGTTTTGATTTACCTTTTGGCATTGCGCCAATGGGTATGTGCAACCTTGCTTGGCCAGGTGCTGATAGGAATTTAGCGGAAGCCGCAAAGACGTTCAAAATACCACATTGTGTGTCTACGGCTGCTTCTTCAAGCCTCGAAGAACTTAAAAAATGGGGCGGTGACCAAACATGGTTTCAGCTCTACGTAAACAGATCCGCTAAAGAAGCATGGACTATGGTAGATCGAGCAGATGCTGCAGGATATACGACTTTAATTTTAACTGTTGATGTACCAGTTGTATCGCGTCGTGTGCGAGATTTGCGCAATGGCTTTGTTGTCCCTTTCAAAATAGGGTTGAAACAATTTATAGATTTCGCACTACATCCAAACTGGTCTCTAAGTACTATTATGAAAGGAATTCCTGAGCCAAAAAACTTTCGTCACGGATCTCAAAACAGTTTTGATAGAAACGCTAGCCGTGCTGGGGCTAATTGGGAGTTTCTTGGAGAATTAAGAAAAAGATGGAAAGGCAACCTAATCGTAAAAGGTGTCATGGATCCAGAGGATGCTAAACGAATTCAAAATGCAGGAGTTAATGCAATATGGGTATCTAACCATGGTGGCAGACAATTAGACGGTTCCCCACCAGCTTTGTTGGCTTTACCTGAAATACGAGACAGCGTCGGGCCCAATTTGCCACTAATTTTTGATAGCGGCGTTAGAAGTGGTGAAGATATAGTGAAGGCTTTAGCGCTTGGGGCAAACTTTGTTATGCTCGGAAGGCCAATTATGCTGGCCATTGCGGCATCAAGCGAAAAAGGTCTCAACGACTATATTTCAATGCTTAAAGAAGAAATAAAAGTTGTTATGGCACAATTAGGCCTAAAAGATTTAAGTAAAATTTCTGGAGATGTTTTATACGACGATATCTACACAAAAATGTAGATGGAATAAAATACAGTGCGAAAATTACAGCATATTAGGAGTATTATGAATGCAAAAAGCTAAACTACGTGGCGGCGCATTATTAGCCCAATCATTTAAAGAAAAGGGCGTTGATCACGTTTTCACTCTAGCCGGTGGGTTTTGCAACCCTGCTTTAGAAGGTTTCATGGAGTGCCAAATGCCAGTAATGAATACTCCTCATGAACAAATTGCAGGTCACCTAGCTGATGGTCACGCAAGAATACACCGAAAGCCAACCGTTTGCTTAGTTGGGCCTGAGGGTTTTGCTAATGCGGTACCCGCTATGTTAGAAGCTATGGGAGAACGAAGTCCTGTAATTTTTGTTACAGGTTCATCAACTTTAAAGAGACAAGGCGCAGGTGGCTTTAAAGAAATAGATGACGTAGCCATAGCCAAACCTTTAGTTAAATATTCTGTTCAAATTACCGATGGAGAACGAATTGGTGAATTTGTTGAGAGAGCTTGGCAGGCAGCAACTTCTGGATATCCAGGGCCTGTTCATCTAAGTTTGCCCGTCGATATCATGTTTTCCTCATTTGAAGCAGACGCGGGTAGAAATGAGCGTCCCTGGATTAGGCACCAAGTTACACCACAAAGAGCTTGGCCTGAGCCAGCGCGATTATCAGAAATATTGAAAATCATAGAAAATTCTGAGCGACCCTTAATTATTGGGGGTCATGGGGTTTGGTGGTCGCGGTCAGAAAAAAGTTTAGCAGACGTTGGCGAGAAACTTCTTATCCCGATTTTTAATGTACCTTATCACACAAAATTATTAGGCGAGGACTGTACCGCAAACATGGGGCTTGCAGATTTCCATCAGTATCACCCATCTAAAGCTGCAATACACGAAGCCGATACTATAATTATGATAGGAGGGAGGTTGGATAACCAGATGAATTTTGGAAATCCACCATTTATTCCAAAAAATACAAAGCTTATTTGCATAAATGGAAGCAGCGAAGAACTAGAGTATAATTTTTCTGCTGATGAAATTCTTCTATCGCATCCAGCAGCATTTCTTGAAGCAATGAAGTCTATTGGCCGTACGTGGAAAAATTGGTTTGAGATACAAATCGACCGACGTAAAAAATGGGTTGAAGACTGGGAAAAACATCTGTTTGAAGAAGCATCAAAAGATGCAAGATTGAAGCGTAAAATGCATCCACTGCAACTTGGCGTTGATATAATTTCAGAAATGAATGATGACGATTGGCTCGTATTTGATGGTGGAAATACTCACTTTTGGAATGAAATTGCAGTAAATATTTCTGGTTGGCGGGGTAAGAAACTAGGTGGCATTATGCATCCTGGCAACTATTCACTTTTGGGCGTTGGAATCAGTTTCGGTGTTTCTGCAAAAGCTGCACATCCAGAAAAAAATGTTGTTGTAATTTCAGGAGATGGCGCCTTTCTCTCGGGCGGTTTGTCCGTCGAAAGTGCTTTTCAGGAAGGCTTACCTATTGTTGTAGTTATAGATAACAACGGAGGTTTAGACTGCATAAGTCAGCAGCAGGAGCGACTTTTTTCTAACGGAAAGCACTATGCAACTGATTTTCGCGATATTCCATTCCATACCATGTTTGAAGGTTTGGGCGGATATGGAGAATTGGTTACCTCTAGGGATGAATTAAAACCTGCTTTAGCAAGAGCAATAAATAGTGGCAAGACTGCTTGCTTGAACGTAAAGTGCAGAGGCGTAATCAGTCCAATTGTTGCAGCCACTTCTGACAAACGGGACAAGGCATCTATTGAATAATGGCTATTATATCTTCGCATACGCTAAATGGAATGAATGGAACTCACGCAGGTGGATTTCCTGTCCGTTTGATCAATATCACAAAAAATTTGGAAATTTTTAGTACCAGTATGGATAATAATGGAAGGCTAGAAAAAAACGTTGATTTATCACTGACCGATGCAACAGATAAGTTCGAGTTGATATTTGATACTGGCGTTTATTGGAATTCACTAGGGTTATCAGCCTCAGATAATCAAATAATTAGTGAAGTGGTCTTGCGGTTTTCTATGCCAAATAAAAATGCAAGGTATCATATGCCGGTAATTTTATCGCCCAACAGCTATTCAATATGGTCATCTCAACCAGAATAAGGAAATTTTTATGACTGACGGTCTAAATATGTCTCGTAGGTTGAGACGCACTGCCTATACCAAAAATGTAGAAGCAGCTGGTGTGAGCGGGTACTCTATAGTTAATCATATGTTACTACCTAAAGGTTTTCAGAAGACTGTTGAAGAAGATTACTGGCATTTGAGAGAACATGTTCAAATTTGGGATGTTTCCTGCCAAAGGCAAGTAGAAATATCAGGTCCAGATGCTGAAAAATTAATTCAAATGATGACCCCCAGAAAGATATCAACTGCCACTATTGGGGATTGTTATTATCTTCCTATAATCGACGAAAATGCCGGAATGATAAATGATCCAGTCATGCTGAAAATTGAAGATGATAAATTCTGGCTTTCTGTGGCGGACAGCGACGTCTTACTCTACGCAAAAGGCATTGCATTAGGTTCTAAAATGGATGTTAAAGTATCTGAGCCAGACGTTTCACCTTTGGCAATTCAAGGCCCTAAAGCTGAGCAGTTAATCACAAAAATATTTGGTGAACATATTAAACATATCGGTTTCTTCAAGTTTGGATGGATTAAATTTAAAGGTACACAGCAACTCATTGCAAGATCGGGATACTCCCGGCAGGGTGGATTTGAGATATATTTACAAAACAGTAAACTTGGCTCAGATCTATGGAATACGATTTGGGAAGCAGGTATTGAATTCAATATATCACCTGGTTGTCCCAACTTAATAGAAAGGATTGAGGGAGGACTATTAAGTTATGGTAATGAATTTACGAGAGAAAACAATCCATTAGAAATTGGCTTAGGTAAATTTTGTTCATTAGACGGCTCTGTTGATTATCTTGGTCGTGCTGCTTTAAAAAAAATTGCTTCAAAGGGAGCAGCAAAGGAAATTCGAGGTGTTATTTTCGGAGGTGATAAATGTCCAACTTGCTCTCTTCCGTGGCCAGTAATGGTTGAAAATAAAAAAATTGGGGAAATCACATCTGCTATATGGTCTCCACGACTTAAAAAAAATGTGGGACTTTCGTTGATTGACCAAAAATATTGGTCAGCGCAACAACTTGTAGAAGTTCACTGCCAAGACAACAAAATCCGTTCTGGTGAGATATCGTGCCTGCCGTTTAGTTAAATATGAACGCATGCCTAAGAAAGTTACAAAATGACGCTTAAGAATGAAAAAGAACTATCTCTTTCCACGAAAATAGCGCAGGCGCTGCATTATAACGACCCAGAAACGGGATCTGTCGTACCACCAGTTGAACATACGGCTACTTATTCACGCGACGAAAACTATGAGCCCCATAAGGCCTACTGGTATAGGCGAGATGGGAATAAAACCACTCAAATAGCTGAAGAAATTATCGCTGAACTCGAAAATGCTGACATGTCACTTTTATTTTCATCTGGAATGTCAGCATGTACCGCAGTTTTAGAAATGTTACCACCAAACGCCCATGTCGTTGTGCCAAAAGTGATGTACCATGGAGTTTTAGCTCAAATTCAAAATTTTAGTAAAAAAAATAGAATCCGTGTTGATTTTTACAACGCAGGTGACCTGACAAGTATGAAGGAAGTTATCAAAACTGGAGTTACTCAATTGGTATGGGTCGAAACTCCAAATAATCCGAATTGGGAGATTACAGATATAGGTCAAGCTTCCAAACTAGCTCACGAAGCTAAAGCGAAATTGATTGTAGATGCAACCGCAACTCCTCCCACAATGACCAAATCGCTAGATCTTGGCGCAGACATATCGTTCCACTCCGCTACGAAATATCTCAATGGCCATTCCGATGTATCTGCAGGGGTTTTATCTTTTAAGAAATCAAACACAGATTGGGAAAATCTCGCTGGTATTCGCAAACTACAAGGAACAGTTTTAAATTCGCAAGATGCATTTTTATTAATAAGAGGCTTACGCACTCTGTTTCTAAGAGTGGAAAAGAATAGTCAAAATGCAATGCTATTGGCTAAGCATTTTGAAAGCCATAACTATATCGAAACAGTTTTATATCCTGGGTTAGAAAGCCACCCTAACCATCAAATTGCAAAACACCAAACAAATGGACAGTATGGCGGAATGTTATCAATTATTGTCAAAGGTTCAGAAGCCGATGCGATCGATATTGTTCGCAGTTGTAAAGTTTTCTATCCAGCAACTTCTTTAGGTGGAGTGGAAAGCTTAATCGAACATAGAAAAACGGTTTCTGGGGAAGATTTCCCAGTGAACGAAAAGCTCATAAGAATTTCCGTTGGAATTGAAGACCCACTGGATCTTATAAATGACTTGGAGCAAGCTATCGAAAAAGTTTTTAAAAAAAAGGGGCAGTATTAACTGCCCCTCTGAATTGAAATAACTTTTTAAATTATTTTAATGCAAGATCAGTAATTTCATGAGTCCAAGCACCCTCTGGCATTTTTGTAATAACTGGATCTGAGCCACCAGTCATTAAACTATCAACTGTACGTTGATAATCTGCAGGGTCTAGGGCTCCATTGCTGCCAGCAGTTAACTTAATTATTTCACCCATCTGGGTTGTGTTGTGCTCAACTGTCTGAGCTCCAGAGTCGTCGTTGTCAACCACGATTTCGGCAGCCTCTCCTGGGTTTTGCTCAGCATATTTCCACCCTTTCATTGACGCTCTTACAAACCTGACCATCTTGTCTTTAAAAGCTGCGTCTTTTAAGTTTTCTTCTAAAACATAAAGACCATCTTCAAGTGTCGCAACGCCTTCAGTTTCATATTTGAACACTGTTAATTCGGATGGTTTCAAGCCTTCAGCAAGAACCTGCCAATATTCATTATATGCCATCGTCGAAACACATGTTGCGTCACCTTGGGTTAAAGGAAGGATATCCCAACCTTGCTTAAAAACAGTAACTCCGTCAGCGCCACCGTCTACGGAAAGACCTAATTTATTCATCCAGCTTAAGAATGGATACTCATTACCATAATACCAGACACCTAGGTTCTTACCCTTGAGGTCGGAAACAGAGTTTACTCCGCGATCTTTCCTACAAGTAAGCATCATTCCGGAACTTTTAAAAGGTTGAGCAATATTAACCGCTGAAAGTCCTTTTTCTCTTGCGGCTAGAGCAGATGGCATCCAATCGACTGCCACATCCGCGCCACCTCCAGCAAGGACTTGCATTGGCCCAATATCTGGTCCCCCTGGTTTGATGGTAACATTTAAACCTTCCTCTTTATAAAATCCTTTGTCTTGTGCCACATAATATCCAGCAAACTGCGTTTGTGTTACCCACTTTAGCTGAATTGTTACATCATCTGCCGCTGTGGCCATGGATGCAACCAACATAACAACGCCACCAAGGGCGAATTCAAATAAATTTTTCATACATATTCTCCTTTAATTACAATTTTATTCTAATCTTCCTCTTTGCGACGGGTGCCAGAAGGTTACTACCTTTTCCAACAAAACAATCCCACCATAAAACAACGACCCTGTTATTGCCGCTATTGTTATTTCTGCCCAGACCATATCTAAAGCAAATCTGCCAACCTCCGTTGAGATCCTGAACCCAATCCCTTTAATCGGCGACCCAAAAAATTCAGCCACAATTGCTCCTATTAATGCTAGGGTAGAACAGATTTTAAGTCCATTAAAAATAAAGGGCATTGCAGCAGCTAACCTCAATTTTATCAACGTTTGAAATGATGTTGCATTATATGTCTGCATTAAATCACGGTGAATTTTATCAGACATTTGAAGACCTTGTATAGTATTTATCAGCATAGGAAAAAATACCATCACTGTAACTACAGCGGATTTTGACTCCCAGTCAAAACCAAACCACCTTACCAATATTGGTGCCGTGCCAATAATGGGAAGGGCTGCCATAAAATTCCCAATCGGCAATAATCCACGTTCTAGAAACTTAAAGCGATCTGCTAGAAGAGCAACACCAAATGCTGCTAAGCAACCAAAGATATATCCACTTAAAGCTCCTTTGACAAAAGTCTGTACAAAATCAACCCAAAGAATTGGAACGCTGCTAATTAATTTTATAAATACTAAAGACGGGGCTGGGAGAATTACTGGACTTACATCAAAGGCGCTGATTGAAGCCTCCCAAATAAGTATTAAGGATACTCCGAATAAGATAGGAGGTAAGACCATTTTAGTTTTAGTGAGATTCGATTGGCCAATAAAAATATTTATTATCCAAGCGGATATCCAAAAAATGATAGAAAATAAGAAAAAGCTATTCATTGAACAATCATCATTCTTTTAAAAACATAGGCCTGAATTATACTGATCACTCCTACCAATGAGGCTGCAAGGATAGCTGCAGCAAATAATGCACTCCAGATTTGGATTGTTTGTCCATAATAACTTCCTGAAAGCATTCTAGCTCCTAAACCGGCGATTGCACCAGATGGTAGCTCTCCAACAATTGCTCCGACAAGTGATGCCGCCATCCCGAGCTTTAGCGAGGTAAATAAAAAAGGAATTGACTTCGGAAGTCTTAATTTAATCAAAATCTGAAACTTCGAGGCCGACCAAGTTTTCATTTGGTCAATTTCAAGTAAATCAGGTGACCTAAGTCCCTTAACCATTCCCACTACAATTGGAAAAAATGAAAGGTACATTGAAATAACCGCCTTAGGCATCAGCCCAGTAAAACCAATTGAACTCAATACGACAATGATCATAGGAGCTAACGCCAAGATTGGTATTGTTTGACTGGTAATAATCCATGGCATCACACTTAAATCTGTCGCTCTGTCATGTACAATTGCTAAAGCTAATAAAATACCTAAAAGCGTCCCCAGCAAGAAGCCAGCCAATGTTGCCGATAACGTTATCCAACCATGGTAAACGAGCGATCGCTTAGACGTAACTTTTTTATCAAAAATCGTCTTATACATTTCATAGCCTACCTGATGAGGTGCAGGTAATTTAGGCTTTTTCTGAGACCAGGTATCATGAACAAGTTCAGAAAAACTAAGTTTCTGATCGTTCCTTTCTGCCTTGTCTAAGGCCCATGACGAATTCAATACTATAGAGAAACTATACCAGATTAGCACTATAAAAGTGGAGATTGCTACTATCGGAAGGATCGAGTTATTCATAACTATGCCCCGCCCTTAAACCTTCTCTTACTCTCTGGGCAATATCAATAAATTCTTTCGTATCTCTTATCTCCAAGGGCCGTTTATCAGGTAAATCACTTTCAATTATATCAATAATTCGTCCTGGACGAGGAGACATAACAACAATTTTAGTGGAAAGGTATACGGCCTCTGGAATCGAGTGAGTTACAAAACAAATTGTTTTTTCTGTCGAATGCCAAAGTTTGAGCAACTGTTCGTTTAAATAGTCTCTTACTATTTCATCCAAAGCACCAAAAGGTTCATCCATTAATAAAATATCAGCGTCAAATGCTAGAGCCCTTGCGATAGATGCTCTTTGTTGCATGCCACCAGAAAGCTGCCATGGAAATTTCTTTTCAAAATCCTCTAACTCAACTAACTTTAGAACTTTTTCAACTCGTTCTTTTTGCTCAGACTTGCTTATTCCCATTATTTCCAATGGTAAACGTATATTTTTTCCTATTGTGCGCCAAGGATATAATCCCGCTGATTGGAAAACATATCCATATGCCCGACTTTCTCGGGCAGCTTTTGGAGAAACACCATTAATCGTGATAGTCCCATCTGTTGGCTGGTCTAGATCCGCCATAACTCTTAAAAATGTTGTTTTACCGCAACCAGATGGCCCAATAAAACTTACAAATTCACCTTTTATTATATTAAGGTTTACATCTTTTAAAGCGTGTACTGGTCCATCGTTGGTTTGGAAGGTTAAATCCAACGATTTGGCAGAAATCACTGTTTCGTCTGTCACTAGTACTATTTGTCCCTAAGTCTTAAACACCTGTAGCAGGTATCCCAGTGCGCTTCACCGGAGTTGGAGATGTAAGATCTTTCCAATTTGAAAGAGCTTGGTTTATTGGTGTATTACCTTTTCGCGCAACAAATTCACCGTGACCCTCTTTAGTTTTAACTTCGCCATCAGAAATCGCTACATAACCTCTGGTTAAAGTGTACCTAGGCAATCCAGTTACCTTGTGACCCTCAAAAACATTATAGTCAATTGCTGATTGTTGAGACGATGCCTTAATCGTTTTCGACTTTTCAGGATCCCAGACAATCAAATCTGCGTCCGCTCCAACTAATATGGCTCCTTTTTTGGGATAGCAATTTAATATTTTGGCTATGTTTGTAGAAGTAACTGCAACAAATTCGTTCATGGTAAGTCGGCCAGTCCTAACACCATGGGTCCACAACATAGGTAACCTATCTTCAAGCCCGCCTGTTCCGTTTGGAATTTTAGTAAAATCACCTACACCAAAACGTTTTTGTTCGGTTGTAAAAGCACAATGATCAGTTGCAACAACACTCAAAGATCCTGCTTGTAGACCAGCCCATAAACTATCTTGATGCATTTTATTTCTGAACGGAGGTGACATAACTCGACGTGCGGCATGATCCCAGTCCTTATTGAAATACTCACTTTCATCTAAAGTTAGATGTTGAATCAACGGCTCACCCCATACGCGTTTCCCTGCTTGTCTAGCGCGGCGAATTGCTTCATGAGACTCTTCACAAGAGGTATGAACGACGTAAAGTGGAACGCCAGCCATATCTGCAATCATGATCGCACGATTTGTTGCCTCACCTTCGACCTGGCTAGGGCGTGAATATGCATGAGCTTCAGGACCATTATTACCTTCAGCCAAAAGTTTTGCGCTCAGCTCTGCTACGACATCACCATTTTCGGCGTGGACCAAAGCGATGCCACCAAGTTCAGCTAAGCGAGAGAAGGACGCAAATAATTCGTCATCATTAACCATCAAAGCGCCTTTATATGCCATAAAATGCTTAAATGTGTTTATACCACGCTCCTCAATAACCGTTTTCATATCATTGAATACTTGCTCACCCCACCAGGTAACGGCCATATGAAAAGAGTAATCACAATTTGCACGTGTGGATTTGTTATCCCAACGCTTTATACCATCAAGCAAACTTTCACCTTGGTTAGGCAATACAAAATCTACAACCATTGTTGTACCACCAGCCAGTCCAGCTCGAGTACCGCTCTCAAAGTCATCACTTGAATATGTGCCCATAAATGGCATTTCCATATGAGTGTGCGGATCGATGCCCCCTGGCATAATGTAACAATCTGTTGCATCAAGCTCGGTGTCACCAGACAAATTTTGTCCAATTTCTTTAATTTTTGAACCCTCAACTAAAATATCGGCTTTGTAAGTCAAATCATGAGTTACAACCGTTCCATTTTTAATTACCTTCGACATTTTTTAACTCCTAACAATATGACTATTGAATAATTGCTGTATTTAAAACTGCATGAAGCAGAACATCAGTGCCAGCCTGCGCCCATTCTTTGGATATTTCTTCGGCTTCATTATGACTTAAACCATCTTCACAAGGGCACATAATCATTGCAGTTGGAGCAATATCATTTATCCAGCACGCATCATGTCCGGCTCCCGAAACAATATCCATATGACTATAACCTAGCTCTTTTGCAGCCTCTCTCACTGCTGAAACACATCCCTCATCAAATGCAGGCGGATTGAATTGGCCAACAATTGAACATTCAAATTCCACATCAATGTCGGCACACAATTTGGGAGCTTTTTCCTCGAATTCATCAACCATCTCTTCCAGCATATCCAATAAGTGCGTTCGCATATCTACGGTGCAAACGATTTGTCCTGGAATTGTATTTCTAGAATTAGGGTGGACATCAATATGTCCAATTGCGCCGACAGCGTTCGGTTGGCGCTTCATAGCTATTTCATGAACTAGTTCAGTAATTAAAGCTAGACCTCGTCCAGCATTTTTACGCATATGCATAGGTGTGGAGCCGGTATGGCCTTCTTTTCCAGTAATTGTACACTCAATCCAGCGTAGACCTTGGCCATGAGTAACAACACCAATATCTTTATTTTCAGCTTCTAGAATGGGTCCTTGCTCAATATGCAATTCAAACATAGCGTGCATTTCTCTGGCACCAACTTTCTCATCGCCTACCCATCCGATACGTTTTAGCTCGTCACCAAATTTTTTGCCCTCACTATCTACACGATCGTAAGCCCAGTCTTGGTCGTGTTTTCCAGCAAATACCCCTGAAGCAAGCAACGCAGGGGCAAACCGTGTTCCCTCTTCATTTGTCCAGTTGACTACAACGATTGGATGCTTTGTTGTAACATCGAGATCATTCAATGTTCTAATAACTTCTAAACCACCGAGAACGCCTAAAACACCATCATACTTTCCGCCCGTTGGTTGTGTATCAAGATGAGAGCCGACATAAACAGGAAGCGCATCTGGATCTGAGCCAGCTCTTGTAGCAAACATATTACCCATAGTGTCAACACCCATTTCCATTCCAGCTTTTTTACACCAAGTCTGGAAAAGAGTACGTCCCTCTGCATCTTCATCAGTCAGTGTTTGTCTATTATTTCCACCAGCAATTCCGGGGCCTATTTTTGCCATTTCCATTATGCTGTCCCAAAGTCGATCTGGATTTATCCTAAGATTTTTTACGCTTTCCAAATTAAAACTCCCACTAACAAAATTAACCAAAACAAGCTTAGCCCAAATCAACCTTGGAACATATAAATGAGAGGGGTCAATAAATTTTTGACCAAATGGACAATTATTCTTAATTTTTTTTTATTCTTGTTCTAGAGTTGCTTAAATAATGTCTATTAATGATATCTTTGTATCTATTAATTGACTCAAGGATTACTAAAAAGAAACGAAGATTAAGAGTAAATAAATAATGAACGCAGTTGCAAATAAAAATCTTTCGAGAATTCAACGAGAAAAACGCAGCAAAATTCAAAAGGCCGCTCTTGAAGTCTTCTCAGAATACGGCCTTCGAAGTGCTACCCTAGATAAGATTGCCACAGCTTGCGGACTGACAAAGCCAAATATCCTTTATTACTACTCGAGCAAAGATCAAATATATTTTGAAGTCCTAAATGGGCTACTGGACGAATGGGTTGCCCCACTTCACAAAATTTCAAAAGAAGGAGAGCCAATAGACGAATTATTAGGCTATATGAAAGCTAAATTAAAGATGTCGAAACAAAAACCAAAAGAGAGCAAACTATTCGCTAACGAAATTTTGCATGGGGCTCCATTGATGCAAAATATTTTAGCTACTAGCCTGAGACAAACCTTAGACGAAAAGGTCGCCGTAATTGATCATTGGGTCAGTGAAGGAAAGTTGGCTAATGTAAGTGGATACCACCTATTTTTTTCAATTTGGGCTATGACCCAACACTATGCTGATTTTGATGTTCAAGTAAAAGCTATATTAGACAAAAACGAAGACGAATTATTTCAGGAGGCTGAAGAATATTTGACCAATCTGCTCTTGCGAATGCTTTCGTTTCCAACTGAACTAACGGTTTCTACCAAATCGAGCTAACGGCTAATTTATCGTAAAACTGTCCCTATTCTGATTAGCACAAAGATCAGAAAAATATGAACAATTCGGCCTTACAGCCTATATTTTGACCAGCAAATAAAATAAATAATTTACTGGTCAAAGTAATCTTATAGTTTCGTTAATAAGACCAATTTCTTACGACATAGCTGGAATTACAGTTTTGCCATACTCCGCAATAATATTTTCTTCGTCACCATTATCA
Source organism: Paracoccaceae bacterium (assembly GCA_902543185.1). Lineage (GTDB taxonomy): Bacteria > Pseudomonadota > Alphaproteobacteria > Rhodobacterales > Rhodobacteraceae > Salinivivens. Next base: position 79,417 of record CACBXB010000006.1, read on the forward strand.
AGATAGATGTTAAACTGAGTAACACCCACACTTTCTAATTTCTTTAATTTAGCTATGTGATCGTCTGGAGTACCAAGAACTGCAAAACCTTCAATAATGTCATCTGTAATAAAGTCTAAATAGGCATTATCGCTTTGACCATGTTTAGAGTAATCATAACCCTTTCGGTCCTCTATATAGGCAGTAAGTGACTTTGGAATATCCTCGCGATCGGTACCGTATTTTTCAACAATATCTGCCACATGATTACCCACCATAGCTGGGAACCATCTTGTTGCTTCACGACAAGACTCAATATCCCCAAAATAAGCTGGAGCTGCAGACATTATTCTGTAGTTTGACATATCTCGTCCATTCGCTTTCCCCGCTGCAACAGCTTGATCACCAAGCCATTTACAAATCGCTGGCTCAGCGATTTGTAATATTAGGCCGTCACCCTTTCGACCGGCACTATCAAGAGCTTTTGGTCCATAAGCAGCCACCCAAACTGGCAATTCGTAGGCAGTTGCCCATGGAAATTTAATGGGATTGGGAACATCGCCATAATGACATTCATCTCCCCGAACAAGCCCTTTCACCACGTCAATAAATTCGTCCATCTTTTTTAGAAGCGCGGGTTTGCGTCCCATAACACGAACAGCACTATCACCGCGACCTACACCTATATCAAATCTACCTCCTGACTGATGCGCTAACGAGCCAAATAGAGACGCAGCAGCTGACCATTCACGAGTATTTGGATTTGTAACACAAGGACCAAACCTCATATTTTTTGTATGCTCGATGCACATAGCCATTGCAGGGAAACTCTCACGCCAAAGGATATGGCTATCGTAAAACCAGCAATATGTAAAACCAGCTTCTTCCGCTTGTGCTACAAGTTTGCGAGCGCGCTCTGGTTCAACAAAGCCTTTAAAAGTAATTCCAAATTCCATAATAGTCTCCTTTTTATTCAGTTTTCTGGCGCCCAAATCTTGATACCCGCATGGCTAAAAGGTACAGCTTTGGAAATATTAATCCTTATTAGTATTGGTGTAATAGCCTCAATACAGCGGGCAGCCTCAGCATCACCTGCATTATAGGTCTTTACTCCAATTTTTTCTATCAGGTCCATAACTTTTTTGCGTGGTTCCAGCCCATTTCCACAAACTAGCACATCACAGTTAATAGTTGCTTCAATATTATTAAGGGTATGAGCTGACACGTTGTGTAGAGCACCCATGACTGGGATCTCTTCGCCAAGAATAACCTGAGCTGCTTCAGTAGCCGAGCCTTCTGGAGGCATATCTGTTTTCTTTGGATCTCCCTCCTTAAGCGGAACAACGATATCGATAAGAATTTTATCAGACAGGTCCTTCTTTAGAGTCTCTAAGGTTTGGTTATGACCCGACCAAGGAACCGCTAAAATTACCATTTCATCTGCAGCCGCTACAGCACCAACGTTATCATATCCATTTATTGATGCGCTGTTTGCGGGTAAAACTGCAGCCAGTTGCTCTGCAACTTCCATTGCATGCTCAGATCTTCGTGAGCCAATAGCAACAGGCACGCCAGCAGCAGCAAACCGTTTTGCTAGACCTCGACCTTGAGGTCCGGTTCCACCAAGTATTGCAATTGTCATCGAAACATATCCTCCGAATTTGAGCGCAAAATATTTCGTGCGCTAGTTTTCTCTTCTGTAGCCCATTTCAACCCTCGAAATAGAACTATTGGTGTTTTTGCAGCCTTTTTAATTAGTAAACCTGAGGCTGCCGCAAGTTCATCACATAAGGCTGGTTCAGTCACGAAAAGATCGCGCCCCCAGGCATCTTTTGTTCCAACATCCGAAGTTATTGCAGGAACTTTATAAAGACCTATTGCTACATTTACCTGACCTAATCGCCATGGGCGACCAAAGGTATCTGTAATCACTATACCAAGTTGAATACCGAACCGATTTTCAAGCCTTTGACCGATCTTTCTCGCGCTCGCGTCAGGATCATCTGGAAACGTAATAACCGTACCAGGCTCACTATTTGACTCATCCACACCCGCATTAGCCGAAATGAAACCAAGGTGGTGCTCACAGATCATTGTTCCTTCATTTTGCTGTGGCCGCTTGAAGGCTCTAACAACCCGTTTTGATTGCCGTAGCACAATTTCCACTTTTCTAGGGTTTTTGTTAAGCTTTTCCGCATAGCATAATGCTTCCGTTGATGGTTTGACTTCTTCTAGTTTGAGAATGGCACCCTCTGCTTTAGAAACAATCTTGTGTGCTATACAAAGAATATCACCATTCTCAACGCCATGAGCTTCAAGTGCGTTCCCAATTATAAGAGCCAAGTCATCTTTAGGGCAGATATCTGGTATTGCGGGAATGGTGGATAAATAAACATTTCCGATCATACACAAACACCTGCTATCTCTGGTACAACCCGCTTAGCTCTGGCTAAGCATTTATTTGTATCTATGTCGAAGCTAAGGCTATCTAGTTTCATTACCCGCGCCCTTATGCCTTTTTCGTTAGCCTCATGCAAATGTGATAACGATGATCTGGAACCATATCGAAATGGTATCGCATCTGGTGGAGAAACTACCAGTGCATTAGTGCCCAAGTCAGCAGATGGGCAAATCGTTACTGCGGCCTTACTATTGAGCATTGCAATCAAGTCACTTGCTAGGGGAGCAGCCAAATCAGCTGGAATAACACAAAGCTTATCAAAACCCCACGCCTTTGCGGTGATTGCTGAATGAAGAATAGCATCGGACAATCCAAGATTGCTCGGCTCTTCGATGATCTGAATACTCAATTTTTCAGCAATCTTTTTTGCATATTTACATTTGGTTACAACAGCAATTTCAACTTTCTCCATAGCTGCGATAGGAATGAGAAAGTTTAAAGTTTTTTCATATAGTAAACGCACCAACTTATTTCTGGCACTATTTGAGAGTGTACCTGCCAGTCGGGTTTTAGAAGCGAATAGATCCTTCATGGGAACTACAATCAAAGTCCTTGTCATTTTTGATCCAATCGGTTTACGTTTTTATGTATTTCCAATATTTCATTCGCTAGCCGAACTTTTCCCACTAGATCTGGCATAAATATATCTGCGGTATGGGCTTGCATGCCCAATTTAGATACCTCGTCGATTAGCTCAAAATCACTGGAATCCATAAGAAAATGGGCTGCTATATTTTCATAAAAACGCGCAATTCCTACTGCATCGGCTCGATAATTTAAACTAGTTAGCATTCTGTCTGCTGGGCCCTTCAATGCCTTTCCAGCAACTAATGGTGAAACTGCGAAAATAGGAGCTGTCGCGTTTTGCAGAGTTGCATAGAACCCCGGTATTTTTAGAATTGGAAGAATACTTAGAAGAGGGTTTGAAGGCGCAATTATAATTAACTCCGCCTCGTTTAGAGCTTGTTCTGCTTCAACCGTGATTTTAGATAACTCTAAACCATCATATTTGAGTTCTAAAACTTCAGGCTGGCAACGCTCTCGAACAAAATACTCTTGAAAGCTTAACCATCCTCCATCAGTTAATACACGTGTTTGAACTCTGGCGTCAGTCGGTAATAATATTTTCGAATTGATCCCGAATTTAGATCTTATATCTGCCACAATATTGGAAGGCCGATCTCCTCGACGCAAGCGCTCTGTTCGATAAATATGAAGACCAAAATCGCGATCACCAAGAAACATCCAAGTGTTTGCACCCAAGCAATTCAACATTTCAAGCGCTCGATTACTTTCATCCGCAAGACCCCAGCCTTGATCACGATTTACGCGGCCGGAAAGCGTATAGAGCATTGTATCAATATCTGGGGATACCCAAAGTCCATGAAATTCTTCATCATCAGCCACATTTCCGATTACCGTAAGAGATATTTCGGGAACTCCTGCTAGCCCTTCGGCCAATTTAGCGCCGCCGACCCCACCAGCTAAAAGTGTCACACGAGTCATTCTGCAGTCTCCGGAAACATCTTTAAGAAGTTTAGTGGATCAGATTTACGTTCTACTAAAGGAATAATATCAATAGGGTCGTGATCTTTATAAATATCAATGGTTTTGTAAATGGTATTACGCCTAACAGGTATGCGTTCAGCTGACCGGATAATCTCGCATAGTTCAGCTGCTGTAATCTCTTGACCATGTTTAGAACCAGCTGAACGGGAAATGCTTTCATTCATTAAAGTTCCGCCAAGATCATTTACGCCCAAAGAAAGCATATTACGAGCACGCTCAGCACCCAACTTTGTCCAACTAACTTGAATGTTATCTATGAAACCATTTAACATAATTCGAGAAACAGAGTGCATCAAATCAACTTCATGGTCAGTTGGCCCAGGCCGCACAGAATCTGGATTATTCAAAAATAAGGGGCTATCCGTATGTACAAAACTTAAAGGCACAAGCTCTGTGAATCCACCAGTATCTTTTTGTATTTCACGCAAGAGCGCTATATGAGCAGCCCAGTGCTTCGGCTCATCAACATGCCCATACATAATCGTAGCAGTACTTGGAATTCCTAATTCGTGAGCCGTTCGGATTATTTCCTCCCAGCAGTCAGAGCTTAGCTTATTCTTAGTCAATTTCTGACGAACTTCGGTATCGAGTATTTCCGCAGCTGTGCCTGGCATAGATCCTAAACCGCAATCTTTTAGATCACTTAGAAAATCAAGGTAAGACAGTTTGGATTTAACAGCCCCATACCACACTTCAAAAGGAGAAAACGCATGGATGTGCATATCTGGCAAAGCCGCTTTTATTGCAAGCACAAGCTCACGATAGTATTTTCCCTCCATTTTTGGATGTAGACCGCCTTGGATACAGACTTCTGTACCACCACGATCCCAGGCTTTCTGCGCCCTCTCGACTACCTGGGCCGGTTCCAACCATTCAGAGCCTAAGTCTTCTTTGCGCTTAGCAAAACCACAAAATCGACAACCCATGTAACAAATATTTGTAAAATTAATATTTCTATTGACTACAAAGGTTACATAATCGCCTTTGCTGCGCCGCCGCAAAATATCTGCAACTGAGAAAATAGCAGCGCGATCTGTAACTTTTTCATTATCCCTACAACTAAAAAGCACTGCTCCTTCATCTTCTGAAACTTCATTACCAAACAGTGCTTTGGTTAAAATTTGGGATACCGAACTACTCGCCGCATCTAGTAGGTTTTGTAGCTCTGCTGGAATATATCTAGAGACTTCTTGGTTTACCTTGTTCATTAAATCGCTTCCAATACCTGCTCATTGGCAAACCCATCGTGCCCTGCCATCGACAAAATGCGTTCCCTTAATCCAGGATCCAAATATTCACTGCGTTTATTAATAAAACGGGGATATACTGTTAGGCGCTCCAACAATTTGAAGCCCACCCTTGAACAACTTTCATTTAGTTTAAGAATTTCCGGCCATTCGTGTTGAGGATTAATAAAATCGATCGTGACAGGGCTTATTCCACCCCAATCATTAATACCTGCGTTCAAATAAGAGATGTGGCGCCGATGCAGATTTGGAGGCGCCTGCAGACTAATTTCTGGATCAAGAATGATACGTGCAGCTGCTATAGTACGCAACATGTCTTCGAGATTAGGCTCTGGATGGCTCGACATCGCTATATCAGGCTTACGTTGAAAGTTCTGGATTATCACCTCCTGAATATGGCGATGGCGATGGTGAGATGCATTTATCGCTTTTAATGCCTCAATTCTTTCCTCCCATGTCTCTCCTATCCCAATCAATAATCCGGTAGTGAAAGGCACATTCTTTGCGCCAGCTCGCTCTAAAGTCCGCAATCGTTGAAGTGGAGTCTTATCCGGACATGCATAGTGTGGCATGCCTTTACGCACCAACCGTCGGCTAACCGTTTCCAACATCATTCCCATTGAAGCAGAAACAGGCCTTAACCGATCAATTTCATCCTCAGATAATGTACCAGCGTTTACGTGTGGCAGTAAATTCGTTTCTTTCAGAACAAGAGCGCACATGTCTGCCAAATAGTGCGTCATACTTTCATAACCTAATTTAGCAAGGCCCCTTTTAGCTAGGTCATATCTCAACTCTGGCTTTTCACCCAAACTAAATAATAACTCTTTACAGCCTTTTTCTATCCCCTCCTTTGCAACTTTAAGAACTTGATCTGGGGTCATAATTCTTGCTTCAGGATCAGAGGGATGCTTTACAAAAGTACAGTAGCCGCAAGTGTCTCTGCACATGTTTGTTAGAGGCACAAAAACCTTACGCGAGTAGGTTACATTTAAACCCCAAAATCGATCGCGAATTGCTGCAGCCGCTGATAGCAGCTCTGTCGTGTCAGCCTTTGCGAACGTTGGATCAGACTTTATATCCATCAGACGCACTCCCTAGTTTCCACTTTGGCATAAAAATAAAATACATCAACAATTTTTTACCATATGGTCAATTTTTTACCATATGGTAAAAAATTGAAAGGATAAGCAAATAAAAACGCAAAATTAGAAATAGATGTTGAAATTTGTTTATTTTATGGTGCAAATCTATTCAAATAGAAGTGTAATTTCCAAAGGTGCAATAATGTCCAAAGTTCTACAGGTAGTTATTTACAAATCAGTCTCTGACGAAGAAAAATTAGCAGCATATGCAAAATTAGCCTTACCTGCAATGGAAAAAGCCGGGGCCAAGTTCCTTGCAAGAGGCGTTCCCATAGCTGTTCGCGAAGAGGGTCAAAAAACTAGAACGGTAGTAATAGAATGGCCCAGTATGGAAGCGGCTGACAAAGGTTACAATGGTCCAGAATATCAAGCTGCCCTCGAAGCTTTAGATGGATCTGCCTCTCGAGAATTTAGATACGTGGAAACAATTTAATTTCAGATAGTAAAAAGCTGTTCAGATTAAACTTTAGCTGTTTTATTAAGAATTTCGATAAAGAATTAGAAGTCCTAAACCAATAGGCACTATGCCAATATAAGTATAAGCTGGGGCAAGACCATCTTTGACGAAACTTTCTACTAGTAAAACCCAGAAAGGGATTAGAAGGCTGTAGGCCATCACATTGGTACCCGGAATTTTATTTGAAGCATAATTCAGACACAAAATAGTTCCTATTGACGCAAAAATGGCAAGGTAAATAACTAGGAAAATTAGCCCAATTGGAATTGTTTCAGGAGTAAAATTTTTATCCTGAATTATCAGAGTTAAACCTAAAAGCACTGTTCCTGCGGTTAAAACTCCAAATGTAGTAATTAGCAAATTTTCACCATTATTTAACCTAGGTTGAAATAATGCGTAAGTTGAATAGACGATCGTTCCAATTAAAAATATAAATTCACCATAATCCAATTTAAAATTAAGAGCGTTATGTAACGAGCCATCAAAAACAATAAATAAGGCTCCAAATGAACTCAAACCTAATGCTAGCCAAATTAAAGTTTTAGACTTTTTGTTAAAAAACAATGAGTCCAAAATCAGCGTTGAAAACGGCATAAGTGCAAAAATGGCTGATGTGGAAATAGTAGATGTGTGCCTAAGGGCTATAAACATAAAGACAAAATATACAGAATAAATTCCGCTCAGTACAAAATAGCGCCACGGCCTAATTAAGATAGCGCGAGATAATTTCCTGGAATAACTTAAATATGATCCGAGTATTAGAGCGCCCAAAAGGAACCTATAAAAAGTTAAAAGTTCAGGCTGAATAATTTCAGCAAATATTTTTCCAAAAATAAATGAGCCTGCGACGAACAAAGAAAACAGTAACATCACTAAGTGACTTTTTATTTTTATGTTCAGCGAACTAATCATATAAAACCATGCTTATTTTTGGGAATTTATTTACAATACTATGCTTAATTGGGAGCATAGGAAGCAGGGTCAACAATATTAGGACGACCTTCAATAAGTAACTCTGTTTTCAGTGGAGCGTTTGTTGCAATTAATTTTCCACCTCGCACCACAGCAAGTCTATGGGCACGTAATCTTATCACCTCAATGGGATTTTTTGCTTGGAGCAAATTAAAATTTGCTTTTGTTCCTACATCTATCCCATAATCTTCAAGGTGCATAATAGCCGCCGAGTTTGATGTAATTGCGTCAAAACACCAAGCCATATCCTCGCGACTAGACAGTTGGCCAACATGCAAACCCATGAAAGCTGCATCAAGCATGTCAGCTTTACCAAGTGAGTACCAAGGGTCCATGGCACAATCCGAACCAAATCCGATCAAAACACCTGCGTCACGTAACTCTCTTACTCTAGTTTGTCCCCTGCGCTTTGGGTAAGTATCATGTCTTCCCTGAAGCATTATGTTTATGAGAGGATTAGGTATTGCATGAACGCCTGCTTCTGCAATCAATGGTATTAATTTAGATACGTAATAATTATCCATTGAATGCATTGAAGTAAGATGAGAACCTGTCACCCGGCCCTGCAAGCCAAGGCGCTGGGTTTCATATGCAAGTGTCTCTATATGGCGGCTCATTGGATCATCTGTTTCATCACAATGCATATCAACCAACAAACCGCGTTCAGATGCTATTTCACAGAGAGTTTTAATTGATTGGGCCCCTTCCGACATAGTTCGCTCGAAGTGAGGTATGCCCCCAACAATATCGATACCCATATCCAAAGCACGAATGGTATTTTCGAGTGCTGTCGGATCGCGGTAAAGCCCATCTTGAGGGAAAGCCACCAATTGAAGTTCTAAATAGTCTTTAACTTGATTTTTTACCTCTAAAAGGGCTTGGACACCTTTTAATTCGTTATCACATGTATCTACATGACTTCTTATCGCTCCAATGCCCATTGAAACTGCTAAATCACAATATCTTAACGATCTTTCGATTATGTCATCTACAGTTTGAACAGGTTTCAATTCTCCCCAAAGTGATATTCCTTCCAGTAATGTTCCAGATTTATTTAATCGTGGCGTGCCGAGAGATAAAGTTGCATCCATATGAAAATGGGGGTCTATAAAAGGCGGAGCCAAAAGCCAACCGTTGGCATCAACAGTTTCTTTTGCTTCAGCAGCAATATTTTTCTCAACATTGGTAATGAGGCCATTCTTACAGGCTAAATCAATACCTTCCCTTCCATCAGGTAAGGAAGCGTTTTTAACCAAAAAATCAAACATTGTGTATTCCTATCTTTGCCCTTTAAACCAAGGTGTGAGTAGAGCTCTTGGATATTCCGCTCGTCTGGCGGCTATAACCAGAGCCACAATCGAAAGGACGTATGGCGCTGCAAGAAAAACCTGGGAAGGAACTTTTGCTCCCACCTCGGTCTGCATTCGAACTTGCAATGCATCAAATGCCCCAAATAACAACGCACCCAATAAAGCTTTTCCAGGTTTCCAACTAGCAAAAATAACCAAGGCTATACAAATCCAACCCCTTCCATTGACCATTCCAAAGAAAAAAGCATCAAAAGCTGACATGGTAAGAAAAGCACCGCCCAAAGCCATAAGAGCCGAACCGACTACTATAGCTCCAATCCTTAGTCCATAAACGCTTAAACCTTGCGCATCCACACTATTTGGATTGTCGCCAACGGCCTTAATCGCAACGCCTAAACCGGTTCGGTTCATAACGTACCAAACAAGTCCAACCATGAACAAGGCTAACCATGTTAAAGCCGTTTGCTGAAATAAAACTGTCCCAATGAACGGAAGCTCTGATAATATTGGGATTTCCAGTGGTCTAAATGGTTCAATTCTTGGAGGGGAAGAGACTTTTGGTAACGCAGTCCTGTAAGAAAAGTAACTCACGGACGTTGCAAACAATGTAACACCAAGCCCTGATACGTGCTGAGATAAACCTAAAGTTACCGTTAAAATAGCATGAATTAACCCAAAAAATCCACCAGCTATTGCGGCAACTACTACACCACCCCAGAGACCGGTACCTAGCCATACAGCCATCCAACCCGCCATAGCACCCGCCACGAATATTCCTTCAATTCCTAAATTAAGAACCCCGGATTTTTCACAAATCAAAGCGCCTAAAACACCAAAAATAAGGGGAGTGGCGATTCTTAAAGAAGCCGCCCAAAAGCTTTCGGTTAAAAGGATTTGAAAAATTTCAATCACTTAATTTTTACCTTCTAAGTTTGTTCTCACTAATTTGAAGCGGCTAAAAAAACCACCAATAAGGACACAAAGAAGTGAAGTGGAAACAACTAAATCTGCCAGATAAGAGGATACACCCATAGCACGGCTCATACTATCAGCACCAACAAAAACCGATGCTATAAACAAGGCTGATATTACGACACCGATAGGTGATAATCCCGCAAGCATCGCCACAATTATCCCTGCGTAGCCAAATCCCGGAGACAAATCTGATGTTAGGTAACCCTTCAAACCGGCAACCTCACTTACGCCTGCCATGCCTGCGAGAGCTCCAGAAATCGCAGCTGCGCCAAGTATTGTGCGGTTGACCTTTATACCAGCGTGCCGAGCGGCAAATACATTCTCCCCAACCGCACGCAATTTAAAACCCCAAACAGATCTTGCCAACATAAATTGTGCTATTAAAGCACACACAATTGCAATTATTAGACCGGAGTGTACGCGCATTCTTTCCATTAAGGGAGGTAACATTCCCTGATCAAGAATTGGAGAACTTTGAGGCCAACCCAAACCCATTGGATCTTTGAGAGGACCTTCCAGCATATACTGTAAAAAAATGATTATAATAAAGTTTAGTAATAAGGTGGTCACGACCTCATCTGCGCCATATCTTGTTTTCAATATGGCTGGAACCACCATTCCTGCTGAACCGGCAGCACAACCAAATGCTATAATTAAGGGCAGTAAAATAAATGCCGGTGCTTCTATGTAGCCCGTTCCAATCGCAACAGCTGCTATTGCTCCAAGATATAACTGCCCCTCTGCACCTATGTTCCAAAGTTTAGCTCGGAAAGCCAATGCAGCTGCCAAACCTGTAAACATTAAAGGTGTAGCTCTCGTTAGCATCTCTGAAAATGCAAATTTGGACCCAAATACCCCTTTAGCCATTTCAACGTATGATATTAAAACCGGCGCCCCGGCTAGCCAAAGCGGAATAGAGGCCAAAATTAGCGCTACAACTGCCGATAGAATGGGTACTCCATAGCTAAACATAGCAGAATTTACATCTCTTGGCTCAATCCTTATCATGCCGCCTCGCCCGCCATCATTAAGCCAAGAGTTTCCCTATCATGCGTTTCAGCCATTCTAAGCTTGCCATCATAAATCACCATAATACGATCTGACAAACTTAAAATTTCATCCAAATCTTCAGAAATCAGGATAACACCGGAACCTCTTTGGCGCGCCTCTAGTAGGCGATTAGCTACATCTGCAGCAGCGCCCATATCTAAACCCCTAGTTGGTTGATTTGCCAGTATCAGTTTTGGGGAGGCTTCAAAAACTCGAGCCAAAATTAATTTTTGAATATTACCACCTGATAGTAAGCGTGCCGAGGCGTTTGGACCCGGACCTCTAACATCATATTTTGAGCTTAAATTTGAGCAATGCCTCATTATAGCCTCGTGATTAAGCAAACCACGGCTTTGAACCTTACCATCATTTAAATCTTCTATTATCATATTTTCGGCGACGCTCATTTGGCCAACGATACCATCTTTATGCCTATCTTCTGGTATTCGACCGACCCCGGCCTGGATTATATTAGACGGATCATTTGTGAGAATATTTTTACCATCAATCTTAATTTTACCTGAAGACGACTTTACCAAACCAGAGATAGCATTTGCCAGTACAGTCTGACCGTTCCCTGAAATTCCAGCAATTCCTAAGATTTCATGCTTATTCACTGATAGACTTATGTTAGAGAGACTTTCTCTCTTTGAAGAACCAGAAATAGTCAAATTATCCACTTCTAATACTGGCTCTCCAACCTGTAGTTCTTTTTTTGAGAATACTTTTGTTTCTTCTCCAACCATCAACCGCGCTATTTTTCGCTCATTAGCTTCCTTACTTGAAATTTCACCCACCTTTCGGCCATGGCGAAGGACTGCTATTCGATTTGAAAAAGCCAAAACTTCACGCAATTTATGAGAAATAAAAATCACTGAGAGACCATTTTTAGTCATGGCAGTAATATTCTCAAATAACTTATCAGCTTCTTGTGGCGTAAGAACCGCTGTTGGTTCATCAAGAACAAGGATATTTACGTCCTGATATAGAGCTTTTAAAATTTCAACACGTTGTCTCTCACCCACCGTCAACCTTCCAACAGCAACATCCATTGGAGCGACCAATCCACTATCATTCATAATTTTTTGAATTTTTCGGATCGCTTGCGACTTGTTGCGTCTTAAATGAATAAAGCTCTCTGACCCAAGCATTATATTATCAAGGGCGTCCAAATTTTCCGCTAAGGTAAAATGTTGATGAACCATACCAATCCCAGCAGCAATAGAAGCTTGGGGGTTACCTAGTTGTAACGGCTTAGCATGCCCTGATCCATCAATTATTTCTATTTTGCCGCTATCTGGCATGTAGTGGCCAAACAACATGTTCATTAATGTTGTTTTACCAGCTCCATTTTCGCCGAGTAGCGCAAGTACTTCACCTGTAAAAAGTTTTAAACTAATTGCGTCAGCCGCCCGGACAGAACCAAAGCTCTTTGACAAACCGTCAAGAATTAGTACAGGTGAAGAAGTCATACTATGATTGGTCGGCACAAATAAGTGCCGACCAATAAAAATTAACCGTCAGATTGAGGCCGAGCATCATTCACGTTTACTCGGAATAAACCGTCTAGTATTTCTTGCTGTTTTGCTTTCACCGAAGATGCCACATCAGCTGGAACAAGGCTTTCATCCATTACCAGAGATCCTCCACCATAGGCCATAAAGCTGTATTGTCCATAGTCCGCTGCTTCGAAATTGCCTGACACAACATTTGATATCGCTTTATCTATTGTTGCTTCCATATGCCATAAAGCAGAGGCCAAAATAGTTCCTGGGTAATCACCAGAAGTATCTATAACGTTGCCAATGGCCTTAACGCCTCTTTCAACAGCAGCATCTGATACACCAAAGCGTTCCGCATACATTATGTCGGCTCCAGCATCCATCATGGCAAATGCACTCTCTTTTGCTTTGGGTGGGTCATACCAGCTATCTATAAAGTTCACCATAAACTTAACATCTGGATTTACGTCTCTAGCGCCATCCATAAATGCATGCATTAAACGGTTAACTTCCGGAATAGCATATCCGCCAACCATTCCAATTTTATTCGACTTAGTCATTGAACCAGCAATCATTCCCGACAGGTATGATGGCTCATGGATCCAGTTATCGAATACCGCAAAATTTGGTCCAACCCCTCCAAATGAAGAGCCCATTAAAAATGCGGTGTTTTGATAATCTTTTGCAACTTTTCGAGCAGCTCTTTCCAAACCAAAGACTTCCCCCACTATGAGTTGTTGTCCCTGCTCTGCATATTCACGCATAACACGCTCATAGTCTGTGTTAGCCACATTTTCAGAGTATGTGTATTCTATATCGCCCCGATCAGCTGCCGTATTCAAAGCTTTGTGAATGCGGCTTATCCACTGCTGTTCAACCGGCAACGTATAAATTGCCGCAACTTTAATTTTATCAGCAGCAGCAATGCCAACTGATGAGAATAGGCTGGCGCTTGCCACTAAAGCGAGTGCTAACCTACGACTTATTTGGTGCGTAAGAGTCATATTTTTCCCCCTTGTCATTACACCAGAGAAGTGTGCTTTCGTTTGCACAATTAATCAATAACTTATTTTGTTTAAGAACAAAGAAACTAAAAAATGAGATGATTTGAGGAAATATTTACACAGCAAGTCTTTTCTCAATACTAATTTGGTGAAGTAAATTTTATTAACCGAGCATTGGACCCATCCTCAATTACCCAAATGGAACCGTTCTTTTGAACTTCAACATCTCTGACTCGCACACGCCATGAAAACCTTTCTTCATCAACGACTTTTTCATCTTTGAATTTCAGCCTGACTAAGGACTTACCTTTTAATCCTCCTAAAAGTGCTTGTCCCTGCCAGTCTTTAAATTCATTTCCCTTGTAGAAAGTTAGCCCCGAAGGAGCCAACGTTGGAACCCAATATGTTACTGGTGCAGTAAATTCCGGCCTTGTATCGTGTGATGGAATTATAGCACCACTGTAATGATTGCCCTCCGAAACTAATGGCCAACCATAGTTGGATCCAGGCACGATAAGATTCAACTCATCTCCATGTCTCGGACCCATTTCATTGGCCCATAAATTATTTTCCTGATCAAAAGCTATGCCAAGGGGATTTCTATGCCCAGTCGTCCAAAATGTTTTGGCCAATTCACCTTTGCTTTGAAAAGGATTCTGCTGTGGAACCGTTCCATCATCGTTTAGACGGACTATCTTTCCAAAATTGGTGTCCCACATTTGAGCAGGTTTTTGCATTTGCCGATCACCAGAGGTGATGAATATTTTGTTTTCGTGGGCAGATCCCTCAGGACCAAAAACTATTCGATGAGAAAAATGTCCTTTGCCTTTTACTGCTGGAAATTGCTCCCATATCCTTTGCCTGTTTTCTAACTTGGGGCTATTGAGGTCGCTTAATTTAGCTCGATCAACCACGGCATATCTTGTCTTACCTCCATCATCCGAGGTTATGTAAGAGAGATAAATGAGTTTATTTTTTTTATAATTTGGATGTGGGACAACATCACCCATTCCGCCTTGCCCACCGTACTGAACTTTCATAATATTTTTGACTTCAGTTTTGGATCCAGAACTGTCTACAAGCCATAGTTTGCCTGGCTTCGTTGCGACCAAAAGATGGTCGTTGTCTATGAAAGACATTGACCAGGGGTAGTTAAATGTTAAGACTACTTCTCCCTGAATTTTAGACCCTAGGTTCCCTTCAATTATGTTGTTTGCAAAACTGTGGCTAGCGGCAATCAACAGCGAAAAAATTAAATAAAATTTATACAAAAGTCTTCCATTCAACTCGAGTTAGATAAAATAAAATCCATAGTTTTAATTTTACGATCATAAGTTTATAACATATTTCCTAAAGCAGATAACCAATGAAAAGATCAGAAATAAACAATATTATGCTTGAAGCTAATGAATTTATTCAAAAATTTGATATCACTCAGCGGCTTAAGTACCAAGGTTAAATTTTGATCTCTCCAATACTCAAAACTCATTTCATAGCTTTAATTGGAGCTGGCTTATTTCTCTTTATAAATGCACCTTTGCCATGGTTGTTTGGCCCCCTTACTAGCTGCCTTATCGCTGCTCTTTTTGGCTATAAATTGAAAGTATACAAACCCTTAGGAGATGGAATGCGCACAATATTGGGGGTTGCAGTTGGTGCAGCAGTGACCCCAGCATTTTTCTATAGTATTCCAAGCTTAACTACTACACTTCTAATTATTCCATTATTCACCGTTCTTATTGGACTGTTAGGTGTATTATTTTTCAGAAAATTTTTCAATTTTGATTTTCCAACAGCATATTTTTCATCAATGCCTGGTGGTGTACAAGATATGATTGTGTTTGCTGAAGAGGCAGGCGCCAATGTTCGTTCAGTTTCTCTAATTCATGCAACTCGCATTTTAGTTATAGTTGTTTTTTTACCCATTGTTTTAAGCTCATTTTGGGAAATAAATCTTACTAATCCTCCTGGAATGCCTATAAAGGAACTCCAACCCCTACAGCTCCTGCTGCTTTTAGTTAGTGCTGTTTTTGGATGGAGAATTGCGAAGAAATTAGGTATATTTGGCGCTTCTATATTAGGGCCTTTGATTTTGGCTGCCGTTTTTAGTTTAAGCGGGCTCTTAACCAATCGCCCACCAGCTGAAATAATTTGGGCTGCACAATATTTTATCGCAATAGGCATAGGTGTAAAATATGTAGGAATTTCTTCGATTGAAATACGCCGTGATATTTTAGCTGGAGTTATTTTCAGCATACTGCTGCTGCTTCTAACTACCTGTGTCTTGGTCTTCGTTTTAATTTTAAAAATAGCAGAACCAGTTGAGGCTATTCTATCATTTGCTCCCGGAGGTCAGGGTGAACTGGTTGTTTTGGCTATTATTGTCGGGGCGGATTTAACTTTCGTTGTAGCCCATCACCTATTGAGAATATTTTTTGTAATTTTAGGCGCTCCAATCGTGATGGCCATGTTACCACAAAAATATAAAAATTGACTTCAATAATTCGTCGCAGAAAATAAGCTACATATGCCTTGTAACGCCCCCGTCCGACCTAATGCTTTGACCAGTTATGTAACTGCTATCATCAGATAGTAAAAATGCCGCTACCTTTGCCTGTTCTTCAGCTCTAGCCAAACGATTTAGTGATGATAATTTTGCAAATTCATCAGGTAAATTCAAACTGTCAGTAAAACCCGGCAGAAGGCAATTCATTCGAATGTTATCCGCTCCGTATCTGTCTGAAAATAATTTTGTAAAAGAAGAAACCCCTGCCCTATAAACACTGGATGTAGGAAAAGTGAGACTTGGTTCAAAAGCAGAAAAAGTAGTAATATTAACTATTGATCCACCCCCTTGTTCTAGCATTATTGGTGTTACTAATTTTGCAATCCTAATGACGGGTTTAATTATCATTTGATTCGCTTTGTCCCAGTCTTCATCCTCAATTTCCAAAAGATCACCTTTCGGAGGCCCTCCCACGTGGACCAAAACCGAGTCAATTCGCCCATATTTCTCCATTGTAAAATCAATAATACTTTTCAAATTTTCAGGAACCTCGGCTTTTCCACGTAAAGCAATACCATTCAATTCTTCAGCTAGTTGTTCACAACTATCGGATGGCGACATTAGTGAGAGTTTATAACCTCTTTTTTGCATTTCCTTAGCTGTAGCAGCGCCCATGCCCCTGCCACCACCTATTACAAGACAAGTTTTTCCTACCATCTTATCCACCCTTTTTCATATTCAGTTTAAAATCTAAATTATTAAATTTTTACCTATTGGCGCTATTAAATTTTCATCTATTTGATATGCTTAATAATATAAACTTAATAGGAGAATTATATGCCAAAGGCAATTTGTGCGGATAGGCCCGGTGGAATAGAGGTCTTAGATTGGCGAGAAATAGAAACACCACATTTAGGACCAGATGATGCATTGATTCACCAAACCAAAATTGGTTTGAATTTCATCGACGTTTATATGACGAGTGGTACATACCCATTTCCAGAAAACGGTCCCCAAATCCCCGGCGGGGAAGCTGCTGGAATAGTTGCAAAATTGGGTAAAAATGTAAGTCACCTGAAAATTGGAGACAGAGTCGCATACACCACGCCTAACGGAGCATATAGAGAAGAACGGGTTTTGCCTGCGGAAAAATTAGTAAAACTGCCCGATGATGTTACCGATGAAGTAGCCGCAGCATCAATGCTTAAAGGTATGACGGTCGAATACTTATTAAATAGATCGTTCAAAGTCCAAAATTCTCACAAAATTTTATTTCACGCCGCAGCTGGCGGTGTTGGCTTGATAGCTGGTCAATGGCTTAAGCACATTGGTGCAGAAAGTATAGGGACCGTTGGAAGTGATGATAAGATTAAACTTGCCAAGGATGCAGGCTATGATCATGTAATTAACTATAACAAATCAAACTTTGTTGAAGAAGTAGCGCGCCTCACGGGCGGTATTGGTGTTGATGTCGCATACGATAGCGTAGGTCAGGCAACATACCCTCATACACTCTCTTGTTTAAAGAAATTTGGTTTATTCGTCTCTTTTGGCCAGTCGAGTGGTATTATACAAGATATTGCTATGGGAGACTTGGCTAAAAATGGATCACTTTACGCTCAAAGACCAACTTTGTTTGATTTCATATCAAGCAAAGAAAGCTTAAAGCAAGTTTCCGAAAATATGTTTAAAATGTTGGCTGAAGGTCATGTAAAAATGCATGTTAATCAAAGGTACGCTTTGAAAGATGTACCAAAAGCCTTTGAAATGCTTATGGCTCGAAAAACTACTGGAGCGACAGTCTTTGACGTAGGGAGAGGATGATGTCATCAGGTATATGGAAAGGCCAAGCATTTTGTGTAAGTCATGCAGATGGAACAGGTACATTCAAAAGTCATTTTACTGGCGGTCTTCGAGCCTTTTTTGAATATCGTGATTTAGGTATTAATGATGCAACAAAAGGAAAATTCTCAGCAAATGTGATTAGAGCTGTTCCTGGCAGGCACGCCGAACCAGCTTGGCATATCCACCACTTAGATTTTCAAATGATATATATTCTTCAAGGTTGGGTTACCTTTGAATATGAAGGACAAGGAGAAATAACTTTTAGGCCAGGATCAGCAGCACTCCAGCCCCCTGGGATAAGGCATAGGGAAGTCCAGCATAGCGATGATCTTGAACTAATCGAAATCACATCTCCTGCGGAGTTTGAAACTGAAACTGTTAACCAACCTTAGTAAACTTTTTAAGAAAGCATTCATTTATGAATAGTCTAGACCGTTTAAAGTCTTCTATCATCAGCCAATTCGGCACACCTTGTGCGGTTATTGACTTGGATATAATTAAAAAAAATATACTTCGTGCACAGAAAATTTGTGATGCAGCTGGAGTAGCCAATCGTCCGCACATTAAAACGCATAAATCACCCCTCCTGGCGAAAATGCAAATAGATGCAGGCGCCCGCGGGATAACTTGTCAAAAGCTCGGGGAAGCCGAAGTAATGGCAGAAGCAGGTATAGACGATATTCTAATAGCAACAAATATTTTAGGAGCCGCCAGATCAGGTCGTTTAGCCAGTTTGCAGAAAAAACTTCCATTAAAAGTCTGTGCAGACAATCATGTATCTTTGCAAGAATATTCAAAGGCTGCGGAGGCTGCAAATCGGCCTCTTGATGTTCTCATCGAGTGTGACACTGGACAAAAAAGAGCAGGCGTCGAAGATCCCAAAGAGGCTGCAAATTTAGTGCAATCAATTATTGAAGATAAGTGGTTAAAATTTACCGGACTACTCTATTACCCAACCCTAAAAGGTTGGGATGACACCCAAATGTTTCATAATTCACTTACCAAAATGCTTGATGATTTAAAAGTTAAAGCAAAAATAATATCTACCGGCGGGACACCAAACTTTGCAAATATTGGGAAGCTTGAAGGTGCCACAGAGCATCGAGCAGGAACATGCATTTTTAATGATATGATGATGGTTCAAGATGGCTTCGCTCAACTTGCCGACTGTGGTTTTCGAGTGTTTACAAGTGTTGTCAGTAGAGCAACAGAAAATCGGGGAATATTAGACGCAGGTTCAAAAACACTAACCTCTGATACTGGAGGGCTAAATGGATTTGGTCACATAAACGAGTATCCAGAAGCCTCTATAATAAAATTTTCAGAAGAGCATGGATTTCTTAATCTTGAAGATTGCAAAATGAAGCCCTCGGTAGGTGACATTGTTACCGTGATACCTAACCATGTTTGTGTAGCGGTTAATATGGTTGACGAACTAGTTATGGTTCAAAACAATACAATATTACAAACAGTCCCTGTAGCCGCTCGTGGAATGCTCGTTTAATTATCAAACCTATAAATTTGTACTTTTAAATTTCTCCATTAGATATGGTCCAGAAACAACGGCTTCAGAAGAAGAGTTACTTATTGGTTTGATAGTGGCTTCCCAATCGGGCTGATGAAAATAAGCAAGACTTTTCCGTGCAGGCTGGTTTGGTTTTGCAACAACTCTATGAAGAGTTGATATCCAACGTTTTGCTGTCCAAAGTTCCATTAAATCGCCAATGTTTATAACAAAACAGTCTTCAGGAGCAGGTACGTCAACCCAAGTATTTTTTTTCTTTATTTGCAAACCGGAGGTTCCAGCCTGCGGTAGTAATATTGTTAGGGAACCATAATCTGTATGAGCGCCTGCTCTTTGCTGCTTATCAATTATAAAATCGTTAGTTTCAGGATAATGCAGAGCTCGTAACGCTGAAATTGGGTTATTTATAAATCTGTCAAAATAAGAATTCTCCAAACCTAAAGCTTCAGCAAATGCCGCCATAATACGTTTAGCTAAGCGCTCCATTTCAGCATAATATCTTTCCCAAATTTCCCTAAAGCCTTCTATTTTTGGCCAAAGTGTAGGTTGATAACAAAACTCATAAGCAGCAGTATCTTTAATATTATTAGGAATGTTTAACGGACCACCATTAAAACTCTCTTTCAAATCGGGTGGAGTTACCTCACCTTTTGAGGCCGCTAAAGCCTCTTGGTCGGGTCCAATCCAGCCGTAGGGATATCCACTGTAGGGAACTTTAACTTCCCTTTTCACCTCTAGAGGCGACGAAAAGAATTTTGAAACAATATTCCACTGGTCTTTAATAGCTCTTTGGGAAACGCCGTGACCTTCTATGACTAGAAAACCTGTTTCACTGCAAATTTTATCAAGTTCATCACTATGTTTTTTTCTTTCGTCTCCAGAAGAATTTTCAAAGCGCTCTAAATTAAATCTCGGGAATGACATTTTTACAGCCCCAATTTCTAGTTATTTTTTTCCATCATTGACCAAAGTTCATTTGAAAATGTTCCTAATCGATTTCGGATTTTTTTCATACTTTGGACTATTAAATCTTCCCGCCATCTTTGCCCAATTAATTGAACATTAATTGTTTGAGCCCCCTGCTCTAATTGGGCGAGATGAGTTGGAAAACAACCTGCTGGAAGCCCTAAAAAGTTTATCGAATACGACCAAAGAGCCGATCCCAGAACTTCCCGAACACCTTCTTGACCCTCCAAATCTCTTCCAGGCTTAAAAAATGGTTGTGGCAAAAATGGACTTAGAATTAGTGGATACTTGGTCAAAAAAATCGACCATTCTCTTGCATAATAACTTCTCTTTGCAAGTATCTTCAGTAAATCAGTTCCAGTATATGGTTTGAATTGTTTGAAGTATTCATCAAAAATTCGATTAATTTCTG
Organism: Paracoccaceae bacterium; assembly: GCA_902543185.1. Lineage (GTDB taxonomy): Bacteria > Pseudomonadota > Alphaproteobacteria > Rhodobacterales > Rhodobacteraceae > Salinivivens. Next base: position 100,342 of record CACBXB010000006.1, read on the forward strand.
AGGATCCGAATTTTCTTATATCAGGACCTAGTAATTCTATTACCTCTCCCATTAAAGCTCTGTAACCTGCCATGGCAGTTTCAAGAATTAAGGGCGGATCAACTTCGACGACTTCATGACCTGCATCACGCAAAGCATCAGCAGCTAATTCTAAACCTTTGTAAATCTCGGGATGAGTTTCATAACCAGGAGTTTCACGGGAGAGTGCAACTTTACATTTGTTATTGCGAGACCCCATGTCATAAGGCAACGGAACGTGAAATGGATCAACAGGATCATTTTTCATTAGGATTGGCATTGCCAAATCCAAATCAGATGGATCTCGGGTCAAAAGCCCTTGAACTGACATAGATTGCGCTAAAATTCCCCTCTCCGAATTTTGAGAAGGGTTCCAAGCAGGTACACGACCAAGGCCTGGTTTAACTGTAAAGGCACCATTTGCCGCCGCTGGAAATCTAAGTGAACCGCCAATATCGTTACCATGACCCAAGGCTCCCATACCGGACATAACGGCTGCACCAGCTCCACCTGAAGAACCTCCAGCAGAAACATGGCCACCCCAGGGATTATTCGTTCTCCCATACAGCTCATTATCTGTATCAGCTCTGAATGAAAATTCAGGAGTATTAGTACGACCAATAATAATAGCACCGGCATTTTTTAAGTTTTTGACAACTGGTGCGTCATCAGGTGCCATCCAGTCTTTTAAAGCAAGAACACCGTTTGAAGTTGAATGACCTTTCTGGTCAACGTTAATTTTGATTGTAACCGGAACACTATGTAATGGTCCGCATTCCTTTCCATTATTCCGAGCTCGATCTAAAAGTTCTGCAGTTTTAAGAGCTTCATCTGACAGATCACAAACGATAGCATTTAACTTTGGATTTACCTTTTGCATTCTGTCTACAACTGAAGTTACGACATCAATAGAACGCACCTCACCTGCAGTTGTTGCTTTAACTATTTCTGAAGCGCTCATGCGCCATAAGTTATTTTTATCCATTTTTACATTTTTTATCGGTTATCCGAAAACGCTACACGGCTCTCGTTTCAAAACAAAGAAAAATATTCAAAATAACAGATGGATAATAAAAATTGAGAATTCAGATTGTTAGCTGAATTTATACTTTTATTATAAAAAAGTTATCCAACTCTAGTTCGTAAAAATAACAAAAAACTTACTAATTCACTTTTTTTATTTAAAAATAACAATCCTAGTATAAGCTTCTCTTACACATTTTTTACATCAGCGATTTTCTGCAGATAAAAATGGCCTTTAGAAAGGGAGTATAAATATGTTTCAATCAAAAAAAATAATTGCAGCTGGCGCTTTCGCTTTATTTGCCGGCGCGGGACTTAGCCTTTCCGCTCAATCTGATATTACAGTTGCCATGCAACTAGAACCACCCCATCTCGATCCAACAAGCGCAGCTGCCGGAGCAATTGACAGTGTTCTATATTCAAATGTTTTTGAAGGTTTAACACGATTTGCATCTGATGGATCAATAATAGCTGGCTTGGCAGAGTCTTGGGATATTTCAGGTGACGGTACGGTCTATACGTTTAAACTTCGCTCTGGAGTAAATTTTCATGACGGCAGCTTAATGGATGCAAACGACGTAAAATTTTCCCTTGATCGAGCCAGAGCTGAAGACAGTACAAATGCTCAAAAAGCTCTATTCTCTGGGATAACTGATGTTGCTGTCGTAGATAACACCACGGTTAAAGTTTCATTGGATAAGCCTAATGGAAGCTTTTTGTTTAATATGGCCTGGGGTGATGCTGTGATAGTTGCACCTGAAAGTATTGAAGGCATTAAAAATAACCCAGTAGGAACTGGCGCCTTTACTTTTAAAAATTGGGTTCAAGGCGATCGAATAGAACTATCTCGAAATCCAAACTATTGGGGCGCTAAACCTGCTTTAGAGAACGTTACTTTTAAATTTATCTCAGACCCAACAGCAGCATTTGCAGCTGTTATGGCGCAAGATGTAGATGTTTTTACTGGTTTTCCAGCACCTGAAAACCTTCCACAATTTGAAGCTGATCCAAGGTTTCAGGTTTTAGAAGGTTCAACAGAAGGTGAGACTATTTTGTCTACAAATAATAAAATGCCCCCTTTAGATAATGTCAAAGTGCGTAAGGCAATTGCTCATGCAATCGACCGTCAAGCCATCATCGACGGTGCTATGTTTGGTTACGGCACTCCAATTGGTACTCACTTTGCTCCTCATAATCCGGATTATGTAGATCTAACTGGTAATTCAAATTATGACCCGAAGCTTTCGAAAAAACTTCTAGCTGAGGCGGGCCTTTCAGATGGCTTCACAACCACTTTAAAACTTCCCCCTCCTTCATATGCTAGGCGTGGAGGAGAAATAATTGCCTCTCAATTACGTGCTGTAGGAATCGAAACTGAGATTAGTAATTTGGAGTGGGCACAGTGGCTTGAGCAAGTTTTTAGAGGAAAAGACTATGGCCTTACAATAGTAAGCCACACTGAGCCAATGGATATTGGGATATATGCAAGACCTGATTACTATTTTCAGTATGACAACCCAGAATTTCAATCTCTAATGACCGAACTGAATGGGACTACGGATCCAGCTAAACGGAGCAGCATGCTGAAAAAAGCGCAACGCATTATTTCAGATGATTACGTGAATGGATATCTTTTTGAATTAGCTTTCACCACAGTTGCAAATGCGAAAGTTCGAGGCCTTTGGAAGAATGCTCCAACGCAAGCTACCGACCTTACAGGAGTCAGTTGGGCAGATTAAGTTTGGAAAAAGCACTTATGAAGGCGGGGAAAGTTCTCCCCGCCTCTTACATTATAAATTCTGACCTTTTCTAGAAATTTTAAATGCTGGGATATATTCTTAAAAGAGCTATTTCACTGACAGTAAGCCTGTGTCTAGCTTCTATTATTATTTTTTCAGTCGTAGAAATTGCTCCTGGTGACCCGGCTTCATTCATGCTGGGCATTAATGCACAAGAGGATACTATTGCTGCTTTGAGAGCGGAGTTGGGCTTAGATCAAGACAAGTTATCAAGGTATTTTTCTTGGGTCAGTGGTATGATCAAAGGTGATTTTGGTACATCTTATACCTATCGCAGTCCAGTTTCAGATATGATTAAGGAGAGAATTTGGGTTTCCTTACCTCTGGCTCTTTACGCGTTATTGATTTCCACTTTCATCGCTTTTCCTGCCGGTATTTACGCTGCAACTCAAAGAGGCAAAGCCGGCGATGCAGCAGTCATGGGAGCCACACAGTTTGGAATAGCTATACCCAACTTTTGGTTTGCGATGATATTAGTCGTTATTTTTGCTTTGAAGCTTAGATGGTTCTCCGCGGGTGGTTTTGTGGAATGGGAAAACGGTATTCTTCTAAGTTTGAAATCTTTAACACTTCCAGCTATTGCTTTAGCTTTGCCTCAAGCTTCGATATTATCACGAGTAATGCGAAGTGCGCTAATTGAAACTCTGTCAGAGGATTATATAAGAACTGCAAGAGCAAAAGGCTTTGGTAAAAAAGCCGTGATTTGGCGACATGCCTTGAGAAATGCTCTTATTCCAGTACTAACAATTATTGGGCTTCAATTTTCCTTTTTAATGGCTGGTGCCATCATAATCGAACAAGTTTTCTTCCTTCCTGGCTTAGGACGATTAGTTTTTCAAGCTATAACACAAAGAGATTTAATCGTAGTCGAGAGCGTGGTAATGCTCCTTGTTTTTGCGGTTATAACTGTGAACTTTATCGTAGACGTGGCGTACGCAGTCGTTGATCCAAGGTTAAGGCGGCGAGTATGAAAAATAACTCTTTGATACTTGGCGGTTTATTAAGTGCATTGGTTGTAATCGCAGCTTTAGTTTCTTTTCTTTGGGTCCCATTTGATATTACCCAACTTTCGATACCTGATAAATTACAGACCCCAAATGAAGTGCATTGGTTAGGTACAGATCACTTCGGACGTGACATTTTATCAATGATTATGATCGGGGCACGAACTTCACTAGCCGTTGCAATCTTAGCAGTTGGAATAGGTTTTTTTATTGGAGTTCCACTTGGTCTAGCAGCAGCAACTAAGAAAAATTCGCTTTTAGATGAAACCATCATGCGAACAAATGATCTAATATTCGCATTTCCATCTTTAGTTATTGCTATCCTAATAACAGCACTCTTTGGCGCTGGAGCTATGAATGCTATCATTGCGATTGGAATATTCAATATACCAGTCTTTGCCCGTGTCAGTCGTGGAGCCGCACTAAGTCTTTGGCAAAAAGAGTTCATTTTAGCAGCGCGGGTAAGTGGTAAATCAGACCTTCGAATATCCGCAGAACATATTTTTCCCAATATTGCTAACCTTTTAATAGTCCAAGGCACAATTCAATTTTCACTAGGTATCTTGGCAGAGGCTGGATTGAGTTATGTTGGACTGGGGACACAACCGCCGGTACCAAGCTGGGGGCGTATGCTTGCAGATTCACAAACTATGGTCAGCTTTGCTCCTCACCTGGCAATCATTCCCGGGTCAGCAATAATCGTAACCGTTCTAGGGTTGAATTTAATGGGGGATGGTCTTCGCGATCTTCTTGATCCTAGAGTGAGGAGATCCCGAGAATGAGTATCTTATCTGTTGAAAATTTAAGTCTTAAAATAGGGTCAGAAAGTATTCTCAATAATATTTCATTTAAACTTGGTCACGGCCGTATTCTGGCCATAACTGGCGAGAGTGGGTCTGGAAAATCTATGACAGCACTTTCAATAACCCAACTTCAACCCAAATACGCAAAATTGGAGGGAAAAATATTTTTCAAAGATCAAGACATCACTGAAAAAGATGAGTTTGAGCTATGTAAAATCCGTGGGGCTAAAATAGGAATGATATTTCAAGAACCTATGACAGCTCTGAATCCAGTAAAAACTGTAGGAGATCAAATCCGCGAGACGATCGTATTACACAGTGAAAAAAATAAAAAATCTGCTGATACGGAAACTCTCGATATTTTAGAAAGAGTAGGGCTAAGCCCAGCAACTGAAGTAATAAAACGCTACCCACACGAATTATCAGGCGGGCAACGTCAAAGGGTTGTTATAGGGATCGCAATTGCATTGAAACCTTCGATTGTAATTGCTGACGAGCCAACTACAGCTTTAGATGTAACAACTCAGGCCCAGATTCTAGCTCTACTTAAAAGATTAGTTAAAGAAGATAATATCTCTTTAATTTTGATAACGCATGACCTTGCGGTTGTCTCCGACATGGCAGATGAGATTGCGATTATGCAAAACGGTATCATTGTTGAAATTGATGAAACACAAAATTTATTTCGAAATATGAAACATCCATATACCCGTTCACTTTTTGCAGCATCAGGGCATTCAGTTGATTTACCCTTAGCAAAGAGAAGTACCGACCTTCTTTTGACCATTCAAAACGTCACTTGCAGATACAGGTTAGCGCGTACTAAAATTTTTTCGAAAAATGATTATTTTACGGCCGTTTCAAATGTTTCTTTTGACATAAAAAATGGTGAAAGAGTTGGACTAGTTGGAGAGTCTGGTTGCGGCAAATCAACTCTAACCAGGGCAATACTTGGCCTTGAGCCAATTTACGAAGGCGTGATTAATGTCGAAGATCAAGATATTTCCAAAGCTACGCTAAATACCAGGAAAAATATTCAAGTCGTCTTCCAGGATCCTTACGGTTCCTTCAATCCAAGACATAAAGTCTCAACTCTTATAAAAGAGCCTTTTTATCTCATTAAAGATTCTCTTGAGGTCAAGAATATTGAAAGTAAAATAGACAATGTTTTAGAAGATGTTGGACTATCATCTGCAGACAAGAATAAATATATTCATGAATTTTCCGGCGGTCAGCGGCAAAGAATTGCGATAGCACGCGCTTTGATCATTAAACCAAAACTCGTTATTTTTGATGAAGCGGTATCGGCTCTTGATGTCACAGTAAGAGCCCAAATTCTCGATTTGATCGCTCAACTCGCTGTAGAATATGGCCTTAGTTACCTATTCATAAGTCATGATCTAGCTGTAATCCGCTCAATTACCGATCGATGCCTGGTTATGAAAGACGGTAAGATTATCGAAGAAGGGCTTACCAAAAAGGTTTTGGAGCAACCTCAAAATTCATATACAAAAACGTTAATTGAAGCAGCACCTAAGTTACCTAGTTTTCAAATGGAGTTATAAATAATGTCGCTTCCTCATCTACCCTTCGATCCATCCTGTTGCTTAATTGGAGGCCAATGGCGTCATCCTACCGACCTTGAAAAGCTGGAATTAAAAAATCCATCTGATGGGAGTACATTAACTGAAATCGCATCAGGCAATGAAAATGATATTGGCGAGGCTATTGAGAATGCAAAAAATGCATTTGACCAGTGCTGGAACACAATACCAGCAGCGGAACGCGGGCGTATATTAAGCAACTTAGGAAGGCTTGTTCTAAAAAATATAGATCTTTTATCCACACTCGAGGCACTTGATGTTGGAAAACCCTTAACTCAAGCTCAAGCAGATGTTAGAGCGTTGGCCCGGTATATGGAATTTTATGGTGGTGCAGCTGATAAAGTTCACGGGGAGACAATACCGTATTTAGAAGGATACACGGTATACACTTTGCGAGAACCCCACGGTGTAACTGGTCATATTGTTCCTTGGAATTACCCTATGCAGATTATTGGTCGATCTGTTGGCGCAGCCCTGGCAATGGGAAATACATGTGTATTGAAACCAGCCGAAGAAGCATGCTTGACCGCCTTAACTTTTGCTAATCTTGCTATTGAAGCGGGTCTACCCAGAGGTGTGCTTAATGTAGTACCTGGACTAGGATCCACGGCTGGAGCTGCTCTTTGCGCGCATAAAGGAATTAATCACATAAGTTTTACTGGATCAGTTACAACAGGCCGCTTGGTGCAAGCATCAGCTGCTAATAATATTGTTCCTGTAACGTTAGAACTTGGAGGTAAATCACCCCAATTATTCTTTGAAGACGCAAATCTGGAAAGTGCGCTTCCCTTTCTAGTGAACGCGGGGATCCAGAATGGCGGCCAAACTTGTTCTGCTAGCAGCCGTATATTGGTCCATCGTTCCCGATATAACGAAGTGATTGATAATATGTCCCAAAAGTACAAAGACTTAATCGTTCGACCGGCAATTAATGATGGAGCTTTGGGGCCTTTGATATCAGAAAGGCAAAAATCAATTGTAGAAGATTTTATTTCTAAAGCTCAAAAGCTGAACTTAGTCGCTCAAGGTGAAATAGACAGCGGTGCTCCAGCAAAAGGACATTATGTTGCCCCACACTTGTTTGCAGATGTTCCAGAAGATCATATTTTGGCCAAGGATGAAATATTTGGTCCAGTGCAAGTAATTATGCCTTTCGACACGGAAGAGGAAGCTATCAGCATCGCGAATGGTACGGACTACGGTTTAGTGGCAAGCATTTGGACGAATGATGGTGCTCGGCAAATGCGTTTAGCCAAAAAACTAAAATCAGGACAGGTTTTTATAAACAATTATGGAGCTGGCGGTGGTGTCGAACTTCCATTTGGGGGACGCGGTTTCTCAGGACATGGGCGCGAGAAAGGTTTTGAAGCTCTTTTTGGTTTTTCAACTTTGAAAACTGTTGCAAGCTATCACCAATAAAAAGGGAATCTGTGAAATGCGATTAGAAAACAAAACTGCAGTCGTAACTGGAGCCGCTTCGGGTTTGGGTAAAGCAATAGTAGAAAAATTCCTCGAGGAGGGATCAAAGGTCATTATCGTCGATATAAATGAGGATGCTGGTCGCGAACTCACAGAGAACCTAGGGTCTAGAACTTTAGCAGTAAGTGCCGACGTTGGTGATGCAAACTCAGTAGAAAATTTGCAGAAAAGTGTATTTGAAAGTTTTGAGAAAGTGGATGTTGTTGTCAATAATGCGGGTGTTACCCACCTGCCCACACCACTTGATGAAGTGTCCGAAGAGGACTTTGACCGCGTTTTCCGCGTTAACTGCAAATCAGTTTATTTAATGGCAAAAGCCTTCATTCCTAACATGAAAAATCAAGGTAGCGGCTCTATACTTAATATTGCTTCAACGGCAGGTGTATCGCCTAGGCCAAACTTAAATTGGTATAATAGCTCGAAAGGCTGGATGAATACCGCTACTAGAACTATGGCAGTGGAGCTTGCGCCATTTGGTATTCGTGTAAATGCTGTGAATCCCGTCGCAAGCGAAACGCCCTTACTTTCATCTTTCATGGGCGAAGATACCCCGGAGATGAGGCAAAAGTTTCTTTCAACAATACCGCTTGGAAGGTTCGCTCAGCCTGAGGATATAGCCAATGCAGCCTGCTATTTATCTTCAGAGGAGGCAAGCATGGTAACCGGTGTTTGTATGCAGGTTGACGGAGGTCGGTGTATTTAATGATGCAACCAGGTCCAAAAAATCTGATAACTGATGTGCGGGGCCTTCTCGTAGGAAACGGACAAGATGAAAACATAAAAACTGGCGTAACCGTTCTTACAGCAGATCAACCGTTAGTTACTTCATATTGCGTCATGGGAGGAGCTCCTGGAACACGCGACACAGATTTACTTGCACCAGACAAAACAATTAAAGGCGTTGATGCTCTGGTGTTATCAGGAGGATCTGCTTTTGGATTAGACGCTGCCTCTGGCGTTGTAGATAAATTAAAGGAAAATGGCAAAGGTTTGGAAGTTGCCGGACATATAGTTCCACTTGTACCATCGGCTATTTTATTTGACCTAAGTAATGGCGGCAAAAAAAAATGGGCTAAAAACCCATATCCAAATTTAGGCAAACAAGCGTATGAAAATTTAAACACCGATTTTGAACTTGGCAGTGTTGGAGCCGGGTGCGGTGCACAGGGAGGAACGATGAAGGGTGGTTTAGGTTCAGCATCTTTCAAGTTGAGTAATGGTATTACAGTAGGTGCTCTGGTAGCAGCAAATCCTGTAGGTGACGCAACAGATGAGACAGGAAAACATTTCTGGGCAGCACCATTTGAAATTGGTGATGAATTTGGGGGATTTGAGGCACCAAGTGGAGGCGGTTACGCAAAATCATTTAAAAGGCCAGAATTATTCCCACTTGAAGACCGAGCTAACACAACAATTGGCATTGTTGCCACGGATGCCGACTTAACAAAAGCACAAGCCCAAAGACTAGCGACATCAGCGCACGATGGAATTGCGCGGGCAATTGTGCCATCCCATCTTCCCTTTGATGGGGACCTGATATTTGCCAGTTCAACCAAAGAGTTGCCTTTAAAAGATGAAATTTACGATCTTGCAGAGATTTGCCATGCTGCCAGCCTCTGCATGGCCAGGGCAATTGCACGTGGCTTCTACAACGCGAAAAAACTACCGGGTGACCCCATGCCTACATTTAAAAATTTCAATAGTTAGTTGATAGAAAAAAGTTACTAATTTGCTCAAAAATGCTTTCTCAAAAAAGTTTAAATTTAAAAACTGGCCAAAAAAGAATTTTCCTGCAGTAGCAGCAGGCATTTACGTAATTTGGGATCAACAAACTTTGCTTTATGCAAGCACGGCAGGCAAAGATTTAGATAAAGCCCAAAGAGCCGGAAAAACTAAATTTGGATTGATCACCCGGCTCAACAGCCATGCAAGTGGAAGAGCTGCTGGTGATCATTTCTGTTCTATTTTGGCCAATAGAATTGTCATTCCTTCTCTCACTAACGGTCAACTCAATAAATTTAGAGACGGTTCAGTAACCTTAGACCAAATGACCAAAAAATACATTCGGGCTAATCTAGAATATCAATATCTTGTGGTTGATAATTTTCAGGATGCACTTGACCTAGAAAGTCACTGCAAGCGCGGAGCTATTTTCGAAGAAAAGCCATTATTTAATCCCTTGAATCAAGACGCCTAATCACGGCTCATAATCAATTGGGTCCCGGTATTTTTCTAAAGTAGTCCATGCCCAATATGTTACATTTAACTGAACTGAAATTGGGCCACTAGCGCCATTTCCAAAAATCGTTTCATTTACACGAATTATTGGAATAACTCCTCCTCCTGAAGAGGATAGAAAAACCTCGTCGGCCTCCAAAAGTTCCTCAACACTCAAGGAACGTACGCTAGTATTTATGCCAAGATGTTCAGCCATCTCCAGAACCGTTTTTCTGCTTACACCAGCCAAAACGCCCCTATCAGGTGTTATCAAAACCTTGTCTTTGACAGCAAAAACATTGAAGCCGGGGCCTTCGGTTACATTCCCATCATAATCTAACAATATAACAGTTTCATAATTTTTATCTTTTGCTTCAAAAATACCCTGAGTGAAGTCTCCCCAATGATAATTCTTGACTCGAGGGTTCACACTGTTTTCTGGAATTCTGTATGCGTTTTGAGCAATCCAAGCAGTCGCTCCTTGCTCGACGACTTCAGGCTTAATTACGTGTACATAAGGTACGCACCATGCAAAAAAATGATTGTCGCAATCTCTGGGGTCTCTTGATCCAGCTATTTTTGGTTTACCCCTACTGCACACCATCGCCACATAACTATCTCTTAACCTTGATTTACTTACCATTTGATGAAGAGCAGCCTTAATATCTCGTTTACTCATTCCAGGATCGAGATGGAGATTCTCCATTGAAGACAAAAACCGAGCCAAATATTCATCAAATCTGAAGAAGGCTCCGTCTATTACTGGTACAACATCATAAGTTATGTCTGAATGAACCAATCCCCAGTCATTTACCGGGATCGCAGCCTGTGAAATGGGAATAACAGTACCATTCATCCATGCCGCACCAAGGCTTAAATCATTTTCCATATTTCTTCCAATCGGAGAAGTCTCAAAAACGTATAAAAATTAAATCTATAACTCAATCTCTTATGTCAATTTTGAATCTTGAGATATGCAAGTGCCTATACTATCCGTAAAGTAGCAACAAAAATCTTTAATTTAAAAGGCTTTGGCAGTGAAAGATTTTCCTCAATTAAAAGGTTTTAAAGGAAGTCCTGGCCTAGTAAGACTAATTGGTCATCGGGGAGCTCGGGGCTTAATGCCTGAAAATACTATAGAAGGCTTCGAGTTTACATTGGATATGGGCGTGACGGCATTAGAATTTGATGTGCTAGTCTCAAAAGACAATGTTCCAGTAATTACTCATGACAATTATCTTTCAGGAGCCTCAACAAGAGATAATAAAGGAAAATGGCTGAAAAAAAGGGGGCCTGCTATTAGTGAACTTACTTTGTCTGAGTTGAAGCAGTACGACGTGGGTGGTTTAGAAAAGCACTCATCGTATCGAGAATGCTACCCTGAGCAAAAATTCTTATCTGGAGTTCGGATCCCAACATTATCAAAACTTTTAAACCTAGCATGCCTACCCAAAAACCAAAAACTATATCTATTACTTGAAATAAAATCTGAGCCGTCGCTCAATAAAGCAAATATTGTAAAACAAATAGTACATGAAGTTCGTGAAAAAAAACTTGGCAATCGAACAGTTTTACACAGTTTTGATTGGGATTTACTCAAGGAGTGCCATAAAGTAGCGCCAGAAATCCCGCGTTCCTTTTTGTCCGAGTTACCAGAAAACTCAGAAGACACTTTCGATAATACTTTTAAAGAAGTTACACCAGATTTTTGTTCTTTTAAAAGTTCTATACCGAAAGCAATTGCCGATCAAAACGGACAGATGTGGTGTCCTTATTTTAAAGACTTAACTTCTGAACTTTTGAAGGAAGCTCACGACTTAGGTCTGCTTGTATGCACTTGGACTGTTAACGAAATTGAAGACATAGAAAATATGATTGACATTGGGGTAGACGGCATTGTCACCGATTATCCTGATCGGGTACAAGGTGTTTTTAGAAGTCGAGGCATGAGCAGATAACAACTTTCTAAAATAAATTCTAAACAAAAATGTACTATATAGAGCTATATAATTTCAGTCTGATGTAATTCATTGCGCTGCATGAAAGTATTAAAATGAATAGTCAGTTGTTCACTATTTATAGTTACTACGCCATAAGCTGGCGGCTCATCACAAAACTCACTATTCACGCTGTCTGAAACTAATGGAATCTGATGGTTCAAACTTGGCAAACTCGTAAAAGGTATTCCCTTCCAGATTACGGACGTCATTCGATGTACATGGCCAAAGAAAATATGCTTAATATTGTGACCATGCTTGAGCGTTTCACCAAATTCCTCAAACTCAAAAAGCTTAATCTTATCTACATAAGGCAATCCTATATCAAACGGAGGGTGGTGCATAAAAATATAAACTGGTTGATTTCCAGCACTCATTAATTCTTCCTTTAACCACTTTAATCGAAGGTTACACATTTCACCTTCATGCGTCTCCAACCCCTCCTTTTTGGTATCTAAAAACAGAAAAATACCACTTGCGGTTCTGTGGCTATATTGCACAAACCCATTTTCGTCCTGCGAATAGTCAACAAATATACTTTGAAAAACCTTTCGATCGTCATGGTTTCCTAGCATTAAAAAGCAAGGTAAAGGAAACTCACTAAGTATTTCCTTGAGATGTTTATAAGCAGCAGGTTCGGCAAATTCAGTTAAATCTCCTGTAATAACACAAAACTCAGCATCACTATGCCAAGAATTAATGTCTTTAAAACATGCGCACAGGCGTTCTGTTGGGGAACACCCGTTAATCAATGCATCGGGAGCCCCAAGATGTATGTCAGAAACCTGTACAAACTTCATGCTTTTCAACACTTTTTAAATCTTAACATACGTAAAGTAATACTCAAACCTTATTGACTTTTGTTAATATCAGTCAATCATCCAGCAGAAATTGCATTCTGAGTTTGGATATTTAGTCTCGACAGATTCGTTTACTATTCTTGCACAGGAAATTGGACCAAATGAAATTAGACTTTATTGAAGAAGGTCAAGGTAGCACGGTTTTGCTCATCCATTCGACCGTAGCGGGGAATAAGCAATGGCGTAAATTAATAGAGTGTTTATCTCCACACTATCGTATTCTTGCGCCGAATTTATTTGGATACGGATCTACAATTAAATGGCATAAAAAACGCGCTCAGACTTTGAATGACCAAGTAGATTTGTTTAGCAGTTTTTTTGAGAAAACCGAAAGTATATCGATAGTCGGTCATTCATTCGGAGGAAGTGTGGCCATGATGGCTGCAAAAAAATATCCTGAAAAGATAAAAAAACTAGTGCTGATTGAACCAAACCCTTTTTATTTGTTGGAACATCACTCAGATCATGCCAGCTATCAAGAAGCACTAACCCTGCGAGACATTATAAAAACTAATGCGGCTAAGGGAACATGGTTACAAGCTGCAGAACAGTTTGCTGATTATTGGAATGGATCTGGGACTTGGAAAAAAATGGATCAAATACGCAGAGAAAAATTCGCAGAAGCCTTAAAACCTAATTTTCATGAATTTGATTGCGTTATAAATGAAACAACTACACTTGAAGAATGGAGAGACGTTCTCCCACTAAATACTCATATTTTATTCAGTGAACAAACGGTAAACTCTATAAGAAAAATCGTAACTATTTTTGAAGAAACAATGCCGAATTGGACATTTCACTCATACGGTGAAGGAACACATATGGCACCCTTGACCCATCCAAACACTGTAAACCCCATTATCAATAAAATTTTAACAGAGGTTTAAAATTTTACAGAAGATTGATCCCGAAAGGTTTTACAATGAAAGCCAACAAAACAAAACTTAGCCCAGTGATTGCAATGCAAATTATCAGTGAGAGCCAAAACCCGGTGACTTTGTAGATAAAAGGAAACGCTAAAAACATTGGGAGCGTTGGAATAACATACCAAAACGTGTACCAAGCGTGATTAGCTATTTTTTCATCACTTTGCCGTTCAAAATACAGCCAAAATAGTGCCATTATTGTTACTAAAGGTAATGCACCAATTAATCCGCCGAGCTTATCATTTCTTTTTGCTACTTCTGATATTATCACTACGACTAGTGCTGTGGTGAGGTATTTAGTTATAATCCAAGACAAAGCGGCACCCTTTTATTTCTAAAGACCATTAAATAAATTTATAAAAATTAGACCAATTAATCCTCAATTAGTTAACTAACACAAAAGCAGTTTTGGTATCATCTCGCCATCTGAAATGAATTTCGAATTATTAATATCACTGTAATCAAAATTCGAGTATTCACCAGGATATAGATAACAGACAATCCCACTTTCGATAGCTGCGTTTTGATTAACTTTTGTATCTTCTATAGCAATCGTCTGCTCTGAATTAAGTTTTAATTGAGACAAAACAAATTCGTAAACTTCACTTGAGGGTTTTGGTTTTGAAACAGTTTCACACGACGTGATAATGTCAAAATCTTCAAAATTAATATAATTTGAAAGTGATTTTTCAATAATGTGAATTGTATAAGGTGTTGTAGTGGTAACAAAACCAACCTTGCCGCCGTTATTTTTGCATTTTTTCAGAGCTTCCAGACACCCAATCCTTGGCTCCAAACCAACCCCAATTAACTCTTCAAACACACTCTGTTTATCTCTATGGATTTGCTCCACCAATTCAGCACTGAGTTGATTATTACTAAATTCTAATAAACGTTTTTTACCCCCAGGGTCTTTCAACAAATCACAATAAGTGCCTATATTCCAATGCCAATCTACACCGTTCATTCTCAATGCTCGGTTGAATGATTGCCTTTGCAATTCCGAAGTTTCAACTAGAACTCCAATAGACCCAAAAAGTAAATTGGTAGTCAAAATGTTTTCTCCTCAAAAAATTTAATTTTTCTGTACCGAAAGATTAATCTGTTAGATCTAACGTAAGCATAATCAAGGGACACTACTTTTTGGGCAGATTTAGCCTAAGAATAGGGAAAATCAACACTGTGAAGAGAAAAACAAAAATTTCAATAAAATCAGAGAAAGGAAAACTTATACAAATTTTAGTAAAAAAAACTATTTTCTAGAAGCATAAACAATAAAAGTGGATTTACGCATTACAGACGATTTCCCTGCTGATCAAAAAAATGCACATGTTCAAGCATAGGGGTAACCGATACTTTTTCATCAATCATATATTGCTCTGAACCTTTTATACGAACATTTATTGTTCCTAGATCTCCGCAATTGACAAAAACAAAACAATCAGCACCTAAATATTCGACAACTGATACAATTCCCAAAAAGCCTTTTTTTTGACCACGCTGAAGAGTAAAGTGTTCAGGCCTAACTCCTATATTTTCAGCCTGTTTGTTTTTGACTAAAGCCTCCAAAGACTCGCCATTTTTTGAAACACTTTCTGCTACTTGTCGGGAAATAATGTTCATTTTCGGGGAGCCAACAAATTGCGCTACAAATAGATTAGCCGGTTGCTCGTACAATTGTTTTGGTGTCCCAATCTGCGCTATTTTTCCAGATTCTAGTACTACTATTCTGTCTGCAAGAGTCATGGCCTCGACTTGGTCATGAGTTACATAAACCATAGTAGTCTTCAAAGTCTGATGTAGCCTTGCCAACTCCAAACGCATTTCCACGCGAAGAGACGCATCAAGATTTGAAAGTGGTTCATCAAAAAGAAAAGCAGTGGGCGCCCTTACAATAGACCGACCAATGGCGACGCGTTGCCTTTGACCGCCAGAAAGATCTTTGGGTCGACGATCAAGAAAATCTTCAAGTTTCAATATTTGTGCAGCTTGGCCAACTTTATCATCTATCACTTCCTTTTGAGTTCCCGCGACCTTTAGACTGAAACCCATGTTCTCACGAACAGTCATGTGCGGATAAAGGGCGTATGACTGAAAAACCATAGACAAGCCGCGTTTCGATGGAGGTTGGTCAGTTACATCATTATGATCTAAAATAATAGAGCCACGAGAGGTTTCTTCCAAACCACCAATCATTCTCAAAAGTGTGGACTTACCACAACCCGAAGGTCCGACTAAAATAATGAACTCACCGTCCATTATTTCTAGATCAATTCCCTTAATAACCTGTAATTCATCAAACCACTTTTCGATGGAGTTGAGTTTTATGGAACCCATCACTTTTCTCCAACACTTGGTGAAGCCCAAGCCAGCCAAACAGCTGCTGTCCAGGAAAAAGCCTCTCCACCACCGGGTGCGCCTGTCTTTGGGTGAAAATATTCAGCAAATCCATTCTGGCTGATTAAGTCCCTTGTTTTCGATCGCAATATTTCAGCCTCTTTTTCATAACCCATATCGGATAAACCTAAACCAATCAGTGCATTCAAAACAGGCCAAGTAGGACCACGCCAGTATCGTAATCCATCAAATTTATTAGATCTACTATCAAGGCTTGGAATTGGATAAAGATTGTCGATTAAAGTTCTTTTTAAAATATCCAACATTTTTTCATCACTTATACCAGCATACCAACATAGAAATGATGCACTCGTAAGGTAGCCAGTGTGCTCACCACTTTTCAGATTAATGGCATTAAAATATTTACTTTCTGGATGGCGAAGAGACTCACAGCCCATTTCTAATGTTGTGCTCCAACGGTCGATTTCTTCGGTGGGCAATCCAAGAGATTTATTCATAAAAGCTAAATCTTTATTAGCTCTCAATAATATAAAAGTTAGTGTTGGGTCCGCCACAGCAAATGGTTGTTCCTCAACCATACGCGCCTCATCCCAACGTAATCGATTTCCCCTCTGTACAAGCCAAAGATAGCGGTCATAATCTGCCTTCGTAGGCCTCATAGAAGGATCTACGTGACTGGTATCACGTCGGTTATATTCCCCTATACCTTTTGGTATAATCATAGCCATAGCACTATCCCAGTCTGCGCTATTGTCTCTACCAGCCTCCCATGGATGTGTAACGAAAACTGCTCCTTCTGCAGAAATACGCCAATCCATAAACCATTTATGCCATGCCTTAATTTTTGGCAGGAGCGATAGTAAGTGATCCGTACCAATTTGCTGATCTTTTTCCCAAATTGCTCTAATAAAAGTCGCTGCAACAGGTGGCTGGCTTATGCCACTGGAAGAAATTGGTCCAATTCCTTCCGTGCCCCAAACCGTTGGTCCTGGAAAATAATCTGGATCATCTTGGCGAAAAAGTATATGAGGCAGCATCCCGTTAGGCCACTGACCAGCAAAGAGTGTTTCAATTTCCCTCCAAGCTCTCTTTGTATCAAAAACCGAGAAACCCCAGGCAGCGAATGCACTATCCCAATTCCACTGATAAGGATAAAGTCCTGCCGTAGGGATCGTAAAACCACCTTTATCGTTTCCCTCCAAAACTTCTTGGGCCTTTTGGTCAAGAAAGATCTTTTCTTTTCTCATTATCCTTTCACACCCCCCGCAGCCAAGCCTTTGGTCATAAAACGCTCCAATCCTAAGAAGAGGATCAAAATTGGCAGAGTGGAAATTACGGCTCCCGCCATAAGGTGTTGTCTGGGCACTTCAGAGGAGTTCAGTGATGCAACACCTCTAGTAAGAGTAAATTTAGCAGGATCATCCAAGAGCATCAGTGCCAGTAGAAACTCATTCCAAGCAATCATAAAAACATACAAGCTAACAGAAGCAAGAGCAGGTAACGCTAATGGTAAAGTAATGCGCCTGATTACCGAGAAACGGGAAAGGCCATCCATCAAGCCTGCCTCTTCAATCTCCGCTGGTAGACCCCGGAAATATCCTTGTAACATATACAGAGCAACGGGTATTGTGGTTACGGGATAGATCATAACGATCCCTACCAAAGTATTCCTTAAACCTGCCATTGAAAAACCTATGTAAATAGGTAAGGCGAGAACAATCATTGGTACCATATAGATGAGCAAAATCGCTTGACTAAAAGCCGAACGGCCTTTGAACTTAAGGCGGGCTACAGCATAAGCACCTGGAATTGCAAACGCTAAAGTTATTATTACGGTCAAGATTGAAACACAGAGACTAGTCCAAAGATAACTGCCAAAGTTAAAATCAGAAAATAACTCATAATAACTCCTGAAAAGCCCCAATCCTTTTGAAAGATCAATCCCAAAATTGAGTGGGTTTAAAAGCAGTTCTTGCTGGCTCTTGAGGCTAGTCATGATCATCACGTAAAATGGAACAAAGACTGCAACGGTGAAAATGATAAAGCCTACACCAGTTAGAAATCTGATAATGGAGGTTTCGAGGTCAAATCTATCAACCTCTCCAGGCTCCAAGCCTTTCAACATAGTTGCTACAGGGAGCATTAGGCCCATCGAGTAAATCGTGTAGGTCAATATTTTTTGAAGTCTTGTTGCATCCTCAGAAATCCAAATTATTTCTTTGTTTGGAAACTCAAGTAAAAAGCACGCCAATATCGTAAAAAAAATAATTATAGACTTACTTTTAAAGTGCAAAAATAATAAGCCAGCGATTACCCCTAAAGCAGCAGAATTGGTTAAATTCGGTTTGAACGCCATTCCAGTCAAAAATGACATAGCCACCGAAACTAAAACTGATATTGCTATACTCCACATTCCACCAAGGCAGAGCGCAAGAACATAACTGTTTCTACTTAAATTCAAAGGCCCTCCTCCCGATTGAAAAAACGAAAGAACAAAATTGAAAAGAGGAGTAGGAAGATAAAAATCACAACGGCAACTGCAGCACCGGCGCCTATATTTGAAACCGCAAATGCCTGTTCGTAAACGTTGACAGTGAGGGTCCTAGTGTCTGCTGACCCTCCGGTCAGAAGAAAAATGTCATCAAATTTGTTGAACGTCCAAATAAAACGCAACAAAAATAAAATGCTTAAAATCCCCATAAGGGTTGGAAGGCTAAGATACCAAAAAATCTGAAAGGGGCTGGCCCCATCCATGTCTGCAGCTTCGTACATTTCAACATCAATGGCCTGCATTCTTGCAAGAATAAATAAGAAGGAAAGTGGGAAATAGCGCCAGATTTCGAATACTGTAACCATAATCAGCGCATAGGGCTTTTGCCCAAAAAAATTAATTGGGGTCTCTACAACTCCCATTTGCACCAACAACGCATTTATTGAGCCAGAAAAGGGATCAAAAAGTATAACCCAAGCAAAGGCTACTGCAATCACTGGCGCGACATAAGGGAATAGGTACAGCCCTCGGATCAAACCTTTTCCCCGAAAATCTATATTAAGTAGTAAGGCTGCAAACAAGCCCACCACTAAAGCACCAATTGTTCCAAAAACGGTATAAAATAATGTGGCGTATATGACTGTCCAAAATTCAGCAGAGTCGAATACGTGTACAAAGTTTTTCATGGTAAAGTTAAAATTTGTGAGGATGTTTTCTCCTCGACCAGTTACCTTAGCAATACTGTCAGTGATTTTTAAATTATCATTGAAATAATCTTGTTTTGCTATAACTCTGATCTCGAGCGTTTCGCGTTGACCTCCTTCAAATTCACCAAGATTGCAATTTAAATTTTTTCCTTTTAGGGAACAGCGTTTGTCTACTTCAGTAACTTCAAGGCTTGATGGTATTTCATCTGCCAATGTTATGCCAAAAATAGGATCCTTTTGACTTGAGTTACGAATTTTGTAACGAATTATGGCAGCGTCTCCTGATTGTTTTGGCTTTCCTCTAAGTTGTTCTCGCACTAGAGCACTTGCCGGGCGTAAATCTTCGAGTGCAATCGGTTTGAAACTAATCCAAAATATCGCCATCAGTGGTAGAACAATAACGAGTGCCACTGACAAAATTGTTGGCAGCAAAAGCGCCCAGGCAAATCTAGCCTCTCGTCTAGAAAGCGGCCCTAGCGTTTTAGGTGCAGCATTTTGCATTTAAGATCCACACAGAATTTATTTAAATGAATAGAAAGGTAGGTTTAGGTAGCACTACCAGTAGTGCTACCTAGTATATTATTGAATTAAACTCAATTACTCAATCTTCGCCAATTCAGCATTCATATTAGCAACAGCAGTTGCAGCATCAATTTCTCCATCAATATGCTGACGCACAATGCGGTTTATAACCTGACTGTTGATTATTTTTGAAGCCAGTCCTAATTGACCTTCAGAAACACCCCACCTTTGAGCAACTCCTAAACCAGCTACAATGTTCTCAATTACATCTGCATCATAGAGATCAGAAAGTGGTGCGCGACGATCAACCCCAACATCTAACTTAGACCAGCCATCTATAAACTCAGACGGGTTAGCGGATGTTCCATTTCGGCTTGGGAATTTACCTTCAGGCGCAATCGCCAACGTAGACATATAACCATCACTTACCGCAAATTTGACAAAATCCTGTGCAGCTTCTGTATCTGCATCAGAAGTAATACCAAAATAGCTTGAGGCAGCCCATGCTGCGCCTTCAGGATTAGATGGACCTGAAAAGTTAGTGACAAAACCCGTGGCCTTCGCAAGCTCTCGAGACGTTGGATCATCATTTACGGTAGGAGGAGCAGAGTCTCTCAAACCCGCCAATTCATCCATTATGAAAGGTGACCAAATAATCATTGCAGCTTTACCAGCAAAGTAAAGTTCGCGTGATTGTTTCCAGAATAGCTCACCTGGTGGAGATGCTTTAGCTATCGTTTTATAAAATTCCAAAGCTTCAACAGTTTTCTTCTCATCAAAACCTGAAAAACCATTTGCATCTACTGGAGTTGCCCCATTCGCCAAAAGAACATGCTCTAAAACTTGGCTCATAAAGTTTTCGTCAACTTTTGTTGCTGCCACAAAACCATACATTTCTGGTGGATTGTGTAATTTTTCCAAAGCCGTAACAACGCTCGAATAGCTTGTTGGTGCTGCCAGCCCCTCAGCTTCGAATAAGTCTTTTCGGTAAACTACCATCTGGGTCCATCCATCCACTGGAACTCCAGCTACGCCATTCGGCGTGGCTGCCATGCTTATCGGTCCAGGAGCAAATGTATCCGCACCAAGATCATCAACTACTTCTTGTGCAGCTTCTGTGTCCAGAATACCCGCCTCAGCCCAAGGCAACGCGAATGAAAGTGGATAATATATCACGTCAGGTAGATCCCCAGCTGCGAAGGCCGCTGTTGCACGGGTACCGTAATCACTTTCCTCTACTGGTATCATTTGCACTTTGACACCAGTTGAAGCCTCGTAGTCTGCTGCCATCTTTTGTTGGCGCTCAAGGCGTGCTGGCTGAGTCTCTGTTGTCCAAACGCGTATTTCTTGCGCAATGGCTGATGTCGCTGTTGCAAGCAATGCGATTGTTGAGACAGCCCCGGCTATTTTTAGTCTCAAGTTCATAATTTTCTCCCCTCTGGTTAGAAATTGTCAATTAACGAATTAATCACCTCAAAAATTGAAATTAAATTTACAAAATGTACGATTTATGTTGGTATAACGTTATACCACATGTCAACATTTTTTTTGGAGCATTGTGTCTGAATGTAAATAGATTAAACAAATCAAATGAATAAAGACAAATAAACAGGTAAAAAAATAGCTTCGAAATGAAAAATAAAGGGCGAACAACATTAAAAACTCTAGCGAAAGCATCTGGAGTGTCTGTAGCAACAGCAAGCCAAGTTATACGCGGTGTAGGTAGAATTTCAGAACATACACGAAAGCGAGTGTTGTCTACAGCTGAAAAAATGAACTATATTCCCGACGGCCGTGCAATATCTATGCGCTCAGGCGAGCGCCCTGAAATTGGCATGATTATTCAAGAACTTGCAAATCCTTTTAATGCAGAAGTTGTCAGCGGTGTTAGTGATTACCTAGAGAGGCATGGGTATTTTGTTTCCGTGCTAGATGCGCGAAATGATATAGAACGGCAAAAACGAAATATTGAAGCCTTTATCAGAAGCGCTCGCGGAGGACTTATTTGGGTTCCAGCCCATAACACACCCTCAAAAACTGTCGAACTTCTTCGAAAGAACAGTATCCCAACGATAACGTTTTTGCGCCAAATTAAAGGGGCCGATTTTGATCATATTGGGATAAAAAACACAGAGGGAATAGAGATAGCAACTGAGTACTTGATTAATTTAGGCCATACTAAAATTGCTTATTTTGGAGGGGATTCAAATTCTGATGTCAGACAAGATCGGGTGCAAGGATATGAACTTTCTTTAAAAAAAAATAGTATAATTTGGAAAGTAATTTGGACTTCTGATGATACAAAGCAGTCTGGAGTAGAAAGATTGCATGATTTGTTATCTGCACACCCTGATGTTACAGCTTTAGTTTGCAATGGGGACATGGTCGCCCTAGGCGCCTGCCTAGCGCTGCAATCTAGAGGCCTACAACCAGGTAAGGATGTATCAGTCATAGGCTTTGATAACGTTATGGATGCAAA
The DNA here is from genome assembly GCA_902543185.1 of Paracoccaceae bacterium. GTDB lineage: Bacteria > Pseudomonadota > Alphaproteobacteria > Rhodobacterales > Rhodobacteraceae > Salinivivens. The sequence continues at coordinate 122,629 of CACBXB010000006.1, forward strand.
ACTCGTTACACCAAGCCTGACAACAATGGCAGTAAATCCCTATAAAATGGGTCAAATTCTGGCAGAAACAATACTCAAGCGAATAAATGAGACTGAACGCCCACAAATCACATTCTTTAATGATCCCGAGTTGATAATAAGAAAATCAGTTGGGCCCAATGAAGTCGCAAAGTGACGTGCCTTACCCCTCGTTAAATTGGTAAGCTGTTTCGTGACCTATTCCCGCTGATTTTGCCGCCAGGCGTTCAGTTCAGTTTCGTCCCAGAAGCCCAGATAGACACCATCTTCGGCATCATCGTGACACCGGCCTGTTTCAATCTCCTCGTCCGATATGGTAACCCTCGTGTGTTGCTGCCGCGCCCAAGCAAACATCATCTCACGCATCCGCTCAATCTGTTTTTGATGTTTTTTGCTGTCGCCGAGGTCCACCACCTCTTCTGGATCTGTTTCTAAATCATAAAGCATAGCGCGGTGTCCTTCGACCCAGATGAATTTCCATCGTCCATCAAAAACCATGGTAAGGCTACAAGACTTGGCGTCTTTGGACAGTTGCCGCAAATACGGGCGAGCAGAATAGTCGTATTCCGAGATCACAAAATCTCGGGGCGTTTGCCCGGTATCATATATCTCGGGCAGCAGTGAATGCCCTTCAAGAATATGAGCAGGCACCTCGCCACCCACAAACTCCAAAAAGGTTGGAACAAGGTCAATCGCCTCGGTCAGCGATTGGCTAATAGAACCGCGTGTGGCATCTGCCTCTTTTGAGGGGTCGACGATAATCAACGGAACCCGAGCAGAAGCATCGTGGAACAGTTCTTTCTCTCCCATCCAATGATCGCCAAGATAATCACCATGGTCAGAAGTAAACACAATCATCGTGTCGTTTATCTGGCCGCTTTCTTCAAGATAGGACATCAAACGCCCGATTTGATCGTCGATTTGGGAGATCAACCCCATATAGGCAGGAATTACCGCCTCACGTACATCATCTCGGCTGAACGCACGGCCATAGCGATAATCGTAATATGCAGCCATCAAAGGGTGCGGATCCTGACGTTCTAGGTGTGAGCGGTTGACCGGAATGATGTGCTCAGGCCCGTACATGTCGTGATAGGGCGCTGGTACGATATAGGGCCAATGGGGTTTGATGTAAGACAGGTGCAGGCACCAGCTCTCGTGTTTTGCCTGTTCCATGAATTCAATCGCACGAGTGGTGGTATAGGGCGTTTCACTATCTTCATTTTCCACTGCCGCCGGTTCAGAGGCATGTTTCAATAGCCAACCAGAAAGGATTTCCCCATCTTCGCCACGCCCAGAATTGGCCCAATAATGCCAAGGGTTTTCTCCGTCATAGCCTTTATTGGCCAAATGATGGTTGTAGTGGCTGGGCTGTTTCTTGGCTCCATCGGGGACGACCCCATCACAGCGATCCCAAACCTCAAAACCGCCTTCCACGAGCAGCGCACCAATAGCGGTTGTGGCTTCAATGCCCAGCCGTTTCATGCCTTCCCAGTCAGGCGTGGCGTGGGACTTCCCACACAAAACGGTGCGCATACCCAAAGGTCGCAGATGATCGCCCAATGTCATTTCGCCCACACGCAAAGGATGTTCGTTCCACAATGATCCATGGGAGCGAGTATAGCGGCCTGTATAAAAGCTCGCCCGACTGGGGCCACAAATCGGGGATTGCACATAAGTGCGGTCGAAACGAACGCCACGTGCTGCCAAGGCATTAATATTTGGAGTACGGATGTGGGGATGCCCTGTGCAACCCAGATAGTCGTACCGCAATTGATCACACATTATAAACAGGATCTTTTGGGGCATCAGTGGCTTACCTCATGAATTTAGCCGACAAAGCGGGGCAACTTTCACAGTCCAGCTGTCACTGGATAACCTAGTTTTGTATAGTATAGAAAATATCGTTTTTATATCAAAATAAAAAATCGATAGAGAGGCGATTTGTCGAGTTTTCGAACATTTTTATCTTCGAAGACGGCATTTTTTATATAGATGGATTAAGACTTGAGCTATTCAAAGAAGGTGGCGTTGCGACCACCCACCACGATGTCGAACCGGTACCCTTCATCGACGTCCAAATCTGATGTTTCATAGGTTTTTCCAATGTTGTTTTCAAACCCATCTCCCATCAGAATCGCCATCGGATCCGATGCATTATTGGGCTCGTTGGGAAAATACATTTGTGTAATCAGCCGCGCAGAGCCACCGCTGATCGAGAGGTGAATATGCTTAGGCCGCCAGCGTCCAATGTCTGGCCGTGCCAGATAAGCGCCAGGACTAATGGTCCAAAAGCGGTAATTCCCGTCTTCATCAGTCACCACACGACCCATGCCAAAAAAGTTTTCATCTAGCTGCAGCCCAGAGGCGTCCTCAACATGACGATACCGGCCATGGTGGTTGGCGTTCCAAATTTCGATAAGCGCATCACGGATGGGCGTTCCGTTTTCATTTCGCAGCGTTCCTGTCACCTCGATGGGCGTTCCATCGCCACGGGGACGACCGGGGGCGATGCGGGTCATGTCCCACTCATGGGTCCGGATGACATAGCGGGCTGGCACAACAGGGACAAAGCTCTCTCTAGCCACGCTTGGGATCAGGCGCAGAGGTTTGCGCGGGGTCCGCTGGTCTGAGGTGTTGTCAGTTGGGCCAATGCCAAGTTGGCGTCCAAATTGGGTCATATCTCTTGTCCTTTCAACTCTCGAAATCATCAAAGAAGGGCGTCTCATTTACCCCAGCCATAACGATATCTAAAAGATAAATTTCGGCCCCACCATCCGTCTGCCCACCGTGGCGCGCAATAAGGCGCGCTTGATCATCAGTGTCCAAAGACTTCAGCACAGGGTCAGTCTCATTGGCCTTATGACCCTCAAAGAAAACCTGCGTAACAATGCGACTGATACCGTCGGAAAACAGTGTAATGGTGATGTTAGGCGCACGACTATCAGACGCCCCTGGCATGATGGTGCAGAACTTATACTCTCCGCTGGCGCTGCGCAGGCGGCCATAGCCGTTGAACCAAGAATCAAGATCTGGATGCCCTAAATTAGCAGGCGAGTTGTAGATGCCCTTTGCATTCGCCTGCCAGAACTCCATTAGAACCCCATTGGCCAGATTGCCGTGGCGGTCCAAAACGCGCCCGCACAAAATAATATGCTGACCGCTTGGAGCCCCAACGATGCCCGGCCCGAGAACCGTGAGATCCTCAAGGCTCTCGTCTTGAAAATAGATTGGAAAAAACGGTCCGCTTGTATCTTCATTGGTAGCCTTCAGCAGGTTGGACCCATTATCTTGCGTCATGCGGTTTCTCCGTTTCCCTTATTGAATGCCAATTGTTTTGTATATAAAACATCAATAATCGGTAAATTGAAAGGCTGACGAAATTTGTGAGTGAATCTGCCAACCATGATATCTACTTCGTCCCTGGGCTGCATCGCGGTCTACGTGTACTTGAAATTCTTGGTGCGGCCAAGACTCCTATGTCGCTGAGCGAAATTGCGCGCGCTATGGACTTGAGCCGCTCTTCGGCCTTTCGTCTGGTCTATACGCTGAGGCAAATGGAGTTTCTTAAAGACGGCGAGCAAAAGAATACCTATACCTTGGGGGCAAAGGTACTTAACCTTGGCTTTGCCTATCTGAGCAACCAGCCAATTACCACGATTGCGCGCCCTTTGCTGGCAAAGTTGCGGGATACGACAGGTGTCAGTACTCATCTGAGCGTGCTTGAGGGACATAATGTGCTCTATCTTGGCAGCCACCAGGCTCGTACAGGTTTTGTCTCAAACATGGTCACGGGTACGCGGGTAGAAGCCTATGCCACTGCAATCGGTTGGTGCCTTTTGTCGGGGAAGAGCGATGCCGAACTAGCAGCTTTTTGCAAAGGTCTGGATATGCCCCCGATCACCAAACACACGCCCACAAGTTTCCAGACGCTTAAGGCCCGGGTCGATCAAATGCGGACAGATGGTTTCGTAGTCTCCCATGGATTCCGAGAGCCTGGAGGTTCCAGCATTGCGGTTCCAGTTTGGGATCAAGTAGGCAAGGTTGTGGCCTGTGTAAATCTCTCTGGCCCAGATAGCGGTTTTGATTTTGATAAACTCAAGAGCTTTTACTTGCCCGAGACCAAGGCAACAGCACTGCGTATCTCGCGCGAGTTAGGATATGAAGGCTCCAACTGACATTCAGTACAGCCCAAGAATGCTACTTTCCTCATAAGGTGAGCGCTGTCTCTATTGCCTGAGTGATCAGATCGCAGATGGCCTCTATCTCTTCACGTGTCGAGGTATAGGAAGGGGCAAGTAACACATGATCGCCTAGCGTTCCATCGGCACACCCTTGTGAGGGGTAGCACATTAAGCCCAGATCAAGCGCTATTTTTTGTATCTTTGGGGCAAGGCCAAGCGTCGCATCAAAGGGTTGTTTGGTTGCGTTGTCCTGCACTAGTTCTGCAGTCCAGAAAAGACCACGTCCGCGAATATCTCCGACATAAGGATTTTGGCCAAGCCGGGTTTGCAGGCCCTCGCGCAACTGTTCGCCACGCATACGGACATTTGACAACAAGTTTTCTTCTTCAATCACTTGTTGCACGGCCAGTGCACCAGCAGTAGCGATGGCGTGGGACATATAAGTATGACCGTTCCAAAGCGTTCCGCTACCATCTTTTATAATGCGAATGACATTTTCCGCGGCCATGACGGCTGCAATCGGCTGATAGCCAGCCCCAAGGCCCTTTGCCAAAGTAGTAATATCTGCAGCGATGCCTTCTTGCTCTAATGCAAATAAGCTGCCGGTCCGACCCATGCCACACATCACCTCATCCGCAATAAAAAGGATGCCATAAGTGTCACAAATCTCGCGAATACGTTTGAAGTATCCCATAGGCGCGGGCTGCGTTCCGAGTGAAGCACCGACGATAGGTTCTGCCACAAATGCCATGACAGTCTCGGTGCCCAACCTCTGGATTTCTTCTTCCAAAAGGTTCGCCATACGCAGGGCAAAATCCGCCCCTGCCTCTCCTTCGCGCCGCATACGGTACTCGTAAGCCGCGTCGATATGACTGACATTCATAAGTAGTGGCTGAAACGGTTCACGCCGACCTGCGTGCCCGCCAGTAGCCAAAGCACCAAGTGTGTTACCGTGATAGGATGGCGCACGGGCAATGATATTGCTACGTTTAGGTTCGCCGCGTTCTAAATGGTACTGGCGCGCCAGTTTAAGCGCCGCCTCCATCGCTTCGGACCCGCTTCCCAGATACATAATGCGCCCCAGTCCGGTTCCCTTAGGTGCGCGATCAATTAGAAACTGTGCCAGCTCTTCTGATGGTTGGTTGGTAAAGAAACCACTATGGGCAAAGGCTATATTATCCAATTCAGCCTTTAGCGCTTCGCGCACCCTTGCATTATCATGCCCGAGACAGGATACTGCAGCTCCACCGCAGGCATCCAAATAGCGCTTTCCAGCATCATCAATCAAATAGTTGCCCTCCCCCCCAACAGCAGTGGGTGGGGTTAATTCTAAGGTCCGATGTAGTATGCTGGACATTACTCAAATTCCGTCTTGCATGCTGAACTAAGTTTTGTATATAAAACAATAGGCCAGAACTCAAGTCTATTTCTTGGTAAATTCACTCGTCAGGAGACCACTTTTGAACGGCGCATTGCATGGCATAAAGATCATTGAGATTTCACAGGTTCTCGCAGCCCCATTCTGCGGTTATCAATTTGCCTTGCTTGGCGCTGATGTGATCAAGGTGGAGATCCCAGATTTGCCAGATTGCGCACGAGGTCGCGGCCCACTTTCAACGCTCAATGATAAAGGTGTAGGACTGACCTATCAAGTTCAGGCCAGCAACAAGAAATCCCTGGCACTGGATATTCGCACGGAACGGGGACGCGAAGCACTGTTGCATATCGTGAAGGATGCGGATGTCTTCATAGAAAACTATGCAACCGGCACATTGCAAAACCTTGGATTGGGTTACGACGATATCAAGACCCACAATCGCAAAATAATTTATTGTGCGATGACAGGCTATGGTGATGAGGGGCCCAAGGCGTACAAGGGAGCTTATGACAATACTATTCAAGCCGCCTCTGGTACGGTCGCGCAATGCAATGGCGTGAAGCCAGGGTTATCGTTTGTGGATTATGCGGCTGGGTACTCAGCCGCCTTTGCAATTGCCGCAGCACTCTTGCAACGCCAGCGGACTGGCGAAGGCTGTTATATTAGTGCCTCTATGCTAGAGGTAGCGTTGAGCCTAATGGCCCCCGAGGCCGCGGCTAAACAGGTGGCGCCAGATGCACCTAAACGTTTTGAAGCTGGTCTTCAGACCTATGAAACCGCCGAAGGTATTTTAATTTTAGGGGCTTTCAAGCCGTCCCAATACCGCAAGCTGGGGACTTGTTTCAAAGATCTTGGGTATGATATACCTCTCCTAGCTGACATACAGACTTGGGAGGATGTTTGGATGCACTCCGATACAATGCGTTCGGAGATGAGCGAAGTGTTGATGGAAAAAAGTGCGGCGACGTGGCAAAAGCACTTTGAACTGAGGGATATTCCTGCCGAGCGCGTTGCCACCCTAGAAGAGGCCGTTTCTACGAACCAAACCTTGGCCCGTGGTTACTTTAAGCCTTCACCGATTGATGCAGATATTACCTTACCGCTCGCAGCATATCACATGAGCCAAGGTGGCCCAGAATTAACTATTGCACCGCCAGTGTTGGGACAGCACAGTCGGAACATCTTGGAAAGTGCAGGGCTGAGCCCAGCTGAGATTGACAGACTATTCGCAGAGGGAGTGGTGGTATGACTTTTAAGCGCCTTTCGTCTGCCAGAACAATACCGCCACTTGGGCGAACCATCAGCATGGGCTAAGATGACCCGCCCCGGCCAATCCATGCACTCATTCCTTGAGGCCGCTTTCTTTGACGCGGACGGTAACCTGTGGCTATCAGACGTCCCTTATGGTCGTGTATTTAAAGTTTCCCCAGAAGGGGATTGGTCATTAGCCCATCAGATCGACGGAGAACCGCATGCCATGCGCATTGCGCCAGATGGGAGGCACATTGCAGTTGATTATCGTCATGGTCTGATCGAATTGACTGGGCAAAGTGATTTTAAAGTGCTGAGCGCTGGCCTAGAGCCCCAACCCTATTTGGGGCTCTCGGACATGGCCTACGCACCCGATGGCGCGCTCTGGTTCACCGACAGTGGTCGCACCTCACTCAGCGACCCCAAGGGTCGCGTCTATTGCCTGTCGCCGGGTGGCGTGTTGCGGTTGGTGCTTGACTGTTTGCCTTATTCCAATGGAATTTGTTTCTCGCCTGATGGCGCTTGGGTTTATGTGGCAGCCACCCGGGCCAATCAGGTTTGGCGGCTTTCATCAAATCTGCCAGCTACTGGCCAACCCATGGTCAGCGTATTTTTACAGTTGTCTGGAGGACTAGGCCCCGACGGGCTCGCCACCAATGAGCAAGGCTGGCTGACAGTTGCGCAGGCGCAGGCTGGACGGGCCTATGTGTTCGATGCACTTGGCGATCCAATCGCAGAG
>CACBXB010000007.1 GCA_902543185.1 Paracoccaceae bacterium
TGGCAGTGGTTCACAAAGCGGTTCGGATGATGGTCCCAAAGAAGGTGATGTGATTGTTCTTGCAGATGGTTCAGGTAACAAAGTTCTTTTTATTGAAGAAGTTAATCCTTCTAATAATCAACCAACCGGTACGTTTATGCTTATCCCAGTAAAAGAATCTAGTGTTACTAACGTTTATGAATTTGATAGTAGTGGTGGACGAACTGCTGATGTAAATCTGAGTGAATCGGAGACTATGGCCAAGCTTGGTTCTGATCCAACTGTTGTCGTTAACCACACTCCTGGCTCAACTGAGTTTAATGCCATACTATCAGCTCATGGGGCTGCTCAAAGCGGCGGCGGAGGTGGCGGTGGCTACAGCCATATTGCTCCCGTCTTCAATGGCGAAGCAACAGCAGAAATGCAACTTCCTGAGCCAGTAAACGATGATGACGATATATTTGTAACTGAAATAGCGTGATGAGGTATTAAAAATTGGCCTCTGATATATCAGATCGACGTAAGGATGGGATAGAAAGTCGGTTTGCTGCAGAAAAGCAGCGGACCGAAACGCGTTATGATAAGCAAATCGAGTCTTTGGTGCGTAGAAAAGAAGCAGAACTTGATAGTATCTCTCGAAGAAAAGAAAATGAGCTACAGCGTCTGGACAATGCGGTACAACAGTCAAAAAAGCTTCGACCAGAAGGTTCAAAGCTTCAATAAAAAGATCACCTATAGATTAGTCTTTAACGTCCAAGCTATTCTCTGAATGCAGTGTCCTTAACCTTGGCAAACGGTTGCCACATATATTCTAAGATTGTTCTTGAACCCCTTATAATATCAACTTGCGACATCATCCCAGGAACAATTTCAACTGCACTTCCATCATCTTCATAAATGGTTTCGTTTATATCGATCGTAACAGTGTAGCTATAGTCCTTCGTCTCGTCGCGAAAAACTGTATCAGGGGAAACCTTGATTACAGACCCGTATAAATATCCGTATCTGGCTGCATCGTAAGCAGTAAGGGCAATTCTAGCGTCTTGTCCTGGCTCAACGGTCGCGATATCTGAAGGGTCAATGAAAGCCTCTATGAGTAGATTGTCTCCGCTGGGAACAATCTCCGCGAGGATTTCGCCAGTATTTACAACGGCACCGACCGTGTTATAAAATGCAACATTGACTTGCCCTTTAATGGGAGACTTAATTTCAGTTTCTCGCAATCTTTCTTGAATAGCCGGAAGCCGCGCGGTTAATTCTGTTAATTCACCGATAACAGTTGCTCGCTCTTGTAGAATTTCTGTCTCATATTTCCTCAAAACAGAGGCTATCTCTTTATTTATACCTTCGATACCAATTCGTAAATTGTCCTTACTTTCAGTGAGAACATTTATTTCTGAAAGTAACGAGGTTTTATCTCTATCTAACTTAAAACGATCAGACTTGCTTACAGCATTAATTGCAATAAGAGGTAAAATTTCGCTAAGTTCAGCTTCCACCAAATCTAGGAGTTGCTGTTTTCCTAAGAGCTGGGCATCAATTCCCACAATTTCTTTTTCTTGACCCTCTCTTTTTTTATTCCAAGTCTCTATTTGTGCCTGAATACTGCTCATTCGAGAGCTCAGCAGAGAAATTTCAGCCTCGACCAAGTCTGGCTCCTCGTTTTCAAGAACAGACCTGAGATCTTTGGGGCCTTTTTTTTCTAACTCTATATCCAACCTTTTTAATCGTATGCTTTTATTTTCAATTTTTGCTTCAAGCTCTTCTAATCGAGAAAGAGCATCGGTAGGATTAATTGTTGCTATTAACTCGCCGGCTGAAACAAAGCTTCCCTCTTCTACAAAAAAACCAGATATGGTTCCCATAACTGGAGCCTGTACGTTTTTGTTTTGACCGGATGCTATTAATCTACCCGAACCCGTTGTGACGAGGTCAAGTTTAGTAAAATTGGCCCACACAACAAATGTGGCTAAAATAATAGTAATAAGTATTATTACCAAGTAATCTAGAAAGCCACCGCGTCGATCGATATCACCTGAAAACTTATCTGGCATTTTGATTAGCTTTCTTTTTCAGAGCCTCAAAATAAGCTTCTTTTGTCAGATCTGCTGCAATCCTACCTTGATCTAGAATTACAACTCTATCACAAATATTCACTAAATTCGGTTTGTGAGTAACTAAAATCATTGTTTGTTCATTAAGATGAGAAATCAGGTTCGTCATTACGAGATTTTCCATCTCGATATCCATTGCACTTGTTGGCTCATCAAATAAATATATCTTCGGAGAGAAAAGAAGCGCACGTGCTAGCATCACTGCCTGTTTTTGACCGCCAGAAAGGTTAGTTCCCCTATCCTGTAAAAGAATGTCGAGATCCGCTGAACTATCTTCCCCAACAAAGTTGGCTCCGGCAAGTTGCAAGCACCGGGCAACATCATCATCATCGAATTCTTCATGCCCCAGAGTTATATTTTCTCGCAATGTTCCACTGAAAATCCATGGCTCTTGGAAGACAGTACCTACCGTTCTATATAACTCACTTCTAGAAAATTGCCGAGCATCCGTGCCTCTAATCATTACTACGCCTGTTTCAGGTCTCAATAACCCAAGTGTAAGTTTTACCAGTGATGTTTTTCCCGAACCTGTTTTGCCGATTACAGCGATTTTTTCTCCGCGTTTTATTGACAGGTTGAGACCCGTGAATAGGGGAGGTGCACTTTCCGATAGCCTCAACGTAACGTTTGAGATTTCGATTTCTTTTCCAGATGAAATATTAATGCTGTCTGATTGCTCTACGGTAGCCATGCGTGGAGCTGACAAAAAACTCTTGAGGTTTTGATATGCCACATAGGCGGCATTTGCCCGCCCAAGTGTCTGAGCAACTTTTGCAAGTGGCGCAAGTGCACGACCGGATAAAATGACAACAGCAATGATAGCACCCATTGTGATTATCTGTTCGATGAACAAATGGAACCCATAGACGATAATAGCGACCTGACCGATTTGCTGAACTATTTGAATTATGTTGGAGTTAAATTGTCCATAACTCTTGGATTTATTGGTGGCCTGACCATATTGATTGGATTCAGCAACAAATTTGCGTTTAACAAATGAAAACGCACCGTTTGCTTTAATGGCCTCCAAACCATTAAGCATCTCGAGAATTATGCCTTGCCTTGCTACTGATGCTGAAGCTACGCGTTTTGACGTTGCGGCTAGAATTGGCTGGACTGCTAATACACCTATCAAAATTGTGGGTATAGCGAGTAGTGGCACTATAAAAAGTGGTCCACCTATAAGATATATAACGAAAACAAAAACAAATACAAAAGGAAGATCAACCAGAGTAAGAATAATAGCCGAACTTAAAAAATCTCTGTATGTTTCAAAATCTCTTAAAATTGTGGCTAATGCTCCGGTACTTCTTTGGCCACTAATTTTTTCACCTTCGATATATTGTTCGAATATATTTTCAGTCACGGATATATCAGATCTGTTGGTAGATCTTTCCACAATTCGGCTCCGAGCTCCCTTAAGTAAAGTATCAAATAATATGGCAATACCTACTCCAGCTGCTAAAGCATAAAGAGATTCAGTAGCTTGGTTGGGAAGGACCCGGTCGTAAACAACCATAATAAATAGGGATGTAGAAAGCCCTAAAACATTTGAAATGAATGCCGCCATAGCGACCCAAAGTAAGCCGTTGGTTCCCAGCGCGCGTACCGGATTAAGTGTACGCAGTCGCGCCTTTAATGTTTTTTTGTCTTCCTTGGAGGGCGACGCTGTTAGTATTTCTCCAGAATACCACTCTTTCAGATCGGTTAAGTTTACTCGGCTTGATTTGAGCCGACCAGACGTTGCCTCATAAACTTTAGCATTCTTATTATTGATTTGATCGAGAAGATATAATGAGCCATCTTTACCTTTGAGAATAGCTGGCAAAACCTCTGAAGGAATTTTATCTATTGCTACTTTTCCTAGCTGACAGATAAAACCCATATGATTTAAAGCGTCAATATTCCAACCTATTGCTTCGCTTGCCGTGGATGCATTTAAAGCTTCAGAAACATCACTTTTAGACATGTTTTTTGAAAACCGCCTAACAAAGTTATAAGCTAAATCGGGTGAGCGTAACTCTTGTGTTTTTTCTTGTTCAGTCATTTATTCAGTTAAAAATATTTGTTGGATGTCTTTGCAGATATCCACTACTGCACACGGCTGTGTAATAGCAGAGGCAGTTTCCAGTTTCTTTTGCATTAGTTCTGTTTGATGTTGAATTATATCAACTTCAGCCTGAGCAGAATTCAAAATTGCGCTTGCCAGACTTACTACGCCTACTTGGCCCGCCTTAAAACGTCTTTCAAGTTCAATACTTTTATTGAGTAAAATTTCTTTTCGTTCTTCTAAAAATTCACCATCTATTCGGTGATATTTTTTATAGACTTCCCATGATGATAGGACGAGCTCCCGCTGTAACTCTAAAGCTTTGGTCTCTTGAATTAACACTTCAAGGTCTGCCTTTTTCTTCCTAATCGTAGCAGGGCTTTGTCCACCATCTAAAATTGGCTTGGTAACCGAAAAACCAGCAAATGTTGAAAATGATTCATTGACGGGACTTGGGGAGCTTAGGCTGGCATTAGCGTTTATACGATATCTGTCGAAGTTTTGAGCAATCTCAATTTCAGTCTCTAATGCAATTTGTCGAACAACAATTAAATCTGAGCTTACGTTTGTTTTTGTGTAGTTTAATTCGTACCCCGGCACTAGTCGGTTAGATATCTCTTCATTAACTTTAGAATATCGATCATCTAAATAGGTTTTTAGAAACTTTTCAGATTGGCTCTTCGTCAGTTTCAGACTTTCATACTGAGAATCGATATTATTCTTTGCTGCCTCGATTTCTAATAAATCGGTACGAGATAGAATGCCTGAAGAAACCGCCGTTCTAATTGTCTGCTCACGCTTGCTATATTGTGCAAGGTAGGCATCAATCACGGCAAGAGAGTTTCTGGCTCCATCTAATACAATGAAATTGCTGAGTAAATTTGTTAACTCCGAATTTAGGGTCGTATGAGCGGAAAGGATAGATGCTTGTGTTTCCAGTGCTGCCAATTTCAACTGTCTATCGGTTTGCCCGTAATCAAACATAAATTTTGACAAAGAAAAAGTTGCCTGTGCTCCAGGTTGAACTTTTCCCGACTCTGGGAAAATGCCTGCATTTGTCGAAAGGTTGGCTGTTAGGTTTTTTTGCGATGCAATAACGTCTAATGAGCTACTGCTCGCAATTATACTTTTCCTAGCCACTGTAACCACTGGTGAATTTAATACAGCAATTGTTGTTTGGTGCTTAGCATTATCTTCAATTAATTTATTCGTTAGAGCGTTTACTTTGGGAACCGAAACTTGATCTGCAGGGGCAAAAAATGAAGAATTTTTTAAGCGTTCAAAAAAGTCGTCTGCAGCGATTACTGGGGCAGTTAATAAAGCTTTAGCTTGTTCGTATTCCACATTTTTGGGTGAGGTACCAGCAGCGTCTTTAATCTTTGGTTCAATTGCTTTTTTTGAAGAAGCGCCATTTGAAACTTTGTCTTTGTCTATTTGTGCAAAAATTGGATAACTTGTAAAATTTTCAAAGAAGTTATCTGCAGCAATTACTGGTGCAGTTAATAAAGCTTTTGCTTTTTCATATTCTGTATCGCTTGTATCTTGTTCGTTAGAGGAATTTTTCGACCTTGAGTTTGCAACTTCAAATGAGGACGAAGCACTTAAGGTTTTACTTTTATGTGTTGAAGATAAAATAGGAGAATTTTTTAAGTTTTCTACAATGTTATCTGCTGAATAACTACAGCCGTTCAACAGCAATATTACAATTATCGCTAAGGGTAATTTAAGCTTTAGTGCTGAGTCTGTTTTCATTTGAGTTAATATACTTAATGGTAGGTACTAATTCAACTACCTAGGCTGTCTAACACTTTGAAACATCAGTTAATCTGTTTATGATTTTGCGATATCAACTTGGAAAAGTCTAAATCGCCATTTTTCTCCAAGAGAAGTGGATGAAATGCCTTAATAATTCTTTCAACAGATCCATTTATATCACTGTAACGTTTGCCAGTTTCATAGGATTTACTAACATACTCTTTGTAGAATTTCTCATTATCCCAAAATTCTTCAATTACTTTAATAAGACTATCGAACCATTTAGGAGATGGAAGTGCAGTATATGGGCGTTTTAGACATTTTTCTGGTAATTCAAAATAAAGTCCTGCACTACCTAAAATTTCCTGGTTCCCGCCAACTTTAGACGCCATTACGGGTATTCCGTTCAATGTTGCTTCTGCAAGAACTCTTGAACCACTTTCCCAACGAAGACTGGGGCTGAAAATGACTCTACTTCTTTGATAAACTTTCTGCATATTCGAAGTGTGAGCGGTGACTTTTACATTGGAATAGCTAGACTTGACGTCATTATCAAAGAGGTCCGAAATATGTTTGGAGATTTCCGTCCAGTTGCCCCTAGATTGTACAACTTCAAGTTTAATGTCCGGCCGTTTTTTTTCAAGCAAAAGGGCTAGAAGTGCAAATATACCTGCGCCTTTTGACCAAGATGGATTTACAAATGTTAAATATTTACGTGTTTGATTTTTAACTTTTATGCTGCCGTCAATAAATTTTCCTACTGGCGTAGGGATGAACCCTTCTCTTTTTTTATAATAGTTACTGGTGGCATGAGTATCAGTTATGATAAGATCAATATCGCGACACCAAGAAGTTCCAAAAAAATTGGGGTTCACCAAATATGCAACGCTTGGTATTTTCCTTATTCTGGCCTCTCTGCATATAAGACGTTCTACAGGGAGTCCTCCATAGAAAAATAATAAATCTGGCTTAAAACTATCGAGGGTTTTACAACAGAGATTGTAAAGAGACATTGTTTCACTAGTAGTCATATTATCTATATTGGAGAAATTCGTTTTAACTAGCTTATGAGTGAGATTACCATCGCGAAGAGTCAGCAGGTCTCGTTTATTATTTTCTGAATCGCTTAAAAGTTCTTTGAATATTTTAGCGCCATTTGCACTGTCAAATATAGTTGCGCCAAGTATCTCAATATCGAAGTTCCTGTCTGACAGTTGACGTAAAATTTCTCTTATAGAAATTGAAGCACCACTTGATGTATCTAACAGACAGAAGGAATTGGCCCATAATATTCTAAAATTACGTTCGTTTTTTGGCATCTTTATTAACCTTAAAGACTTTTGTTTTGACAAAAAAACACAAATGTGTGGTTTCTAAATTAATAGCATTGATATTAAAAAAAACTTGGCACAATTTTTTCAAGGTTTTCCCTATTTTTTAGAGGAATTTTACAGATACCTTTTGCATCATAAGCCAAGATCAAATGCAGCATCTTTCCAGGTTTTAAAAAATCTAGAACTTTGACTAGATAGTAAATCGTAATTATCGGTGGCTATATCAGAAGTGATAACTAGAGCCTCACCACCGATTTCTAACATTTCTTTATGCATCCCGCTCATTCTCCCAACTACTATTCCAACATTTGACAAAAATTTATCAGATGTTTCCAGCAAAGGATCAGAAAAAGAAAAATTGAGCTCAGTTGCTAATTCCCGCCAATTATCAGTGTTGCTCATCATAGGGTGAGGCCGGAGAAAAATGGCACAATTTAATTCTTTAATAATTTCGCCAATTTCAGATATAGAATCTTCAGGTTTAATTAGTAGACCAACTCCGTTTCCCTTTGATAACCTCTTTTGCTTTAGAATAAATCCGATGTCAGAAAAACCGCATTGCGACAGCCACTCGCGACGCTCTTGAATTTCAGACTCACTCCTGCAAATTACAAAATTATAGTAGACTGGATTATTGGTTTTCAGAAGTGGGGAATGTGGTACAAAAACAACATTTATTTCTCTTTCCAAGAAGTATTTACCGATCATATTCCCGAAAGCACTTAAATCCGTACAAATGTAAACGGTTGCCGCACTAATTTTCGTTTTATTCAAAAAGAATTCCACGAAGAAAATGTCACAAATATAGTCAAAACAATGTGGGTTTTCGTTTAAAATTTTTCTAATTTCATTACGATTATTGAATATTCTAACCGACAAAAAATAGCAGTATTTAATAAAACTTTTCAAATTCAGCACCATCAGATTTTGTTTTTCTGATTGTACTTTTGATCCAGGAAAGTGAATGATCGGAATATTATCAGTATCATTCAAAACTCTACGGAAGTTAAGTAACTGGTTAGTAGAGGCGGTAAAGCAAACTGCTCTAGCATTGTAAATACTTACAGCGTCTTGATGGGCACCATATCTGAGAGTACCAACGAAAATTTTAATTAAATGTATTAGAACGCGAGCGTTACCTTTTATTTTAGGATATGGAATTCGCTTTAGAAGTCTTGGCTCTAGCATCAGCAAACAAGTATATTGGTGAGCTAATTTACGCAACTCACTATTAGAATATTTACACCACTCAACTGCCCTCGAAGTCATGCCACTCAATTATCTCCAGTGCTTCTTTGGTTCGCACTAACTTTTTCCCAAGTAAACTGTAGAATTCGGATGCTGGTATACCGGCAGCAGGCCTTAGAGCGATGACGTCTTGCTCACCAATTACGGCGCCAGCAGGCAATTTCTTGTTTAAGTAAAGAGATCGCCTGAATGAGACCTCATGGCCGTGGGCCTTTTCAATCTCTAACAACGATTTCTTATTTGACCCTTGAAGTTGTTTGACCTGCTTTGAAAACTTAATTATCTCCTTAAACTCATCAATTGTTTTTGAAACCTTGTGGTCTCTAAAGTCTGATTTTATTTTCTTATCTGTAAAATGGGCCTCTATAACCTTAGCGCCCATTGAAATTGCCACTTGAATGGCGGTAGTCCCAATCGTGTGATCAGAGTAGCCTATTTGGTAGTTTGGAAATAGTTCCTTGAATCTATGCATTACATTTAAATTTGCATCAGAATATTCAATAGGGTACATTGAAGTACATTGAAGAAGCGCGTGCTTTTGCTCCCCCATCTCACAATCTCTGTAGTACCTGTCTATAGCCTTAACGGCATCTATTACCTCTTGTTCTGAAGATAACCCTGTTGATATGATCAGAGGCTTTTTATACGCGCTAATCAACTCAAAAAAACGATAGTTAGTTAAATCACCTGAACCCACTTTCACATGCTTCATGTACGGTATTAGCCCTTGCAGCATATCTTTATTCCATACAGATGCCAAATAGTCGACTTTCGAATTAATACACATTTCAGCAAGCTCTATGTGGTTTTCCAAAGATAGAGTAAACTTATTGAAGTGTTTTACACGACTAGGATCTACTACCTTGTTAGCTATTCCCTCTCCTGTATATGCTTGAAACTTAACAGCATTTACCCCTGAATCTACTGCTTGGTTCAGTAGTTCTTTTGCCAATCCAAAATCACCTTCATGATTGCCTCCAATTTCGGCAATAATATACACGTCGTGCGTTTTTTGAGTTTTCATGTCGTCCGTCATCCTTTTTCCCAACGTGCTAACAATTGCCACTCATCCCATACTATTAAAGTGACACTTAGGTTGATATATTCGGATCTTTGCCCGAGCTCAATGCAACCCTCGCTGCTTTAATTAAGTACCACGAATTCAAAAACTCGTTCAAGGAGCAAGTATAATACACAGCAGAGATATAATTCGGAAGATAGTGTTATTATCACTTAATAAACCATTAAATTTTAATGGAGGCATAAATGTTTAAAGCACCTGCTGTTCTGAGGTTATGTTTGAAGAGAAATAGCTTTGGGTTAGGCAAGAGGTTTGTTGGCAAATATCGTACAAAGTGAGGATTTATAAAACAAAAATGCAATAAAAATTATACTATCGACATCTCTGTTTCAGAATAATATAAGGACTTTTAAGGGTATGACTTTTGCAAATGTATCTATGTCGGGCAATCAAATAATTTGAGGATACTAGATGTATTTAGTAACTGGTGGTGCAGGTTTTTTTGGAGAAGTATTAGTTTCGCGGTTATTGAACGCTGGTCATAAGGTTACCTCCCTTGATTTAAACCTACCCCAGATTAAAGACGAAAATTTACGTGTTGTTAAAGGAGATATTCGGGATAGAGAGGCCGTATGTTCAGCTTTAGAAGATGTCGAAATCGTTCATCATAACGTTGCGCAGGTGCCCATTGCGAAAGACAGTAAGCTTTTTTGGTCAGTAAACCGTGATGGAACGAGGGTCCTTCTAGAAGAGCTCTACAAAAGAAAAATTAAAAGGCTCGTATATACATCCTCAAGCGCTGTATTTGGTGTTCCTGAAACCAATCCAGTTAAGGCTTCGAGCAGGCCAAATCCGAAAGAAGAATATGGCAAAGCCAAACTTTCAGGCGAAGCGATATGTATGGAATATGCTCAAAAGGGATTGAGTTGCTCGATTATCCGCCCTCGTACGGTGTTGGGCATGGGCAGGCTTGGAATATTTCAAATACTTTTCGAATGGATTTATCAGGGCTACAATATTCCTGTGCTAGGTTCGGGCGATAATATATACCAGTTTATCCACTCTGATGATCTAGCAACTGCTTGCATAGCGGCTGGAGATTTAAAAAAAGAAGGCATTTTCAACATTGGAACAGATCGGTTTGGTACCATGCGCCAAGCTCTAGAGAATTTGATCAAACATGCTGGTTCAGCGACCAAGGTAAGGTCAGTGCCGGCCAAGCTAGCTGAAATGGGTATGAGCTTTACTAGCTCGATCGGCCTATCTCCTCTCGGACCATATCATTCCTTGATGTATGGAAAAAGCATGTATTTTGATACTGATGAAGCTAAAATCGCATTAGGCTTCAAGCCAAAATATTCAAATGACGAAATGTTTGCGGCTACATATGACTGGTACTGTCAGAATAGAAGTGCCATTATTTCTGGACAAATTGTAGGCTCAAAACATCAGTCAGCTATGAAGCAAAAAATACTTCGGATAGTTCCATATTTTCTATAAAGAGATCAGAGATTAAAATGAAAATAGCTCTTACTTTAATTTTTTTTGCAGGACTTATCTCAACTTTTGGGAATTTATTATTAAAGGCTAGTAGAAAAAATCTTACTGCAGAAAGTAGTTTGATTGAACAGTATATGTCACCCCTTTTCTTAGCGGCTTTAGCATTTTATGCTTTGAATTTGGTACTTTTTTCAAAAGCACTAGATTTTTTACCTGTTAGTGTGGGTTATCCTATTCTAGCCGCTAGCGGCTTCATTATTTTAGCTGTTATGTCATGGTTTATATTAGGTGAGCGTCTTTCCTGGATACAGATTATAGGTATCGCAATAATAATCATGGGGATCTTTATGCTTTCTCATATGCCAAAGAATTAGACATAGGCCGTGAACTTGCGAAGCTTCTATAAAATAATTTCATTATGCCTAATGCCAAATTATCCTGTGATTTCTTCACTAGCTAAGTACGAACTTGCTGATGAAACAGCTAATTTCATTTGTGAGCAATTCTCACGGCAGCCTTACTATATCTTATATCCACTGCGTATTATGGTGATTTTGCTTGCTATTTCAATTTGGACGGCTGGTCCCTCTTCCTTATCACTCTGGCGCAAACTACCTGCTGGTAAAATGATTGAACGCTTGTTGCGATCACTCGTAACCATAAAGTTTTTTGAAAATCATGAAGTCTTAGCCGCGCTAAGTGAAAAGACTGGTTTAGAAAGAGCTGAACACTACAGAGCCAAATGGAATGCCTGATTATATTCTCGAAGAAATAAAGGATCTTAACTGCGAAGTTCTCGTTATTGGTTCTGGTGCCGGGGGAGCAACTGTTGGTTATGAGCTTTCTAAAGCAGGTTATGATGTACTTATGCTTGAGGAGGGTCAATCAGTTCCAGCTGAAAAAGTGCCTTACACTCTTTCTGAAAGTTTCTTAAAGATGTGGCGTTATGGGGGTATGACGCTCGCAAAAGGAAATACGCCTGTTGCCTATGCGGAAGGTTGCTGTGTTGGCGGCAGTACAGAGATAAACAGTGCAATATTCCAGCGTCCTCCCGAAGAGTTAATTTCCAAGTGGGCGGAAATATACTCCATTAATGATTTTTCTCCGTCTCATCTGTCACCCTTATATGATCAGGCAGCAAGTCTTGTAAACGCCTCGCGCACCACAGGACAGCTTGGAGCCCATTCGGAAATACTTAGACGTGCGGGTGAATTGAGGAACTGGGAAGTTAAACCATTGGACCGAGGTCATAAGAATTGTGTTGGAACAAACCATTGTTCTATCGGTTGCCCCACTGGTGCCAAGCAATCAATGTCAAATTCGGTATTACGTAAATTCATTGAGCATGGTGGTAGGCTTATTTCGAATTGCCGTGTCGAAAAAGTAATAAGAAGTGAGATGTTAGTCAGGGGTGCGAGGGCGCAAGTCACTTCAGTAGAAGGACAAAATCAAATTATCACAGTTTATGCTAAGCATATTTTTGTTTGCGGTGGTGCAACACAAACGCCAATATTACTATTGAAAAGTGGTTTTAATCATGGAATAGGCAAAGGCTTTAGGCTCCATCCCACGATGCGGGTTATAGCAGAATTTGATGAAACTATTGACGCGCAAAAATCCCGTCTGCCTTTGTACGCGATAACCGAATTTTCACCAGACTATAGAATTGGGGGCTCTGTATCTTCCCTGCCAACTTATGGAATGTTTTTAGCTGAAGATTGGGGCGCGAGATCCCATATGTTGCCGTCTTTTGCAAATATGACTATGTATTATGTTATGGCTCGCGGTACAGGATTGGGAAATGTAGCTAAAATTCCATTTTCAAAACACGCAGCAGTGAAATACCAGCTTTCGCTAGAGGATTGGAATAACATTGAAGTTGGTTTGCAAAATCTGGCTATAAGCTTATTCGAAAGTGGTGCACGAAAAATCCAACCTTCTATTAATGGGATGAAAGCGTGGCATTCTATTGATGAAATGATTACTGCTATATCATATGGATTGCCTCGGAAGAAATGTAATTTGATGACGATCCATATGTTTAGTAGCATTCGTATCGGTGAAAATCCTAAGCTGAGCGCTGCAAATTCTTTTGGCAAAATTTGGGGTATGAAAAATTTATATGTCGCAGACGCAAGTCTTATTCCTGAATCTCCTGCAGTTAACCCTCAGGCAAGTGTAATGGCGCTAGCTTTACGTGTGGCAAAGAATTTTGTACAAAAAGAGAAAAGTAAGCATTCTGATGAACCGTTTAATTGATTATTTTAAGCTAATTAGGCCTCATCAATGGATCAAAAATGGATTTGTTATAGCTCCATTATTTTTTTCAGGAAACTTAATGTCACCCAATATTCTAGCTGGATTGGTTGGCATAATAGCATTTTCACTGCTTTCTAGCAGTATTTATATTTTAAATGATTGGGCTGACATTGAGGCTGATAGGATCCACAAAAAAAAGAAATTGCGCCCTTTGGCGTCTGGTGCAGTAAGCAAAATTGAAGCATTCGTTATATTTACGATTATTGTTGGATTGCTAGTTGCGATAAGCACCATGTTCAATTTTTCAAGCTCAGCAATATCACTCTTGGCGTTGTATGGTATTATCAACATCGGCTATTCGTTTGGCTTAAAGAATGTACCCATTCTTGAGCTATTGTTGGTGGCTAGTGGATTTATAATTCGATTACTGTTTGGGGCGTCAATTCTATTAGTTACTCTGTCACCTTGGATAATTATGTGCACAGGGCTCCTATCGCTTATGCTGGCCGTCGGCAAAAGACGTGGAGATTTAATTCAAAGTAACGATGAGACCTTTCAAAGGCGTTCATTAGCTGGATATAATTTGGTTTATCTTGACCAAGTTAATACGTTTTCAGCCACTGCAGTTTTCACCTGCTATGTAGTTTTCTGTACATCTGAATATGCTATTGACAGATTTGGGGCAGAAATACTTCTAACATCTATTTTTGTTTTGTTTGGAATTTTACATTATTTAAAATTATTAGCAGTTGATGGATTAGGCGATGATCCAACATCTTTAGTTTTGAATAACAATGGAATAAAATTAACATCAATCGGGTGGTTGATATCTTTCATCATTATTATTTATTACTAGAGGGGTATTAGTGATGATAGAATATTCAAAAATTATCTTGACAGGTGGCACTGGCTGGCTGGGTAAAAGAATTGCCCAGGCATTAACCATAGGATTAGAGGAGCTCGGATCTATTGGCCAGGGCGGTAGAGAAGTAAAATGCCTTGTTAGACCGGGTGAAAACGTACAGGCGCTGCTTGATTTTGGCATTGAGATTTCATATGGAGACATAACAGAGACTGATGCATGTTTAGAGCTATTGAAGGGTGAAGAGGATAGCTTGATAATCCATACCGCAGGCCTTATTCATCCTAAGTATTTTACTAAAGATTTCGTTAAGGTAAATGTAAACGGTACACTCAACTTACTCAACGCCGCCGCGACATTTAAAGCAGCGAGGTTTGTTGCTATTTCTTCGAACTCTCCATTTGGGTGCAATGCCTCTCCCGATCACTATTTTACGGAAGAGTCTGCATATAATCCTTACATGGGCTATGGAAAATCGAAGCACAAGATGGAGCAATATTTGGTGGAGTGTATGGCTAGCAAAGGCTATCCTGAGCTCACTGTCGTACGGCCACCTTGGTTTTATGGGCCAGGACAGCCTGCAAGACAAACGGACTTTTTTCGTATGCTCAAAGATGGCAGATTTCCCTTAATGGGAGCAGGCCTAAACAAACGATCAATGGGCTTTATTGATAGCTTGGCTTTAGGGACAATACTTGCAGCTTATTCCAAGAAGGCTGCTGGTGAAATTTATTGGATAGCCGACGAAAGGCCTTATTCAATGGTGGAAATTGCAGAAACTGTTAAGCTCGTTTTAAGCGAAGATTTCGGTATAAAGGTAAAACCTAATAATCTTCATGTCCCCGGAGTGATCTCTGATCTCGCTAGATTAGTGGATGGTTCCTTGCAAACATTAGGTCTTTACCACCAAAAATTTCATGTTTTATCTGAAATGAACCAAAATATTATTTGTGACATTTCTAAAGCAAAGCAAGAATTAGCCTTTAAACCAATATGCGAACTACGCGAAGGAATGCGACGAAGTATTGATTGGTGTTTGAAAAATGGACAGGAAATTTAAAAAAATGGCGATCCCCTATTTAATTGCACCCGTCGTTGGATATTTAGCTGCTGGTAGTCTAAAATTTGCGGTTAATTCTGTAAAATTACGAAAGCTCGCTGTGAAAGAAATTGGTATGGGCGGCATACCTAGCACTCACAATACAATCACATCCACTACTTTTTTTTCTATAGTATTTGGAGAGGGATTTATGTCTCCTGTATCAGCAGTAGCATTCACAGTGTGTATAGTCGTAGCAATAGACTCAGTAGATTTACGTCGAAAATTAGAAGATCACGCTACCCTGCTCTCAATGGAACTTGGCAATGTAAACAATTTAGCGAAAAATTTGCGTACAAAATTGGGCCACAGACCGGTAGAAGTTTTAGCTGGTTGGGGCCTAGGCGCAGTTTGTGCTGCGCTTATACATAAATTTTCACCGCTTTTTTGACTTAGTAATTATAAATATTGATTATGAATATAGCTCAGAACTATTTAAAGGGATCTTTTAAATCGCTAATCTCTCATGTTTTCCATCAGTCACTGTAAATTTTTGACTATAAAAATATTGTAATTTATTCAGTCGTATATTTTTGTTGTCAAAGTTCATATTAATTCTTATGACTTATTGTTATTTTGGTCTAATGAATTGGAACAACGGAGTGAGATGGATTTTTTTAGATCGTAGTTCAATTAATTTTACCAAATATTTTCATCTTTATTTATTTGGATTTATCCTCTTAACACTATCTCCTTTTGGTGTTCTTAGTGGAAACGAGGAGATGTACTATGGGTTAGCCAATAAATTTATTAATCCCGAATGGAATGGCGAGTATTCTTCTTTTATTTTCTCTGGAAATTATAGATTTATTTCGGACACAATAATTGGGCTAATGGTGAAATACCTTGGTTTCGAAAAAACCCAGATTATTGGATCATTGTTTGCAAGTGTAATATTTGCTTTGGCACTATGGAAGCTCTGCACGACATTAGATTTGAATAATTCGTATGGACTGCTCTCAATTATAGTATTTGTGCTCCTAGGACAAAGTTTCATTGGGCGGGAATGGATTTTTGAAGACTTTGAAGCCAAAATATTTGCATATGTTTTCGTCATATTAGGGATAAATCAATACCTCAAAGAAAATAGTATGAAAATGGTAGTTTTATTATCAATTGCGACATATTTTCATCTTTTGGTTGGAGTACAATGGCTGTGTTTACTAGTTCTAGCTAGCTTTGTTTCAAATGGAAATCTTGTTGCAGCTATCAAAATTTTGGGTGCGTTTTTTTTATTGTGCTGTCCGATTTTGTTTATTGCGATTGAGGGGTTTTATGGATCTAACTACATTCAGGACGACGCCATGCCCACTCCATTATATATTTATAGCTACATCCGTCAGTATAAAATGGTTCTTCCGTTTTACAGCGTACCGCGTTTTATTCTGCAGTGGTTGCCAGGAATAACTATCTACATTGGAATTCTAATAGGTCTTTGGGTCACACGGGGAACGCAAAAGGATGTAAAGTCAAAACTATTATATGACCTTATAAAAGTTTCCACTGTAATGATTTTTGTTTTTTTGCTGGTATCAGCCATGGACAGCAGCGGCTCATTTGGCAAGCTTTATCCTTATCGCTTCACTAGTCTACTACTGCTGTTAACTCTTTTTTATGCATGCTTGAAATTACAAGTTAGCGACTTGAAAAGCGGAGCGAATATTGGCCCAGTATTGCTACTTACTCTATTTCCATTTTTTGCTATGAGCGGAGCTATCAATAGCGTTAAAGAAATTCACAATCACCGCGAAGGACGCCCCGCTAAAGTTGAACTGTACCAATTTCTTTTAGACAATACCACTACTACCGACATTATTCTTATTGACCCAAAAATAGAAGAAAAACTACATGACATGGAAAGGAAGCTTAATAGACCCACATTAGTCACTTTCAAGTATATAACTTCTTCAAAAGAAGGTTTAGCTGAATGGTATAAGAGGCGAGAATTTAAATCACAAATAATTTCGAACTCAGAAAAGATTGAGACACATTACCCATATAATTTTATAATTACGAATGAACCTTCACACGTTGATGAGCTAAGCCCAAACCATTCAAGAGTTTTTGAAAATGGTGTCTATACAGTACTTAGAAAATAATTTCTAAATAGTACATAAGTTGACGCTATTTGTACAAAAATAAACTAGGTTTGCGAAGGTCACTGATATATTTCTTTATTTAGGATTTCTACGGTAAACGCTTGCCCGAATTTCAAACACTTAAAATTTAAAATCAATCAAAAATTTTACAAAAGTGAATGCGTTGAATTACTTCTTCTTTTTTGGGAATTAAGCTTATTTTATTTCAGCCCAGACACCCTCAAAATAGCCTCCAGATTGAGAAAGTCTTTTATGGGAGTGCCAAGCGTCATTTGCCGCTAGAATTTTGTAACCGGAAAGAAAGTTATTGTAGTCTTCGAATGTTATAGGAGTGTTGACACTGATTTCACCAGCCGTCTCTTTCCCATGACGTGCTTGCATTAAGTAGATCCACTTAGCGTTTCCTTTAATGTATTTCAAATAATTTTGAACGATATCTGGTTCCATTTCACCAAAACTGGCTGCATTCCAAAAAATATCGAATTGAAAATCGTTTAGTAAAGGTACTTGCCAGCTTCCTAAAAAATGAACGCTTCCCTTTTTAATGTTGGATAAATCATTCCATTTAAGACAATTCTCTATTCCGACAATGTCAGTTTCACCTAAAGCGTTAGTGAGATATTCTTCGCAAAGATATAGCTGTAAAGGTAAGTCAAAACATAAAATCGTGAGATTTGGGTAAAGTTTTTTCAGTATTTCAATCTGATAACCGGAACCTGACCCAAGCTCAACAATTACCTCATCGCCTTTTAACGACATATGTTTGTTAGCGAAGCAATACCTTCGGTAATAACTTAGGAAGGGTACAGTGTATTTACTCCCATTGATTTCAAATAAATCTGGAGGATTACCAAATTCCGATACTTCAATATTGCTTATTGGAACTGAATTGGTTGAATCACACATTAACTCGCAGTGGCGATATGCCATTTCCTCAATATCTGATTTCCTGAGTTTATAAGGAAGTATGGCCCTATTTTTAATTACATAATGTTGAAAAAATTTCATTATCAA
This sequence comes from Paracoccaceae bacterium, assembly GCA_902543185.1. Taxonomy (GTDB): domain Bacteria; phylum Pseudomonadota; class Alphaproteobacteria; order Rhodobacterales; family Rhodobacteraceae; genus Salinivivens. The sequence continues at coordinate 18,335 of CACBXB010000007.1, forward strand.
TTTTTTCCAAAAGGATAGCCTTGGATGAAAGGTATATGCACCATCAATAAATCCAAATGTTGAGAGTATCGGATATTTTCCAGACCGCATCTGGCCAAGATCCAATCCCTCAATCATATTGATTAACTGTGTTTCATAATTCGCCCAGTAATTTGCAACTCGATATTCGCTTGGAGCTTTGTTGTATTCCTCCAAAAGGATATTTATTTTATCTTTTTTTTTCACTTTGTATGTCCTCTAATAGCTCTGCTTACTACTTATATAATTCCGCTAACGTAATATCTCACAAACCGAAAAGCTTTGAACATTCTGGAACGGTTAAGTAAAATAGAATTAAAAAAATACCGGGTAGCTCATGCATATCAATCAATATGTTTTATGTTACTAATTAAGCAAAAAAGTCCAATTTTCCAACGTAAAGTTGTTATTTAATCTACCAATATTCACTTAAGGTAAATCGCCAAAAGTTTGGTAAATTGTAAAATCGTTAACCATTCCAAAACACGATCTGGATTTAATTCTTTGACTTTCGGTTATTGTGATTCCTGTAAAATTTTTTCTGCCATAAAATTGGCTATTTCTAAGTCTTCACCAGATCGTATTTCAAATGATGAGATTTTGTCCACAATTACATGGCCCATTTTTACAGGGTTTTCTCGTTTGGTATCCAAGTAAGTATTTTTTTTGAAGACTGAGATGCCACCGCGGCGCATATATATATCATCTCGCTCTTTTCTGATATAATTATCGATCCACTGTTTCAAACCGCTACCATCATGATAATAAAAAATTGAATTATCCATTATTACACTGTCAACAGATTGACTGCCGAACAAGAACATAGAGTATATTGCACTATCGATATAATTATGCCGGCTAAAAGGGTAATTTACAGTTAATACAATAATATTCTCAAGCGACACTTCATTATAAGCACTTAAATAATCTATTATAGAATTTTCAATACCTACACCTTGTCTTGCATCTTTGTTATTACGCTCGGATACAACGATATTAGGTTCATCTGAAAAAAGCTGACACGCAAAGTCAGCGAGATCTGGCGTCTCTACCAAAATGATAGTCTTATCAACTAAGTCTGATCGCTTAGTCTTTTCAACCACCCATTCTAATACAGTTTTGTTTCCTAGTTTTATACTTGAGTACTCAACCCCATTGATCTGTTGGCTTCTAACCGGCACGAAGGCAAAGGTTGTTTCTTTACTATATCCCCGCTTAATAGCATGTTTTCGATAGATATCACTTTTGGTTGATAATATGCGGCCCTCGTCGGTCGTCAAACTTTGACCGTGCTTTCTATAGTAGAACAAAGGTTTACTTACATTAACGACCTGATAACGCTCTGTTAAACTTAGCCAAATATCAACTCCATCCTGACACATAAGGCTATCATCATGACCACCTACAGCAAAATAATATTCTTTTCTAATCAATGTACATGCTCCATGTGCCGGTTGATCAAGCAATGTGACATTATTAGTAAAATCGTGTCGTTTTATTTGACGTATAATTTGCCCAAATTCATCTACTTCGTAATAATCAGGAAAGACCAAAGCGGCGCTACGATCTAACGTGATCTTTTTCACTAATTCTTCAATACAACCTTCAAGTAACCAGTCGTCTGCATCTAGTCTCATTACATACTCACCGTTAGCCATCGAAAAGGCTTTCAATATAGATTTAACTAAACCAATATTTGACTGCTGCACGATCGTGGCAAATTCAGCGTAGCGCTTAATGATATCAATTGAATGATCCGTCGAACCATCGTCTATTATTATAAGCTCAATATCTTTATAAGTTTGCGCTAAAACACTCTCAATAGCTTTCGATATATACTTACCATAATTATAGTTTAAAATATAAACTGTGACTTGTGACATAGGGATTTTATCCTGAGATCGTTGTTTTGATCACTTAAACAAAGTGACATAGTCAGCCAAGGTGTCTATGCTGCTTTCGGTGTTTTGGATCTTGAAATCTTTTATAAGTTGAACCTCAAAATTATTGTAGAAGTATGGGATTACGTGTTCGGCCTCGAATGCAGTCAAATCAGCTGAGTTTACAGACAAAAGTTCAAGTGAATTGATTACGTCTACTGAAAACCCCTTGGGCACATAACGCTTAATTTTTGTACCATTAACTTCACGGGTGGATGTTAACTTTGCCTTTGCTTCGATGTGTTTCTTTACGCAATGAGCTACAAGATTTGTATTGATCAGCGGATTATCACCAGTTAACCTAACCATATTTTCAAATCCAGTCTCCTTAGCTGCCGTTTGAAAGCGTCTAAAAACATTATCTTCATCGCCACGGATTACTTTGTATCCAAGTTGTGTCACATAATTTTCAATTACATCATCAATTACTGATGTTGAAGTTGCAACACAAACAAGCTCTTTTTTTACACCGTTTTCGACGAGTGACTTAATTATATAATTAAGGATGGTTGTACCTCCATAATATAAAAGTGCTTTCGCTGGCAAACGTTTAGAACCCAGCCTAGCTTGAATTATATACCCAATTTTCTGATGCATTTCGAATCCACTAAAATTCAAAGAGTGATTTGTCAGACATAATTTTCATTGAAGTTATCAATGAAATTACAATCTTTGTTCTGTTTAATGAGTAATTGTTTTTTTATTTCTTCTCCCACCCCAATAAAAGGTATTCCTAATTTATGAGCAGCCTCCCAGTCAGCCATTGCATCTCCAAAAAAAACAGTGCGCCGAGAATTAGAATAATATTTATTCATAATCTTTTCTAAATTTAGATGCTTAGCCGTAGGCGACCCACAAATATCTGTAAAATATCTAGCCATTCCGCGATTTTTTATTATTTTTTCAATCTCTGCTTGCGGTGTCGCTGATACAATTACGCATTTTTTAAAGTTATTATTAAGCGCTTCTAAAAAACTTTGAGCCCCTGGAATCCAATTAGCATAAATAACTTTTTGTATTACCAGATTTGAAAACTCTTTAGACATTTGGTCTATTTCAAGTGGGCTTAAATCTTTATGCAAAAAATGTTTATGGTAATAAGAAAATTTTTCAAAACGTGACATACCTCCATTTTTCTCATGATGGCGCATCACATCCAACGCTATGGAAGTTCCATATTGTTGGTACATTTTTTGAAACGCATCACGCTTGATGTTTACGGAATCCACTAGCACTCCGTCAAAGTCAAAAAATACAATATCTTTATCAGCTATTAATTTTTTCACTAGTGACATCATGAACCTTAATATCTAAACATTTAAAAACTACAAATAGCTAGCATTTATATCGATGCAAATTAATGAGAGATATAAAAACGTTTTTATTCACCAACCCTGAATTCGTCAAAGATTTCATTTACAATGTCAAATACCCCTTGTCCCAAATCAATAAACTCGTCTGGTACAATCTTTTTTGCTGTCTTCGGCATATATCGATAAGGGGTCATAGTATAGTGATCGATTGTAATTTCGTTGTTGAACTTAACATTTTTTGGGATGCCCGAAATTTCAAAAATAAGGTCGATTAATTCTTCAGAGGTGAGAATTTGTTGCCCCGTAACAGTGATTGCACTGTTCTTATATTTACCGTCTAATATATCAACACTCAAGCGTGCCGCATCTGACACGTGTATATATTCACGTCGTTCCTTTCCTGTACCCTGATATACTAGTTTTCTATTATGTATAATCTCGCTGATATACCGTTTTAAGCCATTCCATTCCTGAGCTCTCGGACCATATAGGGAACCGTATCTCAGGAATGTAAAATCTACTGGAAATTTCTGAGAGTACGCTTCTATAATGGTTTCTGCAGCTTGCTTACTTGCACGATAAAAGGAACCTGACTGATTATAAACATACATAGTTGAAGCATAAATTACACGCTCAACACTTGAATTGGCCGCGGCTTCCATCGCAATAGAAGCTCCAATCACATTTTGATTGATGGTATTAAAGGGTCTTTGTGCTGCCTCTCCAATATCTGAAATACCACCAAAGTGATATAAATACTTTGCTCCCCCCAAAACTTTAGACACTGAGTCCATGTCCAACATATCTCCAAGTACAAAGCTCTGGTCACCTCTTAACCAAGAAGATTTTTCAACATCAAAAATGGTTACGTCAAATCCTCGGCGGCTGAGTTCATCAGCTGTGTGACTACCTACAAATCCTGAACCACCAATTACAACTACTCTCTCCATAAACTAAGACCCTTTCTAGAAATTATCTTTCTGCGCTAAATACTCCATTTCTGGGACTGCACTTATTAGATCATTTCCTTTGATAAATCTTAACGCCTCTTCAGTAGCTTCAATTTCCATCCGAGTTCTACAATCTACTGACATTGAACCCATATGTGATGTTAATATACAGTTTTCGATTTCCGATAAATTACCAGAATATGGTTCTTTTTCATAGACATCGATGGCCGCTCCGGATAGATGGCCAGACTTCATGACTTCATATAAATCTCTCTCATTAACAATTCCACCACGACTTGTATTCAAGAGTACGGCATCTGATTTCATCATAAGGAGTTGTTCTCGGCAAATCATATTTTTTGTGGATTTACTGAGTGGTAAGTGCACTGATATAACATCAGCCTCTCGATATATTGTTTCTTTATCAACCCAATCAAGTTTAAACTTTCTGCTCAATTCCTTATTAGAAGATATATCGTTCACTAGAAGTCTAGGGGTGCCGAATGCCGTAGTTCGATTGATAACCCTACTACCAATTCTACCAACCCCGATTATCCCAATTGTACATTCTGCGATTCGCTTTCCAAAATAACGTCGCCATTGCCCATTATGCATTTGCAAATTTGATAAATGGACGGATCGAAGAAGAGTAATTATTAAACCCATGGTAAGCTCTGCAACCGCTGGAGCGGGCGCGTCTGGAGTGTACGAAACAAGAATTTCTCTACTTTTGGCTTCAGTCAGATCCACACTGTCAAGACCTATCCCAACCCTTGAAATCATTTTCAAATTAGGTGCATTTTCCATCACAGATTTCGTTATTGGTTCCGTACCAGCGATCAATACGTCATAATCTCCAACCATATTTATAAGCTGGTGTTCAGTAAGCTTTTGATTAAGTGGATTTATATCAAATTCTACATTCGCGCTTCTTAACATTTCTAAAGGTAACGAATTTTTGTCTCCAAATGGGACAGTTGTTACAAGTACTCTCATTTAAACCTCTACAGTGTTGTGATACATCTTCAGCATTCTATAACAGATTACATAGAGATGATTGACTAGCTTATGCGCTCAGCTTGTCATCATATTGTAAAAATGCTTATGAAATAAATTGAAACTCAAGTTATTATTGGATATGAATTCTATATCTCACAGCATCTTACCGGATTTTCAAGTTACATAACTTCTGTAACCACAATAGAATATTGGGGATCAAATACGGGAATGCCGTCTATTACAGGAAACGCTCGTTTTGCGCTAGCTGAATAATAGTTATCCACTCGCTTCTCAAGTTTCAGTTTTGTGATAGGGCAAACAAATTCCTGTTTACCAGATAATTCCTCATCTGGATTTTGTACGGTAACTTGATAACAAGCAGTATGATTTAGTGGATTTGCACTATTCATCATCAAAAACTCTGGCTCCAACTTAACATTTTGTTGCGCACTTAAATAATCTGGTATTCCTTTTACATAATCATTATTTATCATCTTTAATTTTTGAGCAAAACCTCCGAGCTCATAAGAAGGCTCAAACATAAAAACGTGTTTTCTTGCAACCCTAAGTATTTCTTGCAAGGCCGATTTGTATATACTGGGCATTTGCTCAAGAGTATGTCGTGTAATGACTAAATCGAACGAATTATCTGCAAAAGGCAGGGTCATGGCATTAGCTTTGGCGACATGTGGCTGTTTTTTATGCCTTTTTTCGAATTCCTTCAGTCCATGTTTGATACGATTTAATGAAAGATCGACGCCGTAACACTCTATATCAGGACCAAAATACTCATGTATGTCGCTTAGCGTGGTTAATTCTCCTACACCTACTTCTAGTACATTTTTAAAATGGTGTTTTGAAAGAATACTTCGAATTTCTAATCTGATTTCACGCATGTTATCCACACTCGAGATGTTTTTCACCTCTCCATTCACCACAGAATAGCGCATCTTATGAATATAATAATTTTCTTTTATATATTGCCCAGCAATATCGTCGTATTGCTTTTCTACAACTTGAGTGGTTCGACGTAATCTTTTTATCTTTTTTATAGGTATCGATATTAAACAAAATAAAACCGTTTTATACTTCTTCTCCTTCCATGATCCTTTCTCTAATCCCAATATTTTCAGTATAATTGAAGTAAATTTTTTTTGGAATTTTGAAGCAAACAACATCTTAAAACTCCAAGTAATTAAACGCAATCAATCTTAACATTTTTCTCAATACCGTCAATCTTGACGATGAATAAGGCTGTACGCGTATCGCAATTGTAATAGTGCTGCAAACTAATATTTTGGTTTTTTTCTAACCAATCCAAAACTGCTCCCTGTACGCCTTCTGTTGATATTCCTTTATTACGGAACCAATCGTCAAAAATTAATACTGAGCCCGTGGAAAGGAACGGCTGGATAAAATTCAAAACATCAACTGTTGACTCATAAACATCACAATCGACATACACAATTGCTATTTTCTGAAGATGGAGCCTTTCCGCTGTTTCATCGTTCAGGCTGTTTTCAAACCAACCTTTAGTGGTTGTTACGCGGCTTGTGTCTAAGCCAGCCTTTGATATCCTGTCCCAAAATATTTCTTCACTTGCACTATAATTTCCAGCAAAATACTGAATTGGGTTTGAAACATTTTTTGTTTCCGGCAATCCCTCAAAACTGTCAAAAGCATGGAACCTCATATCTTTAAAAATATTTTTATGTCCGGTAGATTTTACACCCACTTCATAGAAACGTTTGCTGTATTGGGTTATTTGCCTATATGCCTCGATAAAGCCATTACCTTTCCATACTCCAAATTCCAGATAGTCCCCCTCAATTTGGTTCTTCACTGCATACGCGGCAGCCCATCTAAAAGCATTTGTTTCATGCCAAACCTGTTTCGCTATATGCGAATTCAAAACACTTGGCTCCACAATTAAATATGTCAAAATCTTTCTTAGCGGTTTAATTACAGACTTGATAAAATTTCGTAGTTTCTTCATATTTTAATTCCCTACTGTTAAATCGTGATGCGCGACTTTGAGCATGCGTAATGGCTCCCACATAAACAATACCGATGAACTGATAACACCAATTAAATTTCGAGGACAAGTTGCTTCACGAAAAAAAATTGGAACCAGCTTTTGCAACCAAAAGAAGCAAAAGCATTTATAAATTATATAGATACATATTAAATTTTTGACGTTGTAGTCTGGTAGTTTTCCGGGTATCGCTTCTAATGCTGGTTTTACAAAAAAAGTTGCTAAAACGGCAGTTATTTAATGCTACTTTTTTGTTCAGAATTTTAAGCGTTTTAAGAATTTAAACAAACCAGAGTGATCATATAACGTTTGCTTTTTTAAAATATTTAATATTGAAAAGCTTTACTAAATCGTTGCACACAGGCAGTGGCCTTAATATAAGTGCTCCTGCGTAACAAGCTAAACTGACTAAAACACCAATTGTTGCACTGAGTTTATGGCTACTTTCAAAGTGTGTCACCGCCATTACCTCAGCCAAATAACCAACAAGTAGTGAAGCTAATGCATACGCAAAAGGACTGGCAAGTTGTACAAGATAAATTGACATCTTTATTTCCAACAAAGGTAGAACCACGGTTGTGCTAATTACAAACAACAGTGATGAACACACCAACATACCGGACGCGACCCCTTGTATGCCATACTGCACGCCCAAAATACATCCGACCAGTGTCAAGCCTAAATACAAACAGTAAACTTTAAATAACAAGTCAGTGCGCCCAAGAGTTTTCATGAGCAAACAGTTACTCCTGTGAAAGGACAAAATAGTGGCAGTTATACCGATGATTGGCAGAATAGAAGCCATATCAAACCACTTTTCTCCAAGAACAACCAGTACCAGAACTTCAGAGTAAAGAATTAAAATAATACAAATAGGTAAATAAAAAATTGCAGTGGCTTGTATTAACTTCAAACAATAAAGACTGATTTTTTCCCTTTGTTCAGGCATGGAAGAAAAGGCAGAAAAAAAGACAGCATTAATCGACCCGTTTATAAGTTTTACCGGTTGTCTCAGTAAAATGTTAGATTGAGAATATATTCCACTCGATTGGCTTCCCATGAACACAGAAACAACAAAAATTTCGAGGCGTCTCTGAGTATGATCTAAGAACTGTGTGAGAGTTAAATACAAACTAAAACGATATACTGCTTTTATATTTTCTATATTGAACTTTATCGAAGGTTTCCATTTTACCTTGATTACCAGTATAAGTGTTTTCAGACATTCGTTTAAGACGGCCATGGTCACGAGGCTCCAGACGCCAAAGCCAAAAATGCCCATAAGTACGCCAACGGCAGAACTAGCTAAGCGCGATACCAATTCAAAAATAGCAATTTTTTTGAAGTTTAAAGCCTTTTCTAATAAAGCCTGATAGATGGTCCTGACGCCTGAAAAAAGCACGTTTACTGATAGACAATAAATAATAATTTTGACTATTTTTTCATTATATAAATTCCCAATTGCAGAAGCTGATATGATTAAAATAATCCAAATGAATAAACTGAAAATAATAGTTAACCAGAACATAGTACAAATGAACTCGTCACTCGGATTTTTTTCACGTACCAGTGCGTCTTTTAAGCCCATATCCAGAAATGAGGCGCTTATTCCAGTAAACACAGTTGCCATAGCAACTAAACCAAAATCCTCTGGATTTAGAAGCCTCGCCATAACAATAGTCAACACAGTTGACACAATGAAATAGCTTCCTCTTTGAAAAACTGTCCAACGTATTCCACTTAATAAACTGCGCTGTCGGTTTTGATTTTTTTTGATCAAATCTATTTCCAAAATTTAAAAGATTGTGTTTTCATCTAATTCGTTATGCAGATTTATATAAACAGGAAGTTTAATATTTTGATGTTATTAGACCTAAAGCTTCCGTCGAAGAAGCATTTGGTTCCAACTCAATTTTGTATATTATCATTAAACATTTAAATTATCATGACTGTGTTTTGAAAAAACATTTGATTGTACAAGTCTGACCAAACCATCACTTAAATCTGTCTTTGGCCATGAACCAAGGACTTCGTTCATCAACGAAGTATCACTGTATATACCAAATACGTCACCTGGTGTATTGCCTTCGTAATGCACAGGGATATTCTTTTTTTGAGTAGAAACTAAGATTTTAATAATTTCACTTACCAAAGTTCTTTTCCCTGTTCCAATATTTATAGAACGTCCTTCAGACTTTTTATTTTTCAGACAACGCACAAATGCCTCCACCACATCATCGACATGGACAAAATCGCGAAATCTATCTTTTGAGCCTTTAACAAGAATTTTCTGCTGATCTAGCATTTGTGCCAAAAAGATACTTATCATTCCTTGTTTCATATTTGTCATATTCTGACCTGGGCCGTACACGTTGAATAATCTCAGGGAAGTGCTTCTAATCCCATACTGTCGATAAATTCGTAAATAATGTTCGCTTGCTAGCTTAGCCACGCCATAAAAAGACTCTGGACGGCATTCTTCGTTTTCGCCAACAGGGTGATCTGGCTTTTGTCCATAAACTGACATTGTGCTTGCAAATATGAATCGGCTGCAACCATTTCGGACAGAAAATTTTAATAAACGTAATGTAGACTCTGCGTTGGTGCGTATATCATATATTGGATCATCGAAGCTAATTTCACCCGAGCTCTGTCCTGCAATATGGAATATCGCATCAAACCGCGTCTTTTCAATTTGCTCATAAGCGCCTGGGTCACTGCAATCACCTTTTATAAAAGTCGTACCCTCAGGGATATTTGATCGATTTCCTGTACTTAGATTATCAATAGTAACTACTTCGTTTTCTTCAGTGATCAAGCGTTTTGCAATTGCTGATCCAATGAATCCCGCCGCTCCAGTAACAAGATACCTAGCCATTATCAGTCTTGTATTGTGAGATTAAAGGATCATTTACCATTTGCTTTTCTACAAAAATAAGCTCTTCCTCTGTGTCAACACTAAATGATTTGGCTTCTGTCTTAACCATATGTACTTTTTCACCATTTTCTAAAACGCGCATCATATCAACAGATTCTATCCTTTCTAAATCTGTTTCATGCATATTGTTAAATTTCAGCAAATAGTCACGTTTAAAAGGTATAATACAAACTTGTTTAAGCATGGGAACGCTATCAAACCCCTTTTTCCTCGAAGGTATACCCTCGCGGGAGAAATAAAGCGCTTCGCTATATTTATTTACCACAACTTTTACTTCACTTGGGTTCTCAAATTCTAACACGGTTTGCATGTCAGCCATTAAATTAACCACATTAATTTCCTTGTCTGATTTGAATGGCTTCAATGACTGCTCAATCATTTCAGGAGTAACCATTGGCTCATCGCCCTGTACCAGGACCACAATATCGACCTTTTCGCCAATATCAGCCTCTATTTTAAGCATCGCCTCTGCTGTTCTATCGCTAGCGCGCTCATGGACATTGGAGGTCATTACTGCATTTCCACCAATAGACTTGATGTAATCATAAATTACTTTATCGCAAGTTGCCACGTACGTATTAAAAAGTTCTTTGCACATTTGTGTCCGATAATAACAATGGCCGACCATTGGAATACCGTGTATTTTAGCCAAAGGCTTTCCAGGAAACCTAGATGAACCCATCCGAGCTGGAATTATTGCTATCGCTTTCATAACTCTACTTTTTCCATTTCAAAAAAAAATCAACGCCATGCCTGCATGTTACATCAAGCATTCTAATATCAAGACTGTAAGCTATAAATTTAAAACCTTCCTTTACTCGCACTTCGAGTTGAGAAGGATCTGGCTCAATTATATGTATCCCGCCCGGAATACCCATGCGTTTTGACGTTGATTTTATATGTTCCATAGCGTCATTGAAATCTGGATGAGAAAATTGTCCGGGAATGCCCATTGAAGCTGACAAGTCATAGGGGCCAATTATATATCCGTCGATATTTTCAACGGAGAAAATATCTTCGAGATTAGTAATTGCATCTATGTGTTCTATTTGTACTATGATAACTGAGTCTTGATCCAACCACGTGCGGTATTTATCAAATCCTGCCCCATATTGTTGAGCCCTAGCTAGCCCAACACCCCGTTTTCCAACTGGTGGGTACTTTACTGCATCAACCGCTTTGACTGCATCTTCTCGGCAGGTGACCATTGGTACAATTATACCGCTAGCGCCAGCATCCATAACGCGTTTCACCTGATTAGTATCATTAGATGTAAGGCGTACAAGAGCCGGCACATTTGCCAAGGTAAGTACTCGTATTAAATCTTCAGCTTCTCTTATTGTAATAACGCTATGCTCGAGATCAATTGTTATCCAGTCAAAGCCGGAACGTGCCATTATTTCTGCAATTGCAGGATGACCGAGTGTCACCCATGAGCCCAAGACGAACTCATCTCTAGCAATTTTAGCTTTCAATGAATTTCCACCTTCAATTGACATATTTATTCACTTTCAACCAAACAGCTAACATTTCAATGCAAACCCAGAATTGCTTGGGACATAATCTAAAACTCCAAAGATTTTATTATTTTTTGGACGTTAAACTGCCAGTCGAGCTCCTCCACCGCTTTTTGCCGGCCCGCCTTCCCTAGTTTCTTCCTAAGTTCCGGATCGTTAGCCAGCTTTACTATTGAATTTGCGAACTTGTCAATGTCTCCTTCCTCGCACAATAATCCGTTTTTTTCATGCTCGATTGCAAAATTCACTTCACCTACGTTTGTTGCAACCGTTGGCTTTCCAAGTGCAAGGTACTCTAGATGTTTGATTGAACAATTATGTGGCCATTTATTATGAAAATTAAAATGTGATAAAACAACGTCGCATTCATTTAGCAACTCGGGCATCTTATTAAACGGAACTTGCGATAAAATCTTTGTCGACTTATTTAGTCCATATGCAGAAATTTTTACCTTTAATTCAGTTTCTTTTTTTAGATCTCCAACAACAATAAGATATTTAAGCTTATCGCATCTTAATAAAGCTCTACAGAAAACTTCGCATAACTCATCGATATCATTGTACCATCTGAAACTTGAAGCCATGCCCACTAGGATATCGTCCGGTACTTTTTTAAATTCATTACAGAATTCTTGGCTATGCGTAGAGGGGCTGAACATCTTTGTATTTACCCCGTTTGGATTGATAATCATTTTACCAGTAAATTTCTTACCAACAAAATCGGTAATCCACTTAGCTCTCAAACTGCTGTCCACTGTTATCAGTGTAGCAGCTTCATATTGATCACGCTCTGCCGGTGGAACTTTGACCTTTTGATTACGCTTTGGCCAGTCAAGTGCCTCTTTTCTATTGAAAGGTGCCATACTAAGCGGTTTATTGACTTCTAGAACTAATTTTAAATTTCTAGAGTTCAAAATATTCGTTATTGAAGCACCATGATACGACGCTCGCATGTAACAGAAAGTATAATCGTTTTTATCAACTAAACTCTTGATTTTCTTTTTCATAGCTATTCGGAAAAATAAACCGTCTAATTTTTTAAAAACCTTACCTAAAAAACCATTCAAATTCCTGGGAATCACGCGCCGGAGGGATCTATATGGGTAATAAATAGTCTTCAGCTTGTCAGAATTTTTTTGCATTGTCGGAATATGAGAGTCTGTTACTATATCGATATGATAATCATGCATTAAAAGTCCAGTCACCACACCACTCGCAGAGCTGATATTACCGCCTACAGGATTTGTGCTGTAGGAAAAGGGATTTGCCACAATATACAGTACTCGTTTCATCAAAAACCCTGAAATACTAAATTGCCGTTAAACTATCAATCTAAAATGTATATTTAAAAATTGAAAATCTTTACCAATCTAAACTTTTTTCGTACCCAAGCTCGACTAAAAATTCGCCCAGGTAAGATTGGTAAAAATTTTTGTCTAGCGGTGTAAAAACATCCTTCCAACCACTAATTTTGCCTTTTCTGAAGGTACCAGATATTCCAAAAGCATTTTCAGCAATTTTACTCAGATCGGTATCATCAATCCTTGAGTTCAGGTTCAGATGATCACGTATTTTTCTTATGCATAAAAGTTGTTTTTGTTTTTCGCCTCCACCCCTTTCACCAACTAAGTCCTCAAACTTAATCGTGAGATTATTTTTATCATTTTGCCAAGTTAGCATTGACTTATACATATTTATCACACCGTTTATGTGGCCATATTTGTTTTTATAGCCAGAAAGAACTGCCTTAAATCTTTCGCTGTCAGAAGAAAGTTGACCAAATAGGTAAGTATAGGCGTGATGACGAGGTCTGGTTCTAACATGGTTAATCATTGAAATAGCCATATCTCTAGGGTCCCTTATTATTGTGACCGATTTTGGAATAGTTTCCTCAATTACTTCCTTCCCCTTGTGGCTAAATGGTATATGACCAATGATATACTCCTGTTCAGCAACTTCAGATAACAAATCCCTGATTATGCTTGGTCGCACAAAGCGAGGCGAAGCAACACTGACTAGCATGGTCTTCTTTTCAAAAATTGAAAATAAATTTTTAAAGTCTTTATCAGCCCGCCAGTTGATACCTGCCTTTTGTGTGCGCCGAAAGAAAGGCCGAACGGTATAAAACCGATAATTACTTACGGCTTGCTTATAGCCAAAAGAGTCTAAAATTGTCGTGACTAGATGAGTCCCAGAATGCGGGACAGTATTCACTAAAACTTTTTCCATTAGTGCTCAATCCTAGGAAGCCGGTATGCTAAACTTTTATTTTTAATGTTTTCATAATATCGTAAGGGCACATTGAATGAATTTTCACCTGCATAAACTATTTCAGTCATCATTTCATCGATACCTGGTGGTGGTTTAACGTTTTCGGCAGTATGAAATAATTCAAGAAATTGCTCAATCTCTTGAAAATTAGAAGCGCAGTAAGCTGCGTTAAAATACTCGTACATAGTTAGATTAGAATTTAAATAAGTTGGGTAAATCAGCATTTTTTTCTGCAACATGGCCTCAATACCAATAGAGCCCCCAATCACTATCACGCAATCGGCCCAATCGATTAATGCCGGTGAATGTACGTCGTTACCATACCACCCGACAAGGGCAGACCCTAATTTCCCCTGGGCGCTTTCTCGATTATAATATTCTTTTCCTTCACGGGTAGCGTCTTTTACTACTAGAGAAATATATTTTATTTGCGATAGCTTTTGAAGAGCCTGCATAATTAACTCATTATGCAGATTATAGTCTTTTTGGAACTGCATGAAAACAACTTTTAACTTACCCTTTGGATCAATTTTAGGGTTGAATTTTGGGCAAATATTTCTGTTGATGGTTGCCCAATCAGGGTAAAAACGGGCGCTACCCCAAGCCTGAGTTTTAACTGGATCTAGACCCCATTTAATCCAACCAAGTCTGCGAATAGGGTTTTGTAGTATGAAATAATCATATAGCGCTCGATCACTTTGCTCCACTAGCTTACCTTTTTTGATCATTTTGCGATAGCTTACATTTACATCTGAGTTTATAAAAACATTACACCCATGCGGTATGGCTATTGTTGTAATCCCAATTCCAGTGGCTGCTATAAAATATTTTTCGATTACTTCCCCTTTGTCAAATGGTGTTGACCATTCAAATACGCAAGCAGCAATATTTTTCGCATGTAAAAAATCAAACTGTTTACTATTGTCATGGAAAAATCTTCGGTGATATTTACCGATAAGCGTTTTTGGGTTGCGTTTAATTTTGTAAAATCTTTGAAAAAGCTTTTTTATAAATGAATTACTATTGGAGCTCTTATTAAAGGCTTTATCAACATCTTTGAATATTTCAAAGTTACCAAGTGTTTTTAAAAATTTTATTCTGTAGTCATTTTCAAAATCAATATCAGACGTAAAAACAATCACAGGGTTTTCACTTCTTTTTACAAATTCAGCAATTATAGGAGAGAAATGATCAATGTCATTATATGCTCTCATAAAGAAGGCTATTCTCCGGTCTTCTATCATATTCACGCCCTTTTCAATCTAATAACTATTTGGGAAACATTGATATGTGCAAAACCAAAAAGGGTTTTTTATATGAGCCAAAGCTAAAGGCGCTCAACATCTAATTCTGACGAAAATATGCTTTTAACGTCAAAAATTACACAATTTGCTTCTCCAATAGAGTGCAAAAACTCTGGATCCATTCTCTTGAATTCATCATGCGCCACAGCAATTAGAATTGCATCAAATCCACTATTATCATTAGAACCCAATATCTGCTCGCGATTGACAGAGGGTAATTTATTAAGCAATGAGATCTCATATTCTTCGCGGGCCTCAGCAGGGTCGACCCATGGATCAAAAACTTCAACAGTCGCATTATATTCTTCAAGCTCTTTAATTATTCCAGCAACAGGGGTATTACGTATGTCAGGGCAATTTTCCTTGAACGACAGTCCCATTACAAGTATCCGGCTACCGTGAATCATGATGCGTTTATTGATCATTGCCTTGATCAACCGAGAGGTGACATATGTAGCCATACTGTCATTCAAGCGGCGCCCTGCTAAAATCATCTCAGGATGATAACCAACCGACTGGGCTTTGTATGTCAGATAGTAAGGGTCTACCCCTATACAGTGCCCTCCTACCAATCCAGGTTTAAACGGCAAGAAATTCCATTTTGTGCCAGCAGCTTCGAGTACCTGTGTCGTATCTAGTTCTAATTTGTTAAACAAAATTGATAGCTCGTTCATAAGTGCAATATTTACGTCTCGCTGAGTATTTTCTATAACCTTAGCAGCTTCCGCTACTTTAATGCTTGATGCTTTGTGCGTGCCTGCCGTCACAATACCTGAGTAAATATTATCCACAAACGAAGCAGCGTCTGGCGTAGAACCAGAAGTGATTTTATTAATAGTGGTTAATCGGTGAAGTTTATCACCAGGGTTGATACGTTCTGGACTGTAACCGACATAAAAATCCGCATTGAAAACAAGACCAGAGATACGTTCTAGTACTGGCACACATTCTTCTTCAGTGCATCCTGGGTATACTGTTGATTCATAAATTACAACATCGCCTGATTTTAAAAACGAACCAATAGTTTCACTAGCCTTAATTAACAAAGAGAGATCTGGCCGATTACTTTGATCAATTGGAGTTGGAACGGTCACAATAAAAACATTGCAGTCGGCAATATGTTTTGGGTCAGAAGTGAAAACTAGGTTGCTCGAAAACGCCAGCTCGTGCTTATCAATTTCATTAGTTGCGTCATAACCTTGTCTCAATTGGTCAATTCGATGCTTGTTTAGATCAAAACCAATAACTGAACATACTCTCCCAAGCTCCACGGCCAAAGGCAAACCTACGTATCCTAAGCCGATTATTCCTATGTTCAAATCATCGAAAGAAAATTTTTTTTTATCAAACATTATAAAAGTCTCTGTACCACTGGACGAATGATGCAATGCCACTGCGAAAATCTGTTTTAGGCTGATAACCGCTCAGATTTTCGAGAAGCGTAGCATCGGCCCAAGTAGCAGGTACGTCTCCGGTTTGCATAGGCATGTAATTGCGAATGGCTTTAGCCCCTAACTCTATTTCAATAGCTTCGATAAAATCCATTAGATTTACACTTCTTGAATTGCCTATATTGACTGTTCTTAAAGGTGCAACGGATGACAAACTATCAGACGCACTAATAGGCTTACCTTGTTCTGGTACTATATTCATTAACAAACTAATGGCAGAAACCAAATCATCGACATAGGTGAAGTCTCGCTGCATTTCACCATTATTATAGATATCTATGGGCTTGTTTTCTAATATGTTTTTCGTAAACTTAAACAGAGCCATATCTGGTCTGCCCCAAGGACCGTAAACTGTAAAAAACCTGAAAATCGTAACAGGAATTCCGTATATATGTGAGTAGGAATGTGCCATGCTCTCTGCCGCCTTTTTAGTTGCAGCATAAATTGTTAACTGAGTATCAGCTTTTTCACGTTCATTGAATGGCATACGCTCATTAGCGCCGTATACCGACGAAGTAGAGGCAATCATTAAGTGCTTTACTGGATTAAGCCGTGCTGCATCCATCACGTTGAATGTTCCGACAACATTGGAGTCAATATATGCACGAGGGTTTTCTAAACTGTACCGAACGCCGGCTTGTGCTGCCAAGTGAATTACAATGTCAGGCTTAAAACCAGCAAAGCATTTATCTACAGCTTCTTTATCCTCTAACATTGCCAAAGTACTGTTGAACTCGGTGAACTGTTCCAAAATTTTATGTCTAGTTTCTTTAAGGGAAACATCATAATAGTCAGTCATCCCATCGAAGCCATGAACCTGAAACCCAGACGATAGCAATAATTTTGCTAGGTGAAAGCCGATAAAGCCAGCTGTTCCTGTAACAAGTATTTTCATAGTTCAATCTTTCTTGTGTTAGTGATCATAGTTTGGATAAGACTTTTGAATTAACATGTTGCCGCCCACAGATTGAATATATCAAAATTAACGTAATTAAATAAAATATGTTACCAAACCCACTAACAGAAAGTCCGTTCAAAAAACCAATAAAAAATAAATTTATTGCCGTGGTTTTTGGAAATAATTTCTTTAAATTTACTAACCAGAAAAAGAAAAAGCATGCAGCAAAGAAAATCCCAAAATCTATAAATAATCTGATTGAAGTAAAATTGGCCACTCTACTGTAGCAAATATATTCCCCACCTTCCTGAGTAACTTTTGAGCCAAGGAAATGCGGGCCTAGCTTCCATTTAAATGCCTCACAGGCTTCACTGAGCAAAGGGCTAATTTGGAAATTTCCAAAAAGCAAATTCATATAGGTAAAGTCATAAAAAGAATATATGTTGGTTAAATAAATAAAGCGATCAACTTCATCAAAAACGCCATATCTAATTAGGCTAATTATTGTTAAAAGCAGTAAACCACCAAGCACAAATTTAACCTTAAAATTTTGTGTGTATGCAAAGGAAATGATAGGTAATAAAATCAATGAAATTATTGCACTTTTACTACCACTCATCAATATTACCAATAACAGTAATATTGTTAGACCTAGGCTTTTATTACGGTAGCAAAATAATAAGCTCAGTGGTATAACCAATTCGAAGTTGTTTTCAGTAAACAGAAATGGTCTGTCATTTAAGCTCAATACCTGCGAAATCGAGTACTTTGCAAACATCAAAGCAATGGTAATTTTCATCAATTGTATTGCAAAATCTTTAGGTAAAACCGGTAATCCTACTCTACTAATACTATAAAACAGCAAGATGAATAGGAGCAATGGTTTCGTTGCTACAAGGACTTCGTAAATAGGGGTGCCATTGAGTACAGAATTTACCATGATTAAGCAGAAAAATAATAGCACGGCAAAGGAATATTTTGAGATAATTTTAAAAAATGAATTCTTGTTAATATTCCATATGGTTATTGATGTAACAAACAAAACAATGAAGATAGTCGTAGAATCGATATCATGGTGTTTTCTAAATCCATAAAAACTTAGGATCCAGGCAGTCACAAATGCAGATAGAGCCAAGTAAAAGATACTCTTATTTGAATTCTTAATTGAATAATTCATTCACTAGCATTTCTAAATTAAATTCAGGTAAATCAAATTGGAAATCAGGCTGTATGGGTTTTTTAACTATCAAATCTGATTTAAGTTCTTCGATCAAAGCAGTTTGCGAGTATTTGTTTTTTTTTAACCAGTTATATAACTCTAATTGATGTGGATCTCGCCTTTCAAGATTTGGAATCGCAATAAAAGGCAAATTACAAGTTAATAGAAAAAAAACTGTCCCGGCACCAGCATGGGTAATTATTAAATCATACTCCTTGAAACTTGTTTCAGCGATGAAGTCTACCAAACGCAAATTTACAGAACAAGTCACGCAAGGCTGGATGGATTGGAGCGTGAATGCGATATCTGGGGTTCGTTTAGATAATTCAAAAACCCTCTTCTCCAAAGCGCTGAAGGGCGTGTTCCCAGTTAAAATTAAAACTGAATTATTCACCTTAGAACGCCTATGTGCTTCAAATTTTTCGATTTCGTTTCATTGTTACTATGTTGAACAAACACTTGAGCCTTCATCATCAACAGTAGCTTATTCGAGGCTGATATGGATACTATTCTTGACCTAGACTCTATAGAGACAAATTTTATTCCACATATCTTTGAGGCTATAAAACTCGGAATTGCGGGAAAAGGACCAAGCGATACAATAGCCACATCAAAATACATTTTTTTTTGAAATACAATCTTGCAAATCTGTAAAACGTTTGCTGCCAAAACGGGCACTAAAGCCAAAACTCGAAACCTCGCAAGTTTCTTAGCAAGAAATGAACTGGAATAGATTCTATGATCCGATTTGTTTGCGGCCATTGATGATGCTTCACAGATAAGTTCTGCCTTTAATTCTGTAGACCAGTCACACAATTTGTTTTTTAGTATTTTGGCTTGAGCCTCATGCCCTCCAACGCCTGCCACAATCAGTACTAATTTCTCTTTAGCCATAAGCAACATTCCTTAGTCTTTGCCAAATAAGTCCCTTGTAAACACTTTAATTCGGACGTCTTGCAGATCGTCTACCATTCGGTTTGCTAAAATGATATCCGCGTCCTCTTTGAAAACGCTCAAGTCAGTTTCGACCCTTGAGTTGAACAAATCAGTTTTTCGCAATTCCGGTTCGTAAACTATAACTTCGATTCCTTTGGCCTTTATACGCTTCATAATACCCTGAATAGAACTTTGACGGAAATTATCGCTGCCTGCCTTCATAGCCAAACGGTACACACCGACAGTCTTGGGGTGTTTTTTGATAATCGCTTCCGCTAAAAAATCCTTACGGGTTGAGTTGGCATCAACAATCGCTCGAATGATGTTCTGGGGCACAGCATCGTAATTCGCCAGAAGTTGCTTCGTGTCTTTGGGCAAACAGTATCCGCCATAACCAAAGGACGGGTTATTATAGTGATCGCCAATGCGCGGATCCAGCGAAACTCCATCTATAATTTCGCGGCTATTCATGTCGCCGGCGAGTGCATAACTGTCCAGTTCATTGAAAAATGCTACTCGCATTGCTAGAAAGGTATTAGAGAACAACTTTATGGCTTCAGCTTCACGCGCATCGGTAAACAAAAGATCAACATCTTTTTTCAAAGCACCTTGTACAAACAGAGAAGCAAATATTTCTGCGCGTTTTGACTTTTCACCCACAATGATTCGGCTTGGGTATAAGTTATCATGGAGCGCTCTTCCTTCTCTCAGAAACTCAGGAGAAAATATCACCGCATCAGTTTCAAGACGCTCCCTGACATCATCGATAAAACCAACAGGTATTGTGGATTTCACAACAATGCAGACCTTAGGTTCATTTTTTATCACTTCAGAAACAACCGTTTCAACCGAGGAGGTATCAAAGCAATTAGTTTTTTCATCATAATTTGTGGGTGTAGATACAATCACGTAATCCGCACCAACAAGCGCAGCCTGCAAATCAGTAATCGCGGATAAGTTGAGTTCTTTTTCTGATAGATATCGAGAAAGTTCTGTATCTATAATTGGCGAATGTCTAGCATTTAGGGAGTCAACCCGCTCCTGTGAAATGTCTACTCCAATCACTTCATTATGTTGAGCTAGCAATACCGCATTTGACAACCCAACATAACCCAAGCCTACAACAACAATTTTCATAAAAAACGTCTCAAATCTTCTTTTCTTTTTAATGCGTCCAACAACTAACATTCACCCCGCTATTATACTTCACTATCGAAAGTCTGAACCCCTCGCCCCACCGAGTATTGCCGCAATAGAAGCCACCTTTGTCTCAAGCTTGTCGGTTCCACCTTTGGTCTCAATATTCAGCCGCACCAATGGTTCCGTATTTGAGCAGCGCAAGTTGAAACGCCAATTCTTAAAACTCAGGCTCACGCCATCTGTATCATCTATAGAAACCGCTCCTGCGCGGTAGGCTGAAACAACGTTATCAATAGCTTTTGACGCGTTTTCCACTTTGAAGTTGACTTCACCTGAACTCGGGAAGGCTTCCAAGCGGTCCTTGATCCAATCTCCCAGCGAGCGTCCCGAGCGTGAGATAAGATCAGCGACTAAAACCAAAGGAATCATACCGCTGTCGCAGTATGCAAAATCTCGGAAATAGTGGTGCGCGGATATCTCACCGCCGTAGATAGCTTGGTTAAAGCGCATTGCTTGTTTGAAAAAAGCGTGTCCCGTTTTGGACTGGACAGGTTTGCCGCCTTTGCGAGTGACAATATCTTGCGTGTTCCAAATGACCCTCAGGTCATGGACGATCTTCGCACCAGCTTCCTTTTCTAGGAAGATAGACGCTAACAAACCTACCACATATTCGCTGGGCACAAATTGGCCGCCTTCATCAAAGAAAAAGCAGCGATCAAAATCACCGTCAAAAGCCACACCGAAATCAGCAGTCGCGGACTTCACCACATCAGCTGTGGCAGAACGGTTTTCCTCAAGAAGTGGATTTGGGATCCCATTTGGAAAAGTCGCATCGGGTGTGTGATGGACGCGAATAAACTCAAGCGGCGCGCCAAGCGCTAGTAGCCGTTCTGCGATCGCATCAAAAGTTGGACCCGCCGCGCCATTGCCGGAATTAATGACGATTTTCAAAGGGCGCAGCGCACGGACATCTGCAAAGCTCAATATGCGGTCTACATAGGCTTGGCGAGCCTTAACCGAATGGTCACGCTCTCGACCCTCTTCAGCAACATGCGACCACTTCTGGGAGCTGGCCAGTGCTTTGATCATTTGAAAATCGCTCACATCATCTAATGGCTGAGACTTCGACTTTACGATCTTCATGCCGTTATAATTAATTGGATTATGCGAAGCTGTCACCTCAATCCCCGCGCAGGCGTCAAATTCTGTCACCGCCCAATACATCTCCTCGGTGCCGGCCATACCAATATTAATAACGTCTGCGCCGGCATGCCGTGCGCCCTGAGAAGCTGCTGCTGCAAAGGTGGGGCTCGTCTCGCGCGCATCAAAGCCAATAACAACGGATTTTGCACTGAAGTGCTGAGCCACCGACCGACCAATGCGATAAGCAATGCCATCATCAATGTTCACGCCAATCTTGCCACGAACATCGTAGGTCTTAAAGCAAGTCAGTTCAGTCATTGCTTGTTTCCTTGAGGCGATGACGTCGCCTCAGCCGCGAGCCCAGCTTCTTCTTCAAGTGCTTTGATTTCAGCACGGAGCACTTCAAACTCTTCGCGCTTTCGATCAATGAAACTGTGCGTAAGGAGGGACTTTTCACGGATGCCTTTTGGCGTCAACAGATAGGCATACTGGCCCTTGCGTGGGTTCTTCTTGAAATTTTCAAGTTTCACAAAACCTTTTTCGACAAGGGCGGTGAGTACATAATAGGCTGACCCGTTGGAAATTCCCACTTCATCCGCGACCTGACGTGTCGACATCTCTGGGTTCTGAGCGAGTAACCGCATTACTTTTAAGCGGATATTAGCTTGCTGCTCTTCGCGCCGACTAGCCAAGATCGGCCTCAAGAACGGCTACCGCACCGAGCTTCCCGTTATCCACAGGCTCAGGTGATAAAAAATAACAATGTTGGTCAAGAATGCTCATGACTGTTCAGGACTGATCGATAGATTAATTCTTTCGAGAGATCAATCATACAATCTAAAAAAGGCAGATAATTTTTCAGTTATACCCTTTTTCTCCAACTGCATCAAAAAAACAAGTTTTTCTTTATTTTGGGTGAAAATAATAAGTAATTTTTGCCTGTGAATATGAAAAGGTGAGGCTGCCAAAATAAGATAAGACAGGTTTACTCTATGTCATACTTCTGTTATGTTTGCTCAATAATGAACAGCATGACTTGAGGGCAGCTATAATGAATCACTGGTACTTAATTCAGTTTAAGCCCAACAGTTATCGGCTTGCAGAACGCAACCTGCACCGACAGGGTTTTGGAACCTTTCTGCCGATGCAGCAAATCACTCGTAGAAAAGCCTCTCGCTTTGTTAGTAACCTAGAACCACTCTTTCCTGGGTATATGTTTGTCAGTTTAAATTCTGAGCTTGCTCCCTGGCGTAAGATCAATAGCACGATTGGCGTGTCCCGACTTGTGAGCTTTGAATGGAAACCAAAACCACTGCCCCTCCAACTTATTTCTGGGTTAATGCTCAGGTGCGATGCGTCAAGCACACTTTTACCACCAACAAGTTTAAAAACAGGGGATAGCGTCGAATTGCTCACCGGACCATTCGCCAACTTTATAGCAACTGTTGATACAATTGACCCCGATCAACGCATCTGGCTGCTGATGGATTTTATGGGGCAGGAGACCCGCATGCAAGTTTCAGCAGATCAGTTGCAGCAGTCGAAATGACACTTTATCTAATTTCCTTGGCTTTTTAATTTATTGAGATCCTTGCGGTCGTCCAAGTGAACGTCTAACCATATGCCTTTTGCCATCTGCCCGATCAATTTTTTACATCTTTTGGCAAACCTTTAAAAGCATAATATGAGCAAAAATTGCTGAAAAGCTCTAGATATTAAATCACCATGTTAAACAAAATAATTCCGCTCTTTTATAGGCGTAAAAGTATGTAGCAGCTTTGTATCGTCAAAATGTGAGGACCAAGTGCGCCACATCATTGATTTTATTGGAGGCGGGTACCGGATTCGAACCGGTGTACACGGATTTGCAATCCGCTGCATAACCACTCTACCAACCCGCCTCGAGTGATGAACTTTGCTAAACGATGCTTTGAGGATGTGCAAGAGGCGCATCATCTTTAGTTGGAATAGGAGCGATATTAACTTCCGGCTTAAATTGAATTTCTCTCAAAGCAAGCTGATGATCACTGTAGGAAAAAGTGTATCAATCACCTATATCCGGCGGGTGTAAAGTAGAATAGGTTAACACGGAAGAAATTGACCCAATAAGTTTTTTATTTTTTGTATTGATTACTACTCAGAAGTTTTTATCTACTTACACAAGGTTTAAAATTGAAAGTGTATCTTATTATTTTATAATGTAGAAAAGAATAAAAGATTTCCTCAGGACTTACAATATTGGAGAAACAGATGGATGGAAATGACCTTAGTAAAATTGGAATGTGCCCAGTTATGCATGCCAAGGCAGGCGTTCGTTCAAACAGCGATTGGTGGCCAAACCAACTTAATGTGAAGATTTTACATCAGAATTCGTCAAAATCTGATCCTATGGGTCGTGACTTTAGGTACTCTGAAGAATTTACTAAACTTGATCTAAAGGCTTTGAAAGAAGATCTGTATTCTTTAATGACGGATAGTCAAGATTGGTGGCCGGCGGATTATGGTCATTATGGTGGCTTTTTCATCAGAATGGCTTGGCACAGCGCTGGGACCTATCGTACTGGGGATGGTAGAGGTGGAGCTGGTACAGGCATGCAACGTTTTGCGCCTCTAAACAGTTGGCCAGATAATGGTAATTTGGATAAAGCGCGGCGCCTCCTTTGGCCAATAAAACAAAAATATGGTAACAAAATATCGTGGGCGGACCTTATGATCTTGGCAGGTAACTGTGCTATGGAATCCATGGGTTTAAAAACTTTTGGGTTTGGCGGAGGGCGTGCAGATGTTTGGGAACCTGAAGAGGATGTCTATTGGGGAACAGAAACAGAATGGCTAGGGGATGATAGATACACAGGTGATCGTGAATTAGAAAACCCTTTAGCTGCTGTTCAAATGGGTTTGATCTACGTCAATCCTGAAGGCCCAAACGGCAATCCTGATCCGGTTGCTTCAGCCAGAGATATAAGAGAAACGTTTGCTAGAATGGCTATGAACGATGAAGAAACCGTTGCACTAGTTGCTGGAGGCCATACCTTTGGCAAAGCACACGGTGCTGGTGATACTGATCTCGTCGGTCCAGAACCTGAAAGCTCAAGCATGCAGAATATGGGACTTGGTTGGATCAATAAGTTTAAATCCGGGAAAGGTATTCACACAATCACTAGTGGTATTGAGGGCCCATGGACATCAAACCCTACCAAATGGGATATGGGGTATTTCGATTTGTTATTTGGCTATGAGTGGAAACTTACGAAGAGTCCTTCCGGAGCCAATATTTGGCACGCTATAGATTTGGCTGAGAAAGATCACGCTCCTGAAGTTGATGGTTCAGATGCAAAAGTCCCCGTGATGATGACTACTGCCGATATGGCTATGCGCATGGATCCAGACTATGAAAAAATATCTCGCAGATTTCATTCGAAGCCTGACGACTTTGCTGATACTTTTGCAAGAGCTTGGTTTAAGCTCACTCATAGAGACATGGGCCCAAAGGTTCGATATTTAGGTGATGAGGTGCCGAGTGAAGATTTGATTTGGCAAGATCCAATCCCAACTATTAACCACGATTTAATTAACAGTGAGGATGAGTCTCATTTAAAAAGTAAAATTCTAACTTCTGGACTATCAATTTCTGAGTGCGTTCAAACTGCATGGGCATCTGCATCGACATATCGAGGATCTGATATGCGGGGTGGGGCAAATGGTGCTAGAATTGCGCTTTCACCCCAAAAAGATTGGGAAGTAAATCAACCTCAGAAGCTTGCAAAGGCTTTGGATGCGCTAAGATCAATTCAATCAGAGTTCAATGCAAATTCCAGTAAAACAAAAATCTCTTTAGCTGATCTGATCGTCTTAGCAGGAAATGCCGGAGTTGAGGCAGCTGCAAAAGCAGCAGGCCATTCCGTTGTAGTACCTTTTACCCCTGGAAGAATGGACGCATCTCAGGAGCACACCGATATAGAGTCTTTTGATGTGTTAGAACCAATTGCTGATGGTTTTAGAAATTACCAGAAAAAGCAATACTCAATCTCTGCTGAAGAACTTTTGATCGATAAGGCGCATTTATTAACCCTAACAGCGCCAGAAATGACGGCTCTGCTTGGTGGTTTGCGTGTGATTGGTGTAAATTATGGAGGGTCATCTTTGGGGGTTTTAACAGAAAGACCTGGACAACTTACTAATGATTTCTTTGTTAATTTGTTAGACATGCGGTACTCATGGAATGCAACGAATACTGATGAGACTGAATTTGAGGGTAAGGATCGTACCACTCAAGAATTGGTCTGGACTGCAAGTAGAGTAGATTTGGTTTTTGCTTCTAATTCACAACTCCGGGCGCTTGCAGAGGTTTACGCACAATCAGATAATTCAGAGAAATTCATCGGTGATTTTGTAAATTCATGGACAAAAGTGATGAATGCTGATCGTTTCGATATTAATTAAGTTGATATCTTATTTGAATTAATTAGCAGCCATACTTGGGACCATTGTGCCTAGCATAGTAGCAACCAGTTGATCTTTCTTTCCATGTAATGAATAAATATCTGACTGAACAATTATAAGTCTTTTTCCTGATTTTAACACCGTTCCAACAGCCTTAAGCATTTTACCATCAGCTGGTGCGAGCAGATGAATTTTCATTTCGGAGGTCAAAACCTCTTGATTTTGGTTCATTGTTGTGAGCGCCGCATAGCCAGCAGCACTGTCTCCAATTGAAAAAGTAACACCGGCATGCCCAAAACCATGTTGTTGTTTCATATTTGGTTTTAATTCAAGAGAGATAATAACTTTTCCCACTTCAACTGACTCAAGCTGAGCTCCGATTGTTTTCATAAAGGCTTGAGTTTTGAAGCTTTGAGTTACTTTGTAAGAAATATCCATACCGAAGTCCTTACCAAAAAAAAGAGCGCTTAGTATAACTGGACGCTCTTTTATGTATTTAAGATTTCATTTGCTCGTGAACAATGACGAGCATTATAAAGAAAACTAAAGTTTGTTTGAACTCGCTTCTGGTGCGACCATAGTTGATCCCCCAATAGGCGCTTCACAAGCTGCCAGAAAACCCAATAAGCCCATTAAAATTGCAAATTTTTTCATATCGATATTATTCCCTTTAGATATAAAGTTATTAAGAAAAGATTTAGTTAGCTGCCTCTCCAGATGCAAACCAATCCAGTGGATTTAAATTATATTCGCCCAAGGTAGAACATCCTGCAAGAAAAGTCACTAATAAAAGGCCTGCTAAAAACGTTTTCATAAACTTCTCCTTTTTGAACAACATCAAAAAAACTTTACCACAAGTCAATAGCAATAATTTGCAAATTTAGGCATATTTCGTATTGATCCGTTTCTTGTATTGTTTTGCCCTAAAAATAAAAATGCTGTAACGTGAGTTGAAAATAAAGGGTTTTAAGCAGATATGAAACTTTCTATCCATGGTTGTAGAGGCTCAACAGCGACTTCTTCACCTTCTACACAGAGATATGGAGGGAATACGACCTGCTTTGAAATTAGTACTGAAAATCATCAAATTATTTTTGATGCAGGATCTGGTTTTCAAAACGTTAAATTTTCTGACCAACATGAGTCTTTTTTATTGCTGAGCCATTTTCATCATGATCACATCCAAGGCTTACCATTCAATCCAGAACTTTTTGATCCAAAAAACGAGATTATAATTTCAAGTGGCTTATGCGATATAGAACTTGTAAAACAGACCATTCAAAAATATTTTTCACCTCCATATTTTCCAATTGATGTTGTATCTTTGCTTTCAAATATAAAGTTTTTGCCTTTCAATGCGGTTCGGGAAAAACTTGACAAAGATATAAGTTTAGAGTCTGTGCTTCTCAAACATCCAGGTGGCAGTACTGGTTACAAATTAATAGAGAAAAATAGCTCATTTGTTTATCTTTGTGATAATGAATTTGCAGATGATCAAAGAAAAAGCTTAGCTAATTTTTCAAAAAATGCAGATCTATTGATATGGGATGGTATGTTCACGGAAAAAGAATTGGCGGATAAAAAGGGATGGGGACACTCGTCTATAGAACAAGCCATTGATTTTAACTCAATAGCAAATTGTAAAAAAATGATCATTACTCATCACGCTCCATACAGAAGTGACAAAGAACTCGACCAAATAGCAGTTGAATTGCCAGAATTGTTCACGCTCGCCAGAGATGGATTAGAGATAAAGGTGTGAAATGAAAAAAATGGAGTTAAATGCTGGAAACACAATCTTTAAAAAAGGTGATCCATCCGATGGTCTATATATCGTAGGGAAGGGTTCTGTTGGAATTTATTTTCCCACCAACCATACCATGGAAAAGCCAGATATTGTGCTCAAAGCAAATGAGATCCTTGGTGAAATGGGCGTAATTGATACGGCACCTAGGATGGCGACAGCCAAAGCATTAGAAGAAAGTGTAATTATTTTTGTATCAACTAAAGAGTTTGAAAAAAAATTAGAAAGCTCTGATATGATAATTCGTGGCGTTATGGCAATCTTATCCGAACGCTTGCGTGATCTCCAGAAACGACGATAAAGGCATTGAATAATATGAATATTGCAAAAATTTTGGAATCTGATTTTTTGCATCTTATTAGTTTTTTCAATTTTGAAAACGCCATAACCGCGGCTTTCTACGCAGACCAGAATCTCAATTTGATCAGTACCAACAAAAATTTTGAGAGCTTATTCAAAAAGGGTATAGAATTAAAATCTCAAAATCTTCTGACGTTACTGGCAAATCTTGGGGTTGAGCAAAAAATCATCACCGATTTTAGAACTACTTTAAATAAGGATGGAAAAGTATTAATTCCTCAAATTGAAATTAAACTGAATGATAAGATACACTATTTTTCATTGCTTTCCACTAAAACTAAAAGTTCTATCACGGATATTTTAAGTGGTGTTCAAGGTCAGTTTATTGATCGAACTGCTGAAACAATTTTAAAACAAGAAAATGAAGAATTGATCAGCTTAAATCAACAAGCTTATGAAAGTCTAAGGGAAAAGAATAAGAAACTTGAAAAAATTTCCAATAGACTGGCAAAATATTTGTCACCTCAAATTTATAAAAACATATTTGAAACAGAATCTGAGCAGACAAACGATTATAAGCGAAAAAAACTGACTGTATTTTTTTCAGACATAAAAGGTTTCACTGATCTTTCGGACTCACTTGATCCAGATCTTCTTGCAGAACTTGTAAATGAATACCTTTCTGCGATGACAGACATTGCTTTAAAACACGGTGGAACAATTGATAAATTTATTGGCGATGCAATATTAGTGTTTTTTGGAGACCCTGAAAGTCACGGATTAAAAAAAGATGCCTCAAATTGTCTAAGTATGGCTATTGCTATGCAAAATAAAGTAGCCGAACTAGACAGAGATTGGCGAGAAGATCGTGGAATTTCAGAAGGTTTAAATGTAAGAATGGGAATTTCAACGGGCTACTGCACAGTTGGAAACTTTGGTTCGGTTCAGCGCGTAGATTATACTGTGCTAGGGAGTACTGTCAATTTAGCATCACGGTTAGAATCTATATGCCAACCCAAAAAAATATTAGTTGCTCCTGAAACAAAGACACTTTTGGAAAAAGAATTTAAATTTGAGGCCAAAGAAGCTGTAGAATTAAAAGGTTTTAATAAACCTATTGTACCATATCAGTACGTAGATTTGAAAAAAACTACGTCACCAGAAATACTCAAGGGCGACGTAGTAGATATAATTCTTAAACAGCCTGGTGATATAGAAAGCATCTTATATGAGTTGAAATCGCTTCAGAAAGATTACGAAGAAAAATTATTTCAAACTGTTTCAAACAAAAAAAATAAAAAATAGTTTGGATCTAGATAGAGCTGAAAATGAAAAGCAAAAGAAGAAAGACAAGAAATCAAGATGAGTTAAAAAACTACAAATTAACAGCGTTTGTAAATGAAAAAACGTATTCTCCGATAGAGACTAATAAAGTAAAAAAAATTGCTGATGCTGCGATAAAAATTCTCGCTGAAATAGGAATATCAGATGCCCCAAAAGAATTGTCTGATCTCGTCTTAGATCGTGGAGGTAAATTAGAGGGAAACAGATTAATTTACCCGCCAAATTTAATTAAAAAAACAATAGCTGAACATCAAAGAGTTGTACTTTTGGCCGGTCGAGTTGTAGAAAATGATCTGCAAGTTGGTGGAAATAATGTTTATGCAGGGACAGGTGGGGCCGCGCCGAATTTGCAAAACCTTAAAACAAATCAATACGTTCCATCTAAACTTAAAGACCTGTATGATGCAGCAAGGTTAGCCGATAGGTTGCCCAATATTAGTTTTTTTTCTCGATCGCTAGTTGCTGGTGATATTGAAAACCCATTAGATTTCGACCTTTCAACTGCGGCAGCAAGTCTAGCTGGGACTTCTAAACACGTTATGGTGCAAGCGTCGCATTGGTCTCATGTTACTGAAATAGCAGCGCTATGTCATAAAATCGCAGGGGGGGAAGAGAGCTTCAGGAAAAGACCTTTTCTCTCTCTACATGTAAATCATGCCGTGCCTCCGTTGAGGTTTGATCCTGCAAGTATTAAGGTAATGATAGAAGCGGTTAAGCTAGGTATCCCTGTTCATTGTAATGTTTTTGGTCAACTTGGGGCTTCTAGTCCTGTAACAATTGCTGGATCCGTTTCTCAAACCTTGGCCGAGACTCTTGCAGGTTTAGTAGCGGTACATATTCTTGATCCGGATGCAGTGAGTATCGCTGGGCCACGCCCCATGATAACAGATTTAAGGACTGGAGGGATGGCTGGAGGAGCTCCAGAACAGTTAATGGCAACTGCAGCTGCGGTTCAAGTTCTAAGATACTGGGAGATACCCTGTTCTGTCATAGCGGGAGCTACGGATAGCAAATTAATCGACTTTCAATCAGGTTATGAAAAAGCGTTGACGATTAATAGTGCGGCTCAAACTGGGGCTAATTTGATAACTCAGGCGGCAGGTTCTCAGGCTAGTTTAATGGCAGTTAATTATGGTGCAATGGTGGCGGATAACGAATTAATTGGTGTCTTGTTCAAGTCAAATATGATTCCAGAAATAAGCGATGAAACATTTATGCATGAGAGTATAAGAGAGGTGGTAAATAATGAAGGTCATTATCTAGGACACTCTGAAACTTATGCTCGAATGAAGAGTGACTTTTATTATCCAGATATTGCAGATCGCAAATCGATAGAAGAATGGGCAACCAGTAAAAAACCCAATATGGGAAATAGAGCAGAGTCTTATGCTTTGGAAATATTAGAGGACTATTGGCCAGATCACTTACCTGCCAAAATAGTTGATGAATTAAATAGTCGATTTCCCCTTAACTTAAAAAGGCCTGACTAATGAAGATTGCTGTTATTGGAACGGGTGCTATGGGGTCAATCTACGCGGCAAGATTTTCCAGAGCCGGACATGAAGTTATGGCAATTGATGTTTGGGAGGACCATGTCGATCAGATAAATAAAAATGGCCTATTTGTTGAAGGCCCTGATGGTCAAATTATAGCAAAAAATATAAAGGCGAGTACGAAAATTTTAGATCTTGAAGGATGTGATTTCTACATCATTGCAACCAAAGCTATGAATTTAGAAGAAAGCATTAATAACTTGAAAGATCAGATAGCTTCAAACTCAACTATAGTTACAATTCAAAATGGCTTGGGCGCTGGTGATATAATTTTAAAGCATATGCCAAAAAATAATATTATTTTAGGAGTAGCTGAAGGTTTTGGAGCGAGTTTAAAAGCGCCTGGGCATGTTACTCACACAGCAAACAAACAAATAAGGTTAGGTTCAATTTCACAGAAATCGAGAGAAAGTGAACTTCAAGACCTAGTAGCAGCCTGGCGTGCAGGAGGATTAAAAACTGAAATTTATAGGAATATTGAGCAGTTAATTTGGGAAAAATTGCTTTGCAATGTCACTTTGTCTGGCCCATGTTCTATTTTTGGGTGCAATGTGAAAGAACTATATAATAACGAGGAGTATTGGGCATTTGCTTTAAATTGTATGCAAGAGGCCTATTCCGTTGGCCTAGCGAGAGGTGTGCCATTTTCATTTGAGGATCCTGTTGTTTATGTAAGTGATTTTGCAAAAAGAGTAGGTTCTGCCAAACCATCGATGCTGCAGGACTTTGAGTGTAAGAAAAGAACAGAAATAGATTTTATTAACGGAGCTATTCCTCCTCTTGCAGCAAAGTCCAAAATTCCCACACCATTTAATGATCACGTTTGCAGAATTATCTATGACGCTGAAAGACATATAACTTCCTGATTGGATTTCTTTACTTTATTATCCATGCAAAGCTACTAATCTGACAACATGAAATCAAATATTCAAAATTTAGATGGCATACTCGATCAAAGTTTAAAAATAGCGTCGCGGGTCATTTCAATTGTTGCGTTTCCAGCTCTCTTGATAGTTGCTTATAGGAATTTGTTTCTTGATTTTGTACCCTATCATCAGATATTCTTGACCGTCTGTTATGGTTTTTTTGTATTTCTAGGATTTGGCAGATTCAAATCAAATCAAATTCGATTTTATTTTTTGGTATTAATTTTTTTCTCATTATTCATTGCTGCTGGTTTGAGAAATAGCTCGATCATTTTTGTTGATGTTTTTCTTATATTGGCCTGCGGATTAATGGCTTTTAAGTTTACTGGCCTTACTGTTGTTATCTCAGGAATTTTTGCTACCAGTTTTCTATTACTTTTGGTCCCAGAAACCTTTCTTCCAAATGGTGAAATTTATTCAAGCATTATTGGGGTTCATCTTTCATGCTTAACAATGTCTTTTGTCCTCATTTTTGCCATTCGCAATGTGGTTGATCAGTATCAAAATTTTTATCTAAAAGAAATTGAGCAAAATAAATCTCTTATTGAAAAAAACAAATCATCCTATGACCTTGTTGCTGAGGCCCAGGAAAGTTCTGAAGCTGAAAAAGCTAAGCTAAAAATTGCAGCATTTAGCCTAGCTTCACAAATGGATCTAACTAAAGATTTACTAGAAAGAGCGGATAAAAAAACAAATAGCTTGCAAGTTGATTACATTCGAGATCGTGTTCGTGACGTTTCTTTTAATTTGTCAAAAATTAGTGAAACTGGAAATTATTTTTCTGACGAAACCGCTACTTTAACACTTCAAGATTTGAGCTACATTTTGCAGAAATTCACAAATGCTTATGAACTTTTTACTGATGGCGAAGATATGAAAGTCGAGGTAGAAACAAGTTCTGTATCAGAAGTTGAGTACGACATTCCTCTAAGTTCTCTAAAAGTAATGGTTCATCATTTAATTTCTTACTGTCAACAGACATATGAGCCTAAAGAACTTAAATTAGAAATTAGTGAGGGAAGGCAATCCCAAACTATGAAAGAAGTTCACTTTATAATATCGGCAGCTGCAAAGGGAAAATTAGAAGATTTGAACGTAGCGCGATTTAATAAAGTAATGGAAAGCAAATTAAATTTTGAAACAGGTGGGCCCCATACCAACCTAGTAAAAGCTGTTTTGAGCAGTCTACCGGGCTCAATAAAGGCGACGTTGATTGGAAATAAGATTAGATTGGATATAGCATTTTGGGTAGAACCAGGCAAAGCCGCTTAACCTAAAAAACACTGACTGAAATTATTTTTATATGAATTTTTAAATCTGTGATATTTTGGTCTTATCAGAAAGTGGAGATTAGCTATGCAACAAAAAATGATGCTTTTTACACCAGCAGTTGGTGTTATCTATGGTCTTTGGTTTTTTCTAGTACCCAATTCGTACTGGTCAGTAATGACAGTACCCGCAGATTTAATTTCAGAACTTGCAAGCGCTCAATTACAAAATACCGGACTAGCCTTGTTGGTGATAGCATATGTTCTTATCGCAACGAGGAAATATATTAGCTCAGAAAACATTCCCGAATTTATGACGATACATGCAATCGGCTGGGCAATATTCGCAATAGGTGGACTTTACCTAGTTTTCAGTAGTGGAGACCCCATTGGCAATAACCCATTTTTTTATCAAGCATTAATATTTTTAGTTATTGCTGCAGGATTTTATGCAAAGCGTAACTGATATTTTAAATTGATCAAAGGGTCTCATAAGTTTGGACCCTTTGATCAAGCTTATTAATAAATGGCTGTTAATTGAACCAGGGCGATGACCACAAAAATAGCGGCAAATATTAGTTTAAGTATCGAAAATGGTATTGCCGATACGCCAGTACCGTAAGTTGTAGCTTTCATATCTTTATCCATATCAGCAACTAGGTAACTCATGTTCGTTAACAATCTGATAATTCCGAAAGCTCCAATAAGTGCCGGTCCAATTACCGAAGCTGCGACTACATTCTCTTTTCCTGATATATCGCCAAAAACAATTACTGTCATTGTGGTCAATTGACTAATAGTGGTAAGTGTCATTGCAATCATGAAATAATAAAAAGTACTCGTCTGAATACTTGCTCTCAAAGTTTGATCCATAATTTTTCCTCACTGTTGATAACTCAGACCTTAAACATTGTAAAAAGTGTCACATAGAGTAATTTATTAAAACGTAAGGTAACTAAGCCAAAATTTTTTATCTATGCTAGTAGATCCTAATCTGCTGTATAAAATTTAGGCAAAAGCCTGTTAATTTTTTTGACGCAAGGTATAAGTTCAAATAGGCAGTAAATTGGATAGAAGATAATCTAAATAGGTTATCATGCATAAAATCGTGACAATTTTTATTTAAGTGTTAATGGGTACGTTGGTTTATGCAGGTGGCGACGAGGAAGAGCAGCTTTTGAATACAAATTCTTGTGTGAATCGCGATCTACTAATGCTTGGTTAGAGAAAGCTGATCTTCGTAAAGCAGATTTTAGTGGTGGAAAACTTTACCGGGCAAAGATAGAATATGTAGATTTACGAGTTGCGAACTTTACAGGTGCAGATTTAAGTAATGTCAGGCTCCGTGGTGCTAGCCTTAAAGACGCCAAACTTAGAGATGCTAGGTTTTCAATACAAAACAGACGGTATTCGCTTTTAAACCATTTAACGGAAAACTCACTTTACGGAACCTTCTATTAACAAAGGTCCTTCTAATACCGCTATTTTGCTACCTGTGGCTATCTCTTTCAATTCTTCCTTCATTAGTGACATTACTTTATCCGCATCTGATTTTTTGCTAAACTTAGAAACTACAAATACCTCAGATTGACTTATTGAAAAAACTTCGGCTGAGATTTGTCCAGCAGCCAGATTTCGTGGCAATATAGTTGTTTCAATGTAAGCCGTAAGCATTTTCATTTGCAATTCAGACAAAGCTTTTACATGTACAACTCTACAATACACTTCTATCTCCAAAAATTTTATTAGTCAGGATCATCTTTTGTTTTTATACTCTTTCTTTTGAAGCTCAATCATTATATTTACCCTGAATGTATTTTTTGCATTTATACAATACAAACCCTTAGCGCGACCTTTTCGCTCTTATTTGAATTCTAAATCACGGCCTGTTCTATAATTGAATTTCCTTTGCCTATTCTATCAAAGTGGAACGGTGTCAGGTCCAGAGTTTTATATTTTCCATAAATTAAATATTCTCCTAAACCACGCCCCATTGCTGGCGCTTGTTGCGTTCCGTGACCCGAAAAGCCATTTAGGAAAAAGAAATTTTGGATGATGTTATGGGGCCCTATAATTGCATTCTGGTCTACAGTATTCATTGCGTAATGACCCGCCCATTGGCTTATTAATTTTAACGACTCAAATTGTGGAATACGGTTAAATAGAACGGGCCAGACTGTAGTTTCCCATAAATTATCGTCCATGACAAAGTCATCAAAGTCTACAGCTGGATCATAAGCTCCGTGTCCCCCTGCCTGGTATGTACCACCTCCATTTTCACGGACGTGAAACCCAGATGGGTCAATCGTAAGTGGAAGATCTCGATCCAAAGGACTTTCCGCTTTAAATATCCAAGAGTACCTTTTTCGCGGCTCAACAGGAATTTCGATGCCTGCCATTTTTGATGTTAATGCTGCCCTTGGACCAGTCGCATTTACAAATTTTTCGCCATTTATTGTTTCTCCAGAGGCAAGTTTTATACTAATTATCCTGTCTTCTGACTTGTTTTTGGTAATATCAGTGACTTCGTTTTCTACATACTCAACACCATTCTCACGTGCTTTGTTTTTCATCCATTCAAAAACAGTAATGCTATCCCAGTATCCTTCGTTAACAAGGTTTATTGAACCTAGTTTTATATCCTCAACATTATAAAAAGGGTACTTGGATTTAATTTGATCCGGCATAAGCAACTCTGTTGCGGCTCCTGCCGCGGCTTGAACTTTTTGATTACTTCTAAGCTTCTTTGCAAAATCCTCACTAGCTGCGAGATACATGTAACCAAAAGATTTGATTGCTAATTTTGGTACCCTTGCATCGTTATACATATATTCTTGGAAATTATTTATAAAGTCTGCAGCAAACTGAGATATTTCAACATTAAGTTTGGTGCTGAACTGTTGTCGGATACAGGACGTGGTGTGTGCCGTTGAGCAAAATTCATATTTCTGGTCTTTCTCAACAACTAAAATGGTTCCATTGAAGTCAGGATTCTGACTCAAAAACCAAGCTGTTGATGAACCCATAATGGCTCCACCGATTATTATTACATCGTACTTATCATTTTTAGGTGTATTTTCGAAATTCTTCATATTAATTCGCTACGCATTTTAAAGCCGCATGGAATAAATAATTTAAATAGTTTCTATTATCTAGTGACAATGTTTTAGAAAAAGAAAGTTTGAAATTTGTCGAAAACCTTAAGTGGCCCCAAATTAAGAAGCCACTCAATTTATTAAATTGCGCCTAATTCTTGTTCCAAGTCAGCCATCTCAGCGCCGCCAGCCATTAGCCGACGTATATCTTCGCCTGCGAGCTCTTTCTTAGTGCCGGCACCTATCACTTTACCAAGCGCTAAGAAGGTGTATCGATCAGCAATAAGCTTGGAGTGAATTTCGTTATGGGTAATAAAGATAATGGCAATATCACCGCGTGCGCGAACCCTTTTAATGGTTTTAAGAACTTCCATCTGTTGTTTTTGACCTAAAGCGGAGGTTGGCTCGTCTAATATCAAAACTTTGGCTCCGAAATAGATAGCGCGAGCAATAGCAAGAGTTTGTCTTTGACCCCCTGACATTGTTCCAACCGCCTGACTTGGGTCTGTGAAATCAATACCAATCTTTTTCATCTCCTCATGGGCTATTTTATCCATCTCATCCATACGAAGAATACCAAATGTTGAAGTCAGTTCACGCCCCATGAAAAAATTTCGGGTGACACTCATTAATTGATTGATAGCTAAATCCTGATATACGGTCCCAATACCGGCCGCAGCAGCGTCTCGTGGATTTCGGAAAAAGACTTTTTTACCATCCACATAAATCGAGCCGCTGGTTGGCTGGTGAACTCCTGACAAAATCTTAATCAGAGTTGATTTTCCAGCACCATTGTCACCCAGAAGAGCATGCACCTCACCGGGGGCAATATCCAAATCAACGTCATCAAGGGCCGTGAATGGGCCAAATTTTTTGACCACATTCTCTACGCGCATGTAGCTTTTTGCTGCCATGTCTATATTCCCCCTGTGATACGTTTCCGAATTCGTTCATTAGCGAAAACGGCTGCAAGAAGTACCGTCCCAACGAACACTCTGAACCATGCACCATCAATCCAAGGAATAAAAAACACAGCATTGGCAACGAGTCCAAATGTAATCGCACCAAAAACCACACCAACAATGGTTCCAAAGCCTCCGGTCATTAGGATCCCGCCCACTACTGCTATCGCGATAGCTTCTAGCTCTTTAAACATGCCTTTGGCAGCATCCGAAGAGTTTGTGTCGAAGACCTGGCATGATGCAAAAATAGTTGCGCAAAATGCAGAAAACATAAAAAGTCCAACCTTTACTCGGTTTACTGGCACACCGTTGGCGCGGGCACTTTCTTTGTTGTCACCTGTAGCATAAATCCAGCTTCCCAACTGGGTTCTTGCTAAAACATACCAGGCGGCTCCGGCGATGATTATGAACCATAACAGTCGAGCGTCGAAGCCAGTGACCCACTGCTCCATTTTTCTATTTATGTTTAAAAAGCTTAAATAATTTATTAAGTCTATTTTTTCAGACTTGGTCATGTCGCTAGTGAATTCAATGCCAGCGGCAATTTTATTTCCGACCCAATACCATGCGTCAAAGAACCACCCAAAAACTTCTCCGCCCATCTGCTCAGCAAACCAGCTTTCTTTTTTAAAGTCGGGTAATCCAGATACGTTTGTATTTTGGTTGATAAGTCTAAAGCAGACCTCCGTCAGTCCTCGCAAGAAAAACCAAAATGCCAAAGTAACTATAAAGCTTGATAAGCCGGATTTCACCACAATGGTTCCGATTAACCATCCAAATGCCAATGTCATTACAAGAGTAATTAAAAAAGCTAAGAATGGTGTGGCTTCACCCAATCCAAAGGGAAGACCCCATTTCAACATTATTGCGATCGACATGCCAGCAAAGGCTATCATTGGCCCAATGGATAAGTCGAATTCGCCAGCTATCATGAGCAACGCAGCTCCAGTTGCTATTATCCCAAGTTGTGCAATGATTGCTACGTTGTTTTTTAAACCTAGTGCATTAAATGCCTTGCCACCGGACGCCATGGCAAGTGCCACAATGATAATCATCATTACGATGAAAGCTCCAATTTCAGGTCTTCGCACTGTTCGTTGAAACCAATTTTCTTGCTGAAGTCTGTCAGATTCACTTCGATCTGTCATATCTATCTCGCTGTAAGATTATGAAATATTAATTAAGGAACAGGCGGGGAGACCCCGCCTGCAAATTTTACATTATGCAATTAAAGCTTATCGGTTTACACCTGCCTGAGAAGCAACATTATCAATGTTAGAGGCATCTACGAAACCAGGACCTGATGGTATGTTCGCTCCAGGCAACATTCCGGCGTTTGTGTTATACAGATGCAACACAATAATTGGCATGTAGCCTTGCAAACGCTGTTGCTGATCGATTGTGAAAGCTGCGTCACCAGATCTAAGCATTGCAGTTACAGCATCTGACATGTCGAAGCATGCTAAATGTACATCTGCGCCAACATCTTTAATCGCTTTGTTAGCTGCATCACAAACATGTGGGCCAGCCGCAAGGATACCATCAATTGATGGGTCTGCCGATAATGCGGCAGCTGTTCTGGTTTCAATTTGCTGTACATCGTTAGATACGTCGATCATGTTGAGTTTTCCGCCCAGACCTGAGAAATAACCTTCGCATCTGTCTGAAAGAGCTGTGTTCCATGCTTCTTGGTTTAAGCAAAGACCATTTGTCACGCCTTCAGCTTTGGCACGCTCGCCGGCTTTTTGTCCCGCTAAAAGCTCTGGCTGACCAACGTGCATTAAAGCGCCAACTTCCGCAGAAGATTCCAGGCCTGAATTCATTGTGATCACCGGAATACCAGCGTCTGCTGCAGCGCGAATTGCGCCACCCAATGCATCTGGATCAGGTAATGAAACAACGATCCCGTCTGGGTTAGATGCGGCGGCTGCTTCGATAAGCTTAGCCATTCCTGACATGTCACCAGATGGATCGAAGTTATATTCAAAGTCAGCCCCAATAGCTGCTGCTGCGTCGCGGCCGCCTTTTTCAACAACAGGCCAGAACGGGTCTGTACCTTGTGTGTGAGTGATCATGACATAGCGTTCAGCAAATGCCATTGTTGACATTGTTGCGAGTGCTGCAACTGTAGCCAATAGTTTCTTCATATTTTCCTCCCAAAGAGTTTAAGCCAAATAGGCCAGGTTTGCGCGGATTATTCCGCAATTAAGACTATGGTAGTGAGTTGTGAGCAAACTGGTTAATCCCAGTTAAGCGATGTTCACCCCCACAGCTATCTCGGACAATAAATTTCCGTTTTGTTAGCAGTGTAAGTATAAAAATAAAAGCTAAAACTTTTCCATACTTTTTTTATTTATAGCAGCTCCTTTAATTGAATTGATTTTCCAGTATTTTGTGATTGGGTTGCCGCTTCAGCCATAGCAAGAGCAGCAACACCATCCTTTAAAGTCACAGGTACTGGTTTATGATTATGAATAGATTTTAAAAACGCATCCCACTCGGCTTTAAATGCACCGATATATCGTTCTAGGAAAAAGTATTTAGGTTTAGCGCTTATTACGCCATCGTTATTTGATTTAACCACGCTATTTTCTAAAATATTTTCAGCTTGCAACAAACCCTCAGAGCCCAATATTTCAATTCTCTGATCATACCCATATGCGGCTCTTCTCGAATTCTTTATCACAGCAATTTTACCATCAGCGTAAACCATTGTAACCACTGCTGTGTCGACATCGCCTGCTACGCCTATCGCTGGGTCAACCAACGAATGGCCAACGGCCGAAATGGAAATTGGCAGCTCACCCATTATAAAATTAGAAAGATCAAAATCGTGTATCATCATATCCCGATATAACCCGCCAGATGTTTTGACATATGAAATTGGAGGGGGTGCAGGATCAAATGATGTTATAGTTAACAATTCGCGGTTTCCTATCTCACCATTATCTAAGGATTTTTTTAGTTGGGCAAAGTTTGGGTCAAAACGCCTATTAAAACCAACCATGATAGGATTTTTTGCAGCACTTACTTTATCCAAACATTCTTTGGCTCTTATCAAATTGAGATCAACTGGTTTTTCGCAAAGAATAGCTTTACCCGCAGCTGCTGCCTTTTCAATGAAATCTGAATGGGTATCGGTAGACGTAGCGATCAAAATTGCATCAATATTTGTATCTGAAATAATTTCGTCTGCTGATTCTACGATAGCACCATATTGTGCCGCAAGCTTATTGGCGGTTTCATCATTAATATCTGAAACTGCAGTCAGAGTGCTTTCACGGTGTGAAGCAATGCTTTCAGCGTGTAGACTTCCTATCCTACCGGTTCCAAGCAGGCCAACCCTGATCATACTGTGCGATTCCCTCAAAATGTTAACGCTAACATAATGATTCTTATTTGAGGTTCAAGGCAAAAATTATGCGGCTTTAAAGTCCAAAAAGTGTGATGACTTTAACCGTATGATAGATTTGGAAAATAAGTACGTTGAGCTGTCTTGAAAAATACATCCTCTAAACATTTCTCTTCGACAATATTGGTTAATCTTTCAAACAATTCTTTGAAAGAACTTGATAAACTATCTACTGGAAAATTAGATCCAAACATTACGCGCTCTGGACCAAATTGCTTCATTACAGTTGTAACAATTGGGCTCACAGTTGATTGTGTCCAGTTGTGATCAAACATTCCAAGTCCAGATAATTTACAACTGACATTTGATAGGTTCGATAAATGATAAAGATCGCTGGTCCAAGATTTAATTCCTTCTTCAGTTCTGTTGTAAGGAGAGCCAGCGTGGCACAAAATAACTTGTAGGTTTGGAAACTGTGAGACAACAGCAGCACATGCCTCTGATAATTCAGGTATAATTTGCAAATCGAATGAAAGGCCTCTGTCAGAAATAGACTGGAGGCCTTGCATAAAGTTATCAGACGTTAAAAGCTCATTCGTTTTGCTATTTGCATCCTCTGCAGGCGACCTGCCAATTATTTGCCTTATGCCCACAACAGAGGAAAGTTTCTGGAGTTCATCTAATTGGATTTCTCTTTGGTCTGATGATAGATCGCAAAAAGCGACTTGCACCATGGGCCAAGATTGATTTTCATTTATTATTTTATTGACCCAATTCGCTTCTTGTAACCCGTCCACCGCTCCAACTTGAATATGAACTGAGGCTTTAAAGCCAAAAGCGGCAGTCAGTTTTATGTGTTCATCAATCAGATAGTCGCGCTGTATCGGAGTTGGGTCGCCAAAAAAGCGCTTCTTCCCTTTTTCCATAAGCCAAGGATAATCCACTGCGTTTAAATCCCATAAGTGGTGATGCGCATCGATCATTTTAATTTCTCATTGTTGGTTATTTGAGCCAAAACATCATATCCTTGTTGTTTCCAAAAATGCAGAAGATCAATAAAGACCCAGTTCTC
Organism: Paracoccaceae bacterium; assembly: GCA_902543185.1. GTDB lineage: Bacteria > Pseudomonadota > Alphaproteobacteria > Rhodobacterales > Rhodobacteraceae > Salinivivens. Next base: position 60,526 of record CACBXB010000007.1, read on the forward strand.
TGCCAGTTTATTTTTTGACCTGCGATAAATATCAATAATGCGGAATTCGCCAATTTTATCCGTTGCGGGAAATCCCATAAAGTTATTTGAAAGCTTAGCAGTAAAGTTTGGCCAACCAAAAAATCCTCCAAATTGTCCCTCGGCTAGGCGGCAGGTATGATTGGTCTTACTTCTTTCTGAAAATGCTGCGCGAAATGGTCCAGAGTGTTGTTCGGCATATCGTTCAATAGTGAAAGTCGCACCTATTCCAGATGGCCCCCACCAAATCATATCTTCGCACCATGTTTGCCTAAGTTCTTCCTCTAAGGGTAAGCCACTATTCCATTGGCCCAGATTATTAATCATTGAATTTATTAAACGCAGAGTTTTTTTTCCTTCTTTGGGATCCTGTGGCTCAAATAATAAACCGTCATGTGTAATAGGTCCCGGTTGCACAAGATGGGAAGCGGTAGCATTTGGGAAAGGTTTGTAACCTGCCTGGGTCATAAAATGGGGGATATCAAAGTACATTGCAGTCTCAGCAATTTTTCCATTTTCTATTCTGTTGAACTCGCAATATCGCAATAAAATTATTTTTCCGGTGGGTTGTATCTCAAGCCACGCATTATCGAAGAGCCCCATAAGATGGCCCATAGAAACGACCCAAGTGGATTTGAAATGATCGATTTCGTTTTTTCCAGATAGAAAAATATCAACACGTCTTTGTAATTTATTTACCGCATTACGAAATGGAGCCCAGAATAAATCTGCAATTTCGTTACTACCTCTGAGCTCATTAAATGGATGATAGCCGCGCCAAATATAATCTTCGTCTGTATGTGCTGCAATGATATCTCCAATCTCAGAAATTTTGGCATCATCAAGCTTTTGGTAAAAATTCCAGATAAGCTCCTTTGCATTTTTCAGGTCATGTTGGTCCATGTGAAATTTTCTTTCCATCATCCTCAAAAAAATACTTGCCAAATAGATTAAACCGAGTCTACTATTTTTTGCATGCGTATGCAAAAATGAAGCCGTGGGGGTTTGATGGCGGAAGTAAAGCTTAACAACGTATCGAAGCGTTGGGGTAGTTTTGTTGGCGTTGATAATTTCAATATTACGATTCCAGATAAAGAGTTCCTAGTTCTTCTAGGCCCTTCCGGGTGTGGGAAAACCACTACGATGAGAATGATTGCTGGCCTCGAGGAACCAACAGAAGGAAATGTAGTCATTGATGGTAATGTCGTGAATGACGTTGAACCTAAAGATCGTGATGTCGCGATGGTCTTTCAGAGTTACGCGCTTTACCCAAATATGAATGTCTACGAAAATATTCGTTTTCCTTTGAAAGTCAGGGGCACACCAAGCGAGACCCATGATGCTAAAGTAAAGCGTGCATCTTCTATGGTTGAACTTGATGATTTTCTACATCGAAAACCTTCAGAGCTCTCAGGTGGCCAAAGACAAAGAGTTGCACTGGCTAGAGCGATAGTACGCGAGCCTAATGTTTTTTTAATGGATGAGCCTTTATCCAATTTGGATGCTAAACTTAGAATATCGACCCGAGCGCAAATTAAAAATCTTTCGCACGAACTAGCTGTGACCACTATATATGTTACCCACGATCAAGTTGAAGCGATGACGCTTGCTGACAGAGTTGTTGTGATGAACCATGGTGTGGTCCAGCAAGTTGGAACACCAACTGAGATCTATAATTCGCCATTAAATACCTTTGTTGCAGGTTTCATTGGTAGTCCAGCTATGAACCTACTTGAGGGTACGATATCTAATGGATGTTTTGAGGCTCAAAATACAAAAATTAGTGGGCTAAAAATCGAAGATGGTTTAGTAACGCTTGGTTTCAGGGCAGAAGATGCGCAAATTTCAAAACGCAAATCAGAAATTGGGTCAACTGTTTATGCGATGGAATTGCTTGGCGACGCCACAATGGTAACCGTCAAAATCAAAGATAAATTGGTTAGTGTAAAAGCTGATAAAAATTTTCGCGCAGAAATTGGAGATGAAATAAGTTTTTCAGTTCCTGCGCAAATTTGCCACCTATTTGATGCAAATACAGGGGCAAGACTTTCGGGATGACCCGGACAAAACCACTCGTGTGGATCACTCGATGTAACTTTAAAACATCACTCAAACTAGGGAGACCTTAAATATGAACTCAAAAATATTATCGATAGTAGGCGCACTTTCACTTACGGCATTCAGTGCTGCGCAGGCCTGTGAAATTAGTGCTCGCGTGAGCGTAGTGGGAAATGAGTTTCCAGCTATTCAAACAGTAGGGGCGGGCGCTGCAGCATGTACAGGTGCTGAGGTTTCAACTAACCTCACTGCTGATCACCAAAAAATTAATGTTCCTGGGATGCAAGGAAATCCAGCAGAATACACATCAGCAATTGTTGCGAATTCATCAATCGTTGCTTTGATGAATGAAGATGTCATTCGTCCACTAGACGATTTAGTGGCCAAACATGGTGCTGATCTAAAGTCTAGTCAGCTAATCAAAGTGAATGGTAAAGTCATGGCAGTTGCATTTATGGCTAATGCTCAACACTTGATGTACCGTAAAGACGTTCTTGCAGACTTAGGTATCAGCGTTCCAAAAACTTATGAAGAAATGTTAGCTGCTGCTGAAAAAATTCGTGCATCGGGTAAAATGAGTAACCCCGTCGGTGGCGCTTATAAAGCAGGTTGGAACTTAGCTCAGGAATTCAATAATATGTTCTTGGGATATGGTGGTTCACATTTTGAAGCTGGTTCAGCTAACCCTTCAGTGAATTCAGAAGCTGGGGTTAATGCACTTAACATGATGAAAGCTCTATCTGAGTACATGAATCCCGACTTTTTAACCCATGACTCTAACGTAACAAATGCAGAATACAGAGCGGGAAATATAGCCTTGCTAAACATGTGGGGCTCGAGAGCTTCTTCTCAAACAACTGCTGAAGGTGTTACAGATGCTGTAAAAAATGGTCACGCAATTGCAGGACCAATGACAGTTGGGGGTGGCTCAACTGCGGCCTCTACGCTGTGGTGGGACGGTTGGACTGTTGCTAAAAATATTTCAGACGCAGAAGCAGAGGCAACATTTATTGCAATGATGAATGGTATTAGTCCATCTATGATGAGTGATGAAAATATTCGAACACAAGCTGTTTGGTTGATCGATGGCTATAAGCCAACTGACGCAGCCATTGGTGTTTTCGAAGCTGCTAAAATGGGAACAACACCATATCCAATGCTCCCCTACATGGGTTTAATGCATACTGCATTAGGAGCTGAATTACCTGACTTCATGCAAGGTAAGGAAAGTGCTGAGCAGGCTCTAGCTGATGTAGAGGCAGCTTATATAGCTGCAGCAAAAGAAAAAGGCTATTTGAATTAGTTAAAATTATTTGGGGCGCGTTTCCGCGCCCCGCTTTTAAATAGAGCCTACTTAAATGAAACATTCGACTTTTATATGGTTTTTTTCACCGACAGCACTTGCAATGCTTTTATTTATTGCGTTTCCAATTGTCTCCGTATTGGTTCAGTCTGTTCACGCGCCGCATAAAGCTGTTTTGGTTGAAGTGGAAACTTGCACTCCTTTGGTTGGGTGCACAAAAGAAACTTCAATTGATCAAGAGGCTACGAGAGAGTTACGAGAAAAGAAACCGATAGGTCGATTTATTGGCTTAGAGATCTTTACTGATCGAGGCCACCTAGCAATATCGGAAGTTAAAGAAATCTGGTCTGGCTCTGAAAATTTCAATGAATTTTTTAAGAAGATTGGTAATTTACCATTTTATAGAGCAATGGCGTTTACTCTAACGTTTACCTTCATCGTTACACCGCTTGTTGTAATTGTTGGGTTCTTGGTGGCACTCAACGTAAATGCTCTCCATGAACGGCTTAAAGGCGTAGTTGTATTCTTTTCCCTTTTACCTTTTGTAATAACTCCTTTAATAGGCGCTCTTGTTTTATTCTGGATGATAGATAGTCGTGGGATTTTAGGGTCAGCAATACAGTGGATTTTTGCTGATCCCAATTTGTCCCTAAAAGCCTCTACAGGCCTAATGTGGATTTCTCTGATAGTTTATGGTGTTTGGCATGCAGCGCCTTTTGCATTCGTGATTTTCTATGCTGGTTTGCAAACTTTGCCTGCGGATCAACTAGAGGCTGCTCAGATCGATGGGGCAACACGTACTCAGCAAGTGAGGTATGTGGTTCTTCCTCACTTAATGCCTCTGGTTTCCTTTGTGGCCCTTATTCAATTGATGGATAATTTCCGTGTTTTTGAGCCAATAGTGGGATTTAACGCAGATGCTCATGCACAAAGTCTTAGTTGGTTTATTTTTAACGATCTTGGCGGTGAGACTCGCCAATTTTCTTCAGCATCTGCAACATCAGTACTGACAATAATTGGCGTAACAATTTTGCTACTTCCTGTCTTGCGAAGAACATGGCGAGATTTCATGGAGAAATCCACATGACACTCGCCTCTAAAAGAAGGTCTTTAAGTCTTCGAATTATTATTTATATCTTTGCTGCTCTTTGGTTATTGATTGCGGCTTTCCCTTTTGTTTGGACATTTTGGGGCAGTTTTAAAGTAGAACTTGATTTTTTCTCAGTGGCTAATTGGACTGATGCTTTGACAGGCGAGCGGACAGTCGCTGAATATGGTCAGCCTTTTACAGATGCGGGTTATGAGGGAGCTTGGATTAAAGAGGAATTTTGGCGAAATGTGATAAACACATTTATTGTCTGTTTTTTCGTTGTTTGTACATCTCTCACAATTGGAACATTGGGTGGTTATGCATTATCTCGTTCAGGTTACCGATATACGCTCATTTTGCTCATTGCAGCCTTAATTTTTCGAGCGATGCCACCGATCACATTAGTTTCTGGTTATATGCTCCCCTTTTTTGAATGGAATGTTTGGGGTATTTTACCAACTACTATTATCGTTTTGGTTGCAATAAACCAGCCCTTCACCCTCTGGATGTTACATTCCTTTTTTCAAAATATACCAAAGGAACTTGATGAAAGTGCAAAAGTGGATGGTTGCTCCCAGTTCAAGGCATTTCGTCTTGTAATAATTCCGGTGATGTGGCCTGGGGTGATAACGACTGGTCTTTTTAGCTTTTTGTTGGCTTATAATGACTTTGCAATAACGTCCATGTTATTGTCAGAGGATAACCGTACCATGGTACCGCAAATCGCTGCCTTTTTGGGTACGACTTATACTGAAGGCAACGTAATGTTTGCCGTCGCAGCAGTTGTTTCAGCCGCAGCGCCTTTATTCATTTTAGTTTTGTTTTTTCAACGACAAATAGTTAGTGGTCTTACGGCGGGAGCAGTAAAAGGATGAGTGGTCAATTTTCGAAAGTTCTTTTTCTGGGGAGGTTTAACAAATGAAGGGATCTCGCCCAGAACAAGCTGTGCTTACAAGGAATACCGATCTTTCAAAAACTGATGAAACTCGTCGGGTTATTGAGAGTATGGTAGATGGTTTAAACGATCATAGGATTGATGATATCGGTGAATTCTTTTCTGAAGGTTTTCGTTGGATTGGTAACCACGGTTGCGGAACGAAAGTTGGTTTAAAAGAATTTCAGGATAATTGGCAGAGGCCTTTTCAAGCTGCGTTTTCAAATAAGGTATGCATCGATGAAGCTCGACTTTACATGGGTGAGTGGGCGGCAGCGTTTGGGCGCCAAGAGGCGACCCACAGTGGAGAATTCCTTGGAATAGCTGCCACGGGTAAGCGAATAGAAATTCGCTATATGGATTTTTGGAAAGTTGTAGACGGGAAAATAGTAGATAATTGGGTCAACGTTGATTTTGCGCATGTTGCGTCACAACTGGGAACAGATTTGTTCAATGGACATGGTTGGGAAGTTTATGATCGGGGTGAGAAAAATGCACCTCGGCCAGATACGAGGAGTGGTTGATATGGCTATTAATGTTCTTAAGAAATCAAAAACAGAAATTGAAAAAGCCGCAGAGGACGCCAAAGTTAGGGAGGTTGTTGAAGCTACACTTGGCGAAATTGAAAAAAATGGAGATGCAGCTGTTTGTAAATTAAGTAAAAAATTCGATAATTATGCTCCAAATAAATTTAAATTAACTAAAAGCGAAATTGATGCAGCCATGCAGAAGGTTTCTGCACGCGATATGGACGATATCAAATTTGCACAGCAGCAGATAAAAAACTTTGCCGAGGCCCAGCGTGCCTCCATGACTGACATTGAGATTGAAACTATGCCTGGTGTTATTCTGGGTCATCGGAATATACCTGTTCAATCTGTTGGCTGCTATGTGCCCGGTGGAAAATTTCCAATGGTTGCTTCAGCCCACATGTCGGTTTTAACAGCATCTGTTGCTGGTGTTCCTCGCATTATTGCCTCAGCTCCACCGGTAAATGGAGAGCCTCATCCTGCTATTGTGGCAGCAATGCATTTGGGTGGTGCACATGAAATTTATGTTATTGGCGGAATTCAAGCGGTTGGAGCTATGGCAATTGGAACAGAAACTATTGACCCGGTTCATATGTTGGTTGGCCCTGGAAACGCATTTGTTGCTGAAGCAAAACGCCAGCTTTATGGACGAGTTGGTATCGATCTCTTTGCTGGACCGACTGAAACAATGGTTATCGCGGACGAAACAGTTGATGCTGAATTATGTGCAACAGATTTGTTAGGTCAAGCGGAACACGGCTATAATTCACCTGCGGCCATGATAACGTGTTGTGAAAAATTAGCCCGTGAAACATTAGTGGAAATCGAGCGAATACTAGAAATTCTTCCTACCTCGGAAACAGCATCTGCAAGTTGGGAGAATTATGGGGACATGATACTTTGCGATACACATGAAGAGATGCTTTCTGTTGCAAATGAGATGGCATACGAACATGTGCAAATAATGACTGATCGTGATGATTGGTATCTTGAAAATATGCATTCGTACGGCGCCTTATTTTTAGGGCCGCGTACCAATGTTGCAAATGGTGATAAAGTAATTGGTACAAATCATACGCTTCCAACAAAAAAAGCTGGTCGGTACACAGGTGGGCTGTGGGTAGGAAAGTTTCTTAAAACACATAGTTATCAAAGGATCGAAACTGATGAAGCCGCAAAGTTAGTTGGTGAATATGGTTCTCGATTATGCATGCTTGAAGGCTTTGTTGGTCATGCTGAACAGTGCAATGTGCGCGTCCGACGTTATGGAGGCAAAAATGTCCCCTATGGGACAGCTGCAGAGTAATTTTGTAAGTAAATCAAAATGGGTTAAAAATGAATTGTGTCCATTCAAAAAATAAGGAGCTACTTACTCCCTTTCGGGCTGCGATGTACAATTTTGATGAAGAGTTAGTCAGGTTAGAATTAAAAAAATTGATTGAACCGGATGCAAAAATCAGAATGCCTTTTCCATTTAAAGATTTAATCGGCCCAAAAGCTTTTTTTACAACTTGCTATGCTCCTTTATTTGATGCTTTCCCAGATCTCGAAAGAAGAGATTGGATTGTAATAGGTGGAGAGACAGAACAGGGCAATCACTGGGTTGGATGTGGTGGTCATTACTCAGGAACATTTGTTGCGCCATGGCTAGATATCCCAGCCACTGGACACCTTGCTCACATGCGGTTTCATGAGTTTTTTAGGTTCGAAGAAGGAAAGATTGTAGAAATACAGGCTTTATGGGATATTCCGGAACTCATGATGCAGGCAAATGCCTGGCCTATGGCACCTTCTCTTGGATTAGAATACCATATTCCGGGTCCGGCAACGCTCGATGGACAAGTTGATGGCCCATGGAATGCAGAGCGGTCGAAAAAATCATGTGATTTAGTTATTGAAATGCTGGATCACATGAAACGTCACCCAAGCCAAGGTGAGGCCGAAGTTATGCAAATGCCAAAGTTTTGGCACCCAAGAATGAATTGGTATGGGCCTGCTGGAATTGGAACTGGGCGTGGTATCGCTGGTTTTAGAAATTGGCATCAAATTCCATTTTTAAATGCTATGCCCGATCGTGGTAGGTATAATGATGAAATTGTTTTTCATTTCTTTGGCGATGATGAATATGCTGCTGTGACAGGTTGGCCTGATATGATCCAAACAGTCACTAACGATGGATGGATGGGTATAGCGCCAGCTGGAAAAAAAATAACGATGTGCTCCCTAGATTTTTGGCGAATTGAAGATGGGTTAATCCGGGAAAACTGGGTTTTGCTCGATTTGCTTGATGTTTACTACCAATTAGGCGTTGATGTTTTTAAACGGCTTAAGGAGTTTAATAAGGCTCGTATTCTTGGCAGAATTTCTCCGACAGAGGCGTTTTTGTAAAATGGTTGACCGAATAACTTCATCTCAAGTGGCAAAGAGGGCTGGCGTCTCACAATCTGCGGTCAGTCGATTTTATACGCCAGGAGCGTCTGTTTCTGCAAAAACGGCTGAAAAGGTGAAAATAGCAGCCAGTGAACTAGGGTACCGACCTAATATTTTAGCTCGTGCAATGGTCTCAGGGAAAAGCCGAATTATTGGTTTAGTCGTAGCGTATCTGGAAAACTACTTTTATCCCGAAGCATTAGAAAAACTGTCTAACGCTTTTCAGGAACGCGGCTATCACGTTTTGATTTTTATGGCTTCACAAACGGCTGGCAATGTAAGCTCAGTAGTTGAAGAAATCTTAGATTATCAAGTTGACGGTATTGTGATGGCCTCTGTAGCACTTTCGTCAGAAGTTGGTTCACGATGTCAAGCAGCTGGGGTTCCTGTTGTTTTGTTTAATCGTTCACAAGATATGGATGATATTTCGTCAATTACATCAAATAATTTTGAAGGAGGACGAAAAGCTGCTCGACTGTTAATTGATTTGGGTTATCAGAAGATCGGCTACATAGCTGGCTGGGAAGGTGCTTCGACCCAGAGAGATAGGGAAGCGGGTTTTAACAAAGAAATTTTAGACAGCGGTCTTTCAGTTTTCTCTCGAAAGGTTGGAAACTTTAGAGCGGAAAAGACCAAGATTGCGACTTTCGAAATGTTTGACAAACCTAAAGCTGATCGGCCGGATGCCGTATTTGTTGCGAATGATCATATGGCATTCATAGTTATGGATATATTAAGATATGAGCTCGGATTAAGTATTCCTGAGGATGTATCCGTTATTGGATATGATGATGTCCCGCCGGCATCATGGAGGTCATATGATTTAACAACAGTTAGGCAGCGCGCGAACTTGATGGTTCAAGAAACCGTGAACACAATTTTAAACCGGATAGAAAGTCCAAATTCCTCTGACCCAGTCAAACTTCAAATTGATAGCCCACTAGTTATTAGGTCTTCCACACTCCAGAAACTGATCTAGGAGAATTTTAATGCATGGTTTTAGTGATAAATATAAAAGTTTTCCTGAATATATTATTGGTATTACAAAAGAAATTTGGGAAGATCGTGGTATATCTACGCTCCACAATTACTACGCGCCAGATATTATTGTAAGGTCACCTGGCTCGATCGTGATTGGGAATGAAAATGTAATCGCTGCGACCATGGCGACTTTGGCGGAATTTCCAGATCGTACTCTTTATGGGGAGGACGTAATTTGGTCAGGTAAACCTAAAGAAGGTATGTTGAGCTCTCATAGATTACACTCAACGGCCACTCATTCTCGGCCAGGGGTTTATGGAGAGCCCACGGGTAAAAAACTTAGTTATAGAATTATTGCAGATTGCCATGCTCGCAACAACCAAATTGATGATGAGTGGTTAATCCGTGATCAGGGTGCAATCGTGCGGCAACTCGGGATGTTACCACAAGATTATGCTCGAGATTTGATAGAAAAAGAAGGTGGTCTAGAAAATTGCGTTAAGCCATTTTCACCTAAGGATGATGTAAAAGGTCCTTATAATGGAACAGGAAATGATAGCGAATGGGGCCAGAAATTAGCTGATACCCTTACTCGAATTATGAATGCAGATTTTGCAGCCATCCCTGGCGAATATGATCGAGCGGCGAACTTGGAATATCCGGGAGGCATAAGTACTTTATCTTATGATGGAGCCGATCAATTTTGGATGGGGCTTCGTGCTTCATTTCCAGATGCGCAATTTAAAATACATCATCAAATAGGTCGAGAAGACCAATTTATGCCACCTCGTGCAGCACTTCGATGGTCTCTACATGGCAAACATGCTGGTTGGGGTAGTTTTGGTGCCCCAACTGGTGCTGATGTTTTTGTTTTTGGCGCAACACATGTCGAATTTGGAGCCGTTTCAGGCGATACCCCAAAAATTCGCCGAGAATGGACGTTGTTTGATGAAACTGCAGTCTGGAAACAAATCTTTATAAAAAGTGGGACTTAAATCTTTTATCTTAACCGTATGATCTGGGAGTAAATAAATGACGCAACACACAATGGCCGATCGCATCGTGCGCTATGGCGAATTAGTTCCATGCAAAACCGCTTTTATTGATGCGCATACGCCAGGAAGTGATCAGAAGGAAAATTTTACTATTATTGGTGGGGGTGTTTCAGAGAGCCCTGATCAACATGTTCACATTGCTATTCCGCATGGTTTCAATATTGGTGCTGCAGGTCAACCACCAAAATGCCGAAATTCTCTACATGACCATAATACTGCTGAAGTTTTCTTCGTGCTGTCAGGTCGTTGGCGGTTTTTTTGGGGAAGGTGGGGTAACGCAGGAGAAGTTGTGCTTGAGCAGGGCGATATCATTAATATACCTACTGGTATATTTAGAGGCTTTGAAAATATAGGCACCGAGTACGGTATGATTATGGCTATTCTCGGAGGAGATGATGCCGGAGGTGGTGTTCACTGGGCTCCTCAAGTTATTGAAGATGCAGCTCAACATGGGCTGATCCTTGGTGAAAATGGAAAATTATATGATCAGAAGAAAGGTCAAAGCTTACCAGACGGCGTAGGTCCTATGCCTGTCATGCAGAGTGACGAACTCGCTAAGAGGCCAGAGTTGACAACAATGGATGTAGTTCCAAATCATGTGGCTCGATATTGGGATATGTTCGCTTTGTCAGATAAGAGACCAGTAAATGTAATAGGAGAAAATGGGTTATTAAGAGACAAACCAGGTTTCGACGTTGATTTTATTACTCGAGGTTCTGCCAACGAAAATCAGAAGAGCTACCAGTTTCCATCAGTACTCATGCCAGTTCGGGGTCACTGGCGTATTTCTTGGGATGCAGACTCAACTGTTTTGGCTCCAGGCGATACAATATCTATCCCCGCAGACTTGGAGCACTCAATCGTACCTGCAGTTACTGGAGAAGCTGCATTATATCAGATCAAAGGAAACAATGACCCAGCTGGCCACACCTGGAAAGGCTAGCAATTTTTTCATTTTTTTAATTGTAATGAAGGATGCTTTCAAATGGATAAAATACTAACTTCACATGTTGGTTCTTTGCCGCGCTCGCAAGAAGTTGTAGACTTTATATTTGCTCGCGAGAAAGGAAATGAATTTGATCAAGGCTCATTTGATGATTGTATGACACGATCAGTTTCCGAAACTGTGAGACGCCAGAAAGAAGTTGGGGTAGACATTGTAAGTGATGGCGAAACATCAAAAATAAGCTATGCAACTTATGTTAAGGATAGATATACGGGGTTTGACGGAGATAGTCCAAGAAATGCTCCAGCAGATTTAAAAAAATTTCCAAGTTTCCTTGAACGTTTAGCTAATGATGGAGGTACTCCTACATACTCAAGGCCGATGTGCGTTGGAGAAGTAAAATCAAAGGGTCAAGGTGAGCTAGAAAAGGACATAAATAACCTTAAAGCAGCAATGCGAGTGCACGGAATTCAACGTGGCTTTATGAACGCAGCATCACCTGGAGTAATCTCACTATTTCTTCAAAACGATTTTTACAAGACTAGGGAACAGTACCTAGAAGCTTTAGCTCAAGCTATGAAAGATGAGTATGAAACAATAGTTTCTTCTGGGTTAGATCTTCAGCTTGACTGTCCCGATTTGGCCTTGTCGCGACATATGCTATTTAATGACTTAAGCGATGAAGAATTTATTAAAGTCGCTGGTTTGCATATTGATGCATTAAATTTTGCTTTATCTGACATATCGGCAGATAATGTTCGAATACATATTTGTTGGGGTAATTACGAGGGTCCCCATGTTTGCGATATACCCATGTCCAAGATGTTTGATACTCTCATGGCGGCAAAGGCTAGGTATGTTTTGTTTGAAACGTCGAACCCCCGCCATGGTCATGAGTGGACTGTCTTTAGAGATCGAAAATCTGATATACCAGATAATAAAATATTGGTGCCGGGTGTGGTCGATACGACAACGAATTTTGTGGAGCACCCTGAATTAGTTGCGCAAAGGATAAGAAATTTTATTGATATAGTTGGCGAAAGTCGAGTTATAGCTGGTAGCGATTGTGGTTTTGGAACATTTGCAGGATTTGGTGCAGTTGATCCAGAAATAGCCTACGCAAAATTGGATGCTCTTTGTCAAGGTGCCAAACTGGCTCTCTAAACAACATGATTAAGGATCTAAAACCTCATGTGTGTGCTCGAGGCAAAGGCCTCGAGCTAACTTTTATTCCGCAGCCTCAGCATATTCTGACATCGGTGGGCAAGTGCAAACAAGATGACGATCGCCATAGACGTTATCAATTCTATTAACTGGCGGCCAATATTTATCAACCTTAAAAGCTCCTGGAGGGAAACACCCTTGTTCACGTGAGTAAGGTCTTTCCCAACTGCCAACCAGGTCTTGCACAGTGTGCGGTGCATTACAAAGCGGATTATTATCTTTAGGATACTTACCATCTTCAATAAGTCTAATCTCTTCTCGGATTGACAACATAGCGTCACAGAAACGGTCTAATTCTGCTTTAGTCTCTGACTCTGTTGGTTCAATCATTAAAGTACCTGCAACCGGCCAGCTCATTGTCGGAGCATGAAAACCACTATCAATGAGACGCTTTGCTATATCATCCACACTTACACCGGCTGTTTCGGCAAATGGGCGTGTATCAATAATACACTCGTGCGCAACTCTCCCATTCGCTCCACGATAAAGAACATCGAATGATCCCTCTAACCGTTTAGCGATGTAATTTGCATTTAGAATTGCCACTCGGGTGGCTTGAGTAAGTCCTTCTCCACCCATCATTAGACAATATGCCCAGGATATAGGGAGTAATGAGGGTGAACCAAAAGGTGCGGCGGATACTGGCCCGGTGTCATCTCCAAGCTCTGGGTGCCCCGGCAAATGAGGTGTCAGATGCGCCTTTACACCAATAGGGCCCATTCCTGGCCCACCACCACCGTGAGGAATACAGAATGTTTTATGTAGATTTAGATGGCTAACATCACCTCCGATATCGCCGGGACGGCTTAAGCCAACCATCGCATTCATGTTGGCTCCGTCAATATAGACCTGACCTCCATATTCGTGGATGATTTCACAAACTTCATGAACAGTTTCTTCAAATACCCCGTGAGTTGAGGGGTATGTTATCATGCACCCAGCTAAATCATTCTTGTGCAGTTCAGCCTTTTCTCTAAAATCTGCTACATCAATATCCCCGTTTTCAGCTGACTGGACAGGTATTACCTTCCAACCCACCATTTGTGCACTAGCCGGGTTGGTTCCATGAGCTGAAGTAGGAATCAAGCAAACATTTCTATGCTCATCGCCGTTTGCTCTATGAAACTCGGCTATTGTTAACAATCCTGCATATTCACCCTGTGCGCCTGAATTTGGCTGCATGGAAATTGCATCATAGCCTGTTATGTCACAAAGCTTTGATGAAAGGTCTGAAATCATTTCGTCATAACCTTTAGCCTGATCTTTTGGTGCAAAAGGATGAAGAAGCGAAAATTCACGCCAACTAACGGGCATCATCTCGGCAGCAGAGTTTAACTTCATAGTACATGAACCAAGTGGGATCATTGCTCGATCTAAAGCTAAGTCTCGATCAGCTAATCTCCGCATATACCGCATCATTTCGGTTTCAGCCCGGTTCATGTGAAACACGTCATGTTCTAGGTAGTTAGATTTACGGTGTAGGCTATCGGGCACACGGTAATCGTGAGATAGATCATCGTCCTTGCGAGTTATTCCAAATGCCCGCCAAACTGCTTCGGTAACTTTCCGCCGTGTACGCTCATCTAGAGTGATGCCGATTTTCGTTTTGCCAACAGCACGAAGATTGATTCCTTCGTGAACAGCGGCATCCATAACGGTTTTCTGCATTAGACCAACTTCGACAGTAATGGTGTCAAAAAATGCGTCTGGCTCAACTTTAAATCCGGCAGACTCAAGGCCTTTTGCTAGCCTTACTGTTTTTCTGTGGATCCTTTGTGCAATGGCTTTGAGGCCTTCTGGGCCATGAAATACTGCATAGAAAGAGGCCATAACTGCTAAAAGTGCTTGCGCGGTACAAACATTAGAAGTCGCCTTCTCGCGCCGTATATGCTGCTCCCGTGTTTGTAGGGACAGCCTGTATGCAGCTCTATTTTGGGAGTCAATCGAAATGCCAACCAGTCGCCCGGGCATTGATCTTTTGTAAGCATCCTTTGTTGCCATATAAGCTGCGTGAGGCCCGCCATAACCAATCGGCACGCCAAATCTTTGGGTGCTACCAATGGCTATATCAGCCCCCATAGCTCCTGGCTCCTTAAGTAGTGTAAGTGAAAGCGGATCGGCAGCGATCACAGCAATAGCTTTGTTTTCATGGAGTTTTTCAATATGGCTTGTAAAATCTTTTACATGACCAAAAGTGCCTGGGTACTGAAAAATTGCTCCAAATACGTCAGATGGATTAAGATTGTCAGGATCACCCACAACGATTTCAATACCTAAAGGACGAGCCCTTGTTTTCATAACTTCAATGTTTTGTATATGACAATTCTCATCAATGAAAAAAGCTTTTGCTTTTGACTTGGCAACTCTTTCAGCCATTGTCATTGCTTCAGCACAAGCTGTGGCTTCGTCCAAGAGAGAAGCATTGGCTATTTCTAGGCCGGTAAGATCGGATATCATTGTTTGATAATTTAATAATGCTTCCAACCGCCCCTGACTTATCTCAGGTTGATAAGGTGTATACGCCGTATACCACGCAGGGTTTTCTAAAATGTTTCTCTGAATTACTGGAGGAGTCACTGTTCCATGATAACCTTGGCCGATAAGACTTGTCAGAACTTTATTTTTTGAAGCAGTTATCCGCATGTGACTTAAAAGAGCCCTTTCTGATTTTGGCTTTCCAAAGTTTAAAGGCTTTTTCTGGCGTATTGATTTTGGAAGAGTTTCATCAATTAGACTGTCCAGGTCGGATAAGCCTAGTGTCTCCAGCATATGTGCCATCTCAGCCGGTGAAGGGCCGATATGTCTTCTGTTTGCAAAATCGTAGGGTAAATAGTCTGTTGGTGTAAATGGCATGAATAATTCCTTAATTTCTGCAATATCAAACTAGCTAATTAGTTTATTGTACTCGTCTTCAGTCATATATTCTTCTACTTGCGAAGGGTCTGCTGGTTTCATTTTAAAAAACCATGCTTCGCCCATGGGGTCTTCATTAACTTTGCTGGGTTCATCAGCTAAGGCTTCATTAATTTCAGTAATTTCTCCATCTAATGGCGCTAAAATATCTGATGCAGCTTTCACACTTTCGATGACTACAATTTCATCATCCTTTGAAACGGTTGTGCCTTCTTCTGGGAGTTCAACAAAAACTACATCGCCCAGTTGTGTGCTCGCGTGCTCAGTAATGCCAACAACAACTATATCACCCTCGGTGCGAAGCCATTCGTGTTCTTCTGTAAATTTCATTCTTGTTCCTCCTGTTGATTAACGTTTAAAATTTAATGGGACAAAAGGGATTTTTGCAACTTTTACTGGCACCCGTTTGCCTCTGAGTTCGCCAAAAAATTCATCTTCGCTATTTGCAAATTCGCTAGCAATGTATCCCATCGCAATAGGATACCCGAGACTTGGGCTGAATCCACCCGAGGTTATTTTTCCGATAACTTTCTTTGAAACTTCTGTTGCAAAGATTTCTATGCCTTCCCTCATCGGGGCTCTAGTTTGTGGCAGAAACCCCACTCTTTTTTTATCAGTTCCCGTTTCAATCTGCTGGGAGATAATCTCACTACCCATAAAGCCGCCGGCTCTTTCTCCATGGGTTCTTCTGACTTTTTGGATTGCCCACGTCAAAGCGGCTTCCACTGGAGAAGTGGCCTCATCCATATCATGGCCATAAAGGCATAATCCTGCTTCCAACCGAAGACTGTCACGAGCTCCTAGACCAATAAGTTCGACTTCCTCTTTTGATAAAATACTTTTTGTTACTGACTCGGCAGCGCTGGCAGGTATCGATATTTCGAAACCGTCTTCCCCAGTATATCCAGATCTTGATACCCAGCATTCAGCGCCAGCAATAGAAAGGGTTTCTACATCCATAAAATTCATAGCCTTAATCTGTGAGTTGAATTCGCTTAGAACAGCTTCAGAAGCTGGCCCTTGTAAAGCGATTAGTGCCCGGTTTTCTATTACTTCAATTGAAATATCTGTTTCTAAAAGTGTTCTTAAATGAACTATATCCGAGTCCTTGCAGGCGGCATTTAAAACAACAAAAATATGATCCCCCCTGTTACTAAACATTAGATCATCCAAAATACCACCGTTATAGGTTGTTAAAAAACCATACCTTTGCCGTCCTACGTCTAGACCGAGCGCGTCCATTGGTATTGCTCTTTCTAAAGCAAGTGCTGTTTCCTGATATGACTTGCCACGCAAAATCACTTGGCCCATATGACTAACGTCGAATAGCCCAGACTTTGTTCTTGTATGCTGATGTTCGCCCAAAATTCCCAAACTGTACTGAACTGGCATTTCATAACCAGCAAATTCAGTCATTTTGGCACCAAGCTCGCGATGCAACTCATAAAGCGGTGTTTTTTTCAAGCCTTGGGCCATTTCGTTTTTCCTCTCGCCGGAATTACGAAAACCCGACACCTATTTACTTGCACAAACATGCAAGCCTCTAGATGCCCCCTCTGTCCTTTTGCCTGAGATCGTTATCCCTTCGGCGGATACATTTAGTATCACTCTCCAGAGCTATTCGTCACGACGGTCCTTTTGCCTGAGAGTTTCCGGGGGCGGTTGCTCCTTCGGCACTGCAACGCAGTTCTCCCATCGTGTCATTGAAAGCTTAGTATACCTTTTTGTTTCTTACAAGAACTGAAACTTTGACACCAATTTATTACCGCTAAATAGCTAACTTTTTGCTTTCTTCGAGATAAATCTCTCTTAATCGGGAGGAATTGGAGCCGGGCACGCCTTGACCTATTTTATTTCCATCAATTTCTATTACTGGCATAACAAAAGTACTTGCAGAGGTTATGAAGGCCTCGTCTGCTTTGTAGGCTTCATCAAGTGTGAAATTCCGCTCTTCAACCTGCATTTGAGCCTCTTTTGCAAATCTCAAAACAGCTGCTCTAGTGATGCCATGTAAGATATCATTTGAGAGGCCTCGAGTAACTATTTTGTTGTTTTTTATAATGTAGGCGTTGTTTGATGTTCCTTCAGTGACGTATCCGTCTTGAACCATCCAAGCATCATCAGCGCCTACTTTTTTAGCCATCATTTTTCCCATAGAAGGATATAATAGTTGGACAGTTTTGATATCGCGCCTACCCCATCTTTCGTCATCGATACTTATAATTTTTACTCCTTTTTTAGCCGATGGGCTATTTGCCAAACCTGGTTTATTTTGTGTAAATAAGACCACTGTTGGATCTGTCTCATCTGGATTAGGGTATACGAAATCTCTGTCGGATGGAGCTCCGCGTGATATTTGAAGGTATATCAAACCTTCGTCAATGTTATTTAAATGAATGAGATCTCTGTGAACTGCTAAAAGTTCTTCATAGGATATAGGGTTTTTCATATCTAACTCATCAAGGGATCTATTGAGTCGATTGGCATGCCCTTTGAAATCAATAAGCTTTCCATCCAGTACCGATGTCACTTCATATACGGCGTCAGCCATCAAAAAACCTCTATCAAAAATTGATATTTTTGCTTCATTTTCTAAAATGTATTGGCCGTTGAGATAAACTGTTCTGGTCATGCAGTACTCCTTAATTAACCCCAGAGATCTTTTACAGGAGGATGAACCCAACTTTCATCATATAAAAGACCGTGCGGTCTGTCGTGCGCCAGAAGCAAAGGACCGTCAAGGTCTACAAATGTCGCGTTTTGTGCAATTAGTGTTGCCGGCGCCATTGCAAGAGAACTTCCAACCATGCAGCCAACCATAATTTTGAAGCCTGCCTCTAACGCTTTATCTTTTAATTGTAATGCCTCAGTCAATCCACCGGTTTTGTCTAACTTAATATTAACAAAGTCATATTTTCCAATTAATTTTTCTAAACTTTTTCGATCATGACAACTTTCGTCTGCACAAATTGGGAGTGGACGAGGAAGTCCAATAAGATCGTCGTCTTGATCTGCTGGGAGAGGCTGCTCAACTAATTTGACTCCAAGTCTAACTAATTCAGGAGCAAGTTGCGAATAAAGTTCTGCATCCCAACCTTCATTTGCATCGATAATGATTTCCGAGTGCGGAGCGCCTTTTCTTACAGCTTCAAGGCGTGGCATATCATTTGGTGTGCCCAATTTGATTTTCAGCATTGGCCTATTTGAATTTTTTTCTGCCTGTTTAAACATATTTTCAGGCTCGTCTAATGATAAAGTATACGCAGTTATTTTTTGCTCAGGAACCTGAATACCCGCTATTTCCCAAATTCTTTGATCACGCTTTTTGCATTCAAAATCCCACAATGCACAGTCTACAGCATTACGGGCGGCTCCAGGAGGAAGAGTGTCTTGTAAAGTTTCCTTATCAATATCGACTGGTAAGCCCTCTATTTGTTTAATTACGCTTTCCAGTGTTTCATTATACCGAGCATAAGGAACACATTCCCCATGACCAGTTACCCCATTTTTTTCGATTGTAACGGTTACAACTTCCGCTTGAGTTCTAGCTCCCCTAGATATTCTAAATACACGGGCAAGTGGAAAAATTTCAACTTTAGCTTGGATCAAGATGTGTTACCCTAGATTTCTTAAAATGTTTCAAGTAATACTTCCTAAAGCATCTACAAGCTTATCTGCTCCAAATCTAAAAGGATCAGTCGCTGGCAAATTCAATTCTTTTTCTAATAATGTAAGATAGGCAGTAGCCTCTTCTTCTTTCATGTTTAGAGTATTAACTGAAATCCCAATAACTTTACAGTTTGGGTTAGCAACTTTCGCTAAATGTAGTGAAGTATCATTGAGATCTTTTAGGCTCGGCAGGCTGTACTCAGGCAATCCTCTCATGTGCTGTCTGGTTGGTTCATGACAAAGAATTAAAGCATCTGGTTGACCGCCGTGAATAAGTGCCATTGTTACGCCAGAGTATGACACATGAAATAGACTGCCTTGACCCTCGATTAGATCCCAATGATCCTGATCATTATCAGGAGTTAGGTATTCTATCGATCCAGCCATAAAGTCGGCGATAACTGCATCTAATGGCACACCGTCACCGGTGATTAGTATTCCAGTTTGTCCTGTAGCGCGAAAAGTTGATTTCATACCTCTTTCCTGCATAAGTCTGTCCATAGCCATTGCTGTATACATTTTGCCCGCTGAGCAGTCTGTTCCAACTGCAAGGCACCTTTTGCCACTGCGTTTCTTACCATTTGCAATTGGGTATTCTACCGTTGGCACCCGGACATCGTGTAAACTACGGCCATATTTTTCAGCGCAAGAAACTAAATCTGGTTCGTCACGTAAGAGATTGTGTAATCCGCTAGCCAAATCAAAACCGGTGCCTAAGGCTTCTATTAAAACGGCTTTCCAGGCCTTAGAAATATAGCCGCCTCTATTAGCCACTCCGATTACCATGGTCCGGGCGCCTTTTTCGTAAGCCTGCTCTAGAGTGAGATCTTCTAAGCCAATATCGGCGTTGCAACCTTGCATTCGAATTTGCCCAACTGCGTTTTCTGGCCGCCAATCTTTTATTCCTTGAGCTACTTTAGCCGAAAGTTGATCTGGAGCATCTCCCAAAAAAAGTAAATATGGTGTTGGAATCAATTGTAAACCTCCTTTTGCCAAAATTGGAATCTATTGCCAAAACCAGAATATCTGACACATATTTTAATACTCTTCTTTTTTTGTTAAATTTTATTAAATTTTGCAATTTTATTTTAAAAATAGTATTTTTTTTCGAATAATATTTTATTTTAGATCAATTTACAAAAATTATAGGTTATCAAACTTTAGATTTAAAAGAATGTTAAAGATGAATTTTTACTGAAGAGGTTTTTCTTGAAAAACAGATTTTAACTCAATATCACATAGTCCAAGTTTGTAGAGTTAAATTTGGGGTTTTAGGTTCAATAATGTCTTTTCAAGTACAACCAACTCCAGTTGCTCGCTTAAATCGTAGTCAATTATTTGGTCCTGGTTCCCGCCCTGAAATTTTTAAAAAAATGGCAAAAAGCGCTGCGGATGTAATTAATTTAGATTTGGAAGATTCTGTTTCTCCAGCCGATAAGGAAAAAGCCCGTTCGAACGTAATCGACGCTATAGATAATATCGACTGGAAAAATAAAACTGTCTCGGTTCGTATTAACAGTTTAGACACGCCATATTGGCATCGTGACGTAATAGATTTATTAGAAAATTGTTCTGACCGATTAGACAATCTAACCATTCCAAAGGCTGGCTGCGCTGCTGACATTTATGCAGTAGATGCTCTCGTATCATCCGTCGAGCAAGCAAATGCTCGTTCGAAAAATATTGGGTTTGAAATACTAATTGAGACTGCTGCTGGTATTACTAACGTTAACGAAATAGCACAATCCAGTAGTCGAATAGAGTCAATGGCGTTGGGCGCTGCTGATTTTGCCGCGTCTATGGGTATGGTAACGACCGGAATCGGAGGCACTCAGGAAGGATATTACATGCATCATGCTGGTCAAAAGCACTGGTCTAATCCATGGCACTGGGCTCAAGCCTCGTTGGTTGCAGCTTGCCGCGCTAATGGAATATTACCAATAGATGGACCGTATGGTGATTTTAACAACCGTGAGGGTTTTTTTGCAGAGGCGAGACGAGCCTTGACTTTAGGGATGGTAGGTAAATGGGTAATTCATCCAAATCAAGTTGCACTTGCCAACGAAGTTTTCACACCCTCACCCGATGCAATTGAGGAAGCTAAAGAAATTATAATAGCTATGAAAAACGCTGCAGAGAATGGTGAGGGTGCAACTATTTTCAAGGGTCGTATGGTTGATATCGCATCAATCAAGCAGGCCGAAGTCTTAGTTAAGCTGGCAAATTTGATTGAGAACGACTCATGAGCTGTTAAAACTGCTTATGGCAAATTTTACCAAAAGCTAGTGGAAAGATTGAATAAAAAAATATAAAAGAATCTTAATACTTGTCTCTTGAAATTGGAGAAATTAATGGCTCACTATTTAGATTTTGAAAAACCTTTGGCTGAGATTGAAGGTAAGGCTGAGGAGTTACGAGCTATGGCACGTCAAAATGAGGAGATGGATGTCGAAAAAGAAGCTGAAAATCTTGATTTTAAGGCGCAAGAGATATTGGTTGATTTATACAAGAATTTAACTCCATGGCGGAAATGTCAAATAGCTAGGCATCCAGAAAGACCACACTGTCGAGACTATATCAAAGCGTTATTTTCAGAATTTGTTCCTCTAGCTGGCGACAGGAATTTTGCTGACGATCAAGCTGTAATTGGAGGTCTTGCTCGTTTTGAAGATAAGCCCATAGTAGTTATCGGACACGAAAAAGGTAGTGATACGAAAAGTAGAATAGAGCGCAATTTTGGCATGGCTCGACCTGAGGGTTATCGAAAAGCAATTCGATTGATGGAGTTGGCTGATAAGTTTGGTTTGCCAGTGATTACTTTAGTTGACACCCCTGGTGCTTATCCTGGAAAAGGTGCAGAGGAAAGGGGTCAATCTGAGGCGATTGCTCGATCAACCGAAAAATGCCTTCAGATTGGTGTGCCTTTTATTAGTATTATTATTGGAGAAGGTGGGTCTGGTGGAGCGGTTGCTTTTGCAACCGCAAACAAATTAGCAATGCTTGAACATTCGGTATACTCGGTTATTAGCCCTGAGGGTTGCGCCTCTATTTTATGGAAAGATGCGGAAAAAATGCGTGAAGCAGCAGAAGCGCTACGATTAACGGCTGAGGATTTATACGCCTTGGGGATTAGTGATCAAATTATAGAAGAGCCAGTAGGTGGTGCACACAGAGACCCCGAACGGGCTATCGAGTCAGTTAAAGCAGCCATTGGTTCAATGCTGTCTGGGTTGAACTCTAAAAAACCAAAAGACCTTATAAATGAACGGCGTAAAAAGTTCTTGAAATTGGGTAGCAAAGGACTGGCAGCTTAGCTTATTTTAATAAATGGCGTAAACCATGTGTCACATCTGATCGAACAGCTAATCGCAGTCCGGGCTCATCTCCAGCGGACAGCGCTGCTATAATTGCTTTATGAGTATGTGGAGGTTCCTTACGATTTAATTTATCGTATAGTGAACGCATTGTTGGGCCCAATTGAAGCCAAACTGTTTCAGCTATTGCCAACATTGCGGGAGCCTGAGCCCTTAAATATAGCATTCTATGAAATTCTAAATTTGTTTTGATATAGGCAACAGGATCATGAGTTGCAATTGCTTGCGAAACTGAAGCATTGATTGTTTTTAACCTATCTATAAGTGCTATATGGGCTCTGGGCAGTGCTCTACTAGCAAGCTCCACCTCTATTAAGGAACGCATCACTGCCAGTTCCTCAATTCTATCGTGTGACAGCTCAGGTGTGGAAACTCGACCAGAGGGAGACAACATCAAAGCTCCCTCAGCAATTAAACGACGTATAGCTTCTCGCGCTGGGGTCATCGACACGTAATAATCTTTTCCTATTCCCCTTAAAGTCATCGAAGTGGCTGGTAAAATTTCGCCGTGCATTATTCTTGTACGTAAGCCTCTATATACAAAATCGTGAGCTGCTTGCTTAGGTTCTTTTATTTTCGTTATGTTCATATTTTATTGTGTGATCACAAAATCAGCACTACGTCAACTTTCAAATTTATAACGATGCAACGACGAACCGTTTTGCTTGAGCCAAGCCCGTTCTTTTTTGTAAGGTCCAAAAAGATATTCAACAGTTTCCCAAAAATCTTTGGAATGGTTCATGTGCTTTAAGTGTGCAACTTCATGAGCTGCGACGTAGGCTAGTACATCTTCCGGTGCCATTATTAGACGCCAAGAAAACATGAGGTTGGCATCATTTGAACAAGAACCCCATCGAGACCTAGTATCACGCAGAGTTATTTTACTGACTTTTGATCCTAGTCTTTCTGAAAACTCTTTACACATATGGTCTAAGTGGACCCTGCTAATTTCCTTTAAGTAGTTTTTTACCTGGGTCGATACAGGTTTTTCTTTGCTAACAAATAAAATACTTCCAACTTTCTTTGGCTCTGGAGAATCACTAAGTGAAATTTTTGTGTCAATTCCTACAATTGGAATTTTAGTTCCTTCAGATACGAAAATTGGGGGCTCAAAAGACTTTCTTTTAGACTTTAACCAAGACTTTTTACTTTCAGCAAATTTTCTAAATTCTTTGAAGTCAATATAGTTTGGGCCTGTAATTGTGATTTTTCCATCTAAAGCACTGATGCGTAGAGTTATGCGACGCGAGTTACTACTTTGCCGAAGAAAAATCTCTAAATCAGGTTCATCTTCAAGAAAAAATTTATTCATTAAATCACTTTCTGAGCATTTAACTACCTCATCAATATAATTTACGCAAAGCCTTTGACATATGCGTCGTGATGTGGCAGTTGGCGCGGACTGTATTAGAGATTTTGATGAAGGAAATAAAGATGCCCAAAGAAGAATGGGGTGTTAAGCGAATTTGCCCTACAACAAATAAAAGATTCTATGACTTGAATAGAAGTCCTATAGTTAGTCCTTATACTGGTGAAGTTGTTGAGTTGGAGACTTCGAAGACAAAGATGATTTCAGCTGATTCTGAAGATATGTCCTCTAAAGCAACTAAAGCCGCGGATTTAGATGCAGAAGATGTCGTCTTGGATGACGAGGATGTAGATGTAGATCTCGGGGATGATTTGCTTGAAGAGGACGACGAGGATGATAGCGTTCCACTAGAAGAAATTGCGGATATGCCTTCCGAAGATGATAGTTAAACTGTTTAGATTTATTAGTTTTATTTTTAAATGGATCTGTTTTAAAATCTTTATAAACTGGGGCCTTAGCTCAGCTGGGAGAGCGCTACAATGGCATTGTAGAGGTCAGGGGTTCGATCCCCCTAGGCTCCACCAAACACCCAGAATTCCTGCAATAATAATATGTTTCTGACCAAACTTATTGGTACGGCAAATTAGCGGTGCTTGTTCTGAATCAAAAAGATTGAATGATTTTCATGATTGCTTATTTTTTTAGGAATAAATGGAGTTGTAATGCGTTTAATATTTATTATCCTAATGATTTTAGTCAGCACCACCGCTAATTCTGAGGGTTTGTTTTCTTGGATATTCAGTTCTGGTAAGGAAATAACTGCTGAAATTAAATTAGTTAATAAGTGCCAACTTGATTCCAAATATTTTATTGTTCGTGATTTAGAAAGTGGGAAGAGTGCTTCGTTCACGAACGGGTTTGCAAAGCTGGCCACTAAAACTAAATCGTCGATACAATTGCAGCTATCGCCGACTGTTAAACATGTCTCTTTCGCAGGCAATGCGGTTGCGGCTACAAAGAAAATGAAGCTTGTAGCGGATTGTAGTAAAAGAAATTTAAAGGACGTTTCAAAAAATTAAGTTTGAGTCGTTTTTGGTTGAAAAAATTTAAAGATAGTATCTAAATGATACTAATATGGCTGCCGATTAATTTCCTTGAGTTAGCTACGGCTGTCTATTTCAGAACCCTAGTCTACTTCCTTATTTTGACTAGGGTTCTATCTTTTATGTAATACCCGCCAGAGCAAAATACCAGTTGAAGAAATAAGCCAAATTAACCACCAGTATTTGACTGCTATCGGTGGTAAAAAGAAAAGACTAAATAATCCAATTAAAGAACCACCTATGACAATATTTACTAATTCCTTAATCCAATTTGATTTATTTCTATTATAATTTGACATCCCGTAATTCAGCTAAACTCTAGCCTCAATTACCATATTGGAAGCTGTCTTGTAAGTCATTTCAACCTGTGAAAAGCCACCATTATTTAAAACATCTGTCAACTTTTTGAGACCTGCTTGAGCCCCTAAAGCCATCCCCCCTTTTTGAGATTTTGATGCAGGTACACACGCTATGGTAGAAAATGAGTAATACATTTGCCCTATGATATTAAAGTTTTCTGAAACCTCATCATTTGCATAGGGTTCAATGATCATCAAAGCCCCGCCATTTTTTAATTTTGTTTTCGCGTAACTTACTGCTGCTACGGGATCTCCCATATCGTGTAGACAATCAAAAAATGAGATTATATCATACTCGCCCGAGTAACTTTCGGCAGTAGCAATTTCATAAGATAAATTATTCAGATTTTTCTGCTCTGCTATTTTTCGTGCTTCATTTATTGACTGCTCATGTGGATCTATGCCTCTTACCAAAGATTGAGAAAATTGCTCCGCAATCATTATTGTAGAATGCCCAAAGCCACATCCTATATCGGCAAAGCTACCCCCTTTTATGAGGGTCGCAACTGCACCTTTTATACTTGGGAGCCATTTATTTATAAGAAATATAGAGTATGCCGGCTTAAAAAAGCGGGCTGAACCTGACAAACAACATGGGTGAAGTGAGCCCCACTCAGTTCCGTCCCCTGTTTTTAAATTTTGCTTGATTACATGGTAATTATGAACTGCACCAACCAAATTTTCGAAGCCACCAATCATTAAAGAAGGGCTATTTTCGTCACCTAAAACGCTGTATTGCTCATCGGAAAGTGAAAAAAATCCTGTTTTACTATCATAACTGACATAGCCAGCGGCACTTAAGGCTAGTAACCATTCACGCAAATAGCGATGATCCATGTCTATTTTTTTTGCAAACTTTTCTGATGAACAAGGTCCAAATTCATACAATTTTTCAAATAAGCCTAATTCGTCTCCGATCATCATGATAGGGATTATTGCGCCTGCCGCTATATCTTTCATGACCTTCGACTATAGTTCACGGATCTTATCGATGTCTGGCATGGATATCTCCCAAAAAGACTGTTGTATAAAAATAGTGATTGCTAGATTTTAACCTCTAAAATGCTTTTCTAGAAGTATTTAAAAATTTTAGGTATTAAAAAGTTTCTTTTATGGTTCGTGGCTGATTTTAAATATCAGCCACGATAAAGTTTTAGGCATATATTTTATCACTTAGACCAGTTATTAACACAACATTGGCCACAACAAAAACTATTGAAATTATTGTGTCCTGAGTTTTGTTAACAATCGTATACCCTTTGTCGACGATGCCAAATCTAGTACCCATATCATAAAGTAACTGATATAATGAGGTTAAAAGGCCTAAAATAAAATAAATCCAAGCTCCTTCAATCGAAGTAAAAAGTAAGTATATTCCAATTAAAACTAGCGGTACAATGAAAGAGCCTATAAGCCTTAAAGGTGCAATCGCGCCTTCACCTACTTGGTAGTCATCTATAATTTTTTTTGGATTAAGAATTACGAGATAGCTGTAAAAACTCAGGCCAAGAAGCTGAATTAAAAAAAGTATCAAATATAAAATACTGCCACCAAAATTTTCTACCATAACGACCTCCGTGATTTGAAAATTCCATTTTCTAATATTTTATAATAAATCTTTAGCGATGCAGTTATTTTGAATAAAGAAGTATCGTTGCGTCAAATATACAAATGAGCCAAGAGGCAAGGAGCCAATATAAGATTTACGATGATTTTATCATTTAATCTCTTATTTGGCTTAATACTCTTATCATCGCATCAAAGATATTATCTGAAGGATGTTTTTCACAATATTCTCGGGTAGATTTATAAAGTGTATCTATTTCTTCCAAACCTGTATCTTTATTCTCCATAGCATTTACTCCAGTAAAAAAGCCAAGAATGTAAGCGGTATAAGCAAATTTATATACTTGGTCCATTTGAGAACCTGTACTGGTAGTTATTACCATCTCGCTACAGCTTTCTTTTCCAAAACCGAGCATAGCAAATTCAGACTTTGCTGATGTTGCTAATGATATGGCGAATAAAAGTGGCAAGAATATATTTTTCAT
The DNA here is from genome assembly GCA_902543185.1 of Paracoccaceae bacterium. Lineage (GTDB taxonomy): Bacteria > Pseudomonadota > Alphaproteobacteria > Rhodobacterales > Rhodobacteraceae > Salinivivens. Next base: position 87,873 of record CACBXB010000007.1, read on the forward strand.
TACTTGACCTATATCTTTGAGCGACTCAGCAAAACGAGGCAATTTTAAATTTAATTATTATCATTGAAACATAATATGATACTATCATAATTTTATGGCTGGGATGGTAGGATTCGAACCTACGATACTCTGTACCAAAAACAGATGCCTTACCACTTGGCTACATCCCAATACCACTGCATCATTTACGATGGACGAAAAGAGTGTTCAAGACCTAATCTCTTTTTTTATTTAAATTATTCAACCAATCTGGGTCCATTTCTGGAACTGATGAAAGTAAAAGCTCTGTGTAATCTGGATGTGGCGGGCTGAAGACATCTGATTTTATTCCTTGCTCGACGACTTCACCGAGATTCATTACTACCACGTGGTCTGATATGGCTCGGACAGTTGAGATATCATGAGTTATAAATAAGTAAGTAAGGTTTAATTCTTTTTGCAGCCTCATAAGAAGCTTAAGGATCCCCTCTTGCACAATTTGATCTAACGCCGAAGTGACTTCGTCACAAATTATAAATTCTGGATCTGCTGCTAAAGCTCTGGCTATACATATGCGCTGTTTTTGACCTCCTGAAAGTTCACTCGGTAAGCGATCAATAAACTGACCGTCTAATTCGATCATTTCGAGAAGTTGTAAAATACGATCCTCTTTTTCTTTGCCTTTTAAATCTAGGTAGAACTCCAGAGGTCTCCCAATGATCTCGCGAACAGTTTGCCTAGGGTTCATGGCTGTGTCTGCCATCTGGTAGATCATTTGTATTATTCTTTTCTGCTCTTTAGTTCGATCTTCAAGCCGTTTTGGTAGAACTGCTCCATCAAATTCAATGGATCCGCTGAGCTGAGGTAATAGGCCAGTTATAACTCTTGCAGTGGTAGACTTTCCAGAACCAGATTCCCCTACTACAGCTACAGTTGAGCCTCTAGGTACAGAAATATTGACATTATGTAGGACTTTGAATTTTCCATAGGCCGCATCGATATTTTTAACTTCTAAAATAGGTTTTTGCGCTTCTACAGGTTTTTTTTCTAGGGAGCGAACAGACCAAAGTGACTTCGTATATTCTTCTTTGGGCGCCGTGAGCATCTTACGCGTTTTTGCTTCCTCTATTTCATTACCGTATCTAAGAACTTTTATTACATCAGCCATTTGTGCAACTACAGCAAGGTCGTGTGTTATATATATCGCTGCTGTGTTAAATTCTTTTACTATGTTTTTCATAGCTGTAAGGACTTCAACTTGAGTTGTTACATCTAAAGCTGTCGTTGGTTCATCAAAAACTATTAGGTCTGGCCTTGGTGACATAGCCATCGCAGTCATGACTCTTTGTAACTGTCCACCGGATACCTGGTGCGGATAGCGATCTCCTATACTCTCAGGATTTGGAAGATTTAAAGCTTTATAAAGTTTTTTTGCGTCTTTTTTTGCATCACTTTCATTTTTTATTTTAAATCGTATGGCTGAGGCTGTCGTTTGGTCAATTAAACGATGTGCAGGATTAAAAGATGCGGCAGCAGATTGCGCAACATAAGTCATCCTATTTCCCCAAAACTTTTGTTTTTCACTATCACGTAGGGAGGCAAGATTGGTTCCCTCAAACAAAATTTCTCCACCTGTTATTCTGCATCCGGGCTGGGTATATCCCATCGCCGCGAGACCAAGTGTGGATTTTCCAGCACCTGACTCTCCGATCAGGCCCATCACCTGCCCCCGTTTTAAAGTAAGGTTTACGCCTTTTATAATAGGGTGCCACTGTTCGTCAGAAAAACCCTCTATCTCTAGGTTATTGATCTGAATTAGGTGGTCGGCTTTTTGCGCTTTACTGCTCATCGCGTATACCACTCGTTTTGTGCAAGAACCAATCTACGACGAAATTGATGGCCACTGTAAGCAGTGCAATTGCGGCTGCCGGCAAAAGTGGAGTTAATCCAGCCTTCAAATCATATTGGGCAAACATTATCAAAGAAGCATTATCACGTACCATTGATCCCCAATCAGCAGTGGGAGGTTGTATTCCGACACCAAGGAAGGAAAGAGCAGCTATGGTAAGGAAAACAAAACAAAACCTCAGCCCAAACTCAGCAATTAAAGGCGGCATGATGTTTGGTAAAATTTCTTTTCGCATTATCCAGCCTATACCCTCGCCGCGCAGTTGGGCGGCTTCAACATAATCCATTACCACTACATTTACGGCAACGGCCCTTGTCAAACGGAAGACTCGGGTGGAGTCCAAGACAGCAATAATAATGATCAAATTTATGACTGTTGATCCAAAAATTGATAGCAAGACCAACGCGAATATTAGGCTGGGGATTGCCATCAAAACATCAACGGCTCTGCTCAAAAGTTGATCGATGTAGGATCTATTAATTGCGGCAGCTAGTCCCAGAGCACCCCCAATTAGAAAAGCTAGAAAAGTTGTTGCAACTGCTATTCCGACTGTGTTGCGTGCTCCATAAATCATGCGTGAAAATATATCACGGCCAATTTGATCAGTGCCGAATATATGCTCTGGACTCCAAGGTGCATAAGGCTCTGGGAAAACCTCTGCTTCTCCATATGGAGCAAATATTGGAGCAAATATTGCCAAAACTGCATATATAAATATAATCAAAAGCCCAAAGCGGGCCGTCCAGGGTGATTTAGATAATTCTATTTTTGCTCGTGTCCAAAAGGTACGTTTTTCAAGAACGGAGCCAACTTCACCAGCTGCTGAGTATGTATTTTTTTCTTGAGTCATTTTGGATGAAGCAACCTTGGATTTGTTATAATTCCAATAATATCAGCGATTAAGTTTAATAAAATATATGTTACAGCAAAAATCAGGGCACATCCCTGTACGACTGGAATATCTCTGCTTGTGACGGCATCAACCATTAATTGCCCAACGCCAGGATAAACAAATACCACTTCTACAACCACAACTCCAACAACTAAGTAGGCTAAGTTAAAAGCAATTACGGTAGCAATAGGCGCCCAAGCATTTGGGAGGGCATGTTTAAGTATAACTTCAGTTTGTGATGCTCCCGACAGTCTGGCCATTTGTATGTATGGGCTAGCCAAGAGATTAATAATCGCAGCCCGGGTCATCCTCATCATGTGAGCTACAATAACAAGTGTAAGAGTAAACGCGGGAAGAGCACTTCTGTATAATCTTTCGTTCAATGGAGTTGAAGCATCAACATTGGCAAGAGATGGGAATATTGGATACAGAGATGCCAACAATAAAATCAAAATATATGCCACAAAAAATTCAGGAAAAGATATTGTAGTTAAGGTAGTTGTGTTGATTGTCCGGTCATAAACAGAATTGCGATACAAGGCACTGGTGATCCCCAAAAATAACGAAACCGGTACCGCAATAATTGCTGTTACACTTGCTAAGAACAGAGTATTCCAAAGGCGAGGAGCTATTAGATCGATAACTTCTCTAGATCTATCTGTCCCTGACGCGTTTCGGCCAGAAAAAGAGGTTCCTAAGTCTCCCTGTATGGCGCCTCCAACCCACTGCAAATACCTTATGTAGGGAGGCTCATCCAATCCTAATTCTCGTCTGAAGGCAGCAACAGTCTCTTCAGTGGCAGCTTGTCCCAAAATTGCTTGCCCAAAATCTCCAGGAAGCATTTCGATTGCAGAAAATATGATTATGGAAACTATAAAAAGAGTTGCTAATCCTAGGCCTAGTCGCCCAAGAACTGTTTTTAAAACTGGATGCAAAATGTATTACCTTATTTTAAAAATAAATATGGGCCCTTTACTAGGGCCCATAAATTTAATTGCTATTTAATATTTAAGCAAACCACCAGCGTTCGACGCACTTGGCGCCATCACTATCCCAGTTAGCCGCAATATTTTCGTCTGTTGCGATCGCCTTTGAGTTAGCACTGACATAGCTGTTGAAGATCGGACATATTGTTCCACCATCATCGTATATTAAACGCTGGCACTCATAATATAGTTCCCGACGCTTGTTATCATTCAATTCAGCCCTTGCTTCTTTCACAAGTTTATTGAACTTGACTGCCGAGTCTGTAGTTTTCCAAGCAGTATCATTCCACTCTGTATCGTCAGTATATGCAGCAGAGAACATCCAGTCTTCTGTTGGTCTACCACCCCAGTAACATGCACACCATCCTTTGGCATCATTATTCCAAACGTTAGACCAGTATCCATCCTTCGGCTCTCTGATCACTTCGATTTCCATACCGGCTTCAGCTGCAGAAGCTGCCATAAGTTGCGCAGCATCAACTGCTCCAGCAAATGCAGCGTCGGCTGCAGAAAGTGGAATCTTTCCTGAATGCCCAGATTTTTTATAGTGATAGGCAGCTTTATCAGCATCAAATTCCCGCTGAGGCAAGTCTGAATTATGATATCTGTTTGCTGTTGAGATTGGATGATCGTTACCGATCGCGCCATATCCCAATAAAATTTTATCGACTAATTCCTGACGCTTAATAGACCACTTGAGCGCCATTCTGAGGTCATAATTGTCGAACGGTGCTACACTCAATCTCATTGGGAAAGTATAATGTGCTGTACCCGTAGCGTCCCAAATGTAAATATCCTTGTTTCTCTTGAAAAGGTTTACTGTTTTCAGATCTACTCTGTCCATTGCATCAATATCGCCTGATGTTAGGGCGTTTTGGCGGGCGGTCGGATCAATAATTGAAAGCAACTCCACTTCGTCAAAATGGGCCGCGCCTTCTTTCCAATAGTTTGGATTTTTCTTGAGAACTGACTTAACGCCAGGCTCAAAAGATTGAAGGATGTAACCGCCAGTTCCTACGCCTGATGCCATGTCGCCGGCTGGTCTTATTGATATGTGATAGTCACTTACGATAAATGGAAAGTCCGCATTTGGATTTTCTAATTCGAAAATCACCTTGTTTTTTCCATCTGCTTTTAATGATTTAACCTGAGTCAGAAGCCCTTTTGCTGCCGAAGTTGAATCCTCACCCATGTGATGATTGTAGCTAGCCACTACGTCTTCCGATGTCATTGTTTTCCCATTGTGGAACTCAACACCTTGTCTTAGGTTAAAAACCCATTTTTGAGCATCATCAGACTCAAAGCTTTCTGCTAATTCTGGGATAAGCTCGCCAGTGTTGCTTACTTCGGTTAAGTGGTTTCCGAAAGTATATCCATTAACGAGTGTGAAGTGGTTTTCAGATGTTGCTGAATCCAAGGTATCTGTAGTAGACCCGTGGCCTAGGCCCATACGGAAACGTCCACCACTTTTTGGCGTTGCTGCAGCAACTTGGCCCGCCATCGATAATGCTGAAGGTAATGCAACACCTGTTGCAAGCAAAGATCTTACAAAAGTTCTGCGATCAATTTGACCACTTTTATACTTGAGCTCTTGGATGGCTCTGTACTCTAATTTACTCATATTATTTACGACTCCCTGTGTGTTATCGTTATTTCTTCCCAATCATGCAAAATGCTTCAACTAAAAAGCAAGTGAAAATTGATTTTTTTATGATTTCAAATCAACTTAAAGCCAAAATCAATGCGAATTCCTACTAATAGTCTCAGAAATTTCCTTTTCGTAGAATAATTTTTCATTTTCGTAAGCTTCTAATTTTGCGTGAATGTAGAAATTTTCAGCATCACTATTCATCGTCGCAAATGTTTCTGTACGAGTTTGCCAGTCTCCTCGATTTCTTTCTTCTGTCCAGTGCGTTCGCCCCTCTGCTGAAAGAGGATCATTAGGATGTATAGTCCACCATTCCCTGGCTATTGACCCAATTTCTAAACCATGGGCACTGTCTCGAACCAGTCCAAAGTCATCGATGATCTCTACTATTGAATCACCTGATCCAATATCACGAGTTACTTTTCTGGAGTTTGAAGCTTCTCTTAGCGTTTCAGTTTTCCAAGGTTCATCTGTCTTTTCCGGTAAAAAATTGCGCATGTCCCCGCCACCGCCTTCCGTAACTGGAATTTTAATACTTCCTTCAATAATTTCTATTTCACCTTTATCTGGTGTGGGCCATAAAAGTGGCCAATAGGCATTTGAAATAGATAATCTAATTTTATGATTTTTAAAAATACGATAGGCTATATGGTCTAAATCAAAGGTGATTGAAATAATTTCATCTTTCTTAATTTGTCTTGGCTTATCATGACCATCAATATGGCCAAGATTATAAACTCCATATGTTATTCTTGTTGATGCGCCGTCGGGGTGTATATGGTTTAATCGAACTGCTATTTGAGCTGTACTGGTAGATGATCTAAGTTTTAATTTTACTTTTGGGGCGCCCACGATGTCTATTTGATCCCTCAACTCTGCTGTTGTAAAAATAGCAGATTGTCCGTCATCTATTCGTTGATCACCAGGAAGCTCTGGGCCAAGCCAAATTGCACAATACTCTCCGCCATCTAGTCCACATGTTTGGGGTGAAGATATAATTGTTTTGGAATAGCCTTTTTCCTCGCCCAATGTTGAATTTTCATTGATATGAAGTGTTTTCATTGATGATTGGTTAGGCCACTGATCGTAAGTAACCCAATGACCCTTTCTATGTTTGTATGAGGACTTGGGTTTAACGCCCTCCATAAGATAAACCGTATAAGCTGGATCATTTTCAACCAGTGTATTTTTGTTTTTCAGCCAATGATCCCACCATCTTAATGCCTCATGAAGAAAATCAATTCTCGGTCCTGGCACAGCAAAATGTGGATATTTATGTACCCAAGGCCCCACTATTCCTTTAACCGGGCAAGATAGGTTCTCAACAAGATGCGACACAGTATTTTTATAAGCATCTCCCCATCCGCCAATCGCTAAAGTAGCTGCCTTGATTTTTGAGTAGTCTTCACAAACAGATCCATGTTTCCAATAATCGTCTCTTCTTTGATGTTTAAGCCATTCAATAGGTAAAAATGGTTCAGATTCTAATCTCTCTCGCCACATTTCTCTCCATGATTCACCTACTAATGCAGGATCGGGTGGCCTGGAAGAGTAAGCCCACATCGTTGAACCCCAACCAAGATTTTCATTTAATAAACATCCACCCTTGTAGTGAATATCATCTGCGTACCTATCCACTGTAGAGCATAAAGTGATGATGGCTTTCAGGGGCTCTGGTTGAAGAGCTGCTACTTGGAGAGCATTGAAGCCACCCCAACTTATACCCATCATTCCCACCGTTCCTGAGCACCACTGCTGTTTGGCCAGCCAGTTGATAACTTCAACAGCATCATTTAATTCTTGGGCTGTGTATTCGTCTTCCATTATACCCTGGCTATCGCCATTCCCCCGAATATCTACCCGAACGGATGCATAACCTCTTTTGGCAAAATATGGATGAGTTAACTCATCTCGAGCAACTGTCCCATCGCGCTTTCGATATGGCAGATATTCTAGTATTGCAGGTACTGGAAATTCATGGGCATTTTCTGGCATCCAAGTACGAGCAGATAGTCTACAGCCATCAGATAAAATAATCCCTAAATCGTCATCTACTTTTATTTTCTTAAGGTTTTCTTTCATTGCTGATGCTCTAAGTTCTCTAAAGATGTGCAATTCTATAGTAACGAAAGATTTGCAAATACCTATATTAAGTTGAGGATTTTTTGAAAATAATTGCTATTATTTCTTCCGGTGTAGTTTTAATGTTGGCCTTTTGGATAATAACTTCTGCAAAAATACCGGAGTTTTCTTCTGTTGAGGATTATCAAGGCAGCTTAAAAAAGGGTGAATATGTTTTTAATGCATCAGGTTGTGCCAGTTGTCATTCCAGTCCAGACACGACACAGGAAGAGAAGTTAGTACTGACAGGTGGTCGTGCCTTTCCGTCTCCATTTGGTACATTCTACGCGCCAAATATCTCAACGGATAAAGTATATGGGATAGGGGCGTGGTCTGAGAAAGATTTTGTAAATGCGGTCCGTCATGGCGTTTCGCCGGAAGGAAAACATTACTACCCATCTTTTCCCTATACCGCATATGCTAATATGACGGATCAAGATATTGCAGATATGTGGGTATATTTTAAATCTATTCCAGAAAGTTCCAAACCGTCAATTGATCATGATCTTCCAATTTACGCCCGTTGGAGGAGGCCCTTAGCATTCTGGAAATTATTAAATAAACGTGAGCCAATCATAGAATTAGTGTCCTCAGATGCAATGGTACAGAGGGGCGCATATTTAGTAGAAACGCTCGGTCATTGTGGCGAGTGTCATACTCCGAGGAATTTTATTGGTGGTTTAGAATATGACTATTGGCTCGGCGGCGCAAAGAACCCGGCCGGAAGAGGAATGATACCAAATATTACGCCCACAAAGCTGACTTGGGAAACTGAAGAAATTGTTGAATATTTAGCAAGTGGGTTCACTCCTGACTTTGATGTTGCAGGTGGTCATATGGTAGATGTTATAGAAAACACTTCAAAGCTCACAGAAGAAGATAGAATAGCGATAGCTGAATATCTGAAAGCTATACCAGGTGTACAAAAATAAAAATTAATTTACCTTTGAACTTATCTGTTTAAAGCATTAGAGAGGCTTTGTGGCTCCTTAGCTCAACTGGATAGAGCAGCCGACTTCTAATCGGCAGGTTGAGGGTTCGAGTCCTTCAGGGGCCGCCATTCATCTATTACTTTTATCATTAGAGTTGCTAAATTTAACCCTTGTATGGTGTTTATACTTTTCATTTGGACTTAGATAAGGATTAGGAAAGCCACTCTGATTTGGTGAGTCTGGCCAAATTTGCGGTTCTATCGCAATTCCGGCAAATTCTTTATATGGAAATTTCCCCCAACCTTCATCATTACCGCTATCGATGCCTTTACCTGTATATATTTGAAGGCCCGGTTCGGTTGATAGTAACTCTAGTGAAATATTTTTTGCTGAGACGATTGCATTTGTTCTGAGACTTTGCCGAATATTAGAAATACAGAAATTATGGTCAATTTCAGTTGGTTTACCTTGGTCACTTAACTTTCGACTATTCTTGAAGTCCAAGTTTAGTTCTTTTGCGGAAATTGGTTTTGATATTGGTATTCCATCTTTATCCACTGGCAGCACTTTATCACAGTTAACAATCAGATTGTGGTTTGCTATGTTTTTTGCGCCATCTAAATTGAAGTAACTGTGATTGGTAAAGTTACATATTGTTGTCTTGTCGGTACATGCTTCTATAAAAATATCGACTGTTTTTTTGTTTACCTTATAGGTAGTTTCGACTGTTAGATTTCCTGGAAATCCCATGTGCCCATCTGGGAGTTTATCAAGTAATTTTACTTTGGATTTATCATATTCAATAATTTTCCAATTTCGTGCAGCTGATCCGTTAGTCCCGCCATGCAGTGTATGGGTTTCATTTTGATTTTTGTTGAAGGAATAAATTTTTCCATCAATCTTCGCTTTTCCATTAGAAATTCTATTGGCATATCTGCCAACCACAGCGCCTAATTTTCCCGAATTGACAAAATAAGGTTCCAGTTTCGGATATCCTAGTACTAGAGAATGTGTTACATTTCTCACTCTAATATCTTGAATGATGGCCCCTAAGCTCAATATTTTTAACTGAAGATCATTACTTTCAATAATAACTTGGAAAACATCTTCCCCATTGGGCATATGTCCAAATAATTTCACAAGCTCGTCCTAATTCTGTAAATTAACATTCTGTTTTATCGAAGATTTTCATCATTTCTTGGCATACCAATTGTCATAAGCCAATACGAATTTCCTTGCTGCAAACTGGATATCACGATCACTTATAGATGGATGAAATAGATTTGTTCCGATCCCAAAACCGGTTATACCGGCATTTAACCAATCACTGAAATGTGTTTCATCTATTCCACCAACGGCATAAGTCTTTAGATTGCTGGGCAGTACAGCTTTTAGTGCTTTAAATCCCTTAACTTCAAGTTTAAATGCTGGAAAAATTTTTAGGCCATCTGCTCCTGAATTGATTGCTGAAAAACATTCAGATGGTGTGAAGGCACCAGGAAAAGAAAGCATACCTTTGTTTTTTGTAGCTTTGATAACTTCTGTATCCGTATTTGGGGATACGATCATCTGACAACCTAGATTAGAAAGTTCACTAACCTGATTGACATTTGTAACGGTTCCAGCACCAATGATAACTGAAGTACCAAACTTCTTTTGCATCTCTGCAATAGTTTCCATTGGGTTAGGAGAGTTTAGTGGAACTTCTAACTTAGAAAACCCCTCGGCAATTAAGATTTCGCTTACCATAACGCATCTATCACGTGTTAGGCCTCTTAAAACTGCTATCAATTCACGCTTTTTGTTCATTGATTATCACTACCTGCAAATACTTTTTTAAGGCCATTAAGCGTTACGTTTTGTGTGTTTTCAATGGTTGCATTTAAACCTAATTTTTTGAGTGCTTTTTGGTATAAGATACACAAATCATTGTTTCCTATCATAATTATATTCTGACCTAACCAGTAACTTTTTGCACCTGCTAATTCAGAGCCTATTAGATATCCCGAAAGCTTAGACTTTAGAAATTTAGTAGAAGTATTTTCCAAAAGATCTGCAGCACGTAGCCCAAATAACTTAGAAGAAAGCAAAGCAGGATTGGAGTAGGTATCCTCGAAAGCTTCTAAAAAAGAAGTTGGATCAAAATCGTTGCTTTGCACAGAACTTTTTAGAATAGAACGTTCTGATAGTGATAAAAAAATTTCACCTGTCATAAATGTTTTAAAACTTACTATTTCGTTCGCGCTTATGTGTACCCACTTCGTATGTGTTCCGGGCAGGCAGATAATACCATCAAAATCTGGGTTTTTCGATAAATATCCAGCAATTTGAGTTTCCTCACCCCGCATTACGTCCGGTGGAGACTTTTGCATTACACCGGGTACAATACTTACTGAAATTCGCTGATCTGCTGTTTCGACTTGGATTATTTTTTCTTTATTTATGGGAGGGCAGGGAGCTTTTAAGTATGCTGCCTCTTTCCAGCCAGTTTTTGCTCCAGCCATCCCACAGATTATTATGGGGCATTTAGCATTTTCTTCTTTAGGTAGCCAATTTTCGATGAGGCTTATCAGATAGGGTTCAAACTCACTTGGTATAAGTGAGGCCATACCTTTACCATTATTAATTGTATTAATAACGTGCCCACGACGATCTATGCCCCAGACGCGCAAATTTGACGTGCCCCAGTCGGCTGCGATCAAGGAAATATCGCTAAAATTACTCATCCGGTAACTACAACGCCGCCATCTATGACTAAAGCCTGAGATGTTATCATTCTGGAGGCGCTGGATGCTAAAAATAATGTACCGCCCACAATATCAGGTCCTGACAAGTGAACCTTGAGACATTGCCTATCTAAATGCTTTGAAAGACCCTCTTCTGTAGCCCATAAATCCATCTGCCTTTTGGTCAAAACCCATCCTGGCATGATTGCATTTACCCGAATATTTAAGGGACCTAATTCTCGTGCCAAAGAACGAGTTAAGCCCGTAATAGCAGATTTAGCAGTTGCGTATACCGGATACCCTTCATTGCCCATCATGTATGAGATAGACGAAAAGTTAATGATAGATCCACCACCATTTTTTTTCATTCCTTCTACAACCTCTTGAGCGGCAAAAAAATGTGGTTTCAAATTCACATTCATTGTCTTGTCCCATTGTTCAGATGTAAAGTCACCTAATGTATGGCGAGTATCATTAGCAGCATTATTTACTAAAACAGATATGGCCCCTTGCTTATCAGCTGTTGTTTGTAATGCTGCCTTTAAGTCTTTCGTATTGGTTACATCACATTCAAGAAAGCTTGGCTCATGTTTATATTTGCCTTTACATTCGATCAAAAACTTTGCTGGATTTGATCTTTGTATGAAAGTCACTTTGGAGCCTTGTGACAAAAAACCTTTGGTTAAGTCTGCGCCAATTCCTGCGCCACCGCCGGTTATAAAAATACTTTTATCTTCCAAATCGTGAAATGTTGCAAATTGCATTCTCTATATATCCTAGTGTGTAGAATTAACTTTATTAAATTCTTTCAAATCAAAATTTAAAGAACTGCAGTGCTCAGATAAATTTTTTCCAAAAACTCCTGTTTCTATTACCGAGTAAATTTTTTATGTTTTATCCTTTTAGGTTCAAGAGCATCTGGACCAAATCTTCTCTTCTTATCTTCTTCGTAATCTTCAAAGTTTCCTTCAAACCATTCCACGTGAGCGTCGCCTTCAAAAGCCATAATATGTGTGCAAATTCGATCTAGAAAAAAACGATCGTGGGATATAACGACTGCACATCCGGCAAAATCTACTAATGCATCTTCCAATGCACGAAGGGTCTCTACATCTAAGTCATTTGTGGGTTCATCTAATAACAAAACATTACCACCTGACTTTAAAAGGCGAGCCATATGAACCCTATTTCGCTCACCGCCGGATAACAAGGAAACTTTCTTTTGCTGATCCCCACCTTTAAAATTAAATGATGAACAGTAGGCGCGCGAATTTACTTGAGCATCACCCAATTCAATTACTTCAGCTCCACCTGAAATCGCTTCCCATACAGTTTCGCCATCTTTCAGGTCGTCCCTAGATTGGTCTACATAAGATAGTTGAACTGTGTCACCATAGCTAACGGAACCCGAGTCTTCGCTTTCCTGTCCCGTAAGAACTTTAAATAGTGTTGATTTACCTGCGCCATTTGGTCCAATCACTCCTACGATTCCTCCCGGTGGTAGACTAAAACTGAGACCTTCAATGAGAAGTTTATCTCCAATTGCTTTATTTAAGTTTTCAACTTCAATTACTTTTCCACCCAATCTTGGTCCATTTGGAATAACAATTTGAGCTCTTGATATTTTTTCACGTTCCGATTGTGTTGCTAAATCGTTGTAGGCGTTGATCCTGGCTTTTTGTTTGGCTTGACGTGCTTTTTGCCCCTGACGCATCCACTCTAATTCACGTTCCAAAGTTTTTTGTCTTGTCTTATCTTCGCGTGACTCTTGTTCTAGTCTTTTGGCCTTTTGCTCCAACCAACTTGAGTAATTGCCTTCATATGGAATGCCGCGACCGCGATCCAATTCTAAGATCCAACCAGTTATGTCATCTAAGAAATATCTGTCATGTGTTACAATTAAGATCGTACCTTTGTAGTCAATTAAATGTTGCTGTAACCAAGCGATCGTCTCTGCGTCTAAATGGTTTGTAGGCTCATCAAGAAGCAGCATTTCCGGTGCTTCCAGCAGAAGCTTACATAGTGCAACACGGCGTTTTTCGCCGCCAGAGAGAGTTGTTACATCAGCACCGTCAGGAGGGCAGCGTAGAGCTTCCATACTAACGTCAATTTGACTATCTAAATCCCATAAATTCTCAGCATCTATTTGATCCTGAAGTTTCGCCATTTCATCTGCCGTTTCATCAGAATAGTTCATAGCTAAATCGTTATAACGGTCGAGAATTTCTTTTTTTGGAGCCACACCTAACATCACGTTTTCACGGACATTTTTTGATGAGTCCAATTCAGGTTCCTGGGGCAAATAGCCAACTTTTGCGCCTTCTGCAGACCATGCTTCACCAGAAAATTCTGTATCCAAACCAGCCATTATTTTCATCAATGTGGACTTTCCAGCTCCATTAACTCCAACCACGCCTATTTTAACGCCAGGTAAGAAGCTTAGGTTTATATTTTCAAAACATTTTTTCCCACCTGGATAAGTTTTTGATACACCTTGCATATGATAAACGTATTGATAAGCCGCCATTATTTACTCCACTTTTAACAACTTCATAGGAGAATACGCTTTCATTAGTTGATGAGCAATCGTTTAGTCTTAGAATAAGATGAGTGATTTGGTTTGGTGAAAAATTATTGGGATCCAAACGTATAGAAAACTGGTAAAGAGCGAAATATAAAGAAGGTTATTGTGGGAATTTCTGATTTAATGTTTTTGGATGGCACAAAAATAGGTTTATTCGGTGGCTCATTTGACCCGCCGCATTTGGGTCATGTCCATTTCTGTTTTCAGGCTATAAAACTCTTCAATTTGGATAAAGTAATTTGGCTCATCAGTCCTGGAAATCCTTTAAAGACTAAGGCTCCAGCACCAATACACATTAGACTACAGCAAGCCCAAAAAATTATTCATAATCCCAAAGTTATTATCTCGAAAGTAGAAACTGAAATTGGTGCAGAGTATTCGTGGGAAACATTAGAATACCTATCTTTGAGGTACCCTAGAACGAAATTCGTTTGGCTAATGGGTTCTGACAACTTGGCACAATTTCATTTGTGGAAAAACTGGAAATGGATCATCGAAAACTTTCCAATCGGTGTTCTTGCTCGGCCCCAAACCCGTCAAATGGGATTAAATTCAAAAGTAGCAAAAATTTATAAAAGCTATAAGCTACCGGCGAACAAAGGAAGGCTTCTTCCCTACCAGCCTTCTCCCAGGTGGTGTTTCTCAAATATGCCTTTAGTGAAAGTTTCAAGTTCAGAAATTCGAAAAAAATAGACTACTTGAAATAAATATTTATTTGCTGATTGTCATGTGTCGAGCTCTTGAGCCTCTTTCGATGGCGGCTGCGTGTAGTCGGTCTATATTAAGTTCATATCTTATTTCTTCGAGCAATCTTAATTCAGTTTCAAAAATTAATCCATCTACTGCAGCTACATCACAACATAAAGCATAAACGGTCTCGTTTAGTTCAGACGGTAGATGTTCTCTCACAAGGCCAAACAAGGCATCTAAACCATCCTCTTGTTCAAAGAGGTCAAAGACAGTTTGAGAAATTATATTTAATCTATCTATATCGTATTCTGCAAAAATAGGTAGATTATTAACGACAGTTTGAATTTTAACCAGTTCCGCAGTTCTTATATTGCTGTCGGATATAGCTATTGCCATCATCATGGCCACGATGCAATCTTGTGCTGTTAAAATTGGCGGTACTTCTCTGGACATTTTGAGTCTCCTTTGAAACAGCTTAATTCGAGAATATTGACCTATTTGATTTGTAGCAATAGTAAGCATGGGTTTTTGTAAAACAAATAGAAAACGATTCCTTGGAGTTTAAAATGTTGGAAATGCGCGAAACAGGAATGGTTTCAAAGGCTTGGCCTTTCGATGAGGCGCGTCGTATACTAAAACGTTACGAAAAAAATCCACCAGAGAAAGGCTACGTCTTATTCGAAACCGGCTATGGCCCTTCAGGACTACCGCATATTGGTACTTTTGGAGAAGTAGCGCGGACGACAATGATAATGCGGGCTTTTCGTGAGATAAGCGATATTCCTGCTAAATTGATTTGTTTTTCAGATGATTTGGATGGAATGAGAAAAATCCCTGGTAATGTACCTAATAAAGCAACTTTAAGTGAGCACATTCAAAAACCTTTAACTTCTGTCCCTGATCCCTTTGGTAAATTTGAAAGTTTTGGGCATCATAATAATGCTATGCTGAGAAGATTTCTCGATACCTTTGGATTTGAATACGAGTTTTACTCAGCAACGGACTTTTACAAATCTGGTCAGTTTGATGATATTTTAAAGCGTGCAGTCGAAAAGTATGATGAAATAATGCAGGTAATGCTAAAGTCTTTGCGTGATGAAAGAAAAAAAACATACTCTATTTTTTTGCCAATTCATCCTGAAACAGGGCGCGTTTTATACGTTCCATTAAATGACGTTGATGTAAAAACCTATACGATTTCTTTTGATGATGAAGATGGAAAATCTTGGAGCCTGCCGGTGACCGGCGGCAACGTTAAATTTCAGTGGAAACCAGATTTTGGTGCCCGTTGGGCCGCTCTAGGAGTGGATTTTGAGATGTACGGAAAAGACCATTCTACCAACACGCCAATTTATGATCGAATTTGTAGAATACTAGGTCAAAGACCGCCTGAACATTTTACATATGAACTATTTTTAGATGACCAAGGTCAAAAAATTTCAAAGTCTTCCGGGAATGGGATTTCGATAGATGAATGGCTAACTTATGCAAGTCCTGAAAGTTTAAGTTATTTCATGTATCAGAAGCCAAAAACAGCCAAGCGCTTGTACTTTGACGTTATACCAAAGGCTGTTGATGAATATCATCAACAGCTAAGGGCCTATGATACACAAGATGTAAAGTCTAAAGCTACAAACCCTATTTTTCACATACATGGCAATACTGCACCCAAGTCCGATATGGTTGTACCATTTAGTATGTTATTAAATCTTGCTGCAGTGGCTAACGCCGAAGATAAAGACCAGCTTTGGGGTTTTATTAAAAGATATGCGCAAGACGCATCTCCAGAGAATAATCCCCAACTTGATCAAGCCGCTTCTTTTGCAATTAGTTACTATAATGATTTTGTTAAACCACAGAAGGTGTACAGATTACCCACTACTGTCGAGAGGGAAGCCTTAATGGATTTAAGCAGAATGCTGAGTGATTTCAAAGGTAATCGAGATGCCGAAAAACTTCAGTCTATTGTCTTTGCATGTGGTCGTGAGAAATTTGATCCATTGAGAGAATGGTTTACGGCTTTATATGAGGTTCTGCTAGGTGCTAGCCAAGGTCCAAGGTTTGGGGGCTTTATAGCACTTTATGGTATTGAAGAGACAATTCAGCTTATCGAAAAAGCTTTAGATGGAGTGTTTGTAAAAGATTGACGAACCCAAATTTGGACCTAATTTCTATTCAAATTGGAGGAAGTTGTGTTAAGATTTATAGCCGTTATTTTTATTTTTATTTCTACAATATCAGCTGCAGATGAGCAGGCTGACATACAAAATACGATATCTAGTCAATTAGAGGCTTTTGCTTCGGATGATTTCACCGAAGCGTTTACCCATGCGAGCCCTGGAATCAAGGATATTTTTGGCTCGGTTGATAATTTTTCAAGAATGGTAAAAAAAGGCTACCCAATGGTATGGCGTTATAATAATTTTCAATTTTTAAAATTGGAAGAAACGCTGGATGGGTATTCTCAAATTGTGCGCATTACTGATAGAAAAGATCAGCTTTTCTTGCTAAAGTATTTTATGAAAAATATATCAGGAATATGGAAAATCTCAGGCGTAGCAATTATCGAGAACAGTGATTTTTCTGCATAAAGTATTTTGGTGCATTGTTAGTTGTTAAAATTAACCTTGAAATAACTATCTTTATCCTATGTTAACTAAGCTTTGGTTTGCTTTTGCCCCGGTAAGCGCGTGTTCCACCGCGGCCTGCTGTAGATCTTGGATTATTTGTTTTTGAAACTGCTTCTATAGCGCTTTGCCGAGCCAGAGGATCATCGGCAACGGCCAGATCAACTGCTTCCAGTCGCTGAATTTCATCCCTTAGTTTTGCAGCCTCTTCAAACTCCAAGTTCTCTGCGGCTTTCCGCATGTCGGTGCGCATACCTTCTAGAACAGTTTGGAGATTAGCCCCAGCCATTGGTTTTTCAACTATCGCTGTGACCCTGGACTGATCTGTATCGCCTTTGTAAAGTCCAGCCAAAATGTCATCGACATTTTTCTTTACTGTTTCAGGAGTTATGCCGTTTTCTTGATTGTATTTAGCTTGTTTAGCCCGCCGTCTGTCTGTTTCTGCAATTGCTCTCTCCATAGAACCAGTAATGCGATCAGCATACATTATTACTCTGCCATTTTCGTTTCTTGCAGCTCTACCTATCGTTTGAATGAGCGAAGTCTCGGATCTTAGGAAACCTTCTTTGTCAGCATCCAAAATGGCTACTAATCCACATTCAGGTATATCAAGACCTTCTCTTAAGAGATTGATCCCAACTAGTACATCAAACGCCCCTAATCTCAAATCTCTGAGTATTTCAATTCGTTCAATAGTATCTATATCAGAATGCATATACCGTACTCTTACACCCTGTTCATTCAAATATTCAGTAAGATCCTCCGCCATTCTTTTTGTAAGAGTTGTAACTAGTGTTCTGAAGCCATTTTGAGCCATCTTTCTGACTTCATCTAAAAGATCATCAACTTGCATCTCTACAGGCCGAATTTCAACTTCCGGGTCAAGGAGCCCAGTGGGGCGTATAACTTGTTCCGTAAACACTCCACCAGTTTGATCTAATTCCCATCCACCAGGAGTTGCTGAAACATAAATTGATTGTGGGCGCATAGCGTCCCACTCTTCAAATTTTAATGGACGGTTATCCATACAAGACGGCAGGCGAAAGCCATGTTCTGCTAAAGTAAATTTTCGGCGATAATCTCCTCGGTACATTCCCCCAATCTGAGGAATGCTCACGTGACTTTCGTCAGCAAAAACAATTGCATTGTCTGGTATAAATTCAAATAAAGTGGGTGGGGGTTCTCCTGGCGCTCTGCCAGTGAGATATCTGGAATAATTTTCAATTCCATTGCATACGCCCGTAGCTTCAAGCATTTCCAAATCAAAATTAGTTCTTTGTTCGAGTCTTTGTGCCTCCAGTAATTTGCCTTCTAAAACCAGGTTGTCCAGTCTTTGGCGAAGTTCCTTTTTTATCCCAATTATCGCCTGTTGCATTGTGGGTTTTGGTGTCACGTAATGAGAGTTGGCATAAACGCGAATTCTTTCTAGACTATTAGTTTTTTCACCTGTAAGTGGATCGAATTCAAATATGTTTTCTAGTTCTTCGCCAAAAAAAGAAAGCCTCCAGGCTCGATCCTCGAGGTGTGCTGGAAAAACCTCCAAGACATCACCCCGGACTCTAAATGTACCTCTTTGAAAGGCTTGGTCATTTCGACGATATTGTTGTGCTACCAGATCAGTCATAATTTGGCGTTGATCATAAGATTGGCCAGACTTGAGATCTTGGGTCATAGCACCATAAGTTTCAACTGAACCAATACCGTAAATGCACGACACCGAAGCGACGATAACTACATCATCTCTTTCCAAGAGCGCCCGAGTTGCAGAGTGGCGCATTCGGTCAATTTGCTCATTTATCTGGCTCTCTTTTTCTATATACGTATCGGATCTCGGCACATAGGCTTCTGGTTGATAGTAATCGTAATAACTTACAAAATATTCTACGGCATTGTTTGGGAAAAATCCTTTAAATTCACCATATAACTGAGCTGCTAAAGTTTTATTTGGTGCCAAGATAATTGCTGGTTTTTGGGTACTCTCAATTATGTGTGCCATTGTAAAAGTTTTACCAGTTCCGGTAGCTCCTAAAAGGACTTGATCTTGCTCATTTGCCTGGATTCCGCTCGCCAGCTCTTTTATGGCGCTGGGCTGGTCACCAGCTGGGATAAAGTCTGTATTCAAAACAAATTTTTTGCCGCCTTCTAGTTTTTCACGACTGCCTGGCAGGTCTGATTGCGCATTTGCTAATGAGATTTCTGACTTGTTTTCCAAAATAAATCCGCTTTAAATATAAATTTTATTTGGCCGTCAAATGAGGGCTTGTTATCTCTTGTACACCAATACGCTTTACTGGCATATATAGGTCGATAGGGGGAGTCTGTCCATGCGCGCAAGAATTTATAAACCATCTAAAACGGCAATGTCGTCTGGTCTTGCTAAAACTAAATCTTGGATTTTGGAATTTACGCCGGAGAGTACAAGCGAAATTGATCCTTTAATGGGCTGGACATCTTCTGGTGACACTCAATCACAGGTCACCCTAACGTTTAAAACTAAGCAAGCAGCTATTGATTATGCCGAAGAAAATGGAATTGATGCTCAGGTGACTGAACCTAAAAAGAGAAAGTTTAATGTTCGGACAGGTGGGTACGGCGAAAACTTTGCAACTAATCGTCGTGGTGCTTGGACGCATTAAAAATTTTATAATCTTCAAAGGTTGAACTGAATATTTTATGCGACACGGTGGACAAATTCTGATCGATCAACTTAGAATTCAGGGTGTTAAACGTGTTTTCTGTATTCCTGGGGAAAGTTATCTTGCTGCACTAGATGGATTATTTGAAAGTGGAATAGAAACAATAATTGGGCGTCATGAGGGTGGCGTAGCTATGATGGCTGAGGCTTATGGAAAGTTAACAGGCGAGCCTGGCGTGGCTTTTGTAACCCGTGGTCCTGGAGCAACTAATGCTTGCTCGGGAATACATGTTGCGTTCCAGGATAGTACACCACTGATTCTTTTAGTTGGCCAAGTTGCAAGTGATCAGCGTGACCGGGAAGCATTTCAGGAAATAGAGTATAGAAAAATGTTTGAGCCACTTGCAAAATGGGTTGCAGAGATAGATAAAGCGGACCGAATACCTGAATATATTGCCAGAGCTTTTAGTGTTGCATGCTCTGGACGACCCGGACCGGTCGTTCTAGCAATCCCAGAGGATATATTGGCGGCAGATTGTGACGTACCTGATGCAAAACCCGTTGTTGAAGTAAACCAAGGTGCAGATACAAATATGGTGGCGGAAATTGTTGGTAAAATAGCAGAAGCCAAGCGCCCTTTTTGTATTGTTGGTGGATCAAAGTGGTCTAAAAAAGCCTCTATTAACTTAGAAAAACTTTCAGAACAAATGTCTTTACCTATTGGTACCTCATTTAGGTGCCAGGATTTTATTGATAATAGGCATCCAAATTATATGGGTGATGTAGGTCTAGGTATAAACCCTAAATTAAAAGAATATATCAAATCAGCGGATTTGATATTATGTCTTGGCGCTAGATTAGGTGAAAATACAACTGGTGGGTACAGTTTGTTAAATATTCCAAACCCCAAAAGTCCGCTTATTCATATTCACCCAGACCCTAATGAGTTAGGAAGTGTTTACATACCTGACATATCCTTGGCCTGCAATAGTTCGGATTTCTTGGAGAGAGCGGTGGCTTGCGCGGTGAAAATAAGAAGTGATTTAACAAGTCTCAAGAACAATTATAATTCTTGGAGAGAGCCTTTCGAAACCCCTGGTTTGGTAAAAATGGAGCAAATAATATTGCAATTAAATCATGTGCTTGCGGAGGATTCTATTGTCACCAATGGAGCTGGAAATTACGCTGCATGGCTGCATAGATATTTTCAGTATAAATCATTTAAAACCCAATTGGCCCCAACTTCTGGATCTATGGGTTATGGTATACCTGCAGCTATTAGTGCTAAATTAGAATATCCAAGCACTGAGGTGGTTTGTTTGGCTGGTGATGGTTGTGCTCAAATGTCTATTCAAGAATTTGGTACAGCCATGCAATATAATGCAAATATTATCATTATTGTTTCAAATAATGGGATTTATGGAACAATACGAATGCATCAAGAGCGCACCTATCCTGGACGAATATCGGGTACAGATATGTTAAATCCTGATTTTGCTTTGCTTGCGCAGGCATATGGTGGTTTTGGTGAAACTGTAGCAAAAACTGAAGATTTTATACCGGCGTTTGAGCGAGCTAGGTCATCAGGTAAGCCAGCAATTATAGAATTAAAAACAGATCCCCTTGCTCTTTCACCAACAACACCCAGTTAACATTTCTCATCAAATTATTTTACTTCATCGAGTTTAATAACTTTTTCCAAATTTTCGTTAGATATTTCTTCAAAATCAAAGTTATCCAGTCGTTTTGCCCTACGACCAGCCTTATCAGCACTTATTTTGATATCTGAAATATCTTTTGCTGCTTGATTAAAGTGACGATCTAGACTTTCAACTCTTATTCCTAGACGATCGACATCTTGATAAAGTAATGTTAATTCGTTTCTTATAGCACCAGCTTGTTCACGCATCCGTGCATCTTTAAGAATTGCCCGCATCGTGTTGAGTGTTGCCATACATGTGGTGGGTGAAACTATCCAAACTCTAGCAGAAAAACCTTCTCTAACTAAGTCAGAAAAGTTTGCGTGCAATTCTGCATAGACAGCTTCTGATGGCAAAAATAATATTGCCCCATCTGCTGTCTCGCCCTCAACTATGTATTTTTCAGAGATATCTTTAATGTGCTTTCGAACTGATGTTCGAAATAATCGGACTGCGGTAGAAGTTTCTGTTTCGGATGAGGCATTTCGAAGTGCTTCATAAGCCTCCAGTGGAAATTTACTGTCTATAACGATTGGTCCAGGCGGGTTCGGAAGTTTTATCAAGCAATCGGCTCTTTTACCGGTGGATAATGTGGCCTGCAATTCAAAGCCGTCGCTGGGTAAAGCTTTAGAAACTATATCTGTTAGCTGAATTTCGCCAAAGGCACCTCTGGTTTGTTTATTTGATAGAATATCCTGAAGACTTAAAACGTCTCCAGATAATTTTGTTATTTTTTCTTGCGCTTTATCTATAGCGCTAAGGCGCTGTTGAAGATCGCCAAGTGATTGCGCAGTTCTTCGTGACGAGTGGGATAGGTTTTCGTTCATCTGAAGTTGGACTTTTGCTAGTCTTTCCTCCATCACGTTGATCATAGATAGTTGTGCTTTAGCTTGAGCTTCCGACACAGTTTGTAATCCACCTGTGAGACGCTCTTGACCCTCACTCAGCTTCTGAATTTTGTCTCCAACGATGTTTAAGTGATCGATAACCGGCTTGTGGGAATTTGTAGAATTGAATCGCGGACGTAGCATTAAATAAAACACTAAAATGAGCAAAACGGCTATGCTCAAAATTAGAGCGATCAGGACTGGTGAGAGATTTAGGTACATCAGGTTCTTCCAAATAACCTCTCTATATCTTTAAGCTTAAGTTCAATATAAGTAGGCCTGCCATGATTGCATTGACCAGAGTAGGGAGTAACCTCCATTTCTCTGAGAAGTGCGTTCATTTCTTCTTGACTTAATCTACGGCCTGATCTTATCGATCCATGGCAAGCTTTTCGACTTAATATTGAAGTTATTTGTTCTTCCAATTTGTCACTGTTTTCACTGTTTGATAATTCATCCAGTATATCGAGAATTAATGATTCAATATTGAAATCTCCCAAAATTGCTGGTGTTTCATGTATGATGATCGCGTTCTCACCGAATTTTTCAAGTACCAATCCATATTTAAGAAGCTGCTCTTTTTTGTCTATTAAAATTGAAATATCAGAATTA
>CACBXB010000008.1 GCA_902543185.1 Paracoccaceae bacterium
ACAGAGACAATGACTGACGCGGATAAAGATGGGAGCTTTTCCAGAACCGAAGTCAGAAACTATGATAAAGATTATAATTTCTTAGGCTCTGAAGAAACAATCATTGAAAAAGTAGGCAGTGATACGATTAAAATCAAAACTGTTTTTGATGCCAACTATAATATCACAGCTGAGTATGTGGACGATGGCTCTGGTGGCGGGTTTAAAGTTGATGACCCATTTGCCTTGTTCCAGCCAGGTGACTTTGTCATCTCAGAAGCTGATTTGGAATACTACGCAACGAACGTGGAAAACCTTCCACTTTATGATTTCGATGGAAATGGTGTTGCAGATGCTGTTGAGTCGGATATGAATTCAGACGGTAAGGTTGATCTCGTATACGATTTTGCCAAGCACCTTCTTCAGAGTACTATTTTGTCTGAGAATTCTGATGACGACGCCGTTACTCCTATAATGAATGGATCTACTGTTTTGGGTCTGCAGTTTAGTGGGTCAGCCGAAAATGTATCTGATCATCTTGACGGCCACTATGGAAAGTTTGATCTGACAATGCTCGGTACTTTTGGACTTGTGCAGGGCCGGACCGAAATAAAAGGGCCGGAAGACATGGATGGTGTAATAAGCTCGATTAGTATCACTCATACACCAGCTGGCGGATCAGAAGGAGTTGTAATCGCTACTAATGATGCATTAGCTATTACTTGGTCGGAATTGATGGATAATATGGGTGGCGCTGACCACGATGACGGTCCAAAAGCTGTAGATGGTTATTATCCCCTCTATCATGACAAACAAGATGCTATTGATGCTTCACCAATTGGTGAAGCCCATCAACACACTGCAAAGGATACTCATGGTGAGTTAATTCTGTGGATGCCAAGTGGAGGAACTGAAGGTACTGACTACTTTCATGGAAACTATTCGGATACGTCTAAAGACGATCCTACGCTCGATATTGTGACAAGTGGCAGCACTACTACACCTGCTGACCCCGTGAATGGTGACGTGTTTAATGTCTCAGGTAAAGAGTGGGTTCTTGTTGAGGAGAGCAATAATAAGTTTACGCTCATCCCGGTGAAAGACGATTCTGGTAGCCTTGTTTATGATACCGCTCGCACGACGATGCGAGATCTTGATGAGGCTGGAGTTGACCAGTTCTTAGGTAACCCACCAACTTTCAACGAAAATATCGCCTCTAATACATCTGAGTTTGATGCCATTAAAACAGCTGCTGCACCAAGCGCAGCTGCACCAAACGCTCCTGTGATTAGCACTTCTGATGGAACTGTAACCGCAGCATCTCCAACTATATCAGGCACAGCTGATGCCAAAAGTAATATTGAAGTTTTTTCTGGAAGTACTTTAATTGGTTCGACTACTGCGGACGCACAAGGGAATTGGGATTTAAAACCAACGGCGGCTCTTGGTGTAGGTACCTATTCTATTACAGCCACCTCCTCTTTTTCGGGTAGTTTAGCCTCTCAAGCGTCGAACACCTTGAGCCTAGAAATTGATTTTGCTGGGTCAGTTGCACACGGGCAAGGTTATCCAGACACTAATAATTCTGACATGAACTGGGGCGATAGTATTGATGTTGCATTTAAATACTATTCAATAGATCCTCATGTAAACGGAGCGTTATTAGGGGAGATAGTATATACCCCTGATCCCAGTGTGGTGTTAACAATTTCAGAGCACCCTAGCGCTTCGGCTGCAGGTCATGCTTGGTTCCGCTTTGACGGTAATAAGGTTTATCTGAAAGATAACTTTTATTACGATACCAAATATGATCATGACGGAGATGCAGACACTGCCGTTGTGCCCGCACTAAGAGGATTTGGTGACCTTTCCTACCATTCAAATGGTAACGCGCAATATACTCAGGAGGGTGCGCGCGATTTTATCGCTGACTATGGTGGCACAGTATATGACAGAGATCATAGCAACTTCATTTGGTATGCTACTCAGATATACGCAAATATTGGTGCAGAAATAGGCGGTGAAAACTGGATACAGGAAACACGAATTGCACTACCCGATTGGACTTCACCGACAACAGGTATTACGGTAACCCCTATTGCATTTGATGGTTACGAAACAGGGGCAACGATTGCCAATATAACAACTACAAATTTTGATAGCGCCTCTTTTAACCTTAATTATAAGGATTGGGTGTTTGAGATTAAAGACGATACTATCAAACTTAAAGATACCTGGTACATCAATCCATATAACGATGAAATCCTTAGCACAGATAACAAAGGAACAAGCTTTAACGACACTGATACTTTCACACTGATATCGCTTGATACGGATGATGATATAAATTTAATTCAAGGCGGATTTAAAATTAACGACTTGTTCTCTAAAGTTGAAATTGACGCGATCCCAATTTATGCAGGCCCACCCGTAGCTGATAAAATAGTCCCAATCGATGTTATCGGGCACGCACGGGTTCAAGACGGTGATGACGTCGCTGCTATCGATGCTGCTGCTGCAAGTGCAGTAGCGGCTATAATCTCTTCAGCAGGTCTGTCTGGTCCAGTTTCTGAAGGGCATATTTATAAGACTTCAGCGAATAATAATTATTTACTTGCATTTGAGGGAAGCCCAGGATCGGAAACATACTCTTTAATTCCCGTTGCCCGCAGTGCTGACAATCAACCGTGGCAGCACGACGGTAATAAATCAGTTATTGGTAATCTGAACCTTGCAGGGGTTACTTCGCAGCTCGGAACAGCTCCAGTAGAGCATCAGGTATTGGGTACCGTCATGCAAAGTGATGGGAAATCCACTCATTATGCGAGTGACCAACACTATCATGGGTTAGGTTTGGGTGACGGTAATGATATAATAATCACCTATAGTTTTGTAGGCGAAGACTCAACTCTTTTTGGCCCAGGGTATAATTATCCGGACCCTACATCGAGTGATAAAATCTGGGAATTTACTAATGATCAAAAGGATGATGTGAGACAAGCACTAGGCGCCTTTTCTGATGTCATAAATGTTCATTTTCACGAGATCAGTGAAACTTCCGATACTGTCGGAACATTTCGCTTCGGAATGACAGATCACGCACTCTTTGGAAATACTAATGCAGCTGGCTGGGCCTCTGGGCCGGGCGGTGCATCAGGTGGAGATATTTGGATTGCAAATTATAATACCAATGACCCAGATGCCTATGCAGCCGCACATGATATGTCACCCGGAACGGTTGGTGCTCTTACGCTTCTCCATGAAATTGGCCATGGCTTAGGTTTAAAACATACTTTTGAGCACCCGGTTGTGGACAGGTCTCTAGAAAGTAACACATACACGTTGATGTCGTATGAAGCACCATCCGAAGCTTGGTATGGTTCTGGTAATTGGGCGATTTCTTACACACCAATGATATTAGATATCGCAGCACTGCAATTTCTTTACGGTGCTCAAACTCATAATGAGACGGATACTGTGTACTCTTATGACGGAATGGATCCTATCGCTGCGGCTATTTGGGATTCTGGAGGTATAGATGTTTTAGATGTTAGTAATTTTTCAACTGACACAGTGATTAATTTAAATCCGGGCACTTCTTCCACAATTCCATTTAACTATGGAAATAGCGTTTGGAAAATGGATGATAATATAGGGATATCCTCTGGTACGATCATCGAAAACGTAAAAACAGGAAGTGGAGACGATTTAATCGTTGGTAATGCTGCGAGTAACGAGATTACTACTGGCGCCGGCTCAGATAAAGTCGTTCTCCGTGAAGGAGACGGTGGTACGTTAGCCGATGCGGATAAAATCACTGATTTTTCTAATGGAACTGACATGCTTGGTCTTGATGATGGCCTTTTGTATTCAGATCTTACAATCGCTCAGGGTACAGAGGGTAATTCTAGTGACACTATCATTTCTGCCGGCGCGGAGTATCTCGCTATCCTAGAGGACTTTGATGCTACAGATTTGGACCAAAATGATTTCGTTGTTGTAGATATAGCTTAATATTTGCAAACATTTTAGCCCCGCCAAAAACGGGGCTACTTCTTATGTCTGGATTTATGATGCTGAGAACTATATCTGTTATTTTTTTCTTAACTATTTCTGCAAATATAGTTGTTGCGCAAAATAATGTGATAATCTCGAAAAATGAAAATAAGTTGTGCATAGCGTCGAATAGCTTGCCAGATCACGAGGTGGGCAAATTCCCAAATCGGGGAAACCCACACACAATCAGAGAACAGAATGTAGAGTTTTGTGTTCCTATTAATCCTGTAAAGAATAAAAATTTTAAGTTCATCAAAGGCACTCTGGGTATTGCCATAAATGGTATCCAGTTTCGCCCTAATACTGCAGGTTATTACGACCCTTCTACAAGAAGTGGACACAGCCGCAATGGTGATAAGCGGTGGTCTTTGGATATTTTTGGTGCAAAAAATCAACTAGGCTTGGATATAAATAATGGACATGTTGGTCCAAACGGCTTGTATCATTATCATGGAATATCAAAGACTTTGATGAGAACTTCTGGAAGCTCATTAATTGGGTACGCGGGGGATGGTTTTGAAATCCATTATGTTGGTAACAAAGTTACTTCTGGATACAAATTAAAAGCTGGCCATAGGTTTTCTGGGCCTGGCGGAAAACATGATGGTTCCTATAATGAGGATTATTTATATCACCCTGTTCCAGGCGTTTTGGATGAGTGCAATGGTGGTGAATTGGATGGAAAATTTGTTTATTTTGTAACTAACACGTATCCCTTTGTTAGTAGATGCCTATGGGGTGACATTTCATCTGGATTTGGAGTTGATAGACACTAAGGTGGGCACAAGGTAACTAATCCATGCCAGCGAGCTAAAAAGCTTATTTCAAAATTCATTCCTTAGCATTTTCCGGTGAAAATATTCAATACCTTAAATCGTAGTATGCCCTTCCAATAATCTCCCTGAAATAAAAACTACTATCTCTAAATGCATTTGCTTGAGGCAGAAAATCCATAATATCTATTTTATTATCTGAAGAGCGAAAATCTACAGCATAGGGGATCACTTTCAGGTTTTGATTTTGAAAAACCTTTTTAGCCCTCGGCATATGAAAAGCGGAAGTTACTAAAATAATTTCGCTATTTTTGGGAAGCATTTTGGAAATTTCTTTAGCTTCGTCGTTCGTATTTTGTACAATCTCAGTTAGAAGGATTTTATTTGGGTCTATTCCCTGTGATTGTGCAAACTCAACTAAAAATTCACCTTCTGGCACACCTATGCTCCACGGTAATTTCCCTCGCGTAAGAATTAATTTTTGAGCCTTTCCAATTTTCAAAATGTTAATCCCGGCAAAAATCCTATCAACTGCTTCTGAGAACTCATAGTGAATACCGTTTTTCTGTTTAATTGGCCTTACCATGCCACTTAAAACAATAACTGTATCTGCACTAACGATTTCATTTGGATTAGTGGGCTGATAACTTCGTTCTAGCAATTCCACCAACTGCCCGGAGACAATAGGTAATGAAAGTATAATTAAAATCATCAAGGCAAGCACTGATGGCAGCATTTTTTTTCTAAAAATACCAAAAAACAATAATATAGTTATCAATCCCAGTGGACTAATGATAACAGGTAATATTTTGTTGATGTAAATCATTAAATTTTACTACTTTATAATTAATAATAAAAATACCTTATTTAAAAAATACTGTATCTTCTAAACCAATTAAACAAGTTAGATTATCTGGATCAAATATGAAAAACAAACCAAGTCTTCAAAACGCATATGACCTAAAATCACCAGATGATAATATTGAGCTCTATTCTGTTTGGGCAGAAACTTATGACAATGATTTTGTAGAAGACATGCAGTACAAATTACATTTTGCCGTAGCTGAGGAGTTTGTTTTACATGGAGGTAATGGATTAGTATTAGATGTGGGTGCAGGAACGGGAGCTCTTGCTCAAGCACTACTTCAGAGAGGAAATTTTAGTATTGAAGCCACAGATATATCCAAAAAAATGTTAGAGGTTGCTGAATCTAAGAATATTTACGATCGCAGCTTTTTGAGTGATTTAACCAAAGAAATTCCAGCCAATAATGATTTCTACGATGGCGTTGTTAGTTCTGGTACCTTTACACATGGTCATGTTGGACCGAGAGCGATTGATGAGTTAGTTCGTGTAACCAAGCCTGGTGGATTAATAACGATTTCAGTAAATGAAAAACATTGGATCGCCTTTGATTTTGCAAGTGAGGTAGAAAAATTAAGTCAGCACACAAGAAACTCCATATTAAAAAAGATATCAATATATGGAGATAAATCGACCCACGAACATAAAGACGATAAAGCCATTATTCTTACAATAAAAGTCTAAGTACGTATTAGCGGGTTTTTTTTTAAGTAAGACCAAAACCTTCTCTTGACCAAGACACATTCTTTCGTTTTTAACAGGCTGACGGGAGAATTAGCTAATGGCGAGTACTAATGAGGCAGATGGCGATCCACATGACCGTAGAAAGTCAAAAAGGGTGTCGGCTTTAAAAGAGCTTTGGCCTTTCTTGAGGCCATACAAATTAACGATTTTGATAGCTTTTCTCGCCCTCACTTTAACGGCAGTTGTTTCACTGATTTTACCTCTGGCGGTTCGAAGAGTTGTTGATGCATTTAGTTCAGGCAACACCATTATTTTAGATCAATATTTTTTGGCTGCTATCGGTATTGCAGGACTACTATCGGTTGGTACAGCATTAAGGTATGCGCTCGTTACCAGGCTTGGTGAGCGGGTTGTGACCGACATAAGAAAAGCAGTATTTGGTAGAGTTATTCATTTAAGCCCACAATTTTTTGAGAAAATAATGACAGGCGAGGTAGTGAGTAGAATAACAACCGACACAACTGTAATTTTATCCGTTATAGGCTCATCGGTTTCAGTAGCATTAAGGAATATATTTATTTTGATCGGTGGTATGATTTTAATGCTTTTAACGTCGCTAAAGTTAACAAGCTTAGTTTTTCTGATTGTTCCAGCCATAATTATTCCAATTCTTGTTCTTGGCCGAAGGCTGCGAACTCTAAGCCGAGAAAACCAGGATTGGATTGCAATAAGTTCAGGAAATGCTTCAGAGGCTTTAATGGCGGTGCAAACCGTTCAAGCATTCTCTCATGAAAATCTTACAAAAAAATCATTTGATCTGGTTGCCGAAACAAGTTTTAGCTCAGCCAAGAAAAGAATAACAACACGATCTTTTTTGACCGTGATTGTAATATTCTTGGTTTTTTCAGGAGTAGTAGGGGTTCTTTGGATTGGGGCTCGCGACGTACGCAATGAACTTATGTCGGTTGGAATGCTTGTGCAGTTTGTAATCTATTCTATCATGGTTGCTGGCGCCGTGGCCGCTCTTTCAGAAATATGGAGTGAATTACAAAGGGCAGCGGGAGCTACCGAGCGACTAGTCGAATTGCTTAATATCGAAGATATTGTAAGTGATCCTATAAAGGCTGTTTCACCTCCAAAGAGTTGGTCGGGTGAAATCACTTTCAGTAACGTAACTTTTGCTTATCCTTCCCGCGCAGATGAAGCTGCTTTATCAAATGTTAATCTTAATATTCAACCTGGTGAAACCATAGCATTAGTTGGCCTGTCTGGAGCTGGAAAATCAACGTTTATCCAATTGCTACAACGATTTTACGATCCAGATAAAGGCAAAATTTTGTTGGATGGCATAGATATAAAAACTATGAATAGATTGGATTTTCGAAAATCTATTGCACTCGTTCCCCAAGATCCTGTTATTTTTGCATCAACTGTTATGGAGAATATACGATTTGGTAACCCAGATTCTAGTGATAAAGAAATATACCAAGCGGCTAGATCGGCTGCGGCACATGAGTTTATAAGTGAGTTACCTCAAGGTTATGACACCTATGTTGGTGAAAGAGGAGTTATGCTCTCTGGAGGTCAAAAACAAAGAGTGGCAATAGCTCGAGCAATATTACGAAATGCCCCCGTGCTATTATTAGATGAAGCCACTAGCGCGTTGGACGCCGAAAATGAAAGGTCAGTTCAAAAAGCTTTCGACCATTTGTCAAAAGGTAGAACAACAATTGTCGTAGCTCACCGATTAGCAACTGTAAAAAAAGCCGACAGGATTATAGTTCTCGATAAGGGTAAGATCATGGCACAAGGAAACCATGACAAGCTAATTAGTGAAAAAGGACTTTATGCTCGTTTGGCAAGCCTCCAGTTTATTAATGGAATGAACTAGAACAGTTAGATATCGTCTGCTTTCCCCTAAGAAATTTATATTTTTATCAAGGTACTTGCGTTTGAGATCTAATCGCCGCAAAATGAAAAAAATAAAGTTTTAAAAGGGTGTTAAGGGGAGTAAAAATGGGTTTCGCAAATTTAGAAGACCTTTTGGCTATTGAAAAAGAAGTTAAGTGGGAAGACCGCGATTTACCATCGACTTTATTTGGTTTGTTGTCGCGCACAGCGAAGTCGTTTCCTCACAGACCTGCAGTAAGTTATCAAATTTTATCAGGTCCAAAAGATAAAGCTGAAACGTTAACCTGGTCAGAGTTACACACGAAAACTGTTCAAGCGGCAAATATGTTTCGTTCACTTGGTGTTGGCAGTGAAGATGTTGTCGCTTATATTTTGCCAAACGCAAATGAAACTGTCCTAACCCTTTTAGGTGGTGCAATTGCCGGGATAGCAAATCCAATAAATCCACTTCTTGATCCGGAGCAAATTGGAGCGATTCTTAGAGAAACAAATGCCAAAGTTGTTGTGACAATGAAAGCATTTCCTAAATCCGATGTACCTCAAAAAGCAGCTAAAGCAGTTTCTTTAGCTCCCAACGTAACTTCTGTTATTGAGGTGGATTTAAATAGATATCTTACTCCACCAAAATCTTGGATTGTGCCCTTAATCAGGCCTAAAAATCCTATTGAGCACTCTGCAAAAATATACGATTTCAATAGTTTATTGAGTCTTCAAAATACAGAACTTGATTTTGTTGATTTAGAAGAAGATAGAGTTGCTGCTTACTTTCATACAGGTGGTACAACTGGTATGCCAAAAGTGGCACAGCACACATACTCAGGCATGATTTATAACGGGTGGCTGGGTCATGAACTCTTATTTACCGAGGAAGATAATGTTATCTGTCCGCTTCCTTTATTTCATGTTTTTGCCTGTCACGTGATATTAATGGCAATGGTGAGTTCAGGTGCACATGTGGTTTTCCCAACACCTCAAGGGTATCGAGGTGACGGTGTATTTGACAATTTCTGGAAGTTAATTGAGAGATGGCAGATAACATTTGTTATAACAGTTCCTACCGCTATTTCAGCACTCATGCAACGGCCAGTTGATGCTGATATATCTTCAGTAAAAACTTCTTTTTCTGGTTCTGCTCCTCTGCCACTAGAACTTTTCCGAAGGTTTGAAGAAGCCTCGGGTGTTACAATAGTAGAAGGTTATGGATTAACAGAAGCTACTTGCCTGGTGTCGTGTAACCCTGTTGAAGGAGAAAAAAAGGTTGGTTCTGTTGGTTTAAAATTCCCTTACACAGATATTAAAATTATCAAGTCTGAGAAAGGAAAACTGGTTGAATGCGGAACTGATGAGGTTGGAGAAATTTGCATATCTAATCCTGGGGTTTTTGCAGGAAACACTTATACAGAAGCAGATAAAAACGCTGACTTATATTACAAGAAAAAATATTTACGAACGGGTGACCTTGGCCGAAAAGATAGTGATGAATACCTTTGGATTACTGGTCGTGCAAAAGACCTTATCATCCGTGGTGGACATAATATAGATCCCGCAATCGTAGAGGAGGCGCTTCTCGGGCATGAAGCCGTAGCCTTTGCCGGTGCCATCGGTCAACCCGATAAACATTCTGGCGAGTTACCTTGTGTTTACGTAGAATTAGTTGGTGGTGCAAAAGTAACACCCGAAGAGTTAGACGAATTCTGCAAAGAAAATGTTAAAGAACCTGGCGCTCTGCCAAAACATGTCGAAATTTTGGAAGAGCTACCCAAAACGGCTGTAGGTAAAGTTTTTAAACCAGATCTTCGAAAGAGGGCCATTACGCGAGTATTTTCAGAAACTTTGGATAGCTCAGGTGTAAATGCTTCTATCACCTCTGTAGAAGATGATAAAAAACGTGGCTTAGTTGCAAATATTTCATCAAATGAAGACGATGATACTATTAATAAGGTTTTGGGTGATTTTACTATTCCTTGGCAACGTGTCAGTAATTAGTTTCTTTAAAAGTTTTGCCTTAAATTTTGCTTTGTTTTGACACTTTAAAAATGAAATTTAGAAAACACGTCCTGATAATTGGATCTGGTCCTAATGCTGTGACCGCAGCTGAATTAGAAACAGCTTTTGACGCTATAGTTGCCATTAATAATGCTTGGCAAGTCCGACTGGATTGGAGCCATTTAATTTACCCTTATGATTTTCCAAAAGAAAGGCGGCCGCAAGAAATTAATTATTCGCAGACCGTGGTAACGGAAAAAGAATTTGTGCCGATACAAAACCAATATGGTGGGTTTATCTATGCTGGAGCAACAATGGCATTTACAGCAGGTTATTGGGTTCTGGGAGCTTTAAAACCGAGCCATATTTCATTTATCGGTTGTGATATGCATTATCCTAAAAATGGCAAAACACATTTTTATGGTAACGGAACTGCTGATCCCCTTAGGGAGGATATATCTCTAATGAGCTTAAAGGCTAAATCAAACCGATTTTTACACATTTCTCAGAAACAGAATTGCCTTGTTGGAAATCTTTCCAATGGCCCAAGTAAGTTGACTTTTCCCCGTATAACTTCAAAAAATTCATGGCCCAAGACCCCCAACTTGAAAGAGGATTTAGTTTCTGAAGCCCTAGAACGAGAAAAGGAGCTAAGTTATTTTGATATAACTGGTCGCTACTGGCAAAATCTAGATAAGTATGACGCCAAAGAAATTAAAAGAATCGACGATCTATGGGAGCAAATAATCTAAAATCAATTTGATTTTAAAGGTGGAGCTCCTCCTAAAAAGGAATTACCATTTGAATAGTCACATGGATCATCTTGCATCATCAGATGCAAATCAGCGCCATTATATGGATGTTCTTCCGCTAATTTCTCATTTACCTCGATACCTAAGCCAGCTTCCTCTGAAACTTGAATATACCCATCTTCGACGTTAATTTTTCCATTGATCAAAGACTTATGAAAAGGCGTCTCAATTGTTTCGGCAATCAGTAAATTTGGTATTGATGCAGATAGTTGAATATTTGCTGCCCATTCGATCGGTCCAGCGTATAAATGTGGCGCTACTTGCGCATTGAAAACTTCAGCTATCGCCGCGGCTTTTTTCATTTCCCAAATGCCACCAGCACGTCCAAGGGCAGGCTGTATAATGGATGCTCCTCCGGATTTTAGAATTTCAGCAAACTCCATTTTTGTTGTAAATCTTTCTCCCGTTGCAATCGGAATACTTAAAGCGTTTTGCACTTTTCCAAATTCCGATAAATTATCCGGTGGAATTGGTTCTTCAAACCACATTGGCGAGTAGGGTTCTATTGCTTTCCCTAATCTTATAGCCCCTGCAGTTGAAAATTGGCCGTGTGTTCCAAATAAAATGTCTGCTTTATCGCCAACAGCCTCCCTAATTGCCCGGCAAAAGTCTACAGATAATTTGATGTCACTCAGCGCTGGCATATGACCTCCACGCATGGTGTAAGGGCCCGCAGGGTCAAACTTTACCGCTGTGTAACCTTTACCAATAAGATTAGTTGCGGATTCTGCAGCCATTTCTGGCGATGTCCAAAAATCGTTTAGATCATGGTGCTCTAAAGGATAAAGATAAGAATAGGCACGCACGCGCTCATTTATTTTTCCACCAAGTAATTTCCAAGTCGGACAATCAAATTGTTTTCCTAAAATATCCCAACACGCAATTTCTAAACCAGAAAATGCGCCCATCACAGTTAAATCAGGCCTTTGTGTGAAGCCCGATGAGTAGGTCCTCCTAAACATCTTTTCAAAGTTTGAAGGGCATTCGTTCAGAAAATACCGTTCAAAAATATCCTTTATTACTAATTTCATTGCGTCTGGGCCCACGGATGAAGCGTAGCACTCACCCCATCCACTAATTCCAGTATCAGTCGTAACTTTAACAAAAATCCAATACCGTCCGCCCCATCCGGGTGCTGGGGGGCAGGTAACTATTATATTTAAGTCTTGTAGTTTCATTGTTTACGCTATTTCCTAAACTTCAAAAACAATGACATTTCTTTTGGCCGATCCTAATTTAGTATCTTCTATAGCCTCATTAATTTGCTCTAGGCTCCATGTTTTTGAAATCAACTCGTCCAGTTTGATGCGGCCTTGTTTATATAAGTCAACCATCCACGGTATATCGCGCTTGATCACGACATCACCCATTTTAGACCCAATCATTCCCTGAGAAATTGACGCCATCATAACGGGCTCATACGCTGATCTATCTCCTGATTTAGGCATCCCTACCATGACTACTTTTCCACCGTAACCGAGATATCTGGGTGCGATATCATACACTGTGCTGTTTCCAACAGTAACGAAAACTAAGTCAGCTCCACGTCCAATTAAAGATTTAGCTATGCGCCAAGGAGATTTTTCAGTTGCTAAAACACTATCGGTTGCACCAAATTCTTCAGCTACCAATAATTTATCTTTATTTGTATCAACAGCTACAATTCGGCGGGCTCCAGCTATTCTAGCACCCTGAATAGCATTTAGACCGACCCCGCCCGCGCCAATGACTACGACGTCTTGACCTGGTCTTAACTTAGCTGCATTCACCACCGCCCCTATGCCAGTTATTACACCACAGGCAAGAAGTGAGGCTGTTTTGAAATTCAAATCGGAATTTAATTTTACGATTTGGCTTTGATCTACAACTACTTTTTCAGCAAAAGCTCCACAATTCATAACTTGTTGGATTGTATTACCGTTCGAGCTTAAAATAGGAGGCATAGTATTATTATTCGCTTCGCAGATTGTTGGATTTCCCTCCAAGCAGTTATTACAATTACCACACGACTTTATGAGAGTGACAACTACACGGTCGCCTATTTCAAAATCCTTTACGGCATTTCCAGTTTTACTAATGAAACCAGCTGCCTCGTGACCATAAACTGCTGGTAAATCCCCTCCCCAGTCACCTTCTGCGAAAGATATATCAGAATGACATACAGCAACTGCCCCTAAGGTTATCTCTACTTCCCCAGTCGCTGGTTCTCTCAAATCAATTGTTTCAATTTGCAAGGGAGCTCCGAACTCATGACAAACAGCCGCTTTTATTTTTACCATTGTACTATCCTTTTCAAAGCACCCATGTTTTCAAGTTAATTACAAACAATTCTGTCTCGTCAATTCTTAAAATTTTTGATTTGCAAACTTTTTGGAGCCCAAATTAAAAAAACTGAAACACAGATGGCTAATAAGGCAGCTGAAGCTATAAAAGGTGCTCCCGGAAAGTATATTTCTGAATTTCTGTTTGAGAATTGAGATAAGATCCAAGTCATAGATAGTGGAGTAATAATCATAGATAGCGCAGTTAGCGAAGCTATTACGCCTTGGAGGCTTCCTTGGTTTCTTTTATCAACTTTGTCTGACATTAAAGCGGTCAACGCTGGCTGTCCTATTACGCCTAGAGACGCTAAGGGCGTCAGTGCAATAAGAAACCAGCCGTTTGTTATAATTGCAATTAAAACCATGGCAATTATTTCGGCGCCAAAACCCAGTAATACTGTGTTGTAGCGGCCTATCAGGTTAATGGTAGGCTGAACCAGCACACCTTGAATAAACGCAAAACAGATGCCGTATATTGTAAGTGACAAACCAATCATTCCGGGTGACCATGAGAAACGCTCTGCTGTAAAATAAGGCCAAATTGCTGCGTAAACGGCGGTACTTATTGAGTAAAGTAAGAACACCAATAGAAAAACTTTTAAACCATCAAACTTTGTAATGGCTTCGAAGGTTTTAAAGGGGTTTACATTTTTCAAAAAAAACTTTTTTTGGATTTTTTTATCCAAACTTTCTTGGAGAAAAAAATAGCATGCTGCTGCATTTAGGGCTGAAACAAATGCCGCAGCAAAAAATGGAATTCTTGGACCGATTTCGCCTAATAACCCACCTATAATTGGCCCTAGAACAAATCCAATACCAAATCCAGCTCCAATATAACCAAAGCGAGCAGCCTTTTGCTCTGAACTGGAAATATCCGCAACATACGCTGCTGCGGTTGAATGGGTAGAAGCGGTTATACCTCCCAGGACTCTTCCAAAAAGAAGCATCCAAACGCTGGTTGCCAAACCCATAATGATATAATCCAAGGCCATAAAAATTAACGAAATTAAAATTACTGGTCGCCTACCGAAGGCATCTGATAAGCTCCCAAGAATAGGTCCAAAAATAAACTGCATAACAGCGAAGATGCTAGCTAGTATGCCGCCCCAAACAGCGGCTTCTGCAACTGTTTTACCAGGTAATACGTCGGTCATAAGACTTGGGAGAACTGGTATCATTATGCCAATACCGATTGAGTCAAGAATTACGGTTAAAATAATGATTTTAATTGGTAAACTGTTTTTGCTAATCATAAATTTTTGATGCTATTTTTTCTAATATAGTTGCTGAATCTACCAGTTTGGAAAAAAAGTTAGACATGCCCAATTTCTTTCATGAAGTCGGATAAAATCCTGGCATATTTCCTTGGTGCCTCGATACATGGTATGTGTCCAGCTCCCTTAATTAGGTTAAATTTCGACCCTGGTATTAGATTACAAGTTTCTCGTACTAAATCCGGTGGCGTAGAACCATCTTCTGAGCCTGCTATTGCGATTGCTGGCAAGCGTAAGCTTGAAGTGGAAGTGTAAAAATCAGTTCCAGAAATAGCATGGGAACATCCGGTGTAACCTTCTGCTGGTTGTCTTTCGAACATATTTTTCCATATGGTTAGCTCTTTGCTTTCGAGAAACTTAGTACTAAACCAGCGCTTCATCGTTTCTTCTGTTAAGGCTTTCACACCAGATGATTTGACCTTCGATATACGGTCTTCCCATATCTGACGGTTTCCTATTCTTGCAGCAGTGTTTGAAAGAGCCACTGCCCTAACGAGGTCTAATCTCTTTACAGCTAATCCTTGTGCAACCATTCCACCAATCGATAGGCCAATAAATAAGGAATTTTTTAATTTAAGAGTATCCATGAGTGCTTCCACATCTTTTACAAGAATACCCATTGAGTAAGGCGGATTTGGACAATCAGAAAGACCATGCCCTCGCTTGTCATATCGCAGAATTTTTAAATTTTTAGGCAAGTAAGATAAAACGCCATCCCAAATACGCATGTCAGTTCCAAGTGAATTTGAAAAAACTATCGTAGGACCATTTTCTGGGCCCTCAAGTTTATAATGTAGGTTAATTCCGTTCACCCTAATTATGGTGCTCATATGTTTCCCTCAAATTCAAAATTCTGGTTCTAAATTGTTTCTAATGCTTTTTTAAAAATGTCTGGATCAATATTTCCTCCCGATACAACTGCAATGATAGTTTCATTATCGCATTTCTTTGAATGAAAAAGAGCTGCAGCTAAAGCAACTGCTCCCCCAGGCTCAATAACAATACGTAACCTTGTAAAGGCTAAAGCTATTGCTTTCATTACTTGCTCATCGGTCACCACAATTCCACCACCACAGTATTTTTTCATTAATGGAAAAGTTAACTTGCCGGGCGTCGGTGTAATGATTGCATCACAGAGGCCTCCACTGATTTTCTCGTTGGTTTGCCGCTCTCCAATTTCTAATGAACGAACTACATCGTCAAAACCTTCTGGCTCGACAGGCCTTGTAACAAAATTTGGCGTAAAATTTGAAAGAGCTACTGCAATTCCTGACGTGAGACCGCCGCCGCCACAACAAACTAGCACATCAGCCTTTCGAATTCCGATTTGCTCGGCTTGCCTGGCAATTTCTAATCCTATTGTTCCTTGGCCAGCTATAACGTCATTATGGTCATAAGGTGGAATGAGTGATAAAAATTTTTCTTGAGAAATTTTTTGTCCTATTTCTTCTCTACTCTCACTCAATCGGTCATAAAGAATAACTTCGGCACCCAAGTCTTTAGTATTATTTATTTTTATTTCTGGAGCATCTTGAGGCATTACGATCGTTGCAGGAATTTTATGAATTTTTGCTGCAAAAGCTACCCCTTGAGCATGATTACCGGAAGAATAGGCAATTACGCCCTTTTTGCGTTTTTCAATTGGGATTGACGATATTGCAGAGTATGCGCCTCTGAATTTGAAGCTTCCGGTATGCTGTAAACATTCTGCTTTGATGAAAATCTGTTTATCTGCAATTTCATCCAAAAAAGGAGAGTTTAAAAGAGGAGTAGTCCGTTTCTTTTTTTTTAGACGCTTATCAGCTTCAAAGATTTCATCGATTTGCATATTTTTTATTCTCTAATTTGCATAAACAAGCGGCTATGAGCATGATCATTATTTTTGATGCTATTGCAATGGCGTTTTGGGTTAGTTTAAAATCTTTACTAGTAAGTGAATTTAATTAAAAAAACGGGGGATAGTCGTCAGGTCTTCTACTATATGCATTGGCTTGTGCGGCAATCGATCAATTGGATCTTGTAATCTGTTAACCCAAGTAGTTTTAAAACCAAAACCTGCTGCACCAGCAATATCCCATCCATTTGATGAGACAAATAAAACGTCAGACTTGGAGCATCCTATTATATTTTCCACTTGCTCATATACTTGCAAACTAGGTTTAAAAATTTTTACGGTTTCAACGGATATTATTTCATCAATAACTTCATAAATATTAGAGGATTTTACCGCCCCACTCAACATTTCTGGAGATCCATTAGATAGTATAGCGGTTTTAATATCATTTTTTTTCAACTCTTTTAACATTTGGGAAACTTCAGAGTAGGGCTGCAATTCCCAGTAAAGGGCTAATAGTCTTTCCTTTAGAGCTAGATCATTTTGTAATTTATGAGCTTCAAGAGCAAAGTCTAAGCTGTCTTGTGTAATTGACCAAAAATCAGTATACGTTTCTGTCATCGACCTTAGCCAAGTATACTGTAATTGTTTCATTCTCCATAAATTCGAAACACTAGGCCAAACTTCTTTAAATACTTCTCGATTTGGCTCGTCCGCTGCTGTTCTTGCAGCAGCGTTTACATCAAAAAGTGTACCATAAGCATCAAAGACACATGTATTTAGCGACATAAGAAATTTCCCAAAAAATATACACAAAAGTTAAAAAAAGCTTCAAATCAAATTTTTAGTAGAACGGCTCCTCTTCTACCTTTAGTCAAAGTCCTATCCTGCGCTTGATCGCAATCTTCAAGTCTATAGATACTGTCTATCTTAGGTACTAAAGCTTTTTGTTCGTAGGCGGAGTGAAGATAATTTATTGCTAGTTCTCTTTCTTTAGGCGGTAAAATATAAACTAGGAATATATCTATTTTTATAGCTTTGAATAAATATAGCCCGAAAGGCATAATAGGGTTCATCTCTTTGGCGGAACCATAAGCCGCAAGCGTTCCATTAGGTTTCAAAACTTCATGAAGCCAATTTAAATTTAAGCCAAACTCGACTTCTATTACGCGATCAACTCCTTCTGGTGCAACTTCATTAATTTGCGAAACCAATTTAACGCTGGAATAATCAAAAAAATAATCTGCCCCAAGATTAAGAATAGATTGAGAGCTGTTTTTTGAGCCCGTTGCAATTACTTTTGCTCCGCCCCACTTGGCCAATTGAACAGCCAGGTGACCAACTGCTCCTCCACCGCCCGAAATGAGTAGTGTTTTTTCGAATACTTCTCCTGACCCAAATATACCATGAGATGCCGTGAGGCCAGGAATACCCATCGTTGCTCCGTCTTGGAATGTCATTTCACTTGGCATTTCAACTAAATTTTCCAGAGGGATTGTAATATATTCTGCAGCAGTTCCAAATGGACGCTTCCATTGACCATTTCTGACCCAAACACGTTTGCCAATTAAACATTTATCTAGCTCTGATCCCACATCCTCTATCACACCCGACCCATCCGAATGCGGTATCACTAACCTATATTCGGGTCTAATAACTCCAGGCCGATTGCCTGCTCGGGCTTTGGCATCTGAAGGATTTACTCCTGAATATATTAATTTTACAATTACTTCTCGTGGCTGAGGCTTTTGTAACTCTATTTCCCGCACTTGCAAAACTTCAGTGGCAAGGCCAAATTCTTCATAGCCAATTGCCCTCACGAATTATTTCCGGCGTAGGCGAATAATTACATCAACAGAGGCAATTTCTGCACCTTTCGGTGCGCTTGGAAGTTCGGATATTTTTAACTGGTCAGCCGGTGCATCTGTTAGTCTTTGCTCTTCTTCCCAGTAAAAATGTGGATGATCATTTGTTCGCGTGTCAAAATAGCTTTTGGAACCATCAACTGTTATTTCTTGTACAAGGCCAGCATTACAAAACGTATGTAAAGTATTGTAAACTGTTGCCAATGAAACTTTGTCAGCACGCTTATTTACCTGTTCGAAAAGGCTTTCAGCTGTAACATGCCGATGCTTGCCGTCGCCTACTAAAATCTCAGCTAGCACCAAACGTTGTCTTGTTGGACGCAAATTTGAGCCTAAAAGCCAATTTGTTGCTCTCTGAGTGGATGTCATCTT
Organism: Paracoccaceae bacterium; assembly: GCA_902543185.1. Taxonomy (GTDB): domain Bacteria; phylum Pseudomonadota; class Alphaproteobacteria; order Rhodobacterales; family Rhodobacteraceae; genus Salinivivens. Next base: position 18,732 of record CACBXB010000008.1, read on the forward strand.
TGAGTTCTTTTTGTTTCTCTATTGGTTATATTAAATCAAAACTGTTTAAAAGTTCAACGCTTTTTATATTTTCAAATCCATCATTTTTTTCTTAGGCTTGCAAGCTAGTCTTTTGGAGTGATACATAGCAATAAATAAAAGGAAACATAGAGCAGGAAAGAAGGTCCATAATGGCGCAGTATCCATCAAGTTTTAGTCGTGAAGACCTTCTTAAGTGCGCCAAAGGCGAATTGTTTGGCGCAGGTAATGCCCAGCTTCCGGAACCTCCAATGCTTATGATGGATAGAGTTACTCACATTAGTTCCGATGGGGGAGAAAATGGTAAAGGTCATGTTATAGCTGAGTATGATATCAACCCCGACCTTTGGTTTTTCAACTGTCACTTTCCTGGTAACCCCATAATGCCTGGTTGCCTTGGTTTGGATGGTCTCTGGCAGTTAACGGGCTTCAATCTAGGTTGGCGAGGTTGGCAGGGACGAGGATATGCTTTGGGAGTTGGTGAAGTAAAGCTTACTGGAATGGTTCGTCCAGATCGAAAGTTATTAAAATATAAGGTTAATTTCACAAAAGCGGTTCAAACAAGAAGACTTACAATGGGTGTTGCCGACGGAACTGTTGAGGCTGATGGCGAGCTAATTTATCAGGTAAAAGATATGAAAGTTGCTTTATCTGAAAGCTAACGTTCGGCTATCATTCTCGCGATTTTTTTTATAAACTGATGCTGGGATCTGCCGGCTTGAAAAGGAGAAGACTATGAACCGAGTGGTTATAACCGGATTAGGAATAGTCTCGTCTATCGGTAACAATGCAAAAGAGGTGCTCAGTAGCTTACAGGCTGGTAAGTCTGGCATTACTTCTAATGCAGATATGATCGAGTATGGGTTCAGAAGTCAGGTAGCAGGTGATATAAAGTTAGAAGTCACAGATTTTGTAGATAAACGAGCTTTACGGTTTATGGGCCCCGGCGCTGCTTATGCACACATAGCAATGGAGCAGGCAATAAAAGATGCAGGCTTAGAAAAAAAAGAAATTTCTAACTTTAGAACTGGCTTAATTGCTGGTTCAGGCGGACCTTCAACATCAGCAATGTTGGCCGCACATCAAGTCGTTTTAAAATCTGGTGCTCCAAAACGCATTGGACCATTTGCTGTACCAAAATGTATGTCATCAACAATTTCTGCAAATCTATCAACCGCTTTTAAGATTAAGGGATTAAATTATTCCATAACATCAGCATGTTCTACTTCTTTGCACTGCATTGGAAATGCAACAGAACAAATTTTGATGGGTAAGCAAGACATTATGTTTGCTGGTGGTGGAGAGGAACTAGATTGGACCTTGTCCTGTCTTTTTGACGCCATGGGAGCGATGTCATCAAAGTATAATGAAACGCCTGAAAAAGCATCTAGAGCATTCGATGTTGACAGGGATGGGTTTGTTATAGGTGGTGGTGGAGCTATTTTAGTACTTGAAAACCTAGAGCACGCAAAAGCTCGTGGGGCCAATATTTATGCTGAGGTAACGGGATTTGGAGCAACCTCAGATGGGCATGATATGGTGGCACCTTCTGGTGAAGGTGGAGAGCGCGCAATGCGATTGGCGCTTGAAACGCTTCCTAAGGAAAGAGCTATCAGTTACATAAATGCACATGGAACATCTACTCCTGTTGGTGATGTAGGCGAGATCGAAGCTGTAAGACGTGTTTTCGGGTCCGGTTCAACGCCACTAGTAAGCTCAACAAAATCTATGACTGGTCATAGTCAAGGAGCGACAGGCGCTCAAGAAGCTATCTACTGCCTTCTTATGCTCAAATATGATTTTATAGCGCCTTCAATCAATATTGATAAGCTTGATCCTGAATTAAAACCTTTTGAAATAGCCTCCTCGCTTGTGAAGGAAGCAAAGTTGGATACTGTCATGACAAATAGTTTTGGGTTTGGTGGAACAAATGGGTCGATGCTACTATCAAATTATAAAGATTAAAGTCTGATAATCCGAGGTGAAACATGTTTGATCTAAGAGGGAAACGTGGACTTATAATGGGTGTTGCTAACGAGCGTTCTATTGCTTGGGGTATAGCCAAAGCTATGTCAGATGCTGGAGCTAAGCTTGCATTTACATATCAAGGCGAGACTTTTGGTAAGCGGTTAAAGCCTTTGGCTGAGTCTATTGGCGCTAATTTGATGCTGGATGTTGACGTCACCGATGATGCTTCACTTGATAAAGCTTTTGCAGAATTACAAAGTAGTTGGAGTTCACTAGATTTCGTCTTACATGCCATTGCATATTCAGAAAAAGAAGAGCTTACTGGAAGGTTTGTGAATACGACCCGAGCGAACTTTAAAAACTCGCTTGATATCTCATCATATTCATTTGTTGAAATCGCGCGAAGGTCTTACCCTATGATGGTCGAAAATGGTGGTACGCTACTAACTTTAACTTATCAGGGTTCAAATCGAGTGACCCCATTTTATAACGTAATGGGTGTCGCAAAAGCAGCACTTGAGGCAACTACCCGTTATTTAGCAAACGATCTTGGTCCTGACGGAATTCGAGTAAATGCTATTTCTCCAGGTCCCATGAAAACAATTGCAGGTGCTGCTATTGGCGGTGCTAGAAAGACCTTTAAGCACACAGAGATGAATTCTCCGTTGCGTTCAAATGCCACGTTGGAAGCAGTAGGAGGTACTGCCGTGTATCTTGTGTCCGACGCAGGTGCTTACACAACTGGTGAAATAATATGTGTTGACGGTGGATACCACGTTTTAGGCATGCCACAGTCAGAAAATATATGAGCCTTAGCATTGTTACAGCATGCTGGGCCTAAGTTTTCTAAGTTAAAAGGCTTGTATGAAAACTTAGGCTTTTACTTCAATTAAAGACACGCTATTTGCTTCTTACAGTATTTTTTGGATTATTCGATAATGGGACTTGATAAGCATTTTCAATCGGCATCAGTAGAAAAACGTATTTCCGAGAAATGGATTAGCCAAAAAGCGTTTCGAGCCGGCATAAATGCAAAAAATGGCCAACCTAGTTACACAATAATGATACCTCCACCCAATGTTACTGGTGTGTTACATATGGGACATGCATTTAATAATACTCTACAGGATATTTTAATTCGCTGGAAACGTATGCAAGGTTACAATACTTTATGGCAACCGGGCACTGATCATGCGGGAATTGCTACACAGATGGTTGTTGAACGGCAGTTGGCGGAAGTGGGTAAAAAACGTACTGATTTTACTCGTGACGAGTTCCTTGAAAAAATATGGGCATGGAAAAAAAAATCTGGTGGAACAATTATAACCCAATTACAACGTCTAGGAGCTTCTTGCGATTGGGATCGTGAAGCTTTTACCATGTCTGGGGCTCCAAATGCGCCAGAGGATGAGAGTGGAAACTTTCATGATGCAGTAATCAAAGTTTTTGTCGATCTTTACAATAAAGGATTAATTTATCGCGGGAAAAGACTTGTAAATTGGGATCCTCATTTTGAAACAGCTATTTCTGATTTGGAAGTTGAAAATATTGAAGTGGCTGGGCATATGTGGCACTTCAAATACCCCTTAAAAGGTGGTGAAACATACACATATATCGAAAAGGATACCGACGGTAGTGTGATCCTGGAGGAGGAGCGAAATTATATATCAATAGCAACAACACGTCCTGAGACAATGCTTGGAGATGGTGCTGTTGCAGTACATCCTTCTGACGAAAGGTATAAACCACTTATTGGTAAACTTTGTGAAATTCCTATTGGTCCAAGGCATAATAGGCGTCTTATACCCATAATTACTGATGAATATCCTGACCCTAAATTTGGATCTGGCGCTGTAAAAATTACGGGTGCGCATGATTTTAACGATTATCAAGTAGCTAAAAGAGCAAATATTCCCATGTATTCTTTGATGGATAAAAAGGGAGTTATGCGTGTTGATGGTTTGCCTTACAATGACGAGGCGGCAAAAGCTCAGGCAATTAGAGAAGAAAAAATGACTTGGGATGAAAGTCTGATTGCAGCTATGAACCTGGTTCCAGATGAGTACCGTGGATTAGACCGATTTGAAGCGCGAGAGAAAGTGATTTCAGAAATCACCGCTGAAGGCTTGGCTGTTATGACCGAAGTTACAGATACTGAGGGAAATTCCTCAAAAGAGCCATTTGTGGAAAGTAAGATTATCATGCAACCTTTCGGTGATCGATCTAAGGTTGTAATTGAGCCTATGTTGACAGATCAATGGTTCGTGGAAACGTCTAAAATAGTTCAGCCCGCAATAGAGGCGGTAAAAAACAAAAAAATTAAAATCATACCTGAGAGTGGAGAAAAGACATATTATCACTGGTTAAGTAATATAGAGCCATGGTGTATATCTCGTCAGTTATGGTGGGGCCATCAAGTTCCGGTTTGGTTTGATCAAGATGGAAATCAATATTGTGCTGCTAATGAAACTGAAGCTCAAGAAAGGGCCGGCATTGATGTTAAGCTAACGAGAGATCCAGATGTTTTGGATACTTGGTTTTCATCAGGATTATGGCCAATTGGAACCTTGGGTTGGCCTGAAGACAATATCGCTCTGAAACAATATTTTCCAACCTCTACGTTGGTGACGGGGCAGGATATTTTATTCTTTTGGGTTGCTAGAATGATAATGATGCAATTAGCTGTTAGACATGAAATACCTTTTGATACAGTGTACTTACATGGTTTGGTGAGGGATGCTAAAGGTAAAAAAATGTCCAAGTCAACGGGCAATGTCATAGATCCAATTGATATCATTGACGAATATGGAGCTGATGCTCTTCGGTTTACGAATGCTGCAATGGCCTCGATAGGCGGTGTTTTAAAATTAGATACACAAAGAATAGCAGGTTATAAAAATTTTGGGACTAAACTTTGGAATGCAGCCAGATTTGCTTCACTGAACGAAGCTAATTTTGGAACTTCAGTTCCATCTGCTAATGAAACAGTTAATCGTTGGATAGTTGGGGAGACAGTGAAAACTTTAAATGAAGTAAACACTGGATTTGATCAATTCCGATTTAATGATGCTGCGCAGACACTTTATTCTTTTGTTTGGGGAACAGTTTGCGATTGGTATATTGAGTTATCCAAGCCACTTTTGAGTTCAAACAATTCTGAATTGAAAAATGAAACTCAAAATACGATGGGCTGGGTGATAGATCAGTGTCTGATAATGTTACATCCAATTATGCCATTCATAACCGAGGAGTTATGGGAAAGGCTCTCGACTAGGGACACTATGCTTGTTCATTATGATTGGCCTGAGTTTGATAAATCGCTTATTGATAAGTCTGCTGATCGTGAAATGAACTGGGTTGTCAGTCTTATAGAATCAATACGCTCTGCTCGTGCTCAAATGCGGGTTCCAGCTGGCTTAAAGATACCTATGATTTTTCTAGAAATGGATGATCAAGCAAAAAAAGCATGGGATAACAATCACGCTATGATTAAAAAGCTAGCTAGAGTAACAAAACTTACAGTTGCTGATAAGGTTCCCAAAGGTAGTATTTCTATTGCTGCAAAGGGGGCAACTTTTGCTCTGCCTTTAGAAAATATTATAGATATTGATCAGGAGAAGAAACGTTTAAGTAAGTCACTTGATAAACTTAAAAAAGAAATTTCTGCTCTAAAAGGACGTCTCCAAAATTCTAATTTTGTTAAAAGTGCGCCTCAAGAGGTGATCTTAGAAACTCGAGAAAATTTGAAATTGAGGGAGGAAGAAGAGAGGACATTATCAGCGGCTGCGTCCCAGCTATAATAACTTTTTAAAGTACTATTAAAAAAAGCTATGTTAGTACCAACGTACTACTCCATATTTCGCCCCTCAGGGCCAGACATGTCAAAGCCGAGATGACGAGCAACCGTAAAAATATCTTTATCCCCTCTTCCGCACATATTCATACAAATTATATGGTTTGGGGGAAGATTAGGAGCAATCTTCATAACGTGAGCGAGAGCATGACTGGGTTCTAAGGCTGGTATTATGCCTTCGGTTGTGCAACTCAGTTGAAATGCTTCAAGAGCCTCTTTATCTGTAATTGAAACGTATTTGGCTCTACCTATTTCATGAAGCCATGCATGTTCAGGGCCTATGCCCGGATAATCAAGACCAGCGGATATAGAGAAGCCCTCTAGTATTTGGCCGTCTTCGTTTTGTAACAAATAGGTACGGTTACCATGTAAAACTCCTGGCCTTCCACCAGTAAGGGATGCACAGTGTTCCATCTTTTCGTTTACGCCTTTTCCGCCTGCTTCTACGCCAATTATGTTTACTGAACTGTCGTCCAAAAAAGGAAAAAACAAACCCATCGCATTAGACCCACCGCCAATAGCGGCTATCAAAGTGTCGGGAAGACGACCTTCGACATTATGCATTTGTTTTTTTGTTTCTTTTCCAATTATTGATTGAAAGTCTCTTACCATAGCGGGATAAGGATGCGGACCGGCTACCGTCCCGATACAATAAAATGTGTCGCGAACATTAGTTACCCAATCACGCAGTGCATCATTCATTGCGTCCTTTAAGGTTCCTCGGCCTGACGTGACAGGTATCACTTCTGCGCCAAGTAATTTCATACGAAATACATTTGGAGCCTGTCTTTCAACATCATGCGAACCCATATAAACAATACACTTCAACCCAAATTTTGCGCAGACAGTAGCTGTAGCGACACCGTGTTGACCGGCTCCTGTTTCCGCAATTATTCGTGTTTTGCCCATTCGTTTAGCAAGAATTATCTGGCCAAGTACATTGTTGATTTTGTGTGCACCTGTATGATTCAATTCATCCCGTTTAAAGTAAATTTTTGCACCACCTAAATGATTTGTTAAACGTTCTGCAAAGTAAAGTGGGCTAGGTCTCCCAACGTAATTAGTCCACAAATCATTCATTTCAGACCAGAAAGATTTATCAGTCTTTGCTTTTTCGTATTGTTTTTCAAGCTCTAATATAAGTGGCATTAGTGTTTCAGAAACGAACCTTCCACCAAACTTTCCAAAACGGCCTTTGTCATCAGGGCCATTCATAAAACTATTAAAAAGATCATTCGCCATAAAATCAATCTCTCCCCAAGACGGTTTAGCTTGCAGTCAAACAAACGTAAAGTGTGTAGTTCAAGAAATTATATTGCAGACATGAACAAAGAAATTTTTCTGTCATCCTTCAGCCCTGGAGCTTTTTCTACTCCGGATGATAAATCCAGTTGCGTTGCTCCTGTTAGTGCAATGGCTTCTGCCGCGTTCTCACTGTTTAATCCTCCTGCAAGTAGCCAGGGACATCGAAATTCAAAATTTTTAAGCAATTTCCAATCAAAATTTAACCCATTTCCACCTGGCAAAACAGACGGCGAAGGAGATTTTGCATCTATAAGTAATTGATCCGCAACATCTTTAAAAAGGGAAATTAAGTCTAGGTCATCAACTTCTGAAATACCAATTGCTTTGATGACTGGAAGTTTATATCTTATTTTGATCTCGTGAACTCTTTCAGGTGTCTCTTTCCCGTGTAATTGAATAAAGTCCAAAGGAACTTTTTTTACGATTTCATCTAAAGTTTGATTGGTTAAATTAACGGTAACAGCCACTTTTTTAATCTTATTTCCTGCATGTAAACTGAGTTTTTTAGCAAGGTTAAGATTTACAAATCGTGGAGATTTTTCAAAAAACATTAAACCGGCGTAATGTGTTCCATATTTTATGGAAGCATCCATATCTGCTGTGTTTGTTATACCACAAATTTTGACACGAACTTTTGATTGCATTTATCTAGTTTTTCATTTCAACTTTTTCCAAAAGTGTAAGAACGTCGTCTTTTTTGTTTTCTTTGGCATGTAATTCTGAAAGTTCAGCTTCAGCTCTGAAAAGCCTTTTCTGGTAATTATTTGCGTCAACCCGAAATTTATACTCCCGCAACCATTCCCATACAAAACCAATAACTAGTCCAATAAAAATGCCGGAAAAGAAAACTAAAAATAAAGGTACATTTAATGCCACGTTAAGTTCGAAAAAGGACGATAAATTCTCTGGCAGAAAGTTGAGTTCTACTTTTTCGCTATTGGCTAATGAAAGTAAGACAAGTAATGAAGCTAAACATAATAAAAATAGGGTGCGTAATATACGCATATTAATTAAGCTCTTCCGTTAAGCCGATCTCTTAAAAGTTTACCTGTTTTAAAAAAAGGAACTGATTTACTTTCGACTTTTACAGGCTCACCCGTGCGCGGATTTCGTCCCATTCTAGCATCTCTCGACTTTACAGAAAATGCTCCAAAGCCTCGGAGTTCGACTCTATCCCCCTTAGCTAATGCCTCGGTAATTTCGTTAAAAACTGTATTTACAATACGCTCTACGTCACGCTGATATAGATGTGGATTTTCATCAGCAATAATTTGAATTAGTTCAGAACGTATCATCAGTAAAAACCCCCACAGTAATATATGTCCCACAGCCATAGACTATAAACACAATAGCCTCTGATAAAAGACATTTGTTGTTCATGTCTAATTTCTTACAGCATTTTAATAGTTTTTACCAAAAATTACATAAAATATTTAAAGATTTAATCGATGCTGAACTAGATTTATGCGGTGTGTTGCTTCAAAAAGCGAATCGAGAGTTGTTACTCCTCCTAAGATAGAGAGGTAGTTTTCTCGAGATTTCTTGTCACTAATCATCAGTTTTTAAAGCAGCGCCAAGGATATCCCCTAATGAGGCACCACTATCAGAAGAACCATACTGCTCAACAGCCTCCTTTTCTTCTGCTATTTCCCTTGCTTTAATCGAAACACCAAGTTTTCTTGTCTTATTATCAATATTGGTTACTCGCACATCTACTTTGTCGCCAACACTAAATCTTTCTGCCCTTTGTTCAGCTCTATCTCGTGAAAGGTCAGATTTGCGAATAAATGATTTCATACCTTCATATTCTACTTCAATTCCACCGTCTTCTATAGATTTTATTTCCACTGTGATCACTGAACCGCGCTTTACGTTTCCGGTAGCTTCAGCAAACTTATCTCCGCCTACCGCTTTGATAGATAAACTAATTCGTTCTTTTTCCACGTCTACTTCGGACACAACTGCTTTAACTATATCGCTCTTTTTGAAGTTCTGTAACGCATCTTCTCCACGCTCATCCCACGAAATATCACTTAAATGAACCATTCCATCTATATCTCCTTGAAGACCTATGAACAATCCGAACTCTGTGATATTCTTAATTTCTCCTTCAACTTCTGTCCCTTCAGGATGTGCTTCAGCAAATACTTCCCAAGGATTTCGCATTGTCTGCTTCAATCCAAGAGAGACACGCCGTTTTGCATCATCTATCTCAAGGACCATAACTTCAACTTCTTGGCTGGTTGAGACAATTTTTCCTGGATGAACATTTTTCTTTGTCCAAGACATTTCTGAGACGTGGACTAATCCCTCAACGCCAGCCTCTAATTCAACAAATGCACCATAGTCGGTTATATTCGTGACAACTCCTTTGTGGGTGGACTCAAGAGGATATTTTGCCTCAACTATCGACCATGGATCCTCTTCAAGTTGTTTCATTCCAAGACTAATGCGATGCGTGTCTTTGTTTATTTTAATAACTTGTACTTTGATAGATTGCCCAATTGTAAGAATCTCTGAAGGATGATTAATCCGTCTCCATGCCATATCTGTGACATGGAGCAGCCCGTCCACACCACCTAAGTCAACAAATGCGCCGTATTCGGTGATATTTTTTACAATCCCTTCTGCATCCATACCTTCTGCAAGATTACCGATCACTTCAGCGCGCTGTTCCGCTCTGCTTTCTTCTAGTATTGAACGTCGGGATACCACGATATTACCTCTACGGCGATCCATTTTAAGAATTTGAAAAGGTTGTTTCATTCCCATCAGTGGCCCAGCATCTCTAATTGGTCGAACGTCTACTTGCGATCCGGGAAGAAACGCGACTGCCCCACCTAAATCAACCGTAAAGCCGCCTTTCACCCTTCCAAAAATGGCACCATCTACTCTGTCGTCGCTGGAGTGAGCTTTTTCAAGTCTATCCCAGGCTTCTTCTCTCCGTGCCATCTCTCGTGAAACAACTGCTTCGCCGTTTGAATTTTCAACCTGACGCAAAAATACTTCTACTTCATCACCAACTGCAACTTCAGGAGCTTCTCCAGGGTTTGCAAACTCTTTAAGTTCAACTCTACCCTCCATTTTATAGCCAACATCTATTATGGCAAAGCCTGCTTCGACGGCAATAACTTTACCTTTTACTACTGAATTTTCCTGAGGTGTATCTATTTCAAAGCTTTCTTTAAGTAGAGCTTCGAATTCTTCCATTGATGCATTTTGAGCCATGAGGTCTCATCTTCCTTTTCTAATTTGTTGTTTATGGCCGTACGGTTGGTTCCGCTGGTCTTTGACTAAAATTGTTAAAGTAAAACGCGAAAAGGGCCGGTTTAATCCGACCCGCTAAAACACTGCGCGGTTGTGCGCTTATCTCTAGTTTCAACATTGTTTCGCCGTTTATTATGAAAAAATACTATATTCAAGTTATATTTTTCAATTTATCTTTATTCTCTTAAACAATTCATCGAATTGGTAGGTTCAATTTAAACTAATTAAATTTTAGTCTGAATATAACTGAAAACCTTATCTACTGCCTCATTTATTGATAATTTTGAAGTATCAAATATTTGAGCATCGCTTGCCGCAACCATTGGTGAGGACCTGCGAGTTTGATCTCGTTCATCTCTTTGCCTTATTTGCTCGAGGATTGTTTCGAAGCTTATTTTTTTATTATGCTTATAAAGTTCAGCATATCTTCGTTTAGCTCGTGCTTCTAGAGAAGCTGTTAGAAAAATTTTAATCTTTGCGTTGGGACAAACTACCGTTCCAATATCTCTTCCGTCTAGAACAGCGCCTGGCATTTTTTGTGAAAAATTTCGTTGAAACTTTAGGAGGGCGGCTCTTACTTCAGGAATTGAGGCTATTTCACTAGCGGCTTGGGCTATTTCTGGTTTTTGAAGATCATATTTGTCTAAGTCATTGCTTTCTAGGCTTTGAGCAGCAGCAATGGGTTGATATCCTTCCAAATACTTTGCCCCAATTGCCCTGTAAAGTTTCCCAGTATCCAAATAATTAAACCGCAATTTTTCTGATATAGCTTTTGATACCGTTCCTTTGCCTGAGGCAGCTGGTCCATCTATTGCTATCACTATATGGCTCATTGTTGTAACTTCTGAAAATTTGCTCCAATTTGGATCATTAAACTTTCAAAACTTGGAAAAGAGGTGGTTATAGGGCTACTGTCATCTATGGTGAGCGCGCGCTTGCTAGCCATACCCATAACAAGAAATGACATTGCGACCCTATGATCGAGAAAGGTTTCGCAAAGACCGCCCCCATCCACTCCATCTATTTCACGGCCTTCCACCGACCACCAATCTTCACCTTCTTCTATTTTGAGACCGTTTGACTTTAACCCCTTTGCCATCGCATCTATCCGATCACTTTCCTTGACTCTCAACTCGCGGACGTCCCGCATCATTGTTTTACCTTTTGCAAATGCAGCAACAACTGAAAGAATGGGATATTCGTCTATCATACTCGCAGCTCTTTCTGGAGGTACATCTATTCCCGTCATATCAGGTGAAAACTTTGCTCGAATGTCGGCCATTGGTTCACCCCCCTGAAAGTTTTTATTTTCGAAGGTTATATTAGCGTTCATTTCTTTAAGAGTAGCGAATAAACCAGACCGTGTCGGGTTAAGCCCAATATTGGGTACGAGGATATCAGATCCTTCGGTTATCAAGGCTGCGCAAACGGGAAAAGCTGCACTTGAGGGATCCCTTGGGACTCTTATTTCTTGGGCCTTGAGCTCGGGGTAACCCTCGAGCTTGATTATATTTCCCTTATTTGTTTGTTCTGATTCAATTTTAGCTCCAAAACCTTTAAGCATCCGCTCAGTATGGTCTCTAGTTTTTTCTTTTTCAATTACTGTCGTTGTTCCAGGAGAATTTAAACCAGCAAATAGTATGGCCGACTTAATTTGGGCAGATGCTACAGGTGTTTCATAGTTTATTGGAATAGGCGCAGCAGATCCAACCACTGTTATGGGCAGCCTGCCGTTTCTTCGACTGAAAGTTTTTGCGCCAAATAGATTTAGAGGTTCTGTTATCCTGGCCATTGGTCGTTTGTTAAGACTGGTGTCTCCTGTAAAGGTAGCTGTAATATCAGATGTTGACATTGCTCCCATTATAAGCCGCACACCTGTGCCAGAGTTTCCACAATCTATCACTCTTTCAGGCTCAGCAAATCCTCCAACACCAAAGCCATCAACTGTCCACTCTCCATCTTTATGTTTCTCAACTAATGCTCCAAATGAGCTCATTGCTTTCGCCGTGTCGATAACATCTTGACCTTCAAGAAGGCCATGGATCTTAGTTCTTCCAATCGATAGTGCACCTAGAATTAATGATCGATGAGATATTGATTTATCACCAGGTACCTTTGCCTGGCCGCGCAGATTAGTAACGCGTGTCGATAACATCGGGATAGGTTTTTCGAGCCCTGACATTCATTTACCTTACCTTATTCTTTCGACCTGATACCTGATGAAAACAAAAGCGTCCATTAACAAATAACTCTAAATAGATTTATTTAGAAATATTTTAATATTGACATTAGCATTAGTTTGAATGAGGAAAATTAGACAATGAACGTAAGATAGTGGGGAGTCCGCTCTTCTCTTAAGGCTTTTATTTCATAGCGGGTTGGAGCCCAGTCTTGCCAAGGAGTGCGCCAGTCTGAAGCATCATCTGCCAGCCACTTAAACCCTGCTTTTGGTACTTCTTGAAGAGCTTGCCTTACATAGTCTTCAATATCTGTAGCTATTCTTAGAATGCTCCCAGGTTTCATCGTTTCATAAAGAGGGATTAGGAATTCTTGTGTTACAAATCTCCTGCGATGGTGCCTTTTTTTGGGCCAAGGATCTGGGTACAAAAGAAAAACTTTCGAAATGGAATTTTTAGCCAGCACATCAAATACGCTGCGAATATCTCCATCATACAACTTAATATTTTGGCAAGGATTTGTCCTTAATTTACCCATTAATTTTGCTACACCATTTTGATAAGGTTCACAGCCAATAAAGCCTATTTCTGGATTTAGTCTGGCTTGATGAATAAGGTGCTCTCCTCCACCAAAACCAATTTCTAACCAAACCGATTTTCCATCAAATATTTCTGATAATTTAATTTTTTTTCTTTTAGGATTTTCTTCATAAGAGATTTTTCCAAGCGAATATTTTTCAAACTCAGTAATCAAAGTATTTTTTTGTTTGGTACTTAGGCTCTTACCTTTCAATCGTCCATAGAAGTTTCGCCATTCACTTCCATTTTTATTACGACTAATTTCGCTACACATCAATAAGTCCTATCTAAGACACTTGATTAAGCTATATTTAAATCTACACACAATTGGATTTAAGTTCTTCTACCAAATCAAGTTTTTCCCAACTAAATCCACCGTCTTGTTCAGGCTTACGGCCAAAGTGTCCATAAGCGGCAGTTCTTTGGTATATAGGTTTGTTTAACCCAAGATGCGTCCTGATTCCCATTGGTGTTAAGTCCATACAAGCAGCAATTGCGTTTTCTATAGTTTCTTCGGAAACAATGCCTGTACCAAATGTATCTGCATAAATGGAAAGGGGCTTTGCTACCCCAATTGCATAGCTTAACTGAATTGAACATTTTTTGGCTAGATCGGCGCCAACTATATTTTTGGCCAAATATCTTGCAGCATAGGCTGCCGAACGATCAACTTTCGTTGGATCCTTTCCTGAAAATGCTCCCCCTCCGTGTGGTGCTGCGCCTCCATATGTATCAACAATTATTTTCCGGCCTGTTAACCCGGCATCACCATCAGGGCCGCCAATAACAAATTTTCCAGTTGGATTTACATGCCATTTAGTTTCATTTGATATCCAATTTTCTGGTAAAACTTCTCTAATATATGGTTCCACAACGGAGCGAACGTCTGCAGAGGTCATTTTTTCATCAAGGTGCTGGGTGGATAAAACAATAGATGTTACGCCAGTTGGTATTCCATTCTGATATTTCACGGACAGTTGGGATTTAGCATCAGGACCCAAAGTTGGCTCAGTACCGTTTTTTCTAACTTCTGCTAAACGCCGAAGCATCGCGTGAGAATATTGGATAGGAGCAGGCATTAGATCTTCTGTTTCATCAGTAGCATATCCAAACATTATGCCTTGGTCGCCTGCACCCTCATCTTTATTCGTACTAGCATTAACTCCTTGGGCTATATGCGCAGATTGCTCGTGCAATAAATTTGTAATTTCCACAGTTTTATGATGAAATTTTTCCTGTTCGTATCCGATATCCTTAATACATGACCTTGCAATCTGATCAATCCGGCTCATATATTCTTTTAAAATATTTATATCAGAAAGTCCGACCTCACCTCCTATTACGACCCTATTAGTGGTTGCAAATGTTTCGCAAGCCACTCTTGCCTCAGGTTCCTCTGATATGAAAGCATCTAGAACGGCGTCAGATATTCTATCGCAAACCTTGTCTGGATGTCCCTCAGATACCGACTCTGATGTAAATATATAATTACTTCTGCTCAATTTTTTGCTCCAGATTTTAACGATTAATTCTCTATACTGATATTTCTGTGATTAATAAATTTTTTGTTTAGAAATGCAACAACCATAGTCAGAAGAACTAATGAAAAAAATATGAAATCTCCAATTAATCCATAAATTGTGTTTTGTTTACGAGAGGGAATAAAAGAATCTAAGTAACCGGATTTGTTGATTGAAAGACTGTTGATAACCTTACCGTTGGCATCAATAATCGCAGAAATTCCAGTATTAGCCACTCGGATTACCGGTATGCCGTACTCTATCGCTCTTATACGAAGTTGCGCCAAATGTTGTTGTGGTCCAATTGACTTCCCAAACCATGCATCATTTGTAATTTGTAAAATGAAATCGGCATTTTTGACTGAGGGTTTTAAGAAATTTGAGAATATTGCTTCGTAACATATCAACGGAACAAATTTTAGCCCATTTGGTAGATTTAGGAGTTTAGACCCTTTTCCTTTTTTGAATCCCCACCCAAATAGATTTGATTGTTCAGAAATTTTAAAATAACTTTTCAAATTTATGAAAGGCAAATATTCCCCAAAGGGAACAAGTTTAGCTTTATCATAGAAAACAGTTTCCTGGTTTTTATTCTCAATAATAAGCGAATTTTTTAAAAAGTTTGTCGGGTCAATTTGTAATGCTCCAAATATTAGTATGCTTTCGTCTGCAGCTTTTCGCATCCTGTTTAGTTCGTCAAATGCTGAGTTATAGGGTAAATATAAGGACGTTTCTGGCCATATGACCATATCAGGTTTTGGCTCCTGAGCGGTCATTTCAATCATCTGTTCAAAAAAAACAGGAGCAAACTCTTGCGACCATTTTTTTTCTTGAACCGCATTGGGTTGGATTAAACGGACGCTCACATTTAAGTTTTTTAGGTGTTCTTTTTCAAAAAAATAAGGAATAAAAAATAGAGCGATGGTAGTGCAAAAAGCTAAAAGAGCGTTGATTTTTGTTCTAATCTGTAGAGTAAGAGCAATAATAAAACAGGTTAATAATAAAAATAAACTTAGTCCATAAGGCCCTAATATAGAAAGCCATTTATCTGCTTTAGTATCTAGCAAAATGTATGAAATAGTGGCCCAGGGAAACCCCGTTAATAAATACAAACGACAATATTCTGCCAAACTTAATCCTATTACAATTCCGATGGACGAGAGATAATAATGGCCTAAGAAGGCGAATAGCGCCCAAATTAAAGCTAAAAAGCTTGGTAAAGCTATTAAAGCAATCGGAGCTATCCAACCATGAACCCATGGCTCAACAAAGAAAGGCTCTACTATCCATATTAACGAAATTGCAAAATATCCAAATCCAAATTTAAAGGTTTCTCTGAAGATTTTTTGAGGAATATCATTTTTAATAATAAGCGAAAACCACAAGATCAGGGACACAATGCTCACATACCATAAAGCCCAGGGATTATTTCCCAGTGCACATATACTTCCTAAAATTAAAGAAATAATGTTTGACTTATTCGGCAGCTTTAATCGCATCTGGCAATCTTAGGCGTAGTTTTTTTACTCGACGGGGATCTGCCTCTATTATTTCGAATTCCATACCGTGAGGGTGGGGTACAATTTCACCCCGCACAGGAACTCGACCAGCCAATATAAAAACTAAACCACCAAATGTATCTATTTCCTCTGCATCTATAGATGCTTCGTTCGTTAGGTCTAACCCTGTTTCTTCTTTAAACTCCCGCAGTGATGTTTTTGCTGTAGCTAAATATTGGCCAGGTTTTTCGAGAAGCCAATCTTTTTGGTTTGCTTCGTCATGCTCGTCCTCAATATCTCCAACTACTTGCTCAATCAAATCCTCAATTGTAACAAGACCGTCAACTCCACCATATTCGTCAATTACAAGAGCCATATGTGTTCTCTCTGCCTGCATTTTTGCAAGCAAAACTCCCAATGACATAGAAGGTGGAACAAAAAGTAGATTTCTTAAAATATTTTTTACTAGAAATGGACTGACGTCGTCGCTGGAATTCGATTTTAAAATAAAGTCCTTAAAGTGTACAAAGCCCAGCGGACTATCCAAGGTGTTTTCGTAGACTGGTAAACGCGTGAGTGCTGTATTTTTAAAAGTATCAAACAGCTCATCTTTTGTTATTGAATCATGTACAGCCACGATATCTGCTTTTGGAATTGAAACATCCTCCACGCTTAGCCTTAGGAGGTTGCCTACTTCATTACTAGCTTCCCGTTTTAAATCTACTAAATTTTCGTTTGTATTCAATTTTTCTACTTTATTGCCAAACGAAAATAAACCTGCAACTCGTGTAAAAATATTCACTGGTTTTTTTTCTAAATTACCCTTGTTCAACTGCGCGCTTCGCGCTGCACTCGAGGATCCGTCTATATCGCCCATTTTTCCATTCCGCTAAATAGCGCTATACGATTTTACAAATATGGATTACTTATACCTAGGTTTGCAAGTACTTGCACCTCAATTTTTTCCATTTCTGCTGCATTTTTTTCTTCTTCATGATCATAGCCTAGCAAATGGAGTACTGAGTGTATAATCAAATGGTATACGTGGTCTTCAAATTTTATTTTTGAAACGTCTGCTTCTTTTTTACATACTTCGTAAGCGATTGCTATGTCGCCCAATTCGAAAGGATCAGCATTAACTTTAAATTTTAAGCTACTCTTTGTATCATATTTTTCAGCCTTTGAGGGAAAGGATAATACATTTGTAGAATTATCTTTGCCTCTGAATTGCGCGTTCAATCCTTTAATTTTTTCGCTACTGCATGCGAGAACACAGCAAATAAAATTTTCAGATTTCAAATTTAACTGTGAAAGGGTTTCTTTAAAAGCGGCGTTTGCTATTGAAAATAAATTCAGCGTTTTCCAACGAGCATCTTCCATAATCAAATTGACGCTCATCTCATTACTTTTCCAATTTAACACTATTTAATTTTCTTTTACTGTCCTCGTCGTATGCTTCAATTATTGATGCTACCAAAGGGTGACGAACAACATCACGAGCTGAAAAATAGTTGAAACTAATTTTTGGCTCTGAGCTTAGTAGCCTTTCAGCTTCTATAAGCCCAGATGTTGCTCCTTTCGGTAAATCAATTTGTGATTTGTCCCCAGTTATGGCCATCCTACTTCCTTTACCAAGCCTGGTTAAGAACATCTTCATTTGCATTGAGCTGGCATTTTGGGCCTCGTCTAGTACGACAAAGGCATGTGAAAGGGTACGACCTCGCATAAACGCTAAAGGAGCAATTTCAATCCTCTTTTCTTCTATTAGTTTGGATAGTTGTTTGCCTGGAAGGAAGTCATTCAAGGCATCATACAATGGCTGCATATAAGGGTCGACTTTATCTTTCATATCACCAGGTAAATATCCTAATTTTTCTCCAGCCTCTACTGCTGGACGGCTAAGAACTATTCGGTCGACTTCACCATTAATAAACTTTGATACTGCTATAGCTAAAGCAAGATAGGTTTTACCTGTTCCGGCCGGACCGATACCGAATGCCAGTTCATTTTTCAATAATGAAAATGCAAACGCTCTTTGCGCATTTGTTCTTGGTTCGATTGTTTTCTTTCGTGTTTTTATTTCGAAGTTGGATTTTTCAACCATCTCAATTTGCTTGTCCGTTTGAGTATCACGTTCTAAATTCTTGCCGCCTGTAAAATCGCGCAATTCCCGATCAAGGTCACCACTTTCGAGTGATTTTCCATTCTCAAGACGAGTGTAAAGTTCCTCTAAGACTATTTTACCAGCGGATCTTGAGATTTTATCGCCAAATAGATTTAATTCATTGCCTCTTCTAATTATTTGCAATGCCAGTTTTTGTTCTATCTCCGCAAGGTTTTTGTCGAATTCTCCGCAAAGATCAATCAAAAGCCTATTATCGGGAAATTTTATATTTGTCTGATCCGGTTGTTCTTGATCTTCTGTTTCGTTTGCTGTTGTGTGAATCACCAACAGTTCCTTTCTTGTTATTTATATTTATGGTGCCAAGCGCTGTTAAAGAATTCAATATTTGTGTATGTAGCATTAGTTGTAAACAGATCCACTCAGTGAATTAGTATTGCTTTGATTAATATGTACTTCCTTTAATTCACCTACGGAGATTGTTGGATCAGTAACGTTTACCGCGTGTAAGTACTCTGACTTCCCGACAAGTTGATTGTCAAAGCGGCCTTTTCTTTCAAATAACACGTGAACTTTTCTCCCAATCATTTTGTCTTGGATACTTTTTTGTTGCTTTTTAATTAAATCTTGCAGCTTGTGTAGTCTTGCAGTTTTGACCTCTTCCGATACCTGGTCACGTTCCGCAGCAGGAGTGCCTGGACGCGTTGAATACTTGAATGAAAAGGCTTGTCCATATTCAATATTTTTTATTAGTGAAATTGTATCATCAAAATCTTTGTCTGTTTCTTCAGGGAACCCCACAATAAAATCCCCGGAAATAAGGATGTCTGGACGTGCTTCCCGGATTTTTGAGATTAAAGAAAGATAACTTTCTGCGTTATGTGATCTGTTCATTCGCTTTAAAATTTTATTCGAGCCAGATTGTACTGGTAGATGAAGGTACGGCATTAGTTTTTTACATGTCCCATGAGCCTCAATTAAGTCAGGTGTCATGTCATTGGGATGACTAGTTGTGAAGCGGATCCGAGCCAAGCCATCAACTTTTTCTAATTCCCAGATTAATTTGGCTAAACTCCATTCCTGCCCGTCTAAACCCGCCCCGTGATAAGCGTTAACATTTTGCCCGAGTAATGTTATTTCTTTTACTCCACTTTCAACCAAGTGTTTTGCCTCATCTATTACCTTAGAAACTGGTCGAGAATTTTCAGCACCACGTGTGTATGGAACAACACAAAAAGCACAAAATTTATCGCAACCTTCTTGTACCGTAAGAAAAGCGGAAGGACCCCTTTGACCTGACCTTTTTTGTTTTAATAGCGAAAATTTATCTTCCTCTGGAAAAGCAATATCAATTTGTTTTCTGCCATCGATAGCGTTTGATGCTAAATCTGCAATATTTTGATAGCTTTGGGGACCTACTATCAGGTCAACTAACGGTTGACGCTTTATTATTTCCTCACCTTCGGCTTGAGCGACGCAGCCCGCCACGCCAATTTTTAAATCTGGTTTATTTGCCTTTAATTCCTTAAACCTTCCCAACTCAGAATAAACTTTTTCGGCTGCTTTTTCCCTTATATGGCAAGTATTTAAAAGTATCATATCTGCTTCATTAGGATTGAGCGTCTCTTCATAACCATCTTCACCAAGAGCCTCAGACATACGTTCACTATCGTAGACATTCATCTGGCAACCATATGTTTTTATAAAAAGCTTTTTGTTTTTTTCCATTTTTACTAAACTCGCTACTTGGAATAGCGGCCGCTATATCAAATTTATAAAAAATCGCAATGGAAAGATAGAGCGCAGGTTATTGTGTTTATTTTGAGTTTCGATCTATTGACTTTGCTTTTGTTAAATTTAGAAAACTTATTAAATTACTAAAAAATATAGAGGCGTTAATGGAGAAGTTTGGGAAAAGTCAGTCAGTTTTGCGTACTGAGGACAACCGCTTTTTGACTGGTAAAGGACGGTATATAGACGATGCCACTCCTTCAGGCTCACTTTTTGCGTATTTTTTTAGATCGCAAGTTGCGCATGCTGAAATTATCAACCTTGATATTGAAGATGCAAAAAATACTACTGGAGTCTGCGCCATTTTTACAGCTGAAGATTTAGAAAAGTATGGTGTGAAAAATAATTTAAAGGGTGTAACGGTTAAGAACCGTGATGGCAGTGAAGGCGCTTCGCCAAAAAGACCTTTATTAGCAAAAGACAGGGTTCGTTTTGTTGGTGAGCCTATTGCCTTAATAGTCGCTGACTCAATACAAAATGCAAAGGATGCTGCTGAATTAATTGAAATCGATTACGCTGATTTGCCAGTATCAGTAGATCTAGCAATTGGTGAAAACACAATTCATCCAGAGGCTCCTGGAAACGTTGCTTTTGAATGGCACATGGGAGATGAAAGTAAAACAAATGAGCTTTTTGAGCGGGCAGATACAGTTATTTCAATGGAGGTTTACAATAATAGAATTATAGCTAATTCCATGGAGCCTCGGGGTTGTTATGCTCAGTGGGACAACGAAAGACTGCATATTTCTTTCAGTGGTCAAGGCGTTTGGGTGCACAAACGATTTGCATCAGAAATACTGGGGTTGCGAAGTGAACAAATTAGAGTAACGAATCCCGATGTTGGCGGTGGTTTTGGGATGAAAGCCATGGGATACCCGGAGGAGTTTGTAGTATCTTTCGCGGCAATTAAACTTAAAAAACCTATTAGATGGATGTCTGAGCGCACTGAGGCGATGCTCAGTGACAATGCGGGTAGAGATTTAAAACATTTCGCCGAATTAGCTTTTGACGCAACCAATAAAATAGTTGCCTACCGAGTCAACACTTTCTGCAATCTTGGTGCGTATAATTCTCGCTTTGGACAAAATATTCAAACAGGGTTGTTTTCAAAGGTTTTAATGGGTGCTTATGACGTTCAGAATACCTATTTGAACGTTGTAGGTATTTACACGAATACTACTCAAGTCGATGCGTATAGAGGGGCAGGACGCCCAGAAGCGATTTATTTGCTAGAACGAATGATGGATCGTGCAGCTCGGGAATTGGAAATTGATCCTCTCGAATTGAGACGTATCAATTTTATCAAAAAAGGTAATTTTCCCTATCAGTCATCAACTGGAGAAATAATAGATGTCGGAGATTTCGACCGGGTTCTCTCGATAGCAGAGATATCTGCTGATATCAAAGGTTTTGAAAGGCGGAAAAAAGAGAGTAAGGCGAAGGGCAGGTTGAGGGGTTTAGGACTATGTTATTACATTGAGAGTATTTTGGGAGATCCCAGCGAGGAAGCAAAAGTAGTTTTTGATGAAGATGGTGGCGTTAGGATTTTCGTTGGAACACAATCGAATGGTCAGGGGCATGAGACTGTTTATGCTCAATTCCTATCTGATCAGATTGGAATACCTTCTGAAAAAATAACGGTCGTACAGGGAGATAGTGATCTGATATCCAATGGTGGAGGAACAGGGGGATCCAGATCCGTGACCGTTCAAAACAACGCCACGCTGGCAACAGTCGAAAAGATTATCAAATCATTTTCGAAATATCTTTCGGAAAAGCTGAAGGTAGACGCAAATGATATTGAATTTGACGATATTTCTTTTCGAATAAGGGACTCTAACTTCAGCCCGAATATGCTTGAGGTAGCTAAAATGGCGCGTGATGATCAAAGGTTCGACCTTCTGCATCATTCAGCAAAAACTACCTTAGACGCTAGATCATTTCCCAATGGAGCGCATTTTGCCGAGCTCGAGATTGATCCCGAAACTGGTTTTGTTCAAATTGTAAGGTATTCCATAGTTGATGATTTTGGGAATCTAATCAATCCGATGCTCGCAGAAGGTCAAGTACACGGAGGAGTTGCACAAGGCATAGGACAGGCCTTATATGAGCATGTTGTTTATGATCAAGAGGGCCAATTACTTACCGCTACCTTTATGGATTACGGGATGCCTCGTGCCGAAGATCTTCCATTTTACAAATTTGACACAGAGTGCGTTCCTTCAACGGCAAATATTATGGGCATGAAGGGGTGTGGTGAGGCTGGTACTGTTGGAGCGCTAGCGGCAGTTGCCAATGCTGCTCAAGACGCGTTGTGGGATATTGGTGTTCAGCAGGTTGATATGCCTTTAACAAGTCAAAAAATTTGGTCTATGATTAACTCGGGTAAAATAACAGCAGGATAAATAGTAACTTTATAAGGTTAGATTGTAATGAGTGTTTCAGACGATTTTTTAAGGGATATTCTAAAAAAAACTAAAACTATTGCTATGGTTGGCCTAAGTATGAATGAAACCAGACCAAGTTATTTTGTTGGAAGATATCTTCATAAACGCGGTTATAAAATTATTCCAATCAATGCTGGACATGGAGGAAAGTATTTTTTCGGTCAGGTGGTCATGTCGAGTATTGATGAAATTAGAGAGCCCGTGGATATGGTGGATATTTTTAGAAAACCAGAGGCAGTCCCACAAATTGTCGAAGATAGCTTAGAAAAATTGAAAGGTTTAAAAACCATTTGGATGCAAATTGGAATAAAACATCAAAATGCTGCACAAAAGGCAAGGGACTTTGGACTAAAAGTAGTCGAGGATAGATGCCCAAAAATAGAACATCAAAGGTTGTTTGGTGACCTTAGAAAGGCGGGTTTTGCAACTAACATAATTTCGTCGCGTTTATGATCTATCCTCTTTTTCCCTAAGCCCAGATTTGTTTGTTCTATTCTTTAATTCTTCCATTACATCTTCAAAATTAATATTTCTGGATTTAAGCATTACCAAGTAATGAAAAATAACATCAGCCGCTTCAGAGATAAGAGCCTTATTATCTCCTTTGACAGCCTCTATAATTGCTTCTACGGCTTCTTCTCCAAACTTTTCAGCACATTTTTCGGGCCCTTGAGACAGAAGCTTGGCTGTCCAACTTTCTGATGGATCAGCTTCAGCGCGGGCATTAATAGCTTTAACTAAATCTTCTAATTTCATCGCTTTAATCTGACTGGTATGCCAGCTTTGTCCATATGTTTTTTCGCTTGGTCTATTGTATATTCACCAAAATGAAATATCGAAGCTGCTAGAACGGCAGACGCGCCGCCTCTCACTACCCCATCAACTAAGTGGTCTAAATTACCGACACCACCAGAAGCGATAACTGGGATGGTAACATTATCGGAAATGGTCCGAGTCATATCCAGATTGAATCCTGATTTTGTCCCGTCTTTGTCCATTGAAGTAAGCAATATTTCGCCAGCCCCTTTTTTTTCAATTAACCGGGCAAATTCAACTGCATTAATACCCGTTGGTTTTCTACCTCCGTGAGTGAAAAGCTCCCAATTTCCAGATGGAGCAGCTTTTGCGTCAATCGCGCAAACTATGCACTGAGAGCCAAACCTATTAGCAGCTTCCGAAATAACATCTGGATTTTCAACGGCAGCAGAATTAAAGCTTACTTTATCTGCTCCAGCTAATAAAAGGTTTCTCACGTCGTCTGAAGATCTAACTCCTCCACCTACTGTCAGCGGAATAAAACATTTTTCAGCTGATTTTTGGACCATAGAGTAAGTCGTTGCCCGGTTTTGAAAAGTGGCATTAATGTCTAAAAAACAAAGTTCATCTGCACCTTCTTTGTCATACCGTTCGGCTGCTTCCACCGGGTCTCCAGCGTCTCTAAGTCCAACAAAATTAATACCTTTAACAACCCGACCATCGGCGACGTCTAAGCACGGAATTATTCGGCATTTAAGCATCGAGAGCCTCTAATGCCTGCTGAATGGTAAATTTCTGGTCATAAAGCGCTCTTCCTGAAATCGCACCATTAAGTTGTGCTCCGCATTCTTTAAGTGCTTTTAGATCGTTTAGAGAGCTAACCCCGCCTGATGCTATTATAGGAATAGAAACAGCATTGGCCATTTCAGCGGTAGCACTCAAATTTGGCCCCGTCATTGCTCCATCCCTATTGATATCGGTATAAATAATGGCCGAAACCCCATCATTTTCAAATTTTTTGGCAAGTTCTGTTGCCCAAATATCTGTATCTTTGGCCCAGCCATCTGTTGCTACGCGTCCCTCTCTGGCATCTATGCCAACTGCTATTTTGTCTGGATATTTGCTTGCTGCGAGTTTAACTAAAGAGGGGTTTTCTACTGCCACTGTTCCTAAAATAACGCGCTCAAGTCCTTTTGAGAGCCACATTTCAATTGTCTCAATATTTCTTATGCCTCCACCTAACTGAATGGGAATATTGCACCTTTTTATAATTTCTTCTACCGCTTCCTCGTTAACTGGTTTACCTGAGAAAGCTCCATTTAGATCCACCAAGTGCAACCATTGACAGCGTTGACTAACAAAGCTCATGGCTTGCTCGACGGGGCTATCATTAAATACAGTCGAGTTATTCATATCCCCACGGAGTAGTCGCACCGCCTTTCCATCTTTTAGGTCAATTGCTGGGTATAAAATCATAAAATTCCTCAATTTATCAAGGTGATATTTCGCACCTTTATATCTAATTTGCAACGCGAGACAACAAAAGGCTTGAAACTAGGCGCGAAGATGGTCAACATCTGTGGTGTTAGGGAGGAAATTTAATGAAAACATTTTTATCGGCTACTTTCGCTGGATTATTTTTTGCTTTCGCAGCATCTGCAGACCCTGTATTTGGTGTTTGGAAAACTCAGCCAGGAAACGAAGGAAATTATGCTCATGTAGAAATTAAAGAGTGTGATGGAAAGATTTGTGGAGAAATGATCAAAGCTTTTGACTCTTCTAATAAAGAAATTGAATCCAAAAACATTGGTCGGAATATTATAATTGGGATGTCACCTAAAAAAGGCAGTAAATACGGTGGAGGTAAGATCTGGGCCCCCGATGAGGATAAAACTTATAGATCAAAGATGAACCTCGTTAGTGACAATGATCTGAAAGTTTCTGGCTGCATAGCGATAATATGTCGTAAGCAAGATTGGACCCGGGTGAAATAATCATAAATCAGCAATTAAAGTAGGATATTGTCACGGGCTCCATGAAAGAAAGTTTTCTATAATTTTTAGCCCTATCTGACCGCTTTTTTCTGGGTGAAACTGAAGTCCTACCATATTTTCTTTGCCGACAATTGCGGTAATGTCTGTTCCGTAATCCGTGTAGGCTAAGCGTTGATCCTGATTTTTAACCATCATCTGAAAAGAGTGAACAAAATATACGTGATCACCATTTTGAATACTGTCGAGTATTGGGTGGTTACATTCTATATTTAGAGTATTCCAGCCCATATGAGGGATTTTTAAAGATTTGTCTTTAGGTTTTATTTTACGTACTTCACCGTCAATCCACCCAAGCCCGTCAGTTTCTTGGTA
This sequence comes from Paracoccaceae bacterium, assembly GCA_902543185.1. GTDB lineage: Bacteria > Pseudomonadota > Alphaproteobacteria > Rhodobacterales > Rhodobacteraceae > Salinivivens. The sequence continues at coordinate 44,400 of CACBXB010000008.1, forward strand.
CTCATAACTTTTTATTGCCATTAATTGCATGCCCACACAGATACCTAAAAAAGGCCTGGATTTCTCAACCACACTGTAAACTAGGGCTTCATATGCATCCGACGCCATTAGTTCTGATTTACAAGAAGGAAATGCACCATCTCCAGGAAGTACTAATCGGTCAGCAGAAGAAATAATCTTTGGGTCACTTGTTACAACAACGGAGCCTAAATTATGTAAAGCCATAATTTTCTCAAATGCTTTCTGTGCGGAATGGAGGTTTCCACTACTATAATCGACTATGGCGGTAAGCATTTATTAAAGTTTACCCTTTGTGGTCGGCACGGACTTTAGATTTCGAGGATCTTTCTCAATGGCAACTCTGAGAGACTTTGCAAAAGATTTAAAAGACGCTTCTACAATGTGATGGCTGTTGTATCCATGTAATGCTTCAATATGAAGCGTGATACCGCCGTGAGTAGAAACAGCTTGGAAAAATTCGCGTACAAGTTCTGTATCGAAGGCGCCTATTTTGTCAGTTGGCATATTAATATCAAAATATAAAAATGGTCGACTAGATAAATCTAATGCCGTTCGGATCAAAGTATCATCCATTGGTAATAAGCACCAGCCATACCTATTAATACCTATTTTATCGCCAATGGCTTGAGCCAATGCCTGTCCAAAAGCTATACCAGTATCTTCAACGGTATGATGGTCGTCAATATGATTATCACCATTGGCTTCGATTTCTAAATCTATCAATGAATGGCGTGCCAGTTGTTCCAGCATATGATCAAAAAAGCCGACACCGGTATTTATTTTGTATTTCCCCGAACCGTCTAATTTTAAGAATACTGAGATTTCAGTTTCAGCCGTTTTTCTTTTAGTTTTTCCACTACGCATGCTTGGCTCGTTCTTTCTAAAGCATTCAGTTTGTTTTGATGCGGCTATAACGGACAGTTTGTTAAAGGCCAAGTCAAATTAAATTTTTATAAAAATATGTTGTTAAATTGTTACTTTTGTAGGCTTAAAACTAATCGAGTGATACAGTCTCCAGATCCAAGTTACATTTATGACTTAATATGTTTGAAAAATTTGAGCCTTTGAAATTAATTCGTTTAATTCTATAAGCTTTCGCGAGGTCTCTATTAATTGGACAATCGATCATGGCAAATTCTTTTGTAACAGATGCAAAAAAAGTTTTGAAAACAGAGGCTGATGCTCTTGGAAAACTGAAAGATGATTTGCCGATCGATTTTAGTGACCTGGTGAAAAGCATACTAAATTTAACTGGTCGAGTAATTGTATCTGGAGTGGGTAAATCTGGTCATATTGGGAATAAAATTGCTGCAACATTAGCCAGTACGGGTACTCCGGCTTATTTTGTACATGCTACTGAGGCCAGCCATGGTGACTTGGGTATGATCACTGAGGAAGATCTATGTCTACTTATTTCCAATTCTGGCGAAACCATTGAAATGTTCGATATATTAGCTCATGCGCGTCGCTTTAGTATTCCGGTCGCCACTATGTCATCAAACTGTGAAAGTACCTTAGTCAAAGCGGCAGACTTTAAATTATGTTTGCCGATTGCGGATGAGGCTTGTCCGATAGGTATGGCTCCGACAACTTCAACAACCATGATGCTTGCTCTCGGTGATGCCTTGGCGGTTGTTCTAATGGAGGCAAAAAGTTTTAACGCTGAAAATTTCAAGGTTTTCCATCCGGGAGGCAAACTCGGAGCTAAATTGATGACAGTAGGCCAATTAATGCATAAAAATGATAAAATTCCTTTGGTAACTACTACAACTTCAATGAAAGAAACTTTAATAACTATGTCATCGAAAGGCTTTGGAATATCGGCTATAGTTGACGATATTGGTTGTTTGGTTGGTGTAATAACTGATGGTGATCTTCGTCGGCATATAGATGATCTTATGGAGAGAAATGCGGGAGATATTGCTAATTTATCGCCGATTACGGTAGTTGAAAAAACTTTTGCTTTTGACGCTTTAAACTTAATGCAGGACCGGAAAATAAGCGTGCTGATTGTAACTTCTGCCGATAATAAACCTGTTGGGATAATTCATATGCAGGATTTGTTGAGGGTTGGAGTTGCATGAAAACTGTCATAATAATTCCTGCTCGATATGGCTCAACGCGCTACCCAGGAAAACCGCTGGTAAAACTTAGAACGCGAGAGGGCAAAAAATCTCTTATTCAGCTAAGTTGGGAAGCCGCCAATAAAGTTTCCGGGGTGTCAGAAATTTACGTTGCGACAGACGATAAAAGAATTGAAAAGCACGCAGTGAGCTTTGGTGCAAAGGTTATTCGAACATCGTCAAAATGTAAAAACGGTACGGAAAGATGCGCAGAAGCGTTAAATAATGCTCAATTGGATGCTGAAATTATTGTGAACTTTCAGGGAGATGCGCCCTTGACTCCAAGCTGGTTCGTTGAGGAAATAATTGCTGGTTTGAAGGCAGATAAATGCACTGACGTGGCCACACCAGTTCTGAGATTAGATAAAAAAAGTTACAATCTTTTATCTGAAGATAGAAAATCTGATAGGATAGGTGGAACCACTGTAGTTTTTGATAAAGACATGCATGCTCTTTATTTCTCGAAAGAGTTAATACCTTTTTTTGAAATATCCAATATTGGATCAGATGACCAAATACCATGTTACCACCATGTGGGTGTATATGCTTACAAAGAAAATATCTTAAGAGATTATTTGAACTGGCCTGAAAGTGAATTAGAAAAGTTGGAGGGTTTGGAGCAATTAAGGTTTTTATTCGAGAATAAACGAGTAAAGTGTGTCGAGGTAAACAGTAAAGGGCGTATTTTTTGGGAATTAAATAATCCGCAAGATGTCGAGCTAATAGAGAAAGTTTTGTCCTAAGTGTCTGATAGTAGTGTCATAAACATTGGTAATATTCCGGTTGGAGGAAATAATCCGCTAACCTTTATTTTGGGTCCATGCCAGTTAGAAAATCGCGATCATGCCATGTTTATGGCAGAGAAAATAACTAAGGTCTGTGCGCCATCGTCATCAAATTTTATTTTTAAATCTAGTTTTGACAAAGCAAATAGATCTTCGATTGCATCGGCTAGGGGTGTTGGAATTGAAGAAGGTTTAAAAATTCTAGAGGAAGTGAAGTTAACTTACAGTTGCCCCGTGATTACCGATATTCATACAGTTTCTCAATGTGCTGAAGCCTCCGAAGTGGTGGATGTTTTGCAAATCCCGGCATTTTTATCTCGGCAAACTGATCTATTGATTGCAGCTGGAAAAACTGAAAAACCAATAAATGTAAAAAAAGGACAGTTTCTAGCGCCTTGGGAAATGATGAATGTTGCTGAGAAAATAGCTAGCACTGGTAATGAAAAAATATTGCTTTGTGAGCGCGGGACAAGTTTTGGATATAACACATTAGTTAATGATTTTCGTGGATTGGAAATAATGGCTGAGACTGGATATCCAGTTGTTTTTGATGCCACTCATTCTGTTCAACAACCAGGTGGCAGAGGAAATACTTCAGGTGGAGAACGAAAATTTGTGGCTGCGCTGGCTCGCGCAGCTTGTGCAGTTGGTGTTGATGCGGTTTTTATTGAGACTCATCAAGAACCAGATAATGCACCTTGCGATGGTCCAAATATGATTGATGTGGCTGATTTGCAAAAACTGATTGAAAAGCTTCGTGTAATAGATGAATTAAGTAAGGCTATTTGAGTCAATCAGAAAAACCCAAGGGGTGTTTACTGACATGAAAGAGCTTGATGAATTTGAACATAAAGGCTGGATCAAATTTGAGTTTGATCAGAGAGTAGCTCGTTGGGCTAATGCTGCTAATTCAAAGATTATTTCCACGTTAAAAAATAAAGAAATTTTGAAAAATAATTTAACCTGTCAGGGTACTTGGTTTGTTGGTGTGGATGCATTAGATAATAAGCCGGACGGAGCCATAGGTGAAATATCACTCACTGGACCATTCGAAAGCTTAATGAAAAGTTATGAAACCTGTGGCCTTCATTTGGCTCAAGTTTCGATAATTTTTGAAGGCTATCCGAAACCTAGAGATCAAGAGAGTGAAACTTCTTTTAACTTTCGATTAAAAAGAGATGCTGCTCATGTTGACGGTTTGATAGCTGATTTTCCTGGAGGACCAAGAAAGCTAAAAGAACCACATGCCTATGTGCTTGGAATTCCCTTAAATCAAGCTCCGAAAGGTGCAAGTCCTATTGTGGTCTGGGAGGGGTCTCACCATTTAATTTCGAAGGCTTTCCAAAGGTTATTTTTGCATCACGACCCTGAAGAATGGAAAGATTTAGATGTTCTTGAGGTTTATTTGGAAACAAGAAAATGTATATTTGAACAATGTGAAAGACGCGTGCTGCATGCAAATCTAGGTGAAAGTTATATAATTCACCGACTTTGCCTTCATGGAATCAGCCCTTGGGATTTTGAAATCAAAAACTTTAATGAGGGCCGAAAAATAGCTTATTTTAGGCCAGAACTTCAACGTTTGGCTGATTGGCCGAAATTATCATAAATTTGCAATGCGGGCTGCTCTGCCACCGCGACGTTTTTTAAGTCTAAATGCACGCTTTGGCAGTTCTTTAATGATTTGATTTCTTTGTTTCGAGGGCAGACGCGACCAAGAGGAAATTTCTTCTATTGTTCTATGGCATCCAGTGCATAGTCTTTCACTAGGGTGAATTACACATATTTTGATGCAAGGACTTTGGATTTCATCTCTTGTCCAGAATTCATTAGCCAAATTATTTTCCTCCTGAAATACACTAAAAATTCATTAATTGTCTAAAACCTTTAATCGATCTAAGAACCCTTGCAGAATATAAGCTGCCGCAACATGATCGATTACTTCTGCACGACGTTTTCGTGTAGTATCCGCCTCTAATAAAGCTCTTTCGGCTGCTACTGTTGACAGTCGCTCATCCCAAAAAGTAATTGGGAGCGGTGTTTTTTTTGAAAAATTTCTAGCAAATGCTCTCGTTGACTGCGCTCTGGGTCCCTCACTCCCATCCATATTTTTTGGCAAACCAAAAACGACCCCACAACAATTTTTAATGGAGATGATCCCCAATAATTGATCAGAATCTATTGAAAACTTTTTCCGTTTGATAGTTTTAATCGGTGTGGCGACAGAGAGGATGATGTCGCTTACTGCAACGCCAATTGTTTTCGTTCCTAAGTCTAAGCCGATTAAGGAATTATTCGATTGGAATTCATTCGCAAATTTGGAAACGTCTTCGTATATCATCTGGAAATACCAATTTCTTTTGCAATATTATTAATGACCCTCAGGTCTGCTGGTGAATTATTATAAATATTTATTGCTTCTGCCCATATTTTTTGTGCACGATCTGAATCACCAACGACTGAAAGTGCCTTGATAAGTCTGGCCCACTCGTCTGATGTTCCTCCTTCAGATGCTAGACGACTTGCTAAGCCTTCAACCATGTTAGAAATCATTTCCTGTCTTTCATCGGCTGTCATCTCGTCGGAAGCCTCTATATCAGCTTGAGTGGGCCCATTTGGAGGTATTTTTGTTTCTGGCGGAAGCTCATATCGATTTTTTCCAGATCGCCACGCCACTTCCATAATTTGATTACGTATAAGAGGAACCCATGGCGCGTCATCTGGACCTCGGTTGAGAAGTTTTCGCCAAATTTCAAAAGAAAGGTCTGGCCGATCTAAGTTGGCGTACATTAGCCCTAAATAGTAAAGAGCCCCGCCATTATCATCATCTTTTGCCAAAACCTTGCGAAAAAGCGCTTCTGCTTCTGGCGAGACATAGCCATTCAACGATATAACCATCAACTCTGCCAATTGGTATAAATCTTCAGTTAAAACTTGTTCTCCCAATAGTTTAACCAAAGACATTTGAGCAATTGCCGCATTTTCAAAGTTATTCAAACTAGCTTCAGTTCTCACAAGATAACGCAATCCCGTTACATCATTTGGGCGCTCTTGAGATATTTTTCTCAATTTAGTAATTATTTCACCCATCTCGCCTTCTGGAGTATTAATTGTTTTTTCATCCGCTAAAGCATCCCAGGCTTCCTGTTGCGACGGTCGAGCTTCTTTTAAAAGTTTAGCTGCTTCAATTCGATTTTTTTGAGAGAAATCGAAATATCCTAAGCTTCCGAGTGATGAATAGAGACCAAACGAAAGAAAACTGATAAAAACTCCTAAAATAATAGCGAATTTTAATCTTGAGTTTGCAGATTGAAAGCTGGATTTAAATAAAGATTGATTTTTATTTTTTAAAATTCGGCGTGAAATCTCAACTGTGATTTGTTCAGCTTCTTCGCGACCTATGGCTCCCTTCGCTATATCCTTTTCAATTTCAGAAAGCTGTGATTTGTAAAATTTCAAATCCGCATTTTCTTCTTTTTGGACAGCATTCTTTTTCAGCGTTTGATAAAAAATGACACAAACAAAGGCTAAAATAATTAAGATGCTCAGCCAGAATACTATCATTATGTCTCCCTTTATATTGGTCTTTTAAACATCAAATTTGGCCAAGGTAAGCCCTTAAATCTCTGATGTTGCTAGATGTCGCAACTGAAATGATTTATGACGTACTGAGTCGTAAAGGCTAACAAACTTCGGTTAGAAATATCCAGTAATTTAGCTGTTTGGGTGAATTATAAATGAAACGTTATTCTGTGTTTGCAGTTGCGCGAGAGGCTCTTCGTTATCACCAAGGCTGGGGTCGTGCTTGGAAAAGTCCAGAACCAAAAAAGAAATATGACGCTATCATTATAGGTGCAGGGGGCCACGGTCTGGCAACTGCCTACTATCTGGGCAAAAATCACGGACTAAAGAACGTAGCGATACTTGAAAAAGGCTGGCTTGGTGGAGGAAATACTGGCCGTAACACCACGATTATTCGATCCAACTATCTGCAAGACGCTTCGGCTGCAATTTATGAAAAGGCTCGAAGTTTGTACGAAACAATGAGCCAGGATCTGAACTATAATGTCATGTTTAGTCCACGAGGGGTAATGATGCTGGCTCAGACCCAGCATGAAATTAGGGGATATAAACGTACAGCCCAGGCAAATGCTTTGCAGGGCGTTTCAACCGAATTTATTTCTCCTGAGAAAGTAAAATCTCTGGTGCCGATAATTAATATTGATGGTCCACGATATCCAGTTCTCGGAGCACTGTGGCAGTCTCGTGGTGGGACGGCAAGACACGATGCTGTTGCCTGGGGCTACGCCCGTGCTTGCTCTGATATGGGTATGGATATTATCCAACAATGTGAGGTTACGGGCATTCGTCATAAAAATGGTCAAGTTCAAGGAGTTGAAACAAGTAAAGGTCCAATTGATTGCCAAAAACTGGGTATTGTTGTTGCCGGTCATACTGGCGTTTTGGCAGATATGGCAGGTTTTCGAATGCCAGTTGAGGCCGTGGCGCTTCAGGCACTCGTTTCAGAGCCGATAAAACCTTGCATGGATGTAGTTGTAATGGCCAATACAGTCCATGGATATATGAGCCAGTCTGATAAGGGAGAAATGGTTATTGGCGGTGGCGCAGATGGATTTAATAATTATACCCAAAGAGGCTCTTTTCACCATGTAGAAGAAACGGTTAGAGCACTAATAGAAACCTTTCCCATTATTTCTCGTCTTAAAATGTTGCGATGGTGGGGTGGTATTGTTGACATGACTGGCGACAGATCTCCAATTCTTTCGAAAACTCCAGTTGGAAATATTTTTATAAATTGCGGCTGGGGCACTGGCGGATTTAAAGCAATACCCGGTTCAGGATGGGCTATGGCAGAATTGATGGCAAAAGGGCATTCCAGTTTAACTGAGGAATTTAGCTTAAATCGTTTTAAAGAAGGTAAGTTTATTGACGAAAGTGTAGCCGCTGGAGTGGCGCACTGATGCTCGTTTTTAAGTGTCCCTATTGCGGAATTGAAGCAGATGAAACAGAGTTGAGTCCAGGCGGAGAGGCTCATCTAAAACGTTTTGGACCCGGATCTTCTGATGAAGAACTAGAAGGTTATCTTTTTAATCGAGAAAATCCTAAAGGCGTTCATTTTGAGCGGTGGCGTCATGTTTATGGCTGTGGAAAGTGGTTTCATGCTGCGCGATGTACTGCAACTCTGGAAGTATTCGGCACTTATTCCGCTCAAACGTTTGGGCCGCCGAAAGAGATTATAGACATTATTAAATCTAAACGACCAGGTTGGAAGTGGAGGAATTTGGGTTGAATATTTTATGTAAAATTAATTGCAAATTTAATTCTCCGTTTAAATCTCATAGGAAATTTCAATGAGTAAGAGATTACCGGAAGGCGGCCTGTTTATTGACCGAAATAAGCCCATTAAATTTGAATTTAATGGCAAAAAGTTATCTGGTTTTGAAGGTGATACCTTAGCTTCAGCACTGTTATCAAACGATCAAGTTTTAGTCGGTAGATCTTTTAAGTACCACCGACCCAGAGGCATAGTTGCTTCTGGTTCAGAGGAACCCAATGCATTGATAAATTTAGGAGAAAAAGAAAAATTTGAGCCAAACCAACGCGCAACTACTACTGAACTATTTGATGGTTTAAAAGCAGCTTCACAAAACCATTGGCCTTCATTAAATTTTGATATCGGTGTGGTAAATAATTACCTAGCTCGCTTTTTGCCAGCGGGATTTTACTACAAAATGTTTATCCATCCGCGTCCATTTTGGAAATACATTTATGAGCCTTTTATTCGGCAATCAGCAGGTTTAGGCAGGGCTCCTTCGCAAAAAGATCACAGTCAATACGAACATTTTTATGCGTTTTATGACTTGGTGATTGTAGGTGGGGGTATTTCTGGCTTGAATGCAGCACTTACAGCAGCAGAGAGTGGCCTCAAAATCTTGATTATTGAGCAAACTCCGGAATGGGGAGGACGTTGCCTTGTAGACTTTTCCACCATTGGTGATGAAACTAGTGCTGAATATGTGTCTCGGCTTGTGTCAGAATTAAAAAAATTTCACAATGTTACAATGCGCTCTCGTATGATGGGAGCCGGCGTTTATGATCACGGTTATATTCTAGGATATGAGCGTTTAAATGATCATCTTGCTGAAGAGGACGGTCCACGCCATCGCTTGTGGAGAATACGCGCTAAACAGATAATTACCGCCACGGGCTCTATAGAAAGGCCCATTTCTTTTCCAAGTAATGACATTCCAGGTGTTATGCTAGCATCTGCTGTTAGAGACTACGCCGTGAACTTTGGTATCGCAACGGGTAATAAAATTGCTGTTTACACTAATAACGATGATGCATATCGAACTGCAATCACCCTAAATGAGGTTGGCGTAGAAGTCCCCATTATTGTTGATGCTCGAAAAAGTGGTGGAGGAGCATTGGCAGAACGTGCAAAAGCACTCGGGATCAGAGTAGAAAATGGAAAAGCTATTTCCAAAGTTTTTGGCAAAAAGCGCGTAGAAGCGATAAGTATTTGTGAACATAAAGATTCTGGCAAAGGTAACGAAAAAATTGCATGTGACTGCATTGCTATGTCTGGCGGGTGGTCGCCGGTTGTTCATTTATACTCCCACTGTGGTGGAAAGCTAAAATGGGATGAGAAAATGGCATTATTCAAGCCAGACAGCTCTGCTAAGCCTACTTCCCACGATGGTCTGCCTTTCGTCACGGCAGTGGGCTCAGCTAATGGGTTTCTTTTAATTCAAGAGGTTTTGAAGGATGCGCGAGAAGGTTGCCTGGAAGTGGTTGAGGCTTCTGGTGGTAAAGTTAAAAAGGAAAGTTTCAAATTAATTGAACAGGAGTATGAAAATTCTCTTGAGGCTATTTGGATTGCACCTCAGGATGCAGATATTAAAAAACGCTCAAAAATATGGCTGGATTTTCAAAATGATGTCAAAATTAATGACGTTGAATTAGCCGCTCGCGAGGGTTTTGAAAGTGTAGAACACACTAAAAGATATACGACCTTGGGCATGGCGACCGATCAAGGAAAATTGTCAAATATTAATGGGTTGGCTATCTTGTCATCAAGTTTGGGTAAAGAAATACCAAAGGTTGGAACCACTACATTTCGTCCCCCGTACACTCCAATTTCTCTGGGATCTATAGGAGGCTCGGCGAGAGATGATTTATTTCAGCCCGTGAGAAAAACACCAATGCATGATTGGCATGAAAACAATGGTGCTTACATGGAGCCAGTAGGCCAGTGGCGACGCCCTTTTTGTTATCCTCAAGCCGAGGAAACCTATGCGAAAGCCGTAGAACGTGAAATAAATCAAACCCGATCTTCTTTGGGAATACTTGATGCATCGACTCTGGGAAAATTACTAGTGACTGGTCCCGATGCTGGAAAATTTCTTGATATGCTTTACACAAATATGATGAGCACTCTGAAGATAGGGAGGTGTCGTTATGGACTTATGTGCTCTGAAAATGGGTTTCTAATTGATGATGGAGTCGTCGCTAGAATTGATGACCAAACTTGGCTTTGTCATACAACCACGGGAGGGGCCGATAGTATACATGCTCATATGGAGGAATGGCTTCAAACGGAATGGTGGGATTGGAAAGTTTATGTTACGAATGTAACTGAACAATATGCACAAATTGGGGTTGTTGGGCCAAATGCCCGCAAGCTTTTGGAAAAGATTGGTGGCGTAGATGTCAGCAGGGAAGCTTTGGGGTTTATGGAATGGAAAGATGGCAATCTTGGAAAATATGATGCAAGAATTTTCCGAATTTCGTTTTCGGGAGAGCTCTCTTTTGAAATAGCCGTACCTGCAAAGCAAGGTTTGGCATTTTGGGGCGAATTGATCGAAGCTGGAAAAGAATTTCAGGTAATGCCCTATGGCACTGAAGCGCTTCACGTTATGAGAGCTGAAAAAGGTTTCATAATGATAGGAGATGAGACAGACGGCACTGTTATTCCACAAGACCTTAATTTAGACTGGGCCATCTCTAAAAAGAAAGATGATTATCTTGGAAAAAGAGCTCAAGAGCGTTCATTTATGGTTAATCCAAGTCGTTGGAAGTTGGTTGGTTTAGAAACTTTAGACGGTTCTGTTTTACCAGACGGTGCCTACGCAACAGCCGAAGGGGTTAATTCAAATGGTCAAAAATCTACACAAGGGCGAATTACCTCTTCATATTTTTCACCGACTTTGAAGCGGGGAATAGCAATGGGCCTTGTAATGAATGGTCCAGATAGGGGTGGTGAAATTATTGAATTTCCAAAAATTGATGGAACTGTCATTCGAGCAAAGATCACCAGTCCGGTATTTTATGATCCCGATGGGGAAAAGCAGAATGTCTGATAATAAAAATGAGGGAGTAGTGCGGTCTTATTCTGGCTACGTAAAAGTTAGTGAGAAAATGAAAACGGGAATGTTGACTGTTCGGGGTGATTTTAGGTCAAGTAAATTTAAAACTTCTTTTACTAAAGCAGTGGGTACAAAATTGCCGAAAGACAGAAAACTAATTTTAGCCAAAAATAATGTTGCATGGATGTCGCCGGATGAGCTTTTAATTTTATGTGACTATGCCGATGTATCTAGTCTTAGTCAAAATTTGCAAATGGAGCTAAAAGATCAACATCACATGCTGGTGAATGTTTCTGATGCAAGAGCCTTGTTTGAGATTTCTGGTTCTGGTAGCCGCGAGGTTATTGCAAAACTTGCGCCAGTAAATATCGCCACGCTAGAAATTGGTGAAATACGTCGAACTCGATTTTCTCAAATAGCGGCTGCTTTTTGGCTAACTTCGGAGACAAGTGTAAGTGTTATTTGTTTCAGTTCGGTAGCTGACTATATGTTCAATCTTCTAAAAACTTCATCTATGCCAAATTCAAAGGTGGGTGATTTTTAAAATTTTTAGAAGGTCGGTAGGTTGATATAGTTTTTTCTTGAAACTAAAAAAATAAAGCATATTTTTTACCTTGACCTTACACTTAGATAAGACGCATCTAAGAGCATATTTTTTAAAAAGGACACGATAATATGGCTTTTGAACTTCCAGACCTTCCCTATTCGCACGATGCATTGGCTGATTTGGGTATGTCTAAAGAAACACTGGAATATCATCATGATTTGCATCACAAAGCTTACGTAGATAATGGAAACAAACTGATTTCCGGCACAGAATGGGACGGAAAATCAATGGAGGACATTATCACTGGCACATACGATTCTGGCTCTGTTGCTCAAAATGGAATATTCAACAATATTTCACAGCTATGGAACCATAATCAGTTTTGGGAGATGATGGGACCATCTGGGCGTGAGATGCCTTCTGAATTGACAAGCGCAATTGCAGATAGTTTTGGTTCGGTAGAGCAATTTAAAGCAGATTTTTCTGCGGCAGGCGCGGGACAGTTTGGCGCTGGATGGTGTTGGCTTGTTAAAGATGCGGACGGCGGGTTGAAAGTGACTAAAACAGAAAATGGGGTGAACCCGCTTTGTTTCGGTGAAACAGCTCTTTTGGGCTGTGATGTCTGGGAGCATTCTTATTACATTGATTTTAGGAATAAACGTCCAGCCTATCTTACAAATTTTTTAGATAATCTGGTTAATTGGGAAAACGTTGCTTCCCGTCTTTAACTAAAGCTGATCAAAGGTTTGTTTAGGAATTCGATTCAGACCTTTGATTTTGCTTGATTAGATAGTCAACCGCTTCGGTCGCAGTTTCGGTTGTTGTGAATAACTTTTTAAGTGAGTTTTCTGCAAAGCCAGATGATATTGTGTGATCTATTAGTGAGAAAAGAGGATCCCAATATTTTTTTACATTTATAACTACTATTGGTTTTTTATGTATTTCCAATTGAGCCCAAGTTAGTAATTCAAAGAATTCATCCAGTGAGCCAGGCCCTCCAGGCAGCAAAATAATGGCATCTGAATTCGTAAACATAAGTTTTTTTCGTTCATGCATATTATCGGTGACAATGTAATTATCTAAATCTTTTTTACCAACCTCCCGTTGCACGAGGTGGTGCGGTATTACGCCAAAGGTTTTTGCTTTACCCAGCTGGGTCGCAGAAGCTACTGAACCCATCATCCCTGTATTGCCGGCACCATAAACTAAACGCCACTTGTGCTTGGCTATTAAATTTCCAAGTTTTTCTGCTTGTATTAAATAAGCGGGGTCATCACCCGACCTCGAGCCACAAAAGACGCAAACAGAGAAATGTTCCATAACTAAGCCTTAAATCTGTTGAGAAGCTTTGACCTTGCTACCTCAACTTGTTAGGGTCATACAACAGGCAAATGTGCTTATCGCTTTTTGGGGGCTTTAAATGGCAGCGATACCTTACTTATGGTACTGGATTATTGGAGGCTTGGTGGCAGTTTTTATTGCAACTGTCGCTATATTCTCGGAAAGAAACGCCCCTGACATTGCAGAGAGCAAGGCGACTTTATTAGAAGAAAAAGATCCCAGCGAACCCAAAGAAGATGAAAGCTTTATCGATGAGAAAAGTGATCCAGTTTCTGAGACAGGTGAAGCTAGTGAAAAAATTGAAGATGACGTGAAAAGTCAAGAGGCCGAAGTTAAAACAGAAAAATCCACCGATGAAGCGGCCCCTGCAGAAAAAGTCACCATCTACCCTCCTAAACTTGAAACGGTCCGAATTGACGATGATGGAACGGCTCTTGTCGCAGGTATGGCTTATCCAGGATCTATATTAGAAATATTAGTCGATGAAAAAGTGGTGGAATCAATCACATTGGGGCAAGATGGAAATTTTGCAGTTCTTTTTGATATAGAGCTAAAAGATCGGCCGCAAGTTATATCGATAAGATCTATCAATGGTGAAACCGTTTTGGTGTCTGATGAAACAATGATCGTCGCTCCCAAGATTATAGAATTGGCGCAAGCAGATCCTGCAGATAATCAAACACAAAAGGAAAGTGAAGATGCAGAAAACTCAACTGAAGTTGGTGTTTCTCCGAAAGAAAAAAGCGAGAAAACTTCTGAGGAAAACTCATCTAATGATTTTTCTGATGAATCTGAAGAACAGGCAAAAAAAGATGAAATCGATGATACGACTAAGGTTTCTAACAATAACGCCACTCAAAGTGAGTTGACGACTAAAACACCTCAATTACCAAAACCAACCGAAGAAAAAATAGAAGAAGATGTTCAGCAAATTTTGACGCAAGAACCGTCGGATTCCGATCTTACTTCTATTGCGGAAGCAAATGAGGCTGAGCAATCAAGCGTTCTACTTTCTAATGCTGAACCGAATGAGCCTGAGCAGCCAACCGTTCTACTCGCTGACAGTGAAGGTGTGAAAGTCGTACAAAGTGGTAAGACGGGGCCGAATGTAATGACAGATGTAATGTTCGATACTATCAATTATTCTAAGGACGGGGATGTTGCTGTTACTGGGCGGGGAACCCCGGAGTCAATTGTACACTTTTATTTGGACAATTCCCCAGTTGCTTCCACGACCATAGATCAAACGGGTTATTGGAGTGCTGATCTGTCAGACGTGGAAGCTGGCGTCTACACGCTTCGACTAGATCAATTGGATCAGTCAGGCAAAGTTTCCAGTCGAATTGAGAGCCCTTTTAAGAGGGAAGATCGCAGCGTTTTGGTTGATCAGATGCAAGATATAGCTTCACCCGCCAGAATAAACGTTATAACAGTTCAGCCTGGTAACACTCTTTGGGCTATTTCTCGAGAACGATATGGTAGAGGCATTTTATATGTTCAAGTTTTTGATGCAAATAAAGACAAAATCCGTGATCCAGATCTAATTTACCCAGGTCAGATTTTTGATTTGCCTGACAGCATTACAGTTAACTAAAGGTCAGATATATCGAGTTAATTTTTATTCGATCCATTTTCAATGGACTATCTTTAATCTGATAAGCAGTAGACTCTTAAATTATTTAGGCATTTTATGAAAAATAATGTGGAAATTGCAGCAGCTGAACGTAAGTCAGGAATGAGGACAATTCTAAGGGTTGTGCCTTACTTGTGGCCCAAAGATCGTTTTGATTTTCGCGTTAAAGTTATATCAGCGTTAGTACTCTTGGTGCTGGCAAAAGCAGTGATAAATTTCGCGCCATTTTTATACCGTGAGGCTGTGAATGCTTTAACGGAAACTGGTAACTCTCCATTTTTGCTAGGAGCCGTAGGTATGACGGTTGCTTATGGGGGCGCAAGGATCTTATCTAGAGGCTTTGAACAATTGCGGGATGTGGTATTTGCTGCTGTTGCGCAAAGAGCGTTTCGAAACTTAGCTTTAGAAACATTTCAGCATATTCATAAGCTGTCCCTGCGGTATCATATTTCTCGAAAAACTGGAGCTTTGAGCCGCGTCATAGAGAGGGGCGTCAAAGGTTTAGAATTTTTACTAAGGTTCCTCTTATTTTCGGTTGGGCCTCTAGTTTTGGAACTTCTCATAATTGCAGGTATTATGTTTTTTTGGTTCGATTATTTGTATCTTACTGTAATCATTGTGATGATTGCCGTATATATTTGGTTTACGTTCAAAGTGACTGAGTGGCGTGTTAAAATTCGAAAAATTATGAATGACCAAGATACGGATGCCAATCAAAAAGCTATAGATAGTTTGCTTAATTATGAAACAGTCAAGTATTTCAGCGCCGAAGAACGAGAAGCTAAACGTTACGATGGAGCCATAAAGCAATATGAGAAAGCCGCATTAACAACAGCATATTCACTTGCATTTTTAAATTTTGGGCAATCTTTTATCATTACAGCTGGCCTTATTGTTGTGATGGTGATGGCAGCTCTAGGTGTTCAGAGTGGATACTTAACCGTTGGTGATTTTGTTATGGTTAACGCTTACATGATCCAAATTACCATGCCCTTGAATTTCTTGGGTACCGTCTACAGGGAAATACGACAAGGTTTAGTAGATATGGGTGAAATGTTTGACTTGTTAGAACAGCCTGTTGAAATTTTAGATAGTGAAAATGCTTCTGAATTAAAGATTACCGACGGCCATATTTTGTTCGAAAACGTAACCTTTGGATATTCTAAATCGAGGCTAATTATACAGAATGTTTCAATCGAGATTAACTCGAGAGAGACTATTGCAATTGTTGGTCCCTCGGGCTCGGGAAAATCAACAATTGGACGCCTGCTGTTTAGGTTTTATGATGCTCAACAAGGTTCAATTAAAATTGATGGGCAGGACATTCGAGATATTACACAAGAAAGTCTTCATAGATCTATTGGTGTGGTGCCTCAAGATACAGTTCTTTTTAATGATACAATTTACTATAATATAGCATATGGACTTGATAATGCATCTCGAGCTGAAGTTGAAAAGGCCGCCAAAGATGCCCAAATCCATGATTTTATTTTGTCTCTCCCAGATGGTTACGAAACGACCGTTGGTGAGCGTGGGTTGAAACTTTCGGGTGGTGAAAAACAGCGAGTAGGGATTGCAAGGACCCTTCTGAAAAACCCACCGATTTTACTATTAGACGAAGCAACATCGGCATTAGATACTGAAACAGAACTTGAAATTCGGGAGGCTTTAACGAATGCTTCTGAGGGGCGAAGTGTTCTCACTATCGCGCATCGCCTTTCAACAATTGCAGATGCGGATAGAATAATTGTTTTGGAAAATGGAAGTATTGTTGAAATAGGTACGCACGAAGCGCTTCTCAGTAAACGGGGACGCTATTATTCTTTGTGGACAAAACAATTAACAGAAGATAACCCAGCTGCTTAATGAGTAAAAAAATTTAAATTTAATGTTTTGCTTTACTATTGATCACCATAAATAATTCTATTGAACAATATTATTCAGCAGGACCTATCAAACCGGCTGGTTCTTCTTTTCCCAGCAGTGGAGGCTCTGCATAATCCCAAATAATTTCTGCAGGCTTAGTTTTGCGGGCCATTCGCTTCAAGGCCCAGTCTTGGGCAATTTGTCCTCGTCTAGAAGCTCCTATTCTTAAGAGAAAACGGGCTATCCATAAAATATAAGTTGTTACCCAAACTCGTGCGGATAACAGGGCTGGGGTAAATACAAGAGTCAACATTGTAGCGGTCCCTAGTCCAAAAACAACTGCTGTTGCCAATTGCTTCCACCATAATGCCGTGGGACTATCAACAGAATATCCACCGTTTACGAAATCTAAACTTAACCCAAACATCATTGGGGCCAAGCCTGCCATTGTAGTTATTGTTGTTAAAAGTACAGGTCGTATTCTTTGTTCTGCTGTTCTTACGATCGCTTCTACTTTTGGTAGATAGCGAGATAGCTCCTGGTATGTATCTATCAAAACGATATTATTGTTTACAACAATGCCCGCTAACGCGACTATGCCCGTTCCTGTCATGATAATTGAAAAAGGTTGCTGCATCACCAGCATCCCAATTAAAACGCCTACCGTGGAAAGAACGACTGCAATTAGGACAACAAACGCATTATAAAAACTATTAAATTGTGCAAGAAGAATGATAAACATAAGGACAAGTGCGGCAGCAAATGCTGAGCTCAGGAAAGCTTGGCTTTCAGCTTGATCGGCTTGATCCCCCGTCCACTCCCAAGAAATGCCCGGAGCAAGTGGGTTTTCTTGGAGATATTGTGTTAGGTAAGCTATTCTTTCGTTTGCATTAATGAAAATTTCACTTTCCATACCCTCATCTGATACGATTGTTCGCTTTAAGTCTGGCTGAACGCCCGCTTTTATATCAAAATATCTCTTTTGATCTATGCGATTTATTTCAGCAAGTTTTGTTACAGGTTTGCGACTTATGAAGTTTGATAGCGGAACAAGTCCATCAGCAGTTCGAACTTTTAAATTATCCAAAGTTGATAAAAATCGATCTTCTTCTGGCAGTCTTACTCGAATTTCAATTTCTTCGTCCGAACTATCGACGCGCATTGTGTCTAATAGGATTCCACGTGTGACCAACTGTACCATTGCACCCACGGTCGCCACGTCGGCACCGTAGCGTCCTGCTTTTTCCACATCAACATCAATTTGCCAATCTATGCCTGGCAATGGCCTGGTATCCTCAACTTGTACTAAGCCTTCTGTTTGATCAAATATACCACGCATTTTTGCAGTAGTGCTCAGTAGGTCATTCCAGTTTTCGCCTTTAAGTCTTAAGTGTACGGGCTTTGGACTTGCTGGCCCTCTTTCCAATTCTAGAATTTCTATTTCTATTCCCGGTAAACTAGTGAGCGCATTTGATAATTCAGCAATAATTTTGTTGCCATCTAAGTCAGGATTTCCTCTGCGGTTTTCCCAGGGAATTGTTTCAAGCTGGATTTGACCAATTGTATCTTTAGGTGCTGATGCTCCTGCTGTATTTTGATTTAGACCGCCAGCTCCAGCAAAAGAAAAAACGCTTTCTACACCAGGGTGAGCATTTACGATCAATTCTGCTTGGCGTACTAGTATATCTTTTTCTGTAAGTGAAAGATTCCCCCTAGCTTTGACATATACGATTGCTTGTTCTGGTTCCCCTTCAACAAAAAATTCAACACCGTAGTTATTTTTACCAAAGGTTGTAAAAATAAAACTAGTGAATCCAATTACGCCGCCAATTGCTATAAGCGGCATAATCGGATTTCCAGCAATAAACTTAATGAAGTAGCCAAAAGGGGTTCTTCTATATCCAGCTTGGACATTTTTTTGCCTTTTCTTGATTTCCACGGAACCTAAAACAATTGAAGCCATAAAAGCTGAGAGTATAAACATGAATACTCCAGGTAAATTTGCCATTGGGCCTGTTTCCTTGGGGTCGATATTGAGCAGTAGGCTTGGGTTAACAACCTGCAATATACTCAAGCAAAGTAAGCAGATTATCAGTGGCACAAGTGGCAAGCGTATAAACCATGGAAGAATATCGCGCAAAAGATTGGAGCTATTTTCAAAAAACCTACTTAATCTACCTGATACACCACCCAAGATTGGTAAATAAATTAAGGCAACAATTAAGGAAGCTGATAAAACAAAAATAAGAGTTACTGGTAACATGCCCATAAATTGACCTGGAACCCCCGGCCAAAATAACATGGGTAGAAAAGCACAAAGAGTTGTTGCTGTTGAACTTACCACTGGCCAAAACATACGTTTGGCTGCTTCCACATAGGCCTTCATAGGTCCTGTGCCTTGTGAAATACGTTTATCGGCGTACTCAACTACTACTATTGCACCATCAACAAGCATTCCTACTGCTAAGATAAGACCAAACATGACAATATTTGATATTGTAACACCCATTAAACCCAATAAAACAAAACACAACAAAAATGATGTGGGTATTGAAAACCCAACAAGCAGTGCAGCTCTTGTTCCTAGTGATGTAAGTACAACAATCATCACCAACGCTATGGCAGTTAGGACTGAACCTTCCAACTGCCTCACCATACTGTCCACAACTCGACTTTGATCGTTTGATGTTCCAACATCTACTGCCGCTTTAAGATTTGGAGGCCAGCTTTGACTTTCTTTTTCCACTAACAGCCGCACTTCTTTTGCTGTTCCGATCAGGTTAAAACCTTTTCTCTTTACAACTTGAAGAGCGACTGTGTTCTCACCATTGAAACGCGCGGTACCGGATCTGTCGACAAAAGTTAATTTAATTTGCGCCAAATCGCCTAAAGTGATGATCCTATCACCATTAGTTTTAACGGGGAGATCATATATATCCTGAGTTTCACTAAAACTACTGGGGATCTTAACTGAAAAAGTCCCTTGTTTACTGTCCACCTCACCTGCGGCGATTAGCTGGTTATTATTTTGAACAACATTTATTAGCTCGCCTGCTGTAACATTGTAACTCTCTAATCTTAACGGATCGATGGTAACTTCCACCATTTCTTCTCGGTCTCCAGAAACAACGGCTTCCAGCACTGCATCCATAGCTTCAATTTCTTCCTGTAGCTTTTTAGCAACCAGGGTCATTGTTCTTTCGGGAACATCACCGGTCAAATTAACTATTATTATTGGAAATTCTGAAAAATTTAATTCATTAATTGAATACTTTTCTGCGCCCTCAGGAAAAAAAGCCTCAGCAGAATTCATAGCATCCCTTACATCAGCCATCGTTTTGGCTTTATCCCAACCAAACTCAAACTCTATAGCTACTCCTGCATAGTTTTCTGCAGCTGTTGCTGTCATTTTCTTAAGTCCATCGATATCTGCTAATTCTGTCTCAATAGGACGAATAAGAAGTGTTTCGCTGTCAGCTGCTGAAATCCCAGGAAATACTACTGAAATAAATAAAGCTGGAATTTCTATATCGGGCTCTCCTTCTTTGGGAAGCCCAGTATAAGAAAAAATCCCTGCTGCTAGTGACGCAATGATAAGTGCCAAAATCATTCTGGCACGTTGGGAAGCCCAGTCGATGATGCCTGTCAATTTTTAGCCTCTTGAAAAACTTGTTGTACTTCGACTCCATCGGTAACGTACTCTTGCCCAAGGACGATTACTTTAGCCTTCTCAGGAAGGCCTTTCAGCCAAACACCCTTCATTGTATCCCTGATTATATCTGTTGCAATAAATACGACGCGAGATTTGTCATCTACTGTTCTAACTCCCAGAGCTCCACTATCGTCTAGAGTAAGTGCTGACTGTGGTAGGAGGTGCGCTTGGGTTCCGTCGGATGCTATCGATATTTCTGAAGTTTGCCCTTTACTTATCAACAAATCTGCATTGTCAGCCTCAATTTCAACCCTAAATGTCCGAGTGGTTTGATCTGCGGACCTAGAAATAAAAGTAACTTTACCTTGAATTTCTTGTCCATTGATAAGTTTTGCAATTGCGTTTGATCCTTTAGTAATTCGACCCAGCTCTGTTTCCGGTACGAAGCCAACAAATTTTATTGGGTTCAATTGAATAATTTTAGCGCAAAGAGCTCCAGGCTGTAGCAGAGTTCCTAATTCAGCGGTGTCGGTTTCTAAAATTCCATCGAATGGAGCTATTAATGATATCCTTTCTATTTCTTTCTTTGCAATGGCAACAGAAGCTTCTGCAGACTGTATTTTCGATCGCGTACTGTCAAAACCGGCGGTAGCAGAAGCTATACTTGCTTCTGCAGCTCTAACCGCTGCTTTGGCGCTCGCCACGCGAGTTTCGCTAGCATAACCGCCTTCTGACAATTTGTTGGCGGCATTGAAATTTATTTTGGCTTCGGTCAAGCGGGCTTCAGCTTCGTCTAATTTTGCTTGAGTTTCAGGTACTCGAGCTCGAGCTTCTGCGAGACCTGCCAGTGCATCTGCCAGCGTCGCTTGGCGTGTTCCTGGGTCTAAACTACAAAGAACTTGACCTTGCAATATAGTTGCGCCCTTTCTGAGGGGCTCGTTTACAACTTGGCCTGAGGTCTCTGATCGAACTTCCACTAATCGAGCAGCGGCGGTTTCTCCACGAAGAACAACTGCGCTGTCGATCGTTTTTGCAAAGCTCTCAATAACCACTACGGATATTACTTTTTTGCCTTTTTCCGTTTTAGATGTAATTACGTTAGCTCCCGAATTTAATTCTGGTCCATCACCTAAATCGTTAGCTAACTCTTCAATATTCTGACCATCGGAGAAGCCTTCTAATACGTCACGTTCGAAAACCAAGACGTACAGAATAGAAACAACCGCTACAGCGGTAATAAGCGATACAATTCGCATGGCTGCCCTTTCTGGGTAATGAGCAAAATTTAATTAACTGGGCATATAGTGTCTTTACGGCCAATTAACCAGTTCAGATGAATATTTTTTTAGTTTTTTCAGATATTAAACTAAATTTTAAGCTTGGACTTTTATTCTAGATAAAGTTAAACCACGATTAACTGGTAGTAGGAGAAAACAGTGAGCGATACTGATAGTTTTTTGCAAGAAGTCTCTGAAGAGCTTCGTCGGGATAAGCTGTACCGAAATATACGCAAATACGGGTGGGTAGCTATTCTTCTTGTGTTTGTCATCGTTGGAGCGGCTACTTACCGCGAGTATCTGAAATCGCAGGCCAAAACGGAAGCTGAGTTATTCGGAACGAGTATCATAGATGCACTTACCGAGACAAATTCAGCTGACCGGATTTCAAAATTACAAAAAATTGACGCTCCAAGTGAAAACTCTAAGGCAATTGTTGCAATGTTGTTATCTGCTGAAGCAACAGGAAATGCAACTGCAACTCTAGAAATGAGTGATTTAAGCGATGTAGCTGAAAGCCAATCGATTGATGCCCACTACCGCGATTTGCTTAACTTTAAGATCTTACTGCGATCCTCTGAAAATTTGAAATTAGAGGAGAGAATAAAAGCTTTTGATGCGCTTAGCAAACCTGGAAATCCTTTTCGTTTACTAGCTGAGGAGCAAATGGCTTTGATAGAACTTGAGATGGGCAACACGGATAATGCAGTCGAAAAAATCTCTCGGATATTGTTAGATGCGGAACTGACTTCAGGTCTTCGTAACCGAGCTACTCAAATGCTGATTGCCTTGGGGAAGGATCCTGAGCTAATTAATGAGTGAGTTTTTATAGATATCTCTTACTTGGAGAATTTTTCCTTGCGATTATCTTTAGTATTTATTTTAATTTTAAATATACTGTTCGGTTGTAGCGAACAGGACAGAATTCTATCGGGCAAAAGAGTAGACCCGGCCAGCTCTTTTGGTTTTGCTGATCAATATAAAAACTCCTTTGCAAAAGACAATAGTATTGAGGTTCCATCTATGAAGGCAAATAGTCAATGGAGAGTAATATCTTCAGCGATATCTAAGGACTATCCTAATTTGATGTTGGGTGAAAACCCTAGTGAAATTTGGTCTGTTTCGATTGGAAAAGGCGATAGTAAGAAAAAAAGATTGGTCACAGACCCAATTTTTTATCAGCAAAAGATATTTACGTTGGACGCTAATTCTATAGCTTCTGCTTTTGATACAAAAGGAAAATTAATTTGGAGAAAAGATCTCACGCCTCCTGGTGAAAAAAGTGGTGAAATATTTGGTGGTGGATTTGCCGCCGGTAAGGATCAAGTATTTGTAACGTTAGGGTATGGATTTTTAATTTCTCTTAATCCTTCTACCGGCGAAAAAAATTGGTCCCAAAGATTGAGTAGTGCTGGGAATACTAGTCCAATTTTTAATAACGGTTTGGTTTACTTGGTTAGTGGTGACTCAAAGGCATGGGCCATCGATGCTGATAATGGTCGTGTAAGGTGGACAGTTGAAGGTATCGAAAACGAAGCCAATTTAACCTCTAATAGTTCTCCAGCCGTGTCGGATAAATATGCTTTATTCGGCTTTGGGAATGGAGATATATATGCAACCTTTAAAAAAGGTGGATATATTCTTTGGAGTTCATCATTAAGTGGGCGAAGTGACGGCCGAGTTATAAGTTCAATTGATGATATTGTCGCTAGCCCTTTGATTCTAGACCAAAATGTTTATGCGGCTGATGGATCAGGAAAAGTTGTTTCTATTAAAATAGAAAATGGTAAGAGAAACTGGACGGCGCCTTTTGGATCCAATGGTAATTTCTGGGTTGCGGGTAAATCTTTGTTTTTCATCTCGGATAAGAACGAGTTAGTACGCTTAAAAATAGAAACGGGTGAAACTGTTTGGATAACCGAACTTCCATTGCTATACCAAAAAAGATTAAGGCTAACTAAAAAAAACGTTCAGCATCATGGACCAATAATCGCGGGAAACCGTTTGCTCATAGTCTCAAGTGATGGCTATTTGCGCTTTTATGATCCAAAGACGGGTGCGCAAAAAAATAAGTTACAAATGAAAGCAGGAGTTACGACAAATCCTATTGTTGTAAACGAAACACTCTATTTTATTACACAAGATGGCAGGCTCAGGGCTTTCCGCTGATAGAAAGTTAGTTTAAAAAATTATCTGCTTAAGCCTTGGAGGCCCAAATGTCATTTACTTTAGCCATTGTTGGTCGCCCAAATGTTGGCAAATCAACGCTATTTAATCGTTTAGTTGGAAAAAAAATAGCATTGGTTGATGATCAGCCTGGAGTGACCAGGGACCTTCGCGAAGGTAATGGCAAACTTGGTGATATTAAATTCACAGTAGTTGATACAGCCGGCATGGAAGACGCCCCAGACGAGAGCCTTCAAGGTCGAATGCGAGCCCTCACAGAGCACGCAGTCGATGTTTCGGATATTTGTTTATTCATGATAGATGCTCGAACTGGCGTTACATATATGGATCAAGCCTTCGCAAAAATTTTAAGAAAAAATGCAAAAAATATTTTATTAGTTGCAAATAAATCAGAGGGTTCCGCAGGCGACTCTGGGAGTATAGAAGCCTGGGGCTTAGGCTTGGGACAGCCAATCAGCATCTCTGCTGAACACGGTGAGGGCATGGGTGATCTTCTTCATGCGTTAATGCCTTTTGCTGATCGATTTGAAGGCGAAATGATGGCGAGTATGGAGCTTCCCGAAGTAGATATTCCAGTTAGTGATTTGGATCAGTTTAATGAGAATTATTTTGAGAAGAAACCAATGCAAATAGCGGTAATTGGTCGACCAAATGCAGGAAAATCGACATTAATCAACAAGATATTAGGGGAGGACCGCTTATTAACTGGACCTGAGGCGGGAATAACAAGAGATGCAATTTCGTTAAGTTTTGTTTGGAAAGGCACATCCGTTAAGTTTTTTGACACAGCTGGAATGCGCAAAAAAGCTAAAATTCAAGATAAGATAGAAAAACTTTCAGTAAGTGATGGCCTAAGAGCTGTGAAATTTGCCGAGATAGTAGTTGTTCTTCTGGACGCTGATATTCCTTTTGAGCAACAGGATCTGCGTATTGCTGATTTGGCTGAAAGAGAGGGAAGGGCGGTAGTGATCGCCGTAAATAAGTGGGATCTAGAGCTCAATAAGCAAAAAAAATTAAATGATTTACTTGAGGCTTTTGAACGGCTTTTACCCCAGTTGAAAGGAGCTCCTTTGGTAACTATTTCTGCAAAAACAGGCAAAGGAATATCGCAGCTTCATAATGCTATAATGCGAGCATATAAAATTTGGAATAGTAGAATTTCAACTGCTCAGTTAAACCAATGGTTATCTTCCATGGTTATTTCTCATCCACCACCCGCTCCAAATGGGCGGAGAATAAAAATGCGCTATATCACTCAACCGAAGACACGACCTCCAGGGTTTGTGGTAATGTGCTCTAACCCTGAAAAAGTACCGAAAAGTTATTCGAGATATTTAGTGAACGGATTAAGAGAAGATTTTAATATGCCTGGTACTCCTATTCGAATGACTCTCAGATCTCAGGCAGAGAAAAACCCATATAAAAACAAAAAGAAACCTTCTCAATCGAAATTAAAAAAGCACCTTAAATAATTGTAAAATATAAATTAACTATATTTTAATAATCTTTACTGATCAGCAAAGGTTCCCTTGATTATCGATTACAACGTTCCCTCCCATGTAATTGTGCAACACTTGTGGGATCAAAACTGATCCATCCTCTTGTTGGCCATTTTCCAAAACTGCTATTAGGCATCTACCTACCGCAAGTCCAGAGCCGTTCAAAGTATGCACAAATTCAGGTTTTCCGCCATTACTTGGTTTGTATCGAGCATTCATTCTTCTTGCTTGGAAATCGCCGCAAACTGAAACAGATGAAATTTCTCTATAGGCTTGCTGTCCTGGAAGCCAAACTTCTAAATCGTGAGTTTTTTGAGCCCCGAACCCTGTATCTCCAGAACAAAGCAATACTACTCTGTAAGGTAATTCTAATTTTTCTAAAATTGCCTTTGCGCAATTCGTCATTCTTTCATGTTCGTGCATTGATTGATCTGGGTGAGTGATTGAAACCATCTCAACTTTTTCAAATTGATGCTGTCTCAGCATTCCTGCAGTGTCTTTACCGGCAGAGCCTGCCTCGGATCTAAAACACTGGGTGTGTGCTGTCATCCTCAAGGGTAAATTTACTTCTGGGGTTATCTCGTTTGCGCATATGTTGGTCAATGTAACTTCCGAGGTAGGTATTAGCCACCAACCATTAGTCGTCTGATAGCTATCCTCTGAAAATTTTGGTAGCTGATTAGTCCCAAACATGGCTTCTTCTCTAACCAATACCGGTGTCATGGTTTCTGTTAGGCCATGTTCATTGACGTGGACATCTAACATGAACTGCGCCAATGCTCTGTGGAGGCGTGCTATGGTGCCACTTAAAACAACAAATCGAGAGCCCGATAATTTCGCCGCAGTTTCAAAGTCCATACCATTTATTGCAGCAGGAATTTCAAAATGTTCCTTGGGATTATCTATTTCTCTCGGCTTTCCCCAAGAAAATATTTCCATATTTTGGTTTTCGTCTTCACCATCTGGAATATCCTTATCAAGTATATTAGGCAAAGACATTAAAGCCAAATTAAGCTCTTGATTCAGAGCTTTAGCTTTAGCATTCATGTCAGCAACTTCGTTTTTTTTATCTGCCACAAGTTTTCGAAGTTTCTCAAACTCTTTCTCGTCTCCCGATGCTTTTGCAGCTCCAATCAATTTGCTTGATTTATTTTGCTCCGCTTGGGCTGTTTCAGCGGATAAAATGGCTGATCGACGAGCCTCATCGATTTTTAAAATTTCTTCTGAGGCAGCATTTACTCCTCGGCGTCCAAGCGCTTTATCAAAATCTTCTGAGTTGTCGCGAATAAAGCGTATGTCATGCATGACTTGCATTCCTGGAAACAATTTAATTCGCTAAATCAGATACCCCATATTTTAATTTAGTAACACCAAAAAATGACTGCAGATATGAAATTTCTGTAATCGTGAAAGAGTGTTGAAAGGTATAATTTAAACTTAAATTTTTTTATTATCTTTTGGGCGCAAAGGGTTCTTTTCGAATGAATGCAAAATAGTGGTAAAAATGTGTGATTTTAAAAATCAAACATTAGAATAATTAGCTTCAGAAGCACTTGCAAACTTGAGTTCAGGGGAATAGGTTGCCTGGAATGATTACAAGGGGTAAATCTAAATGGGTTTTCAAGACTTTATACCATTAATTTTGATCTTCGCGATCATGTATTTTTTACTAATTCGTCCTCAACAAAAGAAAGTCAAAGAACACCAGAACATGGTAGCCGCTCTTAGACGTGGAGATCAGGTGGTCACTCAAGGTGGACTCATAGGCAAAGTGACAAAAGTTAAGGAAGAGAATGAAATTGAAGTTGAAGTGGCTACAGGAGTCAAGGTTCGCGTAGTGCAAAATACGATTGCTCAGGTTTTATCAAAAACAGAGCCTGCTAAAGATAAGTAGCAAAGGCTACGAGGTAAAACGAGATGCTGCAAATCGCTCTTTGGAAGCGCATAATTATATGGTTGTTTTGCATAGGTGGGTTACTCATAGCCCTGCCCAACGCTTTTTATTCTAGAGTTGAAACTTTTAATGACGCAAAGCTTTTGAACGAGACCTCAGACAAATGGCCCTCTTTTTTGCCCTCTTCATTAGTAAATTTGGGCCTAGATTTAAGGGGTGGAGCTCATCTTTTAGCCGAGGTGCAAGTTTCTGACGTATATGAGCAGCGTATGGCAGCATTATGGCCTAATGTTAGAGATATACTGCGAGCTGAGAGAGATAAAGTTGGTACTATTAGACTACAAAAAGGAAAGTTGGACGAGTTGAGAATAAAACTTTCCAATCCCACTGAAATTGGTACGGGTATCAACCTCTTGAAGGCTTTGGCGAAACCTGTCTCTAGTGTTGGAAATATCGGAAAATTAGATTTAGATATTGTCAGCGAAGGTGACGAAATTATAGTGCGGTTGAGTGACGCCGAACGTCGTGCAACGGACGATCGGACAATGCAGCAAGCTCTAGAAATCATTCGTCGGCGTATTGATGAAGTAGGAACGCGCGAGCCAACTATACAAAGACAAGGTTCTGACCGAATTTTAATACAAGTACCAGGCATAGGTTCAGCCTCAGAGTTAAAGCAGTTAATTGGCACTACAGCACAACTCACATTTCAGCCGGTCATAGCCGCGCGGGTTAACGCAGAGTCATTGGCTGGCTCAGGACAAGAACTTCTTCCAGCATTAGATGATCCGTCTGAATTTTACCTACTGGATGCGGGAGCGGTTGTTACCGGGGAAGAATTGGTGGATGCACAACCTAGTTTTGATCAGAATGGTAGGCCAGCAGTAAACTTCAGGTTTAATCCTTCGGGAGCTAGAAAATTTGGAGATTATACCGCGGAAAATATAGGTAACCCTTTCGCGATCGTTTTGGACAATGAAGTTATAAGTGCGCCAACGATTCAAAGCCATATACCCGGTGGTTCTGGTATAATAACGGGAAGCTTTACAATAGAAGAAAGTACAGAATTGGCTATATTGCTTCGTGCTGGAGCGTTGCCGGCAGGTTTAACTTTTCTTGAAGAAAGAACTATTGGACCTGAGTTGGGCGCTGATAGTATACAAGCAGGCAAGGTTGCTTGTATTGTTGCATTTGGAGCTGTGTTAGTATTCATGGCAGCGAGCTATGGATTGTTTGGCTTTTTTGCAAATATTGCTCTTCTAATTAATGTTGGTTTAATCTTTGGGTTGTTATCCGGTATTGGTGCAACATTAACCTTGCCGGGCATTGCTGGAATTGTTCTCACGATAGGTATGGCTGTTGATGCGAACGTTTTAATTTTTGAGCGAATTAGGGAAGAATTGGTTTCGGCAAAAGGGCCTGCTCGGGCAATTGAACTAGGCTACGAGAAAGCGATGTCAGCAATTTTAGATGCAAATATAACAACTTTTATTGCCGCTGTTATATTGTTTGTTATGGGTTCTGGTCCGGTACGAGGTTTCTCGATCACCCTAGGTCTTGGGATAATAACGTCCGTTTTTACTGCAATTTTTGTTACTCGTCTTTTGATCGTCATGTGGTTTGAGCGGCGTCGGCCAAAAGCAATAGAGGTTTGATGATGCGTTTAAAACTTGTTCCAAAAAATACATCATGGAATTTCTTTTCGCGGTCAAAACTATGGATTGGCATATCCGTTATTCTGGTTGTTTTATCCCTTATTTCCTTTTTTGTTCAAAGTTTAAATTTTGGTATAGATTTTCGTGGTGGCACAAGTATTAGGACAGAAAGTTCTGAACCTATTAATGTTGCTGCTTATCGAAATGCGTTATCTATTTTGGACTTAGGTGATATTACAATCTCTGAAGTTTTTGATCCTAGTTTTAAAGATGATCAAAACGTAGCGATGATAAGAATACAGGCTCAACCAGGTCAAGAAGCAGCAACATCAATACTAGTTGAAAATAGTTTACAAAAGCTCAGAGGAGTTAGTGAAGACATCAAATTTGTTTCTGTTGAAAGCGTCGGTCCAAAGGTATCTGGCGAACTTATTAGGACTGCTATTATAGCTGTTATTTTAGCTATTTCTGCTGTGTTATTTTACATTTGGATACGTTTTGAGTGGCAGTTTGCAGTTGGAGCAATTTCAGCGCTCATACACGATGTGATACTCACCATAGGAATTTTTTCTCTACTTCAAATTAAATTTGATTTGGCGATTATCGCAGCAATATTAACCATCGTAGGTTATTCTTTAAATGATACTGTGGTGGTTTTCGACAGGGTTAGAGAAAATCTGCGTAAATTTAAAAAGCGTTCATTAATCGAAGTAATGAACCTTTCAATTAACGAAACTATGAGCCGCACTGTGATGACATCAGTTACAACCCTACTTGCTCTTATCTCACTATTTGTGCTTGGTGGTGACGTTATCCGTGGTTTTGTCTTTGCGATGATTTGGGGTGTTGTCGTAGGTACTTATAGTTCAATTTTTATTGCTTCGGCTATTCTTCTTTGGACTGGAGTAAAGCGAGACTGGACCAAGCCTAACGCCGAGGCGGGCACGCAGGTTCCACAATAGTAGCCGAAGATTTAATAATTGGTTTGCTGCCTGAAAATGGTATGATGTGGATAATATTTTCTGCTTTGCTAGCTGGTCTCGTTCGCGGATTTTCTGGTTTTGGAACAGCAATGGTGTTCCTTCCCATTGCCAGTCAATATTTGACACCTTTCGAGGCAATAGCATCTTTAGCAATAATGGAATTTTTTGGAACTTTTGCAGTTATGCGAAAATCTTGGAGTGATGCTGACAAAGTGGACCTAGCGAGGTTAGTTGTAGGAATGACCATAGTAACGCCTTTTGCTCTATTACTTTTAGCTAAGGTCGGTGCTGACTTCTACAGATATAGCGTGTCAATTTTATCCTTATTTCTTTTAGTATTGATAGGTTTAGGTGTCAGGTATAAAGGAAAATTAAACCCATTTGTTATCTTTTCTGCAGGTGGTTTAGGTGGTTTGACCGGAGGTTTGACAGGTATCCCTGGTCCTCCAGTTATATTGCTCTATGTAGCCAGTTCTCATCCAATTTCAGTAATAAGAGCTAACAACCTTCTATTTTTGTATTTCTTTGACGTCTGTGTGGTTCTAATTTTTGCTTTAAGCGGTGTTCTAACGGTAAAAATATTCCTACTAGGATCGATTTTGGCTATTCCTAACTTTTTCGGAAATTTTATTGGGGCCAAGTTATTTGACCCAGAAAAAACTAATCAGTATCGAACATTTGCTTATATAATCATAGCTCTAGCTGCCATAAGTGGCCTTCCATTTTGGGACTAGTCAGTTAAGTTGAATAGCCGGTAGAATTAATATGCATGTTAATGAAGTAAAATATTTTGATGTAATTCCGATCGATAGTTATGGACCTGGGTTTTTTCGTATTGGAGGTAAAATTTTTAAAAGTGGCATAGTTTGTTCGAGCTCCGGCGTAAGTTCTTGGAGTGGGTATAAAGACTTTAATAGTTTAAAAAATTTAGAAAATAAGATCGATGTTCTCTTTGTAGGTACCGGCCATGAAATTTGTCAAATACCTGAAGATTTTAGTAAGACAATTGAAAAAATAGGATTAAACTTGGAGATTATGAGTACTCCTTCAGCATGCCAAACCTATAACGTGCTGCTTTCCGAGGGAAGGCGAATTGCTATTGCTGCGCTTGCCGTTGAAGGGAGGTAAGGAAACTGGCTATTTCAATTAAATCCTTATCGGTATCTCGTGGTGGTGTTACCCTCCTTCAGGGCGTTGATATCGAATTGAAAAATGGACAGGCAGGCATTTTGCGAGGCCCTAACGGTGTTGGTAAAACAACTTTGCTCCGTGCATTAGCTGGACTACAGCCGGTAGAGGCTGGTACAATAAAATGTTCATTAGAAGATATTTGCTACTCTGGTCATGCTGATGGTGTAAAGCCTACTTTAACCGTTCAAGAAAATTTAGAATTTTGGGCGAATATTTTTGGCTCTCCCTCGATAAGTGAGGTCGCTGAAAAATTTATGATAAATAATTTGCTCAACACTAAAGCAGGCAACTTATCGGCTGGTCAAAAAAGAAGAGTAGGACTTGCCAGGCTTGGATTGATGGGGCGCCAAGTGTGGTTGCTCGATGAGCCTACTGTTTCGTTGGATGAAACTTCAGTTAAAATTTTTGGAAATATTATTAAAGATCATCTTTCGGAAGATGGTTGTGCGTTAATCGCAACTCATATTGATTTAGGACTGGAAAATAGCGCCCAAATTATTGATCTTTTAAAATTCCAGTCAAGTTCAGGTAAATTAAGCAGTTCAAACGAGGCTTTTCTATGATTGAGTTAATTATTCGTGACTTAAGAATTGCTGTTCGGGCAGGGGGGGGGCTTTGGCCTAAGCTTGGCGTTTTTTTTTATACTAGTTGTTTTTTTCCCGTTTGCTATTGGTCCAAATCTGGATCTATTGTCAAAAGTAGCTCCTGGGACACTTTGGGTAGGAGCTCTTTTGGCCTGCCTTTTGTCTCTTGAGCGCATATTTGCGTTGGACTTTGAAGACGGAACTTTGGATTTGTTGGTAACTTCACCTATACCATTAGAGGGTGTTGTTATTTCCAAAGCTATTGTCCATTGGCTGACCACTGGTCTACCTTTAGTATTGCTCACACCCTTTCTTGGTGTTTTGCTTGGGTTACAAAACAGTAATGTAATTTTTTTAATTATATCACTGATTTTAGGGACACCTGCATTAAGTATAATAGGAGCATTTGGTGCCGCCTTGACCGCCGGAATGAAACGGGGCGGGCTTTTGTTGTCAATTTTGGTTTTGCCTTTTTATATTCCCACCTTAATTTTTGGAGCAGAGGCGGCCCGGCGAGGGATAGAAGGTTTTGAAACACAGACCTCTATATTATTGCTATTGGGCGTTTCCTTGTTAAGTTGGGCTATATTGCCATTTGCGGCTGCTAGCGTACTCAGAATTAATTTGCGATAAAGGTTGAAAATGTCTTTTTGGGAATATGCTAATCCAGTAAAATTTCTTAAGTTGTCAGGTTCTCTTCTTCCTTATGTCAGTATTTTGGCGGCTATTACAATAATTGCTGGATTAAGTTGGGGATTTTTCTTTACGCCAGATGACTATAAGCAAGGCGCGACGGTGAAAATATTATATGTACATGTACCGTCTGCTTTTGTGGCTATTAATGCTTGGTTTATGATGCTTGTTGCTTCTATTATTTGGTTAGTTAGAAGACATCATGTCAGCGCTCTTGCAGCAAAAGCTGCAGCACCGATAGGTATCGCCATGACAATTATCGGCTTAGTAACTGGCGCACTTTGGGGTCAGCCTATGTGGGGCACTTGGTGGGAATGGGATCCCAAGTTGACCTCCTTTTTAATTCTATTTTTGTTTTACTTAGGCTATATAATTCTTTGGGCAGCTGTCGAAGATCCGGATACTGCTGCAGACCTAACCTCCGTATTATGTATTGTAGGATCTGTCTTTGCGGTTTTATCACGGTACGCAACTAATTTTTGGAACCAAGGTTTGCATCAAGATGCATCACTGTCGATTGATAAAGAAGAACATGTGGCCGATGTTTTCTATTATCCTTTAATAGTAGTCATGGCTGGGTTTGTTCTACTTTTCGTTGCACTGGTTTTACTTAACACAAGGTCAGAAATAATGAAACGGAGAGCGGGTGCTATAATGGTCCGAAGTGGGATATAAAATGCCAGATTTAGGTAGTTATGCTTTTCATGTATTAGCCTCTTATGGGGCGACGAGTTTAGTTATTTTGCTGGTGATTATTTGGTCTTATCTGAAACATGAGCGAGCTCGAAAAACTTTATTAAGTGTAGAGGAAAAAGTTAATGAAAAATAAGCGTTTTCCACCGCTTATTATTTTACCTCCCCTTATTTTTTTGGGCTTAGCATTTCTATTCGTCTTAGGCGTTAAAAGAGAGAACCCAAATAATCTTCCATCAGTATTTATTAATAAGCCTGCTCCGCTCATTACAGAAACTCCCTTAAAGAGTTTTGCTTCCGTATCACTTGATGAAATAAAAAGTCCAAACATTAAGCTTGTTAATTTTTGGGCGAGCTGGTGTCCACCATGTAGAGCAGAACACCCTAAACTGTTAGAGCTTTCTGAGCAGGGAGTTCAGATAATTGGTGTAAATTTTAACGATAACGGAGATAACGCTAGCTTGTATTTAAAAGAAAGCGGTAACCCTTTTACAAGCATAGCATTTGATCCATCAGGTAAGACTGCAATTGATTGGGGTGTCACTGCTCCGCCAGAGACCTTTATTATTAACAGTGAGGGGGTGGTTATTTTTCGCTTTGCAGGTCCATTAGTTGGAACTGATTATGAAAATAGGTTCGCGCCGGTGCTGAAAGACGCCTTGCAAGATTAGTTCTTGAGCCTTGATTTTGCTGATCTAATGAAACTAATAGTGTGCAGATAAAGCGTCCAAAGAGTTCTTTTTAGGTGGTTGAAACTTAGTTAAATCAATTCCAACGACAGCCTGCTTATATTCTTCAATATCTGGAGTTCTGCCTAAAATCGCAGATAAAACAACTACAGGCGTTGATGCAAGCAATGACTCACCAGTTTTGCTATCGGTGTCTTCAACAACGCGACCCTTAAAAAGTCTTGTAGATGTTGCAAGTACAGTATCACCCCTCGCGGCTTTCTCTTGGTTGCCCATACAAAGATTACAACCTGGTCTTTCGAGATAAAGAATATTTTCGTACTCAGTTCTGGCTTTAGTTTTGGGATTTTCATCACTAAATTCATAACCTGAATATTTTTGTAAAATATCCCAATCACCTTCATCCTTTAGTTCTTCAACAATGTTATACGTTGGTGCCGCAACAACTAGAGGTGCTTTAAAGTCAACTTTGCCGTTTTTTTCTTCCAAATTACGTAACATTTGAGCTACGATTTTAATATCTCCTTTGTGAACCATACATGAACCAACAAAACCCAGGTCAACTTTTTTTTCTGCATTATAAAACGAAACCGGCCGGATCGTATCATGAGTATATCTTTTCGAAATATCGATATTATTTACGTCAGGGTCAGCAATCATTGGCTCATTTATTAAATCTAAATCCACTACTACTTCTGCAAAATACTTTGCATTATTGTCTGGTTTTAGCGCTGGTTTCTCGCCACTCCGAATTTCGTTAATACGATTTTGGGCAATATTTATCAGACCACTTAACATACTCGCATTATTTTCCATTCCCTTTTCAATCATAATTTTTATTCTATCACGCGCTATTTCCAGAGATTTTATTAGTGTCTCATCTTCCGAGATACATATCGAAGCTTTTGCTTTCATTTCAGCAGTCCAGTCGGTGAAAGTGAATGCCTGGTCTGCAAGAAGAGTTCCAATGTGCACTTCTATTACTCTTCCTTGAAATACATTGTCACTAAATTGCTTCAACATCTGAGCTTGTGTGGCGTGTACAACATCTCTAAAGTCCATATGATCTGCCATCGAACCTTTAAAAGTGACTTTTACCGTTTCAGGAATTGGCATTGTGGCTTCACCAGTAGCCAAAGCCAGAGCGACAGTCCCTGAGTCCGCGCCGAAAGCTACTCCTTTTGACATTCTGGTGTGTGAATCGCCGCCTATAATAATAGCCCAGTCATCCACAGTGAGGTCGTTTAAAACTTTATGGATTACGTCCGTCATGGGGTGGTATATGCCTTTAGGATCTCGACCAGTTACAAGGCCAAACTCATGCATAAAGCTCATGAGTTTTGGTGTGTTCTGCTGTGCTTTAATATCCCACACAGACGCTGTATGACATCCAGATTGATAAGCGCCGTCAACGCTGGGCGCCAGTACAGTTGCGGCCATAGCTTCAAGCTCTTGGGCAGTCATTAGCCCGGTGGTATCTTGTGATCCGACTATATTTACCTTCACTCGGACATCGGAACCTGCATGTAAGGACTTATCTCCCTTGATACCTTGAGCATTTGCATTGAAAATCTTTTCGACGGCAGTCATACCTTGATTTGGGTGAGTTACTTCGCGAGCTTTTGCATAAGATGATTTAAGTTCTAGGCCTAGTGCATCGCAGGCAAGACTTTGGAGTTTTTTCCCAAACACAATTGAATAAGAGCTACCGGCTTTCATAAATTCCATCTTCTGTGGTGTGAAAGAAGATGATAAATCTACAAGTTCTTCATCACCTGATGCACTGAGCAACTTTTTTCTTTTTACGTCTATTTTAAGAAGTGTTCCCGTGTCCACAGAATATCTTTGTTCCAATATCGGCGTATCATCATTGTTGAGTATAGGTTTCCCATCTTGATCAATTTTTTTGACCCAATTCTTTAAATCAACTCCAATTCCACCTGTAACACCAACAGTTGTAAGAAAGATTGGTGAAACACCATTCGTTCCAGCGACTATCGGAGCTGAGTTAACAAACGGCACAAAGGGACTTGACTGCTTTCCGGTCCACAGGGCTACGTTATTAATTCCAGACATTCTTGAGGATCCAACGCCCATAGTACCTTTTTCAGCAACAAGCATAATACGCCGATCTGGATGCTTTAGTTTAAGTTCTTCAATTTCCTTTTGCGCGCGTTCGGAAATAAAACATTTTCCATGAAGCTCGCGATCTGCTCTTGAATGTGCTTGGTTGCCTGGTGAAAGTAAGTCTGTGGATATATCTCCCTCGCCAGCAACATATGTCACTATTTCAATTTCATCTTCTATTTCTGGAAGTTTTGTAAAAAATTCAGCTTTTGAATAACTTTTTAAAATATCTGCCGCTGTAGAGTTATTATCTTGATAAGCTGATATTAATCTTGCAGTGTCAGCTTCATAAAGAAATACTTGGGTCTTAAGTATTTCCGCTGCTTTTTTTGAATTTTTCACGTCTTGGCCCAAAGCTAGGTCAATTAAAACCTGTATCGACGGACCGCCCTTCATATGAGATAGTAATTCAAAAGCTCTATCTATAGATATCTCGTCAATTTGATAATTATCATTTATGATTTGCTTCAGAAACTTCGCTTTTTCATTGGCTGCTGTTGTTGTGCCCGGCAACATATTGAAAATAAGAAAGTCGACGCATTGGTCGTGATATTCGCTGTCTATGGATTTAATGTGAGCAATTATCTCGCGTGCTAAATCGCCATTATCTATAGGCTTTGCACTTAACCCTTGTTGTTTTCTTGTTGTTATCTCATCGAGATATTCTTCGAACAAATTCATTGTAAATAAAGCCTAATAATTAGTTACTTATGACATTGTATACAATAGTACACCATTTAATTTATACCTGCAAGTAATGATGGTTCGAGATTATAAAAACCTTTAGTCAGAAAAAACCCTTTGGAAAATCGTATCTACATGTTTTGTGTGATATGCCAGATCAAATTTTTCATTAATTTCATCTTTCGTTAGTACCTTTGAGACTTCTGAGTCATTGATGAGCTCTGTTTTGAAGTCTTTTCCTTCTTCCCAAACTTTCATCGCGTTTCTTTGTACCAATTTATATGCATCCTCGCGACTAAGACCGGCTTGCGTTAAGGCAAGCAGAACACGCTGTGACATAATCAACCCCCTAAATTTATTCATATTTTTTATCATATTGTCAGGGTACACTACTAATTTCTTAATCACAGATGTTAAGCGGGCTAAGGCAAAATCTAAAGTTACTGTAGCATCGGGGCCTATATTTCTTTCTACAGAACTGTGACTGATATCCCGTTCATGCCATAGAGTAATATTTTCCATTGCTGGTATAACTACCATTCTGACAAGACGTGAAAGACCAGTGAGATTCTCAGTTAAAACTGGATTTCTTTTGTGTGGCATTGCCGACGAGCCTTTTTGACCCTTTGAAAAATATTCCTCGGCCTCTAAAACCTCGGTTCGTTGCATATGCCTAATTTCTGTTGCAATGTTTTCGATAGAGCTAGCAATAACTCCCAAAGTCGCAAAGAATGCCGCGTGCCTATCCCGTGGTATAACTTGCGTTGATATCGGTTCAGGATTGAGTTCCAACTTTTCACAGACGTATTCTTCAATGAAGGGATCAATATTGGCAAATGTACCTACGGCACCGGAAATGGCGCCAGTTGCTATTTCATTTTTTGCTGTTTCTAAACGACCTTTGTTTCTTTTCATTTCCGCATAAAATCTGGCAAAAGTAAGCCCCATAGTTGTCGGTTCGGCGTGTATACCGTGGCTTCTTCCTATTCTAACGGTCATCTTATGCTCTTCAGCTCTCATTTTTAACGCGCAAAGAAGATCGTCAAGATTTTTCAATAAGAGGTTGCTCGCCCGAACTAATTGAATATTTAGACAAGTATCTAGCACATCAGAACTTGTCATTCCTTGATGCACAAAACGAGCTTCCTCACTTCCTATGTGTTCAGCTAAGTGAGTTAAGAATGCAATTACATCGTGCTTTGTTGTCGCTTCAATTTCATCTATGCGAGAAACATCAAATTCGACATCTTTTGCTTTCCATACTGCTTCTGCATTTTCAGCCGGTATTATTCCTATTTTGGCCATTGCATCGCATGCATGTGCTTCAATTTCGTACCATATTTTAAACTTCGTGCTTGGTGACCATATATCAACCATTTCGGGGCGCGAGTAACGTGGTATCATTTGCCGATCCTTTTGGAATTAGTTCCAAAATTGATGTACTCGGCTATTTGCAAAACGGCAAGGGTAGGGTGGTAGTGTTTTTTAATAAACTCAAAAATTTCCCATTAAAAGTGGATCAAATGGATATTTTGTAAGGTTTTCATATCCACTTTCCGTTATGAGAACTTGGTCTTCTAACTTGATAGAAAAGTCGCCATTTTCAGGGCTAACCAATGCTTCGACACATAGTACCATTCCTGGCTTAAGTACGTAGTTATATGCGCCTTCTACAAACTTATCAGGATAGGCAATTAATGGCCATTCATCGCATAATCCAACACCATGCATTAGACATCCGTATTTACCCTTTTTAAAATTTTTATCTAGCGCATGTGATTTAAAAGTAAGATCGCGCATATGAATTCCGGGGCCTAAAAGTTCCATATTCGTCATTATATGTTCATGTGCGTGTTGCATGGCATAAATCATATCTGGACGAGGGAGGCGGTCACCAATCCACCAGGTTCGGCTTATATCAACACAAATTCCATAGGAACCAACGAGATCGGTATCAAAGGCAACTATTTCGTTATTCTGAACTATTCGGGGGCCGCATTCTTGAAACCACGGATTAGTTCTCGGGCCAGACGATAGCAAACGCGTTTCAATCCACTCTCCCCCCCTTTTAATGTTTTCTGCGTGTAAAACAGCCCAAATATCATCTTCACTTGTATTTCCTTTTGGAACTTCAGATCTGGCTTCTTTTTCCATGATAGCAACAGCATTTTCGCAGGCTTCAGAGGCGCATCGCATCGCTAAAATTTCATCCTCTCCCTTAACGGACCTACATTTTTCCGTAACTTCTTCACCTTCCATTATCTCAAAGCCCTGGGCCTCTAACGAACGCAAGCCGTGTAGCATAATTTTGTCTACAGCGAGCCTCATGTTTGATTGCGAGTGTTCTGCAATTAGAGTTCTTACTTCATTTGAAAACTTATCTGCCGCAATATCAATTTTATCTCCTCTATCAAAATAAAAGAGATCTGCCCCGGATCTTTGCTCTTTAACTAAAGGATTAAATTCGCTCAAAAATGGTGAATTTTTATAGTCCCAGATCACCATGTAACCGTCGCAGCAAAGTAAAACTGCTCGAAAAGGATTGTGGGTATTCCAAAGCTGCATGTTTGTACTGTCTGTAGCGTATCTTATATTTAAAGGGTCAAACAAAAGTAATCCGCCATATCCCCTTTGCACTACGTGATCTGTTAATCTCTTCCATCGGTATTCTCGCATACGAGGCAAATCTGGTAATACTAGTCCTGATTTTTGCCATTCACTATAAGCTAGTTTCGTGGGACCAATTTCAACGCGGTCTTTATTATTTGGTGTTTTATCGCCCAAAGTTGAACCTTGGGATGGATCTATCTTTCGGTTTTCTCGAAAATGATTGTTCACTTTAGGCTCCACTATTTCCTTGAGATTTACCTAAAGTTTCGATTATGTCAGGCTTAAAACCGACCATATTAATAGTCGTTATTTATCATAAAATCAGTAAAAGGATGTAGATTGATATTCCAAAAACAAATCCCCTACGACACAACATATCCAAATTTGCCTGGTACCAGACCAATTTCTCCAGATGAGTGGATCATATGTGACGATGCATTTTCG
Source organism: Paracoccaceae bacterium (assembly GCA_902543185.1). Taxonomy (GTDB): domain Bacteria; phylum Pseudomonadota; class Alphaproteobacteria; order Rhodobacterales; family Rhodobacteraceae; genus Salinivivens. The sequence goes on from CACBXB010000008.1 coordinate 83,968, forward strand.
CAGCAAATGGCTTTGAGGGATGAACTCATTGAGACAAAAAAAGATAAAGTGTTGGCTATCTCGGACGAGGCCCAAGATGCGGCTGTTGAATTATCAAAAATGACATTAGATTTTTGTACCTCTAAGTTGGGTTATCAAAAAAAATTTAATAAGATAACAAGGCCTGATAAGGTTTCTATTGAAATTGATTTAAATGAACCCATGACTTTTCTCGGTCGACTTGTTCAAAACGATTTTTGCATCTTGCAAAAAGTAGATAATGAGCATGTGCTAACTGCAGCAGCTCTTTGCTTTCCCGCTAGCTGGTTATTGGAGGAAAAATTTCTGAAGCCACTAATTGATATACACTCTCCAGTAAAAAAATATGATGATAATATCGCCAAAAGGGTTCAACGACTATTTGACGGTCTGCAAATAAATTGTCCAGTATGGCGGTTTAACGCGCTTTATTATGAAGATCCAAATCTTTTCCAGCCAAGAAGTGTAAATCAGCCACGAAGAAAACCCGCACCCAATACAGTTAAATATTTCCGGTCTGAGAGACAAACTATAATTAAGTTGCCCCAAAGCGGAGCAATTATTTTTGGCATCCATACGTTTGTGGTAAAAGCCTAGAAAGTTGCATAACTAATTCCATTAAAAAACGCTCCAAAACAACTTGGAGCGTTTTTTTATTGGTTTCATTTAAAGGCTGTTAGCAGCTGTAATACATTCCATACTCAACAGGATGAGGTGTATGCTCATATGTCTCAATTTCTTCCATTTTTAGCTCAATGTAGCCCTCTATTTGGTCTTTGGTAAAGACGTCCCCAGCGAGTAAATAATCATGATCAGCTTCAAGGCACTCAATTGCTTCTCGAAGGCTTCCACAAACTGTAGGAATATCAGCAAGCTCCTCTGCTGGAAGGTCATATAGGTTTTTGTCCATTGCTTCGCCAGGATCAATTTTGTTCTTTATACCGTCAAGTCCAGCCATCATTAGAGCAGAAAAGCACAAATATGGATTGGAGGACGGATCTGGAAACCGAGCTTCTACTCTTTTCGCTTTTGGTGATTCAGTCCATGGAATACGTACACATCCTGATCTGTTTCGTGCTGAGTAAGCTCTTAAAACGGGTGCCTCGAAGCCTGGTATTAGTCTTTTGTAGGAGTTGGTTGATGGATTGGTAAATGCGTTCAGGGACTTGGCATGTTTCAAAATACCACCGATAAACCATAATGCCTCGTCAGATAGGTCAGCATACTTATCTCCAGCAAAGAGGGGCTTCCCATCCTTCCAAATCGACATATTGCAATGCATCCCGGTGCCATTGTCGCCTGCGATTGGTTTCGGCATAAATGTAGCGGACTTACCATAAGCTTGAGCAACATTGTGGATCACATATTTGTACTTTTGTAGTTCGTCCCCTTGCTTTGTAAGACTTGAAAAGATTAGACCCAACTCGTGTTGGCACGAAGCAACTTCATGGTGATGCTTATCGACCGACATTCCCAGTCTTTTCATTGTTGATAGCATTTCAGAACGTATATCCTGACCGTCATCAATAGGGTTTACTGGGAAGTATCCGCCTTTTACGCCAGGCCTATGGCCTGTATTTCCAATTTCGTAGTCAGTATCCGTATTCCAAGCGGCGTCTAGGGCGTCCACCTCAAATGATACTTTGTTCATTGAGTTTGAAAAGCGAACATCGTCGAACAAGAAAAATTCAGCTTCAGGTCCGACAAAAAACGTGTCTCCAATTCCAGATGATTTGAGATACGCTTCAGCCTTCATCGCCGTTCCTCTAGGATCTCTGTTATATGCTTCGCCAGTATCCGGCTCTACCACATAGCAATGTACGCAAATTGTTTTTTCTGCATAAAATGGATCGATGTACGCACTATCTGTATCCATCATCAATTTCATATCGGATGCTTCGATAGATTTCCAACCGGCGATAGATGAGCCGTCAAACATAAAACCTTCTTCAATAAAGTCAGCGTCTACCTGATCAGACATAACCGTTACGTGTTGTAATTTTCCACGCGGGTCAGTGAACCTTATATCAACGTACTCAGCATCTTCGTCTTTGATTAGTTTGAGCAATTTCTCTGCGCTCATCTTGTGTCCTTCCTAATTCTCTTTAAAGTGCTTCAGAACCGCTTTCGCCGGTTCTAATGCGGATTGCTTGTTCGATAGTACTTACAAAAATCTTACCGTCGCCTATTTTATCAGTTTTTGCCGCACCGATGATTGCCGCAATCGCTGACTCAACTTGATCATCATCGAGAGCAACTTCAATTTTTATTTTAGGTAAAAAATCCACCACATATTCGGCTCCGCGATAAAGCTCAGTATGGCCTTTTTGGCGACCAAACCCCTTTACTTCGATTACAGATAGACCCTGAATACCCATTTCTTGCAGAGCTTCTTTAACTTCATCCAACTTAAAGGGCTTGATGATAGCTTCGATTTTTTTCATGGCTGTTTCTCCTTACCACCACGCATCTCGTGATAATCCTTTGGTTTTAGTGATTTACAGTGTAATCAGGTTAGTTTCTAGCAATTGTAAGACTAATCGGTACATATAAATCTATTTTTTAACCAGCTTGCTTAAAAAATAAGCGTTTTGCAAAGAATTTATAGCTGTTTCCACAAGAGAAATTTTTTTTTAAAAAATTCGTTTTTGCTCTCGAATCCTTAATATCCTTTTGATAAGGACACGCCATACACTTTTTGTATTTAAAAGCGGGTGTGGCGAAATTGGTAGACGCACCAGATTTAGGTTCTGGCGCCGCAAGGCGTGGGGGTTCAAGTCCCTCCACCCGCACCACTTTTTTACATAACTTACAGTTATTAAATCAAGATTTTCCACTGGGTTAGACAGATTAGTCTTACTTAGCACTTAAGATATGACTTTTGTTTTAGGTTAATTCAAAAAACGATTTGGTCTAAATGCTTTAAGGAGCGGGCTTTTTGAAGTTTCGAGGATTTCTGATGCCAACAAGCGGCCTATTAATGGAGCAAGAGTCACGCCGCTATGCATTACAGCAACAAACACTCCCTTATAATTGTCTAAATCTCCAACAACAGGAAAGCCATCAATTGGAACCGGACGAGTTCCAATCTTAATATTGCTCGGAACCAACCTTGCGCTTAAGTACAGCTTTCTGGAAATGCGCGAAAGTATATCAGAAGCCAGATCCAATGCGACTATATTTTCGTCGAGATCACCACTAAATATTTCTCCTGCGGTTAAAGTTCCATCCACATTTTGCTTAAAATGAATGTCGTTTGTCATCAAAACATGATTTATAAGATCTCGTACAGGTGGGGTTTGAACAATTAATCCTTTTTTATTTTGCATTGGAAGGTTCCAATCAATACCCATCATGCCGTTTTCTGCTGCGGCTCCTGTGGCGAGGACCACTATGTCACAAGAAATTTCACCAATATTAGTTTCGACGCCGGACACACGGCCTTTTTTAAATTTCAAGCCTATTGCTTTGCAGCCACTAATAACCCTACCACCTCCATCAGTAAGTTTGCTGAGCATTGCTAGAGCTACTCGGTCAGCCTCCGCAGCGCCCTCAAGGGGGGTAAATATCGCCGCTTTAGGTACATCTTTTAAATTAGGTTCAAGCCTTTGAATTTCATTTTTATTCAATAATTTAGCAGCGTATCCTCGATCTACTAAATTATTAAATTGGTTCATCAGATCGTCACCACTTTCTTCCCACCACAAGGTACCTTGCCAACGGACACTATCATTAAGTTTAATCTCAGCTCTTAAATCCCTGAACGCATCAACAGCAGCATTACGTAAATCGAAGTAAGCTGGGCTTTCTGCAAAACTTGCATTTATCCATCCAAAAGAATTACTACTAGCAGCTCCACCTAACTTTTCTTGCTCCAAGACTATTACATAAGCGCCTAGATTAAGGCAGGACAAAGCAATGCTCGCCCCAACAATTCCCGAGCCAACAATAAGAATTTTAGGTTTTTGTTTCATTTCGATTCATTTGGTTTTTAATATGCAAACAGAAAATAAAGATACATCAAGTCTAGTTTCTTACATAAATTATGGGATTAGAATCAGGTGCTTCATTCTTAACTTTTTATTTGTCACCAAATTCAAAGCGAGCATCTAATTCACAGGTAAAAGTATGGGACTTTGGAGCAAACTTATTCCGCAGAGGTAATACCTCCTTTTTAGCCCAGTCTTCAACAATTTTAAAATCTTCAACAGATTGCGCCGTCAAATATGCGGTGTGTTTACACGCATCAGCAACATCTGTGGCAATTTCAACAGTAAATTTATCTTTTAACTTTCCGTCAAACTCTGACCACTTTTGCTTCAGTATCATCACAAACATCTGACACTCTTGGGCATCTTTAAAAGTATTCATGATTGTGCGTCTAATCTCTGGCATTCAGTTAGTCCTTATCAATGTCATTTCACTACAAAAAAATGATATACGAGCAGTCCTAAAATCAAACCTTTAAAGAATGCGATCCACGCGACTCCATAATCACTTACACCCAGCTTCGACTTCCACCATTCTAATTGCCTTTTGTGAATTTCAATCATAGATTTCTTCCTTTTTTGAATGGTTTGCTTTAATCTTACTCTTTACCTGCTCTATGTTTATCCATCATTGTTGCTACGTATTTCAGCTCGCTTATAACGCGCCAAAGCCATTGGCGGTTAAAACTATCTTTTTCTTTGCTTCTATCCTCGAGTAGTTGCTCAATGCGAATTTCAATATACTCACGTGGATTTGTCTGGCGACCTCTTTTCATGGTAAGACTCCGTTTACCTATATTTTCTAAAAATCAGTCCTGTGTAAAGTTACGTATACCTAAAACCGCCTAAACCCTTAGCCGGTAGGAATCTTGTCACTCTACTCTATTAACATAAATGATTACGCTTAAAATGAAGCTAAGCGATAGCATTATTAGTTTTCAGACAAATCTCTTTGCTTTAACTATAAGGGATTTTGTCTCTCTAAAAATGCACACATTGATTGTTACCCTCCATCTAAAATTTATATTCAAACAATTTAGAGGAGATTTATATTTTAGATGGAGGATTTAAACTCTAGGCCGTCATTCCAGCTTCGTCTGCAGCTTCCCAAAGCGCTTTCCAAGCTTTCTTTGCTTTTCCTCTGTGCTTAACGCCTCGCGCATCTTCTAAGTTATCAAGCATACCATCGCCTTCTACAACAATTAATCCAATCATTCCCATATTAGCATGTGGCTTGCATTGATAACCGTAAAATCCAGGGACCGTGAAGGTAACATCTACTTGCTTATTCATCTTTCCCTTCCAAGCATCTGCTCCATCGGGAAGCATACCTTTTATTATTTCACTATTATGCCCCTTATCTTCGGGTAAAAATGAAACGGTATCGCCAACGGCAACTTTTAATAGACTAGGGGAAAACACCATTTTGTTTTTTGAATTATCCGGGTCTTTGTTTAACATTAAAACTTCAAAAGTGTTTCCTGCAGCTAAGAAGTTAGGTGCTAAAGCAGCTGTCATAGCTACCCCGGCTGTAGTTAAAACTTCTCTGCGGTTGTAACTTTTATTCATTTTACATTCCTTTAAGTCATAAGTTAGTAGTTTGTTCCCAAAATGGGATACGAGTTTAGAAAATTATTCGATTTATGTTGGCGGTCTCCATTTGCGAAAAGAAGTTTGCTAACTAAAACGCTGTAATACTTTCTTATATGCGAAAGTTAGATTTCCTCAAGTAATAATCAATGTTCGGAAATAATAAAATTAGCTGTTGCTCTAGGCCCGATTATTATCAACTTGAATTTCAGTGATGCCAAATAGAATTAGCGCTGCTATGACTTTCTGCACTAGACACGCGAGCAACTATCCATTTTCCCAAAAGTCCGCTAGGCGCAAATTTTTTGTTTGAGTTAACTGTGAAAAAAGATACTTTTTATATTACATGGTTAGACGTCGAAATCTCTGCTTATCATGATGGCGCGGGAATAACAGTTATGGAATAAAGAATATTGTGACAAAAAGATTTACCTTCAATTCATCACTTCCATTATTTATCATTCTTACTCTAGTTTTGTTGATTGCATTCGTGGCTGTTTTTCGCTTTTCAGATTCAAATCCTTACTCAATTCCAAAAAAATTAGATATCAAGGCTGAAAGAGAAATTCTTTTAAAAATTGAGGAAAACGGTGAGACTCTTATTCTCGATGACGTTGGAAATGTTTTAGTTAGCTATTCAAAAGAGCAAGAAAACTTTGTCTCCACAGTCACAAAAGTTCTGGAGAGAGATCGACTCAAAGTTGGGAAATTTGAAAACTCTAATGTATTTCTGCGACTCAATGAAAACGATCGATTGAGTATATTTGATCCTCAAACGGAGAGAGAAATTGATCTTGCAGGTTTCGGAGATGGCAATATTCAAGTATTTTTCAATCTTTTACAGTAAAGTGTAAAAAAAATATTACAGATGGTGTCAATATAGATTGACATAAAGTAAATTCTAATTATCAATTAAAAGAATTACCTGGCGTCAAAGGTGTCTGATCATTTAAATCGATTGGATTAGGCGCCAGCAGGGCAATGAGCATGTGCTTGCCTTGGGGAATTTTAGATACGAGGATACAAAAATCGATGGCACTATTATCTTTCGAAAGGAAATATCGAGTTCCTGGAGGGACAATCATAGGCGGAAATTTATTTGATTTCTGGGTTGGTCCTTTTTATGTTGGCTTTTTTGGCATTTCGGTCGCTTTCTTTGCACTGTTAGGCACTTTCCTGATTTTCTATGGTGCGTCCATGGGCGATACTTGGAACCCTTGGTTGATTTCAATTGAGCCACCAGAGTTATCAGTAGGACTTGGTTTCGCCCCCTTAAATGAGGGTGGAATATGGCAACTTGTAACAATATGTGCTCATGGCGCATTTCTTTCTTGGGCGTTAAGGCAGGTTGAAATCTCAAGAAAATTAGGAATGGGTTTTCACGTTCCAGTTGCTTTTTCATTCGCAATACTCGCTTACACAACTTTAACTGTAATAAGACCGGTTTTAATGGGTGCTTGGGGACATGGTTTTCCTTATGGCATTTGGTCTCATCTAGATTGGGTTAACAATGTTGGTTATGCTTACGGTAACTTTCACTACAACCCGGCTCACATGATAGCAGTGACGTTCTTTTTTACTACAACTTTGGCTTTGGCTTTACACGGATCATTGATACTTTCTGCCGCCAACCCTGAGAAGGGCAATGAGATGCGTGTTCCAGAGCACGAGGATACGTTTTTTAGAGATTTTATAGGCTACTCTATCGGGCCGCTCGGAATACATCGATTAGGTCTTTTACTGGCTCTTAACGCTGTTTTATGGTCGGCTATTTGTATAGTGATATCAGGAACTGTCTGGTTCGATGCTTGGTCTGAGTGGTGGTATTGGTATGTTGATTTACCTTTTTGGGTAAATATTGAGGGAGGCGTTAATGGCTGAATATCAGAATATTTTTACGCAAGTTCAGGTACAAGGTCCTCCTGAACTAGGTGTTGAAGAAGGTGTTAATTTAGACGAAAGAACACGAAATACTTCTTTTTCCACCTTACTAGGTTGGTTTGGTAACGCGCAGCTTGGCCCAGTATATTTAGGTTTCTTTGGAGTTCTTGGACTTATAGCAGGCCTTATCTGGTTTCTTATCGTTGGCTTCGCGTATTGGGGACAGGCTGGATATAATCCTGCGGTTTTTGTCCGTGATCTCTTCTATTTTTCATTGGAGCCGCCAGCTGAACAGTATGGTTTGGGTTTTGCTCCTATGAAGGAGGGTGGCCTTTGGCTAGTAGCCAGTTTCTTCTTACTGATATCGGTTCTTTCCTGGTGGATGAGGGCTTACGATTTGGCAAGACAGCTAAAAATGGGTAAGCACGTTTTCTGGGCTTTCGGAGCAGCTATTTGGTTATTCTTAGTATTAGGATTAATTAGGCCTGTTTTGATGGGAAGTTGGTCTGAGGCGGTGCCTTACGGTATCTTTACTCATTTGGATTGGACAATGAACTTCTCTGTAGTGTATGGAAATCTGTTTTATAATCCATTTCACGCGCTTTCCATAGCATTTTTGTATGGCTCCGCTCTTCTATTTGCCATGCACGGCGCTACTATTCTTGCGACTTCTCGATTTGGAGGAGACCGAGAGTTAGAACAAATAGCTGACCGAGGTACGGCATCTGAGCGTGCTGGACTGTTCTGGCGCTGGACAATGGGTTTCAATGCATCAATGGAGGGGATTCACCGGTGGGCTTGGTGGTTTGCTGTCCTAGTTCCTATCACTGGTGGTATTGGCATTTTATTAACAGGAACTGTCGTTGATAACTGGTATTACTGGGCGCAAATGCACGGTTATGCTCCACTAGATTAATATTTGTGAGGAAATAAAATGAAACAGAACGAAGCAAATATGTGGGACAAACAAATGTCCATGGCTCAAGTCTTTGGACAGATGGTTGCGGGATCTTTTGTCGCGGTTGCTGTCATTGGAATTCCAATTGTGTACATCTTGTTCTTTTACTTTATCGGGACATTTTTACCAATTGAGTCTAAGCAAGCAGATGATCCAACTCCAGATTCATTTGTCCATATGAGCGATTAGAATTTTCTGAGTTCAGATTTAGCCATATATGGGAAAGTAGGTGCAAAACTTTTACCAATAATGGTCTAGCCACCAGCCGGAAGGTAGCCCGATCAAGTTTCGATCAAGGATACCTTAGGCATGTGCAAAAAAGAAAGGGAAGATAATCAAGGTCGTGTTGAGCGTCGAGGTTTTAGAAATAGACACGATAGTAGAGTATCTATAGAGCCCTTTGACTTTTTCCATGTTTTTAGCGGCCTGGATTTTTCCAAATTATCTCTAGATAAAATTCTTGATAGATTTGAAAAGGGCGAAAGAAAAGAAAGAGATTAGCTGCACCAGTGGATTTTCATGCTTACGAAAAAAAATTGTTGCTCTAAAATCGTCTTAATTCTAAGTGAAAAAAGCGCTGGCTGAAACAATACGAGTTGGCTGGCTTTAGATAAGAGAAACTGTGACGCTTGGAGAATCGTCACTCCTAATTCTTACAAAAAAAGTCGGAATCTTACAAGGCTTGGTTAATTAGGCTAAATGTTTAATTCACTGCAAGGTTGATTATTTAAAATTGAAAGAATTACCTAAACTGATCAATTTAATAGTGTTAAGTTGTGTTTGTGATATTTGAAAAACCGTTACACGTCTGTTGATTTTCAAACATCAGTTAATTCAATTAAATACATGGTAAAAATGCGGCTTATTTTGTAAGAATAAGTTTTCCAGATCGCGTGATGCGGAGCGTGTAAACTTGTTTTTCCAGAATAATCCGGGCTACATTTCCATTTTTTGTGAGTTCGACAGCATTGTATGTGGGAGAGTCATCCTCAGGTATTTTTGTTTTTTCTACGGCCGAATGTAACATTGCGATCTATCTCCACCTTAGCCTCTTTGCAAATTAGGTTGTGAAATTAAGAAAGTCTAACTGTTTGCTCGTTCAGTTAGCCCAAGAAATTCTCACCCAATTTACCTTTTTGAACTTATGATTTTTGGCTTGCCACATATCGTGGCTGGCTCTCATTCATTAACCTGACTGTTTTTATCAGGAATGTCAATTTTGAATATTAAAAAACTTTTTGCAGAAATAATCCAATTATAAAAACAGCACGTATTACTTATAGCTAGGTTTAATTCAGTTGCTTCATTTATTGAGTTCCAGCAATTTTAAGAAGATTATTTTTTATAGGGTGTGCAGCATGCAATTATTATTAAAGAGTATCACAGCGAGAATTCCTGAGTTTTGCTTAAGTCATTGGTTATTGAGGCTGCCTTTGGCAGTAGTCTTTATTCAGATGGGGCTGTCTAAATTTCCAGTAACACTTGAAGATGCAGAAGCTTTTGAACTTCCCTACTTGGTTTGGTGGGTAGTAGCTTACGGAGAAACAGGAGCTGGTATTGGATTATTAGTTGGCGGTTTATTTGCTGCCAAACTTATTTCTTTTTCTTTCATTCCAGATTTTGGAGATATGATTACACGTTTTTCTGGTATTACGATCTGCTCTATCACGACAGGTGTAATATGGATTAGCCAACCTGAGAGCCTCGTAGATGTAATATTGTATGATAATTTACATGTTTTTTTGTGGGTAGTCGGTCTTTATTTTGCTTTGAGAGGCAACAGAACGTAACGTATAAATTTCATTAAATTTTTAGCGAATAAGCGATGCTTTGGGTGTAAGCAGCCCAGTAAGTTCGTGCATTTTTAATTAACGAAAGACATAAATTAAATGACGAAAAATAGTAAAAAAACGGAAACTGCCCAAGAAATACTAGATGGCTTCAAGATGAAATTCATGGTCGCAATAACGGTGATCTTTTTTGGATCGATGGTTGCGGCCTTTATTTGGTTATTTATAAAATCTAACCTGTGATATGGAATATATTACTCTACTCTTAACTTCTTTTTTGTTTGGAGGCATGCTGCTTTTCAGCGTAGGGTTTGGAACCCTGTCTTTTAAGTTTTTAGAGGGAAACATTGCTAGAGCGTTTATACGTAAAACTTTTCCATACTTCTATGGTTATGTGTTACTTGTGTCGGCTCTAATAGGTTTGTTTAGTTTAAACGTCAGCTATCTAATTTCTGCTTTAGCATTTGGTATTTTTATAACCACCATTCCCACCAGCAGGGTTCTAATGCCTGCAATAAATAACGCGTCAGATAAAAAGCAAAAAAGAAACTTTGTTTTGTTGCACACTTTGTCAGTTTCGATAACACTTTTGCATATTATTGTCTCTGCAATTTTACTGTATTTTATCTTCACCGCTTAACTGTTTATATGCTTGAACGAAATCTACTTGAATTGATTGCATTTGCAAAATAGAAGATCGTAAAGATTTGTGTTTACAAACGCTTTCAAAATGACGGAGATTTTCAATGCAGGTTACTGAAACCCTTAACGAAGGGCTAAAGCGTGCCTATTCAATCAAATTATCGGCTGATGAATTAGATACTAAAGTTAACGAAAAACTACATGAAGCTCAGCCTGATGTTGAGATGAAAGGATTTCGCAAGGGCAAAGTACCTATAGCTCTTTTAAAGCGGCAATTTGGGCAGCGGATATTAGGTGAAGCGATGCAGGAAACCATTGACGGTGCAATGTCCAAGCACTTCGAAGACAGTGGTGATCGTCCTGCTATGCAGCCTAACATAGAAATGCAAAACGGGGAAAAATGGAAAGAGGGAGATGACGTCGAGGTCTCTTTGACTTACGAAGCATTACCAGCGATTCCAGATGTAGATTTCTCTAAAATAAAACTTCAAAAACTTGTAGTAAAATCCGATAAGGCGGCAGTTGATGAAGCGTTAGATAACCTAGCTTCGTCCGCAAATGACTTCAAAGACCGCAAAAAGGGTTCTAAAGCAAAAGATGGAGACCAAGTAGTAATTGACTTTGTTGGAACAGTCGACGGCGAAGCATTCGATGGGGGCTCTTCAGACGATTATCCGTTGGTTCTAGGCTCTAATAGTTTTATACCAGGATTCGAAACGCAATTAGTTGGATGTAAAGCGGGAGAAGATCGAAAAGTTAACGTTACCTTTCCAGAGGAGTACGGATCAAAAGATCTTGCTGGTAAGGATGCCGAATTTGCTTGTAAAATTAAGCATGTAAAAGAGCCCGTACCGGCAAAAATTAATGACGAGCTGGCAACTAAATTTGGTGCAGAAGATTTGAAAGCATTAAAAACCCAAATTAGCGAACGATTGGAATCGGAATATGGCGGAGCGGCTAGGGCGGTTATGAAACGTCAACTTCTTGATGCTTTAGACAAGAAAGTAAAATTTGAGTTACCACCAAGTCTTGTTGAGGCGGAGGCGAAGCAAATAGCACATCAGTTATTTCATGATGAAAACCCAGATATTAAAGATCACGAACATGAAAATATTGAACCGACCAAAGAACATAATAAACTGGCCGAGAGGCGAGTTCGGTTAGGCCTACTTCTAGCAGAATTAGGACAAAAAGCTGAGGTCGAAGTGACCGAAGCTGAAATGACACAAGCAATTATGGCTCAATCGAGGCAGTACCCTGGTCAAGAAAAAGAATTTTTCGATTTCATGCAGAAGAATGAGCAAATGCAGCAGCAGCTACGCGCACCGATATTTGAAGATAAAGTAGTTGACCATATTTTTGAGCAAGCGGCCGTTACCGATAAAAAAGTAAACAAAACTGAATTACAAACTGCAGTTGAGGCATTAGACAAAGACTAGTCTGAATTCCCAAAGTTAAGCCCTTTGCTTTAAATCGTATTTCCGACTTTGTTTGTACAAACATGATGGTAAAAAATCTGGCGAGCATAAATAATATTAGCACTTCGTGAGGCGCCAATGAGTTACACAAGTTTTTCGGGTGAGGAGTTTAATGCTTTTCGTGAGATAAAAGATCCGCGACCTTTGAATATGCTCAACTTGGTCAAGGTTCATAAGGAAGTTGAATACCCCAATGGTGAAGTGGTTTCAGGTGTGGAAGCATATAAAAGATATGGCCGACTTAGTTTTCCGATATTTGAAAGCCTGGGTGGTAAAATAATATGGCGTGGAGAAATGCTCTTTCCCTTAATTGGTCCCAGTGAAGAAAAGTGGGATTTTTGTTTTATAGCAGAATACCCAAGCGTTGGTGCATTCGTTTCCATGGTGAAAAATCCTGATTATCGTGAGGCTATGAAGCATCGTCAACTAGCGGTACTAGACTCTCGCCTTATTCGTATGGCTCCATTATCTAGCGGAAAGAATTTCAGTGAATAATCAATATACTTAAAAGTATTTTTACTTTGAGAAATGATCTAATGACAAAAAAATTTTCATACTCCCTGACTGCGGTTGATGGAAAAGCCAGAGGTGGAATAATTTCGACACCGAGAGGGGAAATTAGAACACCAGCTTTTATGCCTGTTGGAACGGCAGCTACTGTGAAAGCAATGCTCCCGGAAAGTGTGAGGTCTACTGGTGCAGATATTTTGTTGGGAAACACTTATCACTTGATGTTGAGGCCAACAGCTGAACGGATTTCTGAATTAGGCGGACTTCATAAATTTATGAATTGGGAACGGCCAATACTCACTGATAGTGGTGGCTTTCAAGTTATGAGTTTAGCCGAGCTAAGAAAATTAAATGAAGAAGGTGTGACTTTTAAATCCCACATAGATGGGTCTCGCCATGTTTTAAGTCCAGAAAGATCTATGGAAATTCAGAAAATGTTGGGAAGTGACATCGTCATGTGTTTTGATGAATGTTCATCTTTACCTGCCCCATATGAAAAAATTGCAGATAGCATGAAGCTTTCTATGAGGTGGGCGAGACGTTCAAGAGACGCTTTTGGTGATCGCCCAGGCTATGCACTGTTTGGAATACAACAAGGTGGTTTAGAGTACGATTTGCGAGCTGAAAGTGCAGAGGCTCTTAAGTCGATCGAATTTGAAGGATACGCGATAGGAGGCCTAGCAGTCGGGGAGGGACAGGAGGCAATGTTTAGAGTTTTAGACTTTGCCCCAGATATGTTGCCGATTGATAAGCCAAGGTATTTGATGGGCGTTGGGAAACCAAGTGATATAGTTGGCGCAGTCAAAAGAGGAATAGATATGATGGACTGTGTTCTTCCCTCACGGTCTGGAAGAACCGGGCAGGCGTTCACTCATCGTGGTGTTGTTAATATTAAAAATTCTAGACATCAAAATGATCCAAGACCCTTAGACTTTTCTTGCAAGTGTCCAGCATGTAAAAATTATTCAAGGGCATACTTGCATCATGTATTTAAATCGCAAGAAATAATTTCTTCAATGCTGTTAACTTGGCATAATCTTCACTATTATCAAGATCTTATGGAGAAGATAAGAAAAGCTATATTAAATCAAAACTTCGCAGAATTTGAGTTAGAGTTTCATGAAAATTTGAGGCTTGGTGATTTAGAACCAATATAAATTTAACTAATTTTAAGGAATAAAGAGAAGCTAGCAAATAAAATAGGCTGGTGCACCAAATATATAGCAAGACTATTTCTGCCCAACCAAGAAAGAATTGAAAGCTCTCTGTAGGTGACAGCTTTACCTTTTTCCAGTAAACCCCACTTTTTAAAAAGTTGATGTGACGCCATTCCCAAAACAAAGGGGGTTATCCAGGGTATAATAGGGCGGTAATCTAATGAATTGGGAGTATTAGTAGTGTAGATCAACCATTGCCAAAAATAATCACCGTTCAGAGGTTTAGGCATGATTGTATTTATCAAAAAGATCACAGCTGCCAACAAAACTAAAGATAGTGAATTCAGTTTTAAAAATAGTAAACTTATTAGACCCGAGAGCGAAATCGCATGTAATATCCCAAATCTTATCATATCATTACCAAACAAAATATAAGTGACAGTGGATATTAACACTGCGCAAATAGCTGTCACTCCATATCTTCTAATAAATGATTTCCAGTTAATCCTTGCTTCATGCGTAATAGATAGACTGAGACCAGCAATAAATAAAAAACTGAAAGCTATCATCCGCTCAAAAAGCTTCCAGTCCGGCTGATATATTAAGTCGGATTTTACAAACCCGAAATACATCATGTCAAAGGCAAAATGAAAAGTAATCATAGCTAAAATGGAAATGCCTCTAATCACATCAATCCATAAAATTCTTTCTCGCATGTAAAATTCCCTAAGTGTGTCTTCACCACTTAAATAAAGTGTCCTGTTATATCAACTCAGGACAAAGCGATAAGTTTTCAAAAGCTTTGACTGAGAAAATAAACATTCTCTTTTTCAGAGCACAACAACTTAAGTAACTTCTGCATTATTTTATTATTTAACGAAACAGAAAGCGGTTTCTTCTGAACCAACTTTCATCCAGATATGTATCTAAATAATTTCTAAGGCTATTATTACCATGCAAACCAATGCTGATAATAATTGAGATATTTTTACTTTTCTATGCTCGTACATTTTCTTACCTAAGTTTAACTTAGTGCTATACATAAAAAATAAAAAACACAATATATATTAAATTATGCCGATTTTTTAAATAAAAAATACTATATATTGATCAAATATTAAATAAAACTTTTAATGCGTAATAAAGGACGTAATATTTTAAAAATGGCGGACCCAGGAGGATTCGAACCCCCAACCCCTTGATTCGAAGTCAAGTACTCTATCCAGTTGAGCTATGGGTCCACTTTCTTTGGACTAAGGTGTTGCTATGGTAAATGCAAGATAATAAAGGTATATATTTTTATCAGAAGGCTAAAAACTGTTTTTAAAAATAAGTAAAAATTTTGGCAAAGGAGGCATTGGCTTTTTTTGCAAGCAGTTATGTCCCTAGGATATAAAGATGTTATTTAGTAACCACAGATCTCATTCGAAACCTTTAGATTTACATTTATGGTCTGACCATCCTGAAATAAATATAATTGTTGATAAAGTGTGGCAGTCATTAGGCGAACACAGGCAAGCTAATCTAATACCAAAAGGTAATAGAAAGGGTACACATCCAAAACTTTTACTAAAGGTTTTATTAGTTCATCTCTATGTAAACTTCCTTGATATGCCAACGTTGTGGACAGGAGTTGCAAGAAGTGCAAATGCTTATGCTCCAACCTCAAGGTACAACAGTCTTCGTATCTCCTTTAAGATTGTTAAACTTATAGACGGCTTAGTAGAGTTAGGTTACTTGGATTTCGTAGGTGGGAGTAACGATAAGAATAACGAGGGATGGAAAAGCTTTACCAGTAGAATACGCCCATCTCACATTCTTAAAGTTGAGTTTGGTAAATGTACCGCAGATCTCTTTGACATCTATAATCACAAAAGCAAAACCGCTGTATTACTCTCTGATTTTGATGCCGATATGCAGGGTAAACTTATAAGAAGGCGAGGCGAGAAATTAAGACAACTTATAGAATATAAAGATACGAATGAAACACAAAGAATGGAGCTGATGCTTTATGCGTATAATAGCCTACTTCAAAGAACTTATATAGACATTGGACCATTGCAAAAAGCATATGTTGAGCTTGATACTAAAGTTGGATTGAAGCGAATACCCATAAACCAAAGCAATAAGTTTGTGAGCCGCATATTTTCTAGAGGATCTTGGAGTAATAACGGCAGGTTCTATGGAGGCTTTTGGCAGCAAGTAGGGCAAAGCTACAGAGCTAACATTCTAATTAACGATAAACCTACCATTGAGGTCGACTACAATGGTATTCATTTATCCATTCTATCGATCGATAAAGGAGAGACGTTTAATGGCTGCCAGTTGGAAGAAATTATTTTGCCTCGTCTTAACAAGGAAAAACAAACAAAAGCCGTAAAATTATTAGCTGTGACTGCAATATATGCATCCTCAAAACAGCAGGCATATAAGGCTTTTAGGGACAATAGCGATATAAATTTAACGGATGAAGAATTAGACAAACTGTTAAATATCTTTTTAGATTTGAATCCCCATCTAGCGGATGATTTGTTTTGTGATATGGGTATCAATCTGATGTACAAAGAAAGTCTTATAGTAGAGCACGTAATAAAAAAATTTACCTATACAGACCAACCAATATTGAGCGTCAATCAATCATTTATTGTTCAATACGATCAAATACTAAAGTTGAAAGAATATATGACTGAAGCCAGTAAGGCTGTTTTAGGTAAACCGTTAAACTATGAACGAGACTTTTATGACCGAGCTAGAGTTATTCAGTTTAAGCACATAGATCAAGACTTCTATGATAGCTTAATGACCAAGCCTCCTGAAGTGTTAAGATCAGAAAGATATGGGCGAACATATAACAAGTACAGACTTTGGATAGAGCGTAATAATCAAAGTTCCAAACCATACAGGATAATAGATGGTTGGAAAAAGCAGATAACATAGCAAAGCTATCTATGAATTGAAAATATTTGTTAGATAAATATCTGGATATTGTAGTACTCATAATAATAGAAATAAATAAATAAAAACAATGATATAATAATTTTAAAATTAATTCTTTTTTGATGTAATACTACAAAATTGCCCAACCAAATATAGCTTAGATTTTAAACAATTCTCGAAAATAAAACAAAACTTTTTAGCAGAGTTTAAATGAATTTTTATTGTAATTTTTAGAGCCCGCTTATTAGCTCAAGGCCGTTCATCTAAAAAGTTGTAAATTTCTGTGAAACGGTCTTTGAAGACATTTGTCACAGAGACAAATTACAAAAGTAATTAGTTCGATACCTTTTTTTAATGCTAAATATTTTGGATAAGTGTCGTTTACTATTTCTGAGATAGTTAAAAATCGTATTAGAAAAGGAACCGTCATGGCAAACATCGGTCCAACCACGGCGTTTTATAAGGTGGAATCATCTTTGACCCGTATTACTAGCGAAATGGGCAAGAGCATGGAGCGTCTTGCAACTGGTAAACAATTTGCAAACGCCGGCGATGGAGTATCCTACGAGGCCATTGCAGATGAATTTCGACTGGACTTTGTTGGTACAAAAGCAGGTATCAAGAGTGCAGCTGTAGTAATGGGTTATCTTGAGACTGGTATGCGGGTTTTAAACTCAGCGACGGCTTTACTCTCTAGAATGCAGGAACTCGCAGTTTTGGGTGCGAATGATCTCAATACAATAGATGATCATGAGGCTTTTAACATAGAAGCAGAAGAGATCGCGCAGGAGTTTAACCGCATAATGTCTAATAATACCTATAAAGGTAAGAATATTTTTGTTGATGCAGCCAATAGTGAGTTTGTTTCAATGGGTGCTGAAAATTCAGCGCAGACCTTCGGTATTGCTAAAGTTGACTATTCTGACCTTTATGGAGAGGCACGTACGATAGAAGCAGGATTGCCGAACGCTGGACAAGTGATGAACCTTACTGCTTTGCCTTCTGAATCAGTTATAAATGCATTCGTAGATTTTGAGACTACTATTGCAACAGATTCTCTAGATATTGCTGTTTCTAGTAATTTGGGACTGACCGATACTCTTACTCTTGAAGATACTGCAGATATAAAGATTGATGAAAATAATGTAATTAGCTTTACTTTTACTGATCTGGATCATGGTACTGTTACAGTTGAAATCGGAGAAATTGATGCAACTTCTGATGGTACCCAGGGACGTTTAAAAATCAATTTCTATGGAGATGCAACAATTCCAGAAAGTGGTGATCTGGTTAATGGGGATTTTGAAGGTGGCACTGCAACACAGTTTGGTGTGCCTACGGAAGTCTATAGCAGTGCAGGTTTTGAACACAGAGCGGGTATGGTCAACAATTACGCAGTTCAAAATTCTGGGAGTGGTTATGTTGAGTTCAATGATACGCTGTCAACTTCGCTGGCTCGGGGAAGTAACACTTACAGCATCAGTTTCGACTCTAATGGGGCCGGCACAGGTTTTCGGGCCAATTTAGTTGTGGCTGACGATGGAAGTTTAAGTATTGGTGAAGTGCTTGATAAGGGACAGGGCTACTCTGTTGGCGATATATTGACAATTACTCAAGATGCTCGTGGAACAGCACTGGCAGGTAGAGATTTCAGTATTAACGTTACTTCAACACTGGATTCTAATGATAATGATCCGGGTCGAAACTCAAATAATATACAGGAAGTCACCCAGGCTAACTTTCAATCTGTAACTTACACTGTAGAGAACGGTCCAGATGGGCGCTACGCTTGGGGCGAAAGTTTCACAGAAGGCACGCCTGAAAGAGTGGCGACTAATGATGGGTCGGGCAGTATTACTAATTATATTCATGCAGTTGGAGGAAATTACGCAGAAGATGTGATTACGATAGATGGGGTTGCCCAGCCGCTTTTTACTGATGTGTACGAGAATGACGATGTGTCAGCTGGAGTTCTAATTGTTGAAAATTTTAACCCAATCTTTGCTCAGGATGATGCTATTTTAGAACAAGTTTCGGCAGCTGATTATATGTCCAATGCAGGGGGCAATAATAATGGTACCGAAAGAGTTTATTACGAAATAAACCCCGCTGATGGTCAAAGAGTTACCACTAATTGGACGTTTGATGAATATACAACTGGAGTTGCAAATGGTTCGATAACACCGACGGGTGCTACTGTCACACAGCACATATCTGGTGTGACTAATATTCTTGTTGGTGACTATGATGGCGGCGGGCCTCAGTATATTGATACACCAAACTTTGGTGTGGGTGTAATAGCTGTAGGTGATCAAGTGCCTACTGATACAGTCGTGTATAATCGCGAAAACTCTTCAGGAACATATGCCTGGGGAGGTGGTTCCTACACAAACGGTTCTATAGTAAAAGATCCAACTGGTTCTGATATTACCATAAACATTAGACATGCCGCCGATGGGGCCTATGCATTTGATGTTGCTGGAACTGACTTTAATCCTGCGGACCTAAATTATAGTGCAGGTGATGAAGTTTTAGAATTTGTTACTTGGGCGGATCAATTTGATCCCGACAATCCGCCTGCAGGTAGCACTGTCTATAGAACCGATATCACACATGATGCTGCTGGAACTTATACTTTTGATGTCACTGGGACTGACTTTAATCCTGCGGACCTAAATTATAGTGCAGGTGACGATCCTTTAGAATTTGTTACTTGGGCTAATCAATTTGATCCCGACAAGCCGCCTGCAGGTAGCACGGTCTATAGAACCGATATCACACATGCCGTTAATGGAGCGTACACATTTGATGTTACCGGAACTGATTTTAATCCTGCTTACTTAAATTATAGTGCAGGTGACGATCGCTTAGAATTTGTTACTTGGGCTGATCAATTTGACGCCAACAACCCACCTGCAGGTAGCACTGTTTATAGAACTGATATCACACATGATGCTGATGGAGCGTACACATTTGATGTTACAGGAACGGACTTTAATCCTGCAAACTTAAATTATAGTGCTGGTGATGTTCGCTTTGAATTTACTACTTGGGCAGATCAATTTGAGCCATACAACCCACCTGCAGGTAGCACTGTTTATAGAACTGATATCACCCATGACGCTGATGGATCTTATACATTTGATGTCTCCGGAACGCACTTTAATCCTGCAGACCTAAATTATAGTGCAGGTGATGATCCCTTAGAATTTGTTACTTGGGCTGACCAATTTGACGCCAACAATCCACCTGCAGGTACTACTGTTTATAGAACTGATATCACCCATGACGCTGATGGAACATATACATTCAATGTCGCAGGAACGAACTTTAATCCTG
>CACBXB010000009.1 GCA_902543185.1 Paracoccaceae bacterium
CGTGAACATTCTCTAGCCTGGGCTATCAAACAAAACCCCAAGTGTGATAATTTATTCGTAGCACCAGGAAATGCAGGTATTGCTCAAATTGCAAAGTGTATAAACGTCGATATTCTTAACGCTACGCAGATCGTAGAAACTGTAAAAAAATACAATATCGACTTTGTTCTAATTGGCCCCGAGGCACCTCTAGCGGAAGGTGTTAGTGATATTTTAAAAAGAGAAGGAATTTTGACGTTTGGACCTTCTAAAGCATCTTCTCAATTGGAAACAAGTAAAAAGTTTGCAAAAGAAATCTGCGATGCTTCCGGAGCGCCCACTGCCGAATATAGAAGCTTTGACTCACTGGAACCAGCTTTAACTTATGTAGAAACTAAAGGGGTGCCATTGGTTGTTAAAGCTGACGGGCTAGCTGCGGGTAAAGGTGTGATCGTAGCTACAGATATTGAGATGGCTATATCGGCAGTGCGTGAAATTTTTAGCGGATCTTTTGGAAACGCTGGTGCAAGTGTTGTGATTGAAGAGTTTATGGAAGGCGAGGAGGCATCCCTTTTTATTTTAGTTGATGGGGAAACAATCCTACCCATTGGTACTGCGCAAGATCATAAGCGGGTTGGAGATGGCGACACCGGATTAAATACTGGAGGCATGGGAGCCTACTCACCAGCTCCAATTTTAAATGAAGAAGTATTGAAAAAGACTGTTGAAAGGATCATTCGCCCGACTATGCGCGAAATGGTCAGGCGAGGCATGCCATTTACAGGCGTTCTTTATGCAGGCCTTATGATAAAGGAATCCGATCCTCGTCTCGTTGAGTATAATGTAAGATTTGGTGATCCCGAATGTCAGGTCCTAATGATGCGGTTGGGTGGGCAAATTTTAGATGCATTACTTTCTACCGCCAAAGGTAAGTTAAGTGATGTAAAGATTAATTGGGCGACGGACCACTCTATAACAGTTGTTATGGCTAGTAATGGATATCCAGGTTCTTATGAAACAGGTACGGAAATAGTTGGATTAGCTAATCTGCCTTCAGATAGTAATTTTATGTGTTTCCACGCTGGAACAGAGGAAAAGAATGGAAAAGTATTAGCAAACGGCGGGCGTGTTTTAAACATAACTACAAGAGCAGAAACTTTAGTCAAAGCTCAAAAGAATGCTTATGAAATGATAGAAACTATTGATTGGCCAGAAGGTTTTTATAGGAAAGACATCGGCTGGAGAGCGCTATGACTTTTAGATCAAAATTGGAATTATTAGCTGCAATTCCACATATAAAAGATGCACCAAAAAAAGAATCCATAATTGAAAATCTATGCTTTCGACCCGAAAGAAACCAAAGAAGTTTTCCAGAATTTATGGAATTAACACCAAATGAAGGAATTAAGGGAGACCGATGGCTGGAAAGTCCTTGGTTGAAACTTTCAAATGGGGAGCCAGATCCCGGTATTCAAGTTTCTATTTTATCTACTAGAGTTTGGAATGCGGTAAAATTTGGACCCGAAGCAATTCACCCAGGCGATACATTCATGTCTGATTTTGATACATCAGAAGAGAATTGCCCAGCAGGCACTATTCTTTCAGCGGGGACTGCTAAACTGAAAGTATCGGGGATTTTTAATGAAGGCTGTGTTAAATGGAAGGTACGCTACGGTGTGGATGCAAAAAACTGGATAACCTTCGAGGAACACAAATCACTTCGATTACGAGGTTTGTTGTGCTCTGTTGTATCAGCGGGACAAATTCGAAACGGGGACTTATTGAAAAAGTTCAGTTAGTTTAGAGTAACTTAACTAAATTTGTTTTTCAGGCATTTGAACAACTAAGCCATCTAAGTCATCAGTAACTTGCAACTGACAAGTTAATCGAGACCTCTGCGGGTCAGGCTCATAGGCAAAGTCCAACATATCTTGTTCCATATCTTCAATCGGTGGAATCTTCGATACCCAGTCTGGATGAACGTAAACATGGCAGGTGGAACATGCACAGGCGCCACCACAGTCTGCATCAATTCCTGGGATATTATTGTCTCGAGCACCTTCCATCACGGTCAAACCGTTTGAAACCTCAACAACGTGTTGTGTTCCGTTATGCTCAATATAAGTTATTTTTGCCATTCTGCTCATCCCTCATAATTCGTGAAACTCTTCTAATCAGCTAAATTTAATTCGGCCATACCTTTTTAAAAATTATTAAAAGAATCTTGTCATATTATTCCATATGTTCTATTTTTGTTCTTTAAATAGTCACCAAAAATTAAATATAATAAAAAAATGCAAAATACTCTCTTAAAATGGCCAAAGCCACCAAGTGCTTGTCCCGCATCTTTTCTAAATCGTCCTTCACCTGGTACAATTGTTTGCGTCGCAGGATTAGTGATACTTAGGCAACGTCCTGGAACAGCAAAAGGTGTTATTTTTCTCACATTGGAAGATGAAACAGGAACAGTAAATATAGTAATCTGGCGAGCTTTATATGAAAAATTTCGCCGTGCTATAATTTCTGGGCGCCTTTTAAAAATAAAAGGGCGGGTTCAGAGCGAAAACTCAGTTATACATGTGATAGCTGAGCATGTTGAAGATATTTCATATATGCTCGATGATTTACCAAAGATAAATATGTAATTAAATACTAATTAGGACCAGAAGCCCTGCTCCCGGTCATTTAAAATTAATTAGTTAAATTTTAGTACTATAAACCTCGGTTGTCCCTCTCTCCGAACTAAGAGAAGAACTGACTGACGGCCTTCACTTTTAGCACTCGAAACAAGCTCCTCTACTTCCTCGACCGAACCAATTGGTTTCTGGGCAACGTCAGTGATTACGTCGCCTTTTCGCAAACCATTTTCGTATGCAGATGACGTTTCATCTACAGACATTATTATTACACCCGAGACTGCAGGATCTATTCCATATTCTTCTCGCAAACTATCAGTCATTTCGGACAAACCAACTCCATCAATTGCATCTTCATTAGGCTTGGCCGGTTCCGGCTGTGTAACTTGCGCGTTAAGCTCTTTATTTGTTGGTCGCTGCCCGAGTTTTACGCTTACCTTTATCCGCTCGCCTTGTCTGAGTACGATAACATCTACGGTTCTACCAACTGTTGTATCACCAACGATGCGAACCAATTCGCCTGAATTACCAACTTCTTTATTATCAAACATAACAATGACGTCTGAAGCTAAGAGACCAGCATCTTTGGATGGTCCGTCATAGACCTCTAGAACGATAGAGCCGCTCGGCTCTTTCATACCTAAGGCATCAGCCATGTCTTGATTAAGATCACCTATACTTACCCCTAACCAACCACGTCGCACCTCGCCAAATTCTTTCAATTGCTTAACAACTGGTTCGACGACATTTGATGCCATTGAAAATCCAATGCCTATCGACCCACCGTTCGGGGATAAAATAGCTGTATTAACGCCTACTACTTCTCCACCCATGTTAAACAGTGGTCCACCTGAATTACCTCTGTTAATAGCTGCATCTGTTTGTATGTAATCGTCATAGTTTCCTGACAGCTCACGATTGCGCGCAGATATTATTCCAACTGACACAGAAAAGCCTTGGCCGAGTGGATTACCCATTGCCATGACCCAATCACCAACCCGTGATATATCGCTATCACCGAATTTCACAAACTCTAAGGGTGTTTCTGCATCAACTTTCAATAATGCAATGTCTATATTCTCGTCACTACCGATCACAACCGCATCACGAAAAGAGCCATCATTGAATTCTATTGTTATCTGATCAGCATCATTTATCACGTGATGGTTTGTCACGATAAAACCATCGCTACTAATCACAAAACCAGAACCCAAAGCATTTGCATTTCGTGGCCTTTGGCGAGGGTTATTCGGATTTTGAAAGTCGCGAAACAGTTCTTCGAACGGGCTGCCTTCAGGAACCACACCCCTTGGAACTACCGGAGCTTCAACTTTAGTCGTCGTGGTTATATTGACCACAGAAGCACCCACACCTTCAACTAAATCAGCAAAGCTTTCCGGCGCACCGCGAGCATTTAGGACTACGGTTTGTAGAAAGACGCTCATTGTTACAAAAAAGGCGGTTACGATAAATTGTCGTAATTTATTTATATCTTCTACAGCAGAAAATCGTGCAGTTTTAAAAATATAAAATTGTCTCATTTAGTCCTCAAAAAGTTTTCTTGTCGCCAGTGATTTGTATTTAGGATGGCATTTAAAGTTTACAACAGCTTCGAAATTTAAAAATCAATATTTTAAATTAAAATGTTTTTATTAAAAGAAGTATCAGCCCTCCGATTAGAGCCATACAAGCCCCAACCAAGCGACGTTGCTCATTAGGCATTTCTTTTAGCGAAACCAATATCTTTTCTACAAAATGAGGGGCCAGAACATAAATTAGCCCCTCAATTACCAATACTAAGCCTAATCCATATAAGATTGTTGAAATTACTCAGCTCCAAAATCAGACTTAAAATAATTAAAGAACTCCGAATCTGGCGACATTACCATTGTCGAATTCGACCCCTTTATTGATTTTTCGTAAGCATTAAGCGATCTGTAAAACTCAAAGAATTCTGGATCCTCACCAAAAGCTGTAGCAAAAATTGCATTTCGCTCTGCATCCGCTTCGCCTCGAATTATTTCAGACTCACGCTTAGCTTCTGAAACAATTACCACTTGCTCTCTATCTGCTTGGGCTCTCACACGTTGAGCAGCTTCATTACCTCTCGCGATTTCATCAGCAGCTTCTCTATCTCTTTCCGCACGCATCCTGGCAAAAGTCGCTTCTAAGTTTTGTCTGGGCAAATCTGTCCGCTTCAAACGTACGTCAACAACTTCGATACCCATTTTTTCCGCTTCTGCAATTGCACCATTTCGTATTCGCAACATCAAAGCGAAACGGTCTGAGCTAAGAATATTGTTTGATGAAACAGAGCCCAATACTTCACGAGTTTGAGAACTCAGGATACGGTCCAGCCTAGTTCCAGCGATTGAGATTGCTGTGTCACCAGATGCGCCTGTAACTTCTCGAAACTTATTTACGTCAATTATTCTGTAGCGAGCAAAAGCATCAACAACGAGCCGACGATCATCTAACGGAGTAACCTCTAACGGATCGATGTCGCGGCTTAAAATGCGATCGTCATACCTTACGACGTTTTGAATAATCGGGATCTTAAACGATAGACCAGGGTCTTCCTTAGTTGCTACAACTCTGCCAAACTGCAAAACAAGAACTTTCTCGCGTTCGTCAACAACGAAAATTGAAGACATTACACCAACGAAAATGAGAAAAATTGCGCCTAATAATATCACCATTCTATTCATTATTTTGTCTCCTGGCGTAGTTGGTTCAAGGGAAGATATGGTACGACACCACTTCCACCTGCTGATTCATCAATAATTACTTTTTCAACATCTCCAAGGACCCGCTCCATGGTTTCCAGATAGAGGCGCTTACGCGTTACATCTGGCGCCTTTTTATACTCGGTTAAAACTGCACCAAACCGACTAGCTTCACCTGTAGCTTCATTCACAACTTGAGCACGGTAAGCTTCAGCCTGCTCTCTAACCTGAGCTGCTTCACCTCGAGCTTGCGCTAGAATTCGGTTAGCATAAGCATCCGCTTCTTTTTCAAGTCTATCACGCTGTTGCTCAGCGGCCTGAACTTCTCTGAAACTATCAATTACTTGTTCCGGGGGATCAGCCTTGTCAAAGTTTACTCGAACAACATTAACACCACTGTCATAACTATCTAACGTGTTTTGGATTAAGAGCTCCAGACTGTCAGAAATTGCAGCACGGTCTCTGTTTAGGATGGGAGCTAGGTCTGACTGGGCAATAATTTCTCGCATAGCCGATTCAGACACAGCTCTAATCGTCGCTTGTGGCTCTCGCAGATTAAAAAGAAAGCGGGCAGGATCGTTGACATTCCAAACCACCTGGAAGTCAATATCAACAATATTTTCATCACCGGTAAGCATCAAACCAGCATCTCCGCCTCTAATACCAACGCCGATATCTTCAGTTTGCTCCCTATCAACAGGAACAACTTCTGCTCGCACAACTGGCCAGGGTGCGAAGTTCAAACCCTCTTCGCCAGTTTCAATATATCTGCCAAAGAACAATTCGACCGATTTTTCAAAGTTTTGAACTGTATACAAACTATTGAAAAGCCAAAATACGACTAAACCTGCGACAATTAAAAAATACCCACTACGGCCAAGTCCGCCACCACCGCTTCCACGGCCCGACCCATTTGCACCGCCAGAACCTCTGCCGCCCATCAGAACTCGAAGTTGTTCTTGACCTTTCCTTAACATATCGTCGATTTCAGGAGGTACGGGATTGTTTCCCTCGGGCTTATTTTTCCCTCCAGTGGGCTGCTTTCGTCCACCTTCTTTACCACTATCACGGCCATTGCCGCCACCGCCGCCCCAAGGGCCGCCAGAATTTCCTGCCATTTTTATTCCTTTACCGGTAATATGACTGTTTGATGTTTCCTAATAACTGGGGATTTAAATAAATTTTTCAAGCTCTGCGAGTCGGTTTTCGCATTGTCACCAATTCTTCCGAAATTGTTGGATGAACTGCAATTGTTTTATCAAAATCAAGTTTTGTTGCACCCATCGTAACAGCTACGGCAGCTAATTGCACTAATTCTCCTGCAAAAGGTGAGACAAAATGACAACCCAAAACCTTTTGATTTTTTTCTGCTACAATCAATTTCATGAAAACTCTATCCTCTCTTCCTGCAAAACCCTCACGCATAGATTTGAATTTTGTGGTGTAAATCGCAATAGGAGCAAATTGAGATGCTTCTTCCTCAGTCAACCCGACTGTTCCAACTTCTGGTGTAGTAAAGACAGCAGTAGGGATAAATCGGTAATCAAGTTTTTCAGGTTTGTCTCTAAACACAGTTTCGATAAAGGACATAGCTTCTCTAATAGCTATCGGCGTTAGAGTACTGCGGTTTGTAACATCCCCAATTGCATAGACAGATTCCTTAGAACTCTTAGAATAATTATCTACTAATATTTCACCTTTCTCACCAATTTGAACACCTGAGTTATCCAACCCTAAGTCATCTGAGTTAGGTGTTCGTCCAGTTGCAGTCAAAATTTTATCAAAATTTTCTTTCTTACCATCAGAATTTATGAGTTCCAAACCTTTTGCCGTCACATTTATTTTTGTGACATCTTCATTCAGAGCAATTGAAATGCCATTTTTGGCCATTTCTTCAGCAACATGGTCTCTAATTTCTTGATCGAAACCGCGCAAAATCTGATCACCCCGGTAAATGAGTTTTGTATTAACACCAAAGCCATTCATGATACTTGCCATTTCACAAGCGATATAGCCTCCGCCGATTATCGCCATCGATTTGGGAAGTTTCTCGAGATTAAAAATATCATCGGAAACTAAAGCATTTTCAATTCCAGAAATATCTGGTCTGAAAGGTCGACCGCCAGTCGCTATTAGGATTGTCCTTGCTGTTAATTTTTTCTCTCCAATTACTACCGTATTTTGGTCAAGTAGTTTTGCTCTTTGATCGTAGGTGTCTACACCAGCATTTCGTAGTAAGTTTCGATATACAGTTTCCAAACGATCAAGCTCTAAATGAAGCTTTTTTCTAAATTTTTTCCAATCAAAGCCACGATTTTCTGAGCTCCATCCAAATGCAAAAGCATCCTCTAAATGTCTGCTAAATTCACTTGCATAAACCATGAGCTTTTTTGGTACACAGCCACGTATGACGCAGGTTCCACCATATCGATCCTCTTCTGCCAAACCAACCTTGGCTCCAGCTTCAGATGCTGCTACACGAGCTGCTCGTACCCCACCTGATCCACCGCCAATTACAAAAAGATCATAATCAAAGTTCATAGAGTTCACCCATTAAATCATCAAGTGATCGAATTTTATTTACAGCTTGTTACGCAATGTCTTTTTTCCAAGAAATTTCAGCTGTTCCATCAGAATGTCCAATAATAACTGCACTGCAGACGTCGACAAATAAACCGTTTTCAACAACACCAGGAATAATATTGAGGTCGCCACAAAGCCCTCTCGGGTCCTCAATCTCATTCAATTTTAAATCAAAAATATAATTCCCCTCATCCGTGATAAAAGGTTTTTCGCCCTCCATGCGTATTTTTACATCAAAATCTTTGTATTTTCTGGCAATAAGCAGCTCCTCTATTTTCACTTGTGATGAAGTGCTCCCAAATTTCAGAACTTCAACTGGAAGCGGAAACCTTCCAAGTTTCTTTACCTTTTTACTCTCATCAGCAATTACAACCATTAGGTCAGATCCAAAAGCTACGATCTTTTCTTGAAGGTGTGCTCCCCCACCTCCCTTAATTAAATTCATTGATTGGTCAAACTCATCGGCTCCATCAATTGTTATATCGAGCCTACCAGCATCATCCATTGATATAATTTTTATACCCTCAGCATGTGCTTGATTTTTCGTTCTCGTGGAAGTTGGCACTCCAACGAATTCTAGGTCTTCGTTTCTGACGCGTTCTGCTAAGTGGTGGACCAGCCAATATGCCGTGCTACCAGTTCCCAAACCCACTTTCATCCCACTTTCAACGAGTTTTGCGGCATGCAAAGCACAGGCGTATTTACTGCGATCTGATGGGGATAGGTCAGCAATCATTGTTACGACTCCAAAACTTTGAGATGTTATAGGCAACTCAAGCCAAAGTTGCGAGAGTGATTTGCATTTTTCTGATATAAAGTCCCTTTTAGATGGCTATCGTCGCATTTGCCCGATTATAGTAATCAGTTACATTTACAAACCTAACACGACGGTTTTACGGTGTATGTAATGTTTTTATCAGTCTTCGATATGTTTAAAATTGGCATAGGCCCGTCATCAAGTCACACAATGGGACCGATGGTTGCCGCAAAACGCTTTTTACAAAATCTGAAAAATTCTCCCTTTAATTTTTCAGGAGTACGAGTGACCTTATATGGATCACTGGCGTTTACTGGAAAAGGTCATGCCACAGATCGTGCAGTTATTCTAGGGTTGGCAGGCTATTCACCAGAAAATTACGACCACAAGGCTTGTGAAAAAACTCTACACGAAATTTCAGCCAAAAATTTCATCAAATCCGATGATTTAGGAAAATTATCTTTCAGCCCACAAAAAGACCTAAAATTTGATTATGGTCCACCTCTAGATGGGCATCCTAATGGTTTAATTTTTATGGGCCTAGATGATAGAGGCGATATTTTATTCCAAGAAACTTACTACTCTATTGGGGGAGGCTTTGTTTTAACCGCAGATGAGCTCTCCCATGGGAAAGATCGAGATCAAGGATCTGAGGTACCATTTCCTTTCAGCTCTGCAGAAGAAATGCTTAGCATGTCAAAAGAATTTGATAAATCCATTGCTCAGATGAAAAAAGAAAATGAACTTTCAAGAATTAACAAAACTGAACTAGAAAATGGTATAAAAAAAGTTTGGAATTCGATGGACAAGTGTATTGAGCGTGGTCTCCATAAGTCTGGTTTCCTCCCAGGAGGCCTCAACGTAAAACGCAGAGCCAAAGGTATATATGACGCCTTACTAGCCGAACGTGGAGTAAATTTAACACCACCTCACACTATCAACGACTGGATGAGCGTTTATGCAATGGCCGTTAATGAGGAAAATGCATTCGGCGGTCAAATTGTTACAGCTCCGACAAATGGTGCTGCTGGAGTAATTCCGGCTGTTTTAAAATATTATCTAAAACATGTTCCCAATGCATCAGAAAATAAAATTGAAGATTTTCTTTTGACCGCAGCAGCCATTGGAGGTCTAATAAAATTCAATGCATCAATAAGTGGCGCTGAAGCAGGATGTCAAGCCGAAGTGGGCAGCGCCAGCGCTATGGCAGCTGCTGGTCTTTGCGCGGTCCTTGGTGGAACTTCTGAACAGATAGAAAATGCGGCAGAAATAGCACTTGAACATCATTTAGGTATGACATGTGATCCTGTTGCTGGGTTGGTACAAGTTCCATGCATTGAGCGTAATGGTCTTGGTGCTATAAAAGCTGTTTCGGCGGCCTCTTTATCTCTTCGAGGAGATGGAACCCATTTAGTGCCATTAGACGCCTGTGTCGAGACTATGCGCCAAACAGGTGAGGATATGATAAATAAATATAAGGAAACATCCCTAGGGGGCCTGGCGGTGAACATTCCAAATTGTTGAAATAAATAATGTCAGAAGAATTTTAAGTTTTTAAGTTCACCAAGAAGGCGAGTGCTCTAATTCCAAAACAGCATCGTTTAATAGTGACTTAGGTAAAATAAGAAGCAATTTAGGCGCATCGGGAACCAATTTTATAACTTTACCAATTGCTTGGTTTGATGTTCCAATTTTGTTTGTTGGTTTCATGGTAAGCCCTTCTGTGGACCACCTTAGACCTTCTGATTGAACTTTTACTGATCCCAAAGGAAAAAGAGAAACTCGCATCCCATCAAAAGACGGCAACGAAAAACTTGGTGGAATTAGCAATATAATGTCTTGTTCACCTATAAGAATTATTTTTTTATGGGAAAACTTTACAAGCGCAGAGAGCGAGGCCAACTCATGATCAATGCGCGACCCTAGAAAGCCGATGCCAATTGTTAAAGAAGATTCCGTATTTGATAAAACTTTTTCTAAGTCCGTAGTATATTGATCAGAAATCGTGATAATTTTCTCAGTCTCTATATTCTGAATTGTCTTTTGTGATATACTATCAAGGTCACCAATTATTAACTCAGGCGAAATATTGCGATAGGTTAAAAAATTAGCTCCACCGTCGGCCGCTATAACGGGGGTTCCATTATCATAAACTTCTTCAAAAAGGTCTTCTGAAAAGTCAGCCCCACCTACAATCAGTAATTTATCTGAGGTAGAATATAACATTTGTAATTCCTGCTTACCCTAAACCACTATAATCACTATTAGTTAAAGATTATGTTTTTGATGCAGCTTTTATTAAATCCAAAATTTCCTGAGCAGCATGAGGAATATTTGTTCCAGGTCCAAAAATAGCCTTCACGCCTGCATCTTTTAGAAACACGTAATCTTGTTGAGGAATAACGCCTCCACAGATAACCAGGATATCCTCCGCCTCTCTGGATTTTAGAATTTCAATTAACTTTGGGGCAAGTGTCTTGTGACCTGCGGCTTGTGATGAAATGCCAATTACATGCACGTCGTTATCGATCGCATCTTGTGCAGCTTCCTCAGGTGTTTGAAAGAGCGGTCCTACGTCAACATCAAAACCAATATCAGCAAATGCAGTTGCAATAACTTTGGCGCCTCGATCATGTCCATCTTGACCCATTTTTACAACCAACATTCGGGGCCGGCGCCCCTCCTCTTTTGCAAATTTTTCAATGGATTTCTGAATGGCAATGAAATCCTTATCACCTTCATAAGCAGCTCCATAAACTCCAGCCAATGTTTTCACCTCTGCACTGTGACGCCCAAATATTTTTTCCATCGCCGTAGAGATTTCTCCAACCGTGGCCCTACAGCGAGCAGCATCGACTGCCGCCTCCAATAAGTTTCCACCATGCTCAGCTCGCCTAGTTATTTCTTCAAGTGCAGCTAAACAGGCCCCTTCATCTCTGTTCTTCCGTATAATGCCCAAACGATTAATTTGAGCTTCCCTTACGGCTAAATTATCAACATCTAGAATTTCAATTTCTTCTTCTTGACTTAATCGATATTTATTTGTGCCAACAATAACCTGTTCGCCTCTATCAATCTCCGCCTGCCTTTGCGCTGCTGTTTCTTCTATTCGTAATTTTGGCATACCACTGGCTACAGCTTTAGTCATTCCCCCCATCTGGTCCACTTCTTCGATTAATTCCCAAGCAGCATCTGCCAAATCGGCGGTAAGCTTTTCAACATAGTAAGATCCAGCAAGAGGATCTACCACATTTGTAATACCTGTCTCTTCTTGCAAAATTAATTGTGTATTTCTTGCTATTCTCGCTGAGAATTCTGTCGGTAGTGCAATCGCTTCGTCTAAAGCATTAGTGTGCAGAGACTGAGTTCCCCCTAGAACTGCTGACATTGCTTCATATGCTGTCCTTACTACGTTATTAAATGGATCTTGCTCCTGAAGAGAAACTCCAGATGTTTGACAGTGGGTTCTTAGCATTTTCGACCGAGGGTTTTTTGCTCCCAAGTCATCCATAATTCGGTGCCATAAAAGACGAGCTGCCCGTAATTTAGCCGCCTCCATGAAAAAATTCATTCCGATAGCGAAGAAGAAAGATAGACGGCCGGCAAACTTATCTACATCCATTCCTCTATCAATTGCCGTTTTAACATATTCCTTACCATCGGCCAGCGTGTAAGCAAGCTCTTGAACTAAATTGGCTCCTGCCTCTTGCATGTGGTACCCAGATATCGAAATGGAGTTAAATTTGGACATTTCATCTGAAGTGTACTCAATAATATCCGCAACCAGTCTCATAGACGGTTCAGGAGGATAGATATAGGTATTTCTAACCATAAACTCTTTTAAAATATCGTTCTGAATTGTTCCCGAAAGCAAAGACTTATCATGGCCTTGTTCCTCACCAGTGACTATAAAGTTGGCAAGTATTGGAATAACGGCACCATTCATCGTCATAGAGACAGATACCTTATCCAAGGGTATACCATCAAAAAGTATTTTCATATCCTCAACGCTGTCAATAGCTACGCCTGCCTTACCAACATCGCCTAAAACTCTTGGGTGATCGCTGTCGTAGCCACGGTGAGTGGCGAGATCAAATGCTACTGAAACACCTTGTTGACCAGCATCTAGTGCTTTTCGGTAAAATTTGTTTGATTCCTCAGCAGTTGAAAAACCTGCATATTGCCTGACCGTCCATGGTCGACCAGCATACATTGTTGCCTTCACGCCGCGAGTAAACGGCTCTTCGCCTGGCAGAGAACCAAGATGCCCCAAATCGTTCAGATCCTCTTGTGTGTACAAAGGAGCAATGTTTAGGCCTTCTAATGTTTTCCAAGTTAAATCTGCAGCAGATTTGTCTCGCAATTCTTTGTTGGCAAGTTCACTCCATTTTGATTTATCTTGTGTCATCTCAATTTCCTAAAAACAGCAATCATAATCATCCCTTGGTCACTATATAATTTTTTTTATTCTTTTTCGATATTAACTGTTCGTCTAATGCATTTCATGCCCTATGTAGTCGAATAGAGGAGTTCTTAATGGCAACCCAAAGGCAATATGTAAATATACTGGGTAGATTTAGTATCATAACAGTAATTCTGTTAACTCTTTTTGTGCAAATAGTCCAAGCATCAGAGAATTACTTTTTAAAAGTTGAAAAGAATACAACATTAGAAAACTTTGAGTGGACCCAGCGCCCTATCGTCATATTCGCTAATTCAGACAAGGACCCCAACTTTATAAGTCAGATGGAGTTCTTATCAGAGGACTTAAACGCATTAAAGGAGCGAGATATCATTGTCTTAGTTGATACTGAACCAAGCCATTCTTCATCGCTCCGAAAAAGGTTGAGACCACATGGGTTCGCTTTTATTTTGATAGGAAAAGACGGGCAGGTTAAATTGCGCAAACCTTCCCCTTGGAATATTCGAGAAATTGCTCGTGTCATTGATAAAATGCCAATAAGGCAACAGGAAATCGCTCGAAAAAAACAGGAGACAAAGTAATTTACAAGCTTACTGCAAATTAAGTCTTTCTCAAAATACTGTGAAAACGCTCAACTTAAATTTTTCGGATTATTTCATTACTCAAATTCCATGATGGTTTCATCCACAGCTAAACTATCACCAGCTTTAACATTTATTTTTTTCACGCGAGTTTGGCGCTCTGCTCTGAGAATATTTTCCATTTTCATTGCTTCTACCGTGCACAACGCCTGGCCTTCCTGAATTTCCTCACCAACCCTTACATCAATTTTAACAATCAAGCCCGGCATAGGGCACATTAGTATTTTTGATGTATCAGGTAGATCTTTTTCTATCATATATTGGGCTAAATCTGATTGAAGTTTACTTCTAACAATCACTTTCAAGTCAGCGCCACGATTTCGAATGCGAAAACCCCCTGTTACTTTGCCTACTTTCATCGTCAATCTTATATCATCAACAAGCATATTTGCCAGCTGGTTCCCCGGTGTCCAACTACCTTCAACACGAATTTTTGATCCGTCTTCAAATTGAACAGTTGAGCCTAATTGATCGGCGACAATGTCTAATTCATAATTTTTGTCTTGAAGCATTACAATCCATTTATCGCCAACGCGTCGTTCATGATTATCCATACGGCCAGATATTTTTGTCCGCCTAATTTCTGCAACTCGATTCATAGCAGCGCACGCGGCAGCAATCCGGACTAATTCTTCTTCTGGTAATTCAACTCCATTAAAACCTTCAGGATATTCTTCTTCTATAAAAGCGGTCGTAACGTCTCCCTTCACAAACCTAGGATGATCCATAACCGCGCTTAGGAAGGGCAAGTTATGACCTATACCCTCAACCTCAAAGCCATCTAAAGCCTCTCGCATATAGGCTATAGCTTCCGAGCGTGTAGGAGCCCAAGTACATAATTTTGCGATCATAGGATCATAATACATGCTTATTTCACCACCCTCAAACACACCTGTGTCATTTCGAACAATGTGTCCAGAACCCTCAAATTCATCAGGAGGACGATAACGCGTTAGCCTTCCAATTGACGGAAGGAAATTTCTGTAAGGATCTTCCGCGTACAATCTGTTTTCAATTGCCCACCCATTTATAGATATATCAGACTGCAGAAGTTTTAACTTTTCTTTATTGGCGACCCTTATCATTTGTTCCACCAAGTCGATTCCAGTTATTAACTCTGTTACCGGGTGCTCCACTTGTAGACGAGTATTCATCTCCAGAAAATAAAAGTTCTTTTCACTATCAACGATAAATTCAACTGTTCCTGCACTCTCATAGCCCACAGCTTTAGCTAACGCGCAGGCCTGTGCTCCCATTTTTTGGCGAGTTGCCTTATCCAAAAATGGGCTGGGCGCTTCTTCGACAACTTTTTGGTTTCTTCTTTGAATAGAGCATTCTCTCTCATTTAAATAAATACAGTTTCCATGAGCATCTGCAAGAACCTGGATTTCGATATGTCGGGGTTGCGTGATAAATTTTTCTATGAAAATTCTATCATCGCCAAAACTACTGGAGGCTTCATTTTTAGATGATTGAAAACCTTCTTTGGCATCTTGGTCATTCCAAGCAATACGCATTCCTTTACCACCCCCACCAGCGGAGGCCTTGATCATGACCGGATAACCAATTTTTTTCGAAATTTTGACTGCTTCTTCAGCAGAATTAATTAGCCCCATGTATCCAGGAACGGTTGAAACTCCCGCATCTTGCGCAATTTTTTTTGACGTAATTTTGTCACCCATGCTTTCAATTGCGCCCTCCGGAGGACCTATAAAAGCAATTTTTGCCTTTGAAAGGGCCTTAGCGAATTTGCTATTTTCTGAAAGAAAACCATAGCCCGGATGCACAGCCTCTGCGCCCGATGATTTAGCCGCAGAAACAACTTTCTCTATATCAATATATGACTGATTTGCTGGGGAAGCCCCAATATGAATTGCTTCATCCGCCATTTGCACGTGCAGCGCATGGCGGTCTGCATCAGAAAAAACTGCAACTGTTTTAATCCCCATTTTATTTGCAGTTTTGATAACTCTACAGGCAATTTCTCCACGGTTGGCAATAAGAATTTTATTGAACATTATACACCCCTGTGATTATTCCGCTTCTAACGCTTCGGGAAAATTAACTTTTATCAGATCAAGATCTAGTATCAATATTGCCTCATAACTTTCAATATCAAAACCATCTGGCTGAAAAGCTTTGACTTCTCTTCCAAACAACCAGCTTAATCGACCTGCATCAAGATTTCCTCGTTCAAAAGGTTCGTCACCAAACTGCGTTAGCAAAGCTCGGACAAAAGCGATATCTGCTTGCCTATCAGCAAATTTTCTATCTTTGAAGCGTTCTCGACTAACCAAAGCAGTAGCACCTTTTGGATTGGCTCTTCGCAAAGTAAATTGAAAATCGGTACCTGCTAACCTACCAGGAAAACCCCTATGTTTAATCATGTAGGGAAGAGCCATTATTTTTTCTCTAAAAATATATAAAAAGCATTTAAGTAAAAGAAATGCTCCTCATCCACTCCAAAATAAACTAAGCTTTTTAAGTTATCAGAGTGGTATGTTGTCATGTTTTTTCCATGGATTTTCTAGCCGTTTACCTCGAAGAGCCGCAAATGCTCTTGATATCCGTTTTCTCGTACTCCTTGGCTGTATAACTTCGTCGATAAAGCCACGCTCCGCTGCCACAAATGGATTGGCAAAACGTTTTTCATAATCAGCAGTATGCTGGGCAATTTTTTGTTTATTTCCTAGATCACTTCTGTGGATAATCTCGGTAGCGCCCTTTGCTCCCATCACTGCAATTTCAGCAGTGGGCCATGCATAGTTAAAATCACCCCTCAAATGTTTGGATGACATAACATCATACGCACCGCCATACGCTTTCCTAGTTATTACTGTAACTTTAGGCACTGTTGCCTCACCGTAAGCAAATAAAAGTTTAGCACCATGCTTTATAACGCCACCATATTCCTGAGATGTCCCAGGCAAGAATCCAGGCACGTCAACCAATGTCAAAATAGGAATTTCAAAGGCATCACAAAATCTTACAAAACGAGCTGCTTTTCTTGAACTATCAATATCGAGACAACCAGCAAGCACCATAGGTTGATTAGCAACGACGCCAACTGTCTGACCTTCGAGACGGATGAAACCAATTATTATATTTTTCGCAAAATCTTTTTGTATTTCGTAAAAATCGCTTTCATCCGCCACCTTAACTATCAATTCTTTCATATCATACGGAGTGTTTGGATTTTCAGGTATTAGAGTATCAAGTGATAGTTCTACTCGACCTGGGTCGTCAAAAAAAGGTCGTACGGGAGCTTTTGCACGATTATTTAATGGTAAGAAATCGATTAAGCGCCTGATCTCGGCCAGTGCTTCAACATCATTCTCAAAAGCTCCGTCAGCTACAGAGGATTTTTTAGTATGGGTGGAAGCTCCACCTAACTCTTCAGCTGTTACAACTTCATTGGTCACTGTTTTAACCACATCGGGACCAGTTACAAACATGTAGGAACTATCCTTTACCATAAAAATAAAATCTGTCATTGCCGGTGAATAGACAGCCCCACCGGCACATGGCCCCATTATTACTGAAATTTGCGGAATTACTCCCGACGCCATTACGTTACGTTGAAAAACTTCAGCATAACCAGCAAGAGATGCTACACCTTCTTGAATACGGGCTCCTCCGGAGTCATTAATACCGATTACGGGTGCCCCATTTTGCATAGCCATGTCCATAATTTTGCAGATTTTTTGGGCATGTGTTTCAGATAATGACCCACCAAAGACCGTGAAGTCCTGCGAAAATACATATATCAT
Organism: Paracoccaceae bacterium; assembly: GCA_902543185.1. GTDB lineage: Bacteria > Pseudomonadota > Alphaproteobacteria > Rhodobacterales > Rhodobacteraceae > Salinivivens. Next base: position 17,516 of record CACBXB010000009.1, read on the forward strand.
GCGGCCGTTAATTGTTCCCCAACCGGTGACAACTCCATCACCAGCCGGCCTTTGGTCAGCCATTCCAAAGTCTTCACAACGGTGAACCACGAACATATCAAATTCTTCAAAAGATCCCTCATCCAACAAAATTTCAATACGTTCTCTTGCTGTCAATTTACCTTTTGCGTGTTGCGCATCGATACGTTTTTTGCCGCCACCTAAACGCGCTTCGGCTCTTCTATTTTCGAGTTCGGTTAAAATATCGCTCATTGTTTCCCTCGCATGCGTACACTCAGCTAACTTAGCAACAAAATTAATAATTGGCTATTAGTTGCAAGATTGAATTAAAAAATGTGAAAAAATTTTTACTGCAAGTAAATTTATTTTTCTGGACACTGTTTATTAAACTCCTACCCTCCGACTATGAGTAAATATAAGCAAGTTCGGTTTCTCGACCGATCGACACCCCCGCATATCTTCACACTTATACTTCTCGCAAGTATTTCTACGCTCTCTATGAATATCTTCCTACCAAGTCTACCGAATATTGCTTCGGACTTGGGGTCGTCTACAAACATAATGGGTCTTTCTGTGGGAATTTATTTGGCAAGTAGCGCTTTATTACAACTAATTATTGGTCCTTTGTCGGATCAATTGGGCAGGAGGCCATTAATTCTCTGGTCATTAGTAATATTTTGTATATCGACCTTAGCGGCAGTTTTTGCAGCGAGTGCTGCTGAATTTCTGATTTTAAGAGTTTTCCAAGCTGTTTCCGCAAGTTGCCTCGTTTTATCCAGAGCGATCGTCAGGGACACTACAGAAAGTGTCGAGCAAGCTAGTTCTAAAATTGCATACGTTACTATGGGGATGGCGATAGTTCCAATGGTGGGTCCGGCAATTGGTGGGCTATTGGATTACAACTATGGCTGGGAGGCAAGTTTTTGGACTTTGTGCCTTCTAGGATTAATAATTTTGATTATTTCTTTTTTCGACGTTGGCGAGACACTAGTAAACAAAAGCCAAGGATTTATTGAACAAATTAGTGGCTATCCTTTCTTGCTAAAGTCAAAAAGGTTCTGGGCCTATTGCCTTTCTAGTGCTTGTGTTGCTGGCGCGTTTTTTTCTTATCTTGGCGGAGCTCCATTTGTTGGAAATGAAGTTTTTGGCCTTGAGCCAAAAGATTTAGGGATTTTATTTGGAGCCCCAGCAATAGGCTATTTGGTAGGGAACTTTTTATCAGGAAAGTTTTCCACTCAAATAGGATCCGATAGAATGATTTTCCTTGGCGTATCTATTGCTCTGATTGGAGTTTCAATTTCCATAATTATTAGCTTTACCGGGTTCGGCTCTGTATCTTCATTTTTTGGATTTATGACGATCGTTGGTTTAGGTAATGGAATGTCACTTCCAAATGCAACAGCTGCCATGATGTCAATAAATCCTAGATTAGCGGGAACGGCGGCAGGACTTGGCAGCGCAATAATGATTGGTGGCGGTGCCGGACTTTCATCAATCGCGAATTTTATGTTGTCTCCAGGTAGTACTGAAATGCCACTTTTGCTATTGATGTGGATATCGGTATTTTTTGGTTTGTGTTCTGTTCTTTTCGCAAAATATCGAAATCATAAATTATCAGCGGAAATCCTTGAATAAATCTAACTTTGCCAAAAGAGTTGCTTAATAATCCTATCTTTGAGTAGTTTCCCAATCCGGATGGATCCATGGCACATCATTTGACTTTGGTAAAAGATTTCTACCAAGAATGTGGTCGCTAGCCTTTTCTCCAACCATTATTGACGGCGCATTCAAATTCCCATTTGTAATTTGTGGAAATATACTGCTATCAGCAACACGCAACTTATCTACCCCAATTACACAAGTTTCTGGATCGACCACACTCATTCGGTCGGTTTTATCACCCATTTTGCAAGTACCGCATGGATGATAAGCGCTTTCAACATTATCACGTATAAAATTATTTAATTGGTCATCACTTTGAAGGGTATCACCAGGAGAAATTTCAGTCTCTACAAAGGGCTCGAATGCGGGTTGGGAAAAAATCTCTCGGGTTAAACGAATGCAATTCCGAAATTCTACCCAGTCACTATCATGAGACATGTAATTGAATTGAATCCTTGGAGCTTCTGTTGGATCGTTAGACCGAAGATCCACGTACCCTCTAGATTTGCTTCGCATTGGACCGACATGTGCCTGGAAACCGTGCCCTTTTATCGGTAGTTTTCCATCATAGCGAACAGCTAGTGGCAAGAAATGATATTGAATATCCGGATATTCAACTCCGGCCTTAGATCTTATGAATGCAGCACTCTCGAATTGATTGGATGCGCCTGGTCCTGATTTTGAAAGTAGCCATTGCAGACCTACCCAAGCTTTCCCAAGTGGATTCCAGTATTTATATAATGAAACCGGATATTTTGCCATCATTTGGATGTAAAGTTCTAAATGGTCTTGTAAATTTTTACCGACTCCAGGACGATCGGCTATTACTTCAATTCCTTTAGATTTTAATTCTTCTGCAGGTCCGATTCCCGACAATAAAAGAATTTTGGGAGAATTTATAGCGGAGGCAGCAATTATGACCTCTCTTGAAGCATAAATACATTCGATTTTTCCATTTTTAAAATATTCAACACCCTCTGCTTGCTTTTCATTTATGATAATTTTTGTGACTAAACCTCTAATGATCTGACATTTACCAGATCTTAAAGCCGGTTTCAGATAAGCTTTAGCACTGGACCATCGTTTTCCATTTTTTATTGTTTGGTCCATCGGACCAAACCCTTCTTGTTGCTTCCCATTATAATCCAAAGTTGTATGGTAACCTGCTTGCTGCCCAGCCTTTTCAAACGCCAAATTCAATGGATTTACTCTTGCACCTCTAGTTATATTTAAAGGTCCATTTGTACCGCGATAGCTTTTTTCTCCACCATGACCTGCGCTATCCCAGTTTTCTAAGCGTTTGTAGTATGGCAACACATCAGCAGATGACCATCCAAGAGCACCCATTTCAGCCCATTTATCGAAATCTTTTGGGTGCCCTCTCACATAAACCATTCCATTTATACTGGAAGATCCGCCAAGCACTTTTCCTCTTGGACACGCCAATTTTCTTCCACCCAGATGGGGTTCAGGCTCTGACGAGTAGCCCCAATCAAAACGCTGCATATTCATTGGATAGCTCAAAGCAGCTGGCATTTGTATTAGTGGGCTTCCATCGCCTCCTCCAAATTCAATTACTGTAACTTTGTACCCGGCTTCAGTGAGCCTGAACGCAATAGCACAACCCGCGCTGCCAGCACCAACAATCACGTAATCAGTATTCACAATCGTCCCATATATTTAATGCACCATATGTCGTAAGCACTTTTGAATTTTATGCAATTATAATTACAAATAAATTTGAGCTAAGCAGAATAAAAATTACTTCTGTTGGGTACAGATTCTTCACCGCACTATGGGTCTTCTTCTGCCTGCCCAACACCACGAAAAACTGACTTCAATGGAAAGGCCCAAACAACGCCAGATAAAAGATATATTAATAACTCTACAACGAAATTTGGCCTGTCAAAACTCGATATCAAATTTACGATCAATATTATATACACTGGCAAGCCGACTAACAAAATCAACAAAGATAATCGTCGTTTCAGTTTGTAAGACATTTTATCAATCCTCAAAAGGGTCCGTTACCAGAATTGTATCGTCACGTTCAGGAGAAGTAGATACTAGTGCCACAGGGCAATCTATCAACTCTTCTATTCTACGAACATATTTAATTGCATTGGCTGGCAATTCCGCCCATGACCTTGCACCCTCTGTACTTTCGTCCCAGCCAGATATTTCTTCATAAATTGGTTTGCAGCGCGCTTGCTGATCTGCGGCAGTAGGCAGGTAATCAAGATCATTTCCATCAAGTTCGTATCCAATACAGATTTTAAGTTTTTTAAAACCGTCCAAAACATCAAGTTTTGTAAGAGAAATACCAGTCACACCGGAAGTCGCACAGGTTTGTCGAACCAATACAGCATCAAACCAGCCACACCGACGCTTGCGGCCTGTTGTAGTGCCAAATTCATGTCCTCTTTCCCCCAAACGATTGCCATCATGATCGTCTAGTTCTGTCGGAAAAGGACCTTCTCCAACCCTAGTTGTGTAGGCCTTTACAATCCCTAAAACAAAATCAATGCCATTGGGTCCGAGGCCTGAACCAGTCGCTGCCTGGCCCGCAATCACGTTGGACGATGTAACAAATGGGTAAGTTCCAAAATCAATATCTAGCAGGGCTCCTTGCGCACCCTCAAAAAGAATCCGTTTTCCCGCCCTCCTTTTTTCGCTCAAAACTTTCCAGACAGGGGCAGAGTATTTTAGGATCGTCGGCGCAATTTCATGCAAGTCAGAAATTAAGGTTGATTTATCAATTTCTTCAAGCTCCATTCCTCTGCGTAAAGTATTATGGTGCAGCAGCAATCTATCAATGCGAGCCTCCAAAGTAGATCGATCCGCCAAGTCAGCTACACGTATAGCTCTTCTACCCACCTTATCTTCATAAGCTGGTCCAATTCCTCTTCCAGTAGTTCCAATTTTGGCAACTTTGTTTAGGTCTTCACGCGCACGATCTAATTCTCCGTGAATAGGTAAAATAAGTGGCGTATTTTCAGCTATGATTAAGTTTTCTGGAGATATATCAACGCCCTGCGATCTAACTATTTTTATTTCCTCGATCAAATGCCAAGGGTCTAGAACTACACCATTTCCAATGACTGATAGTTTACCTCCCCTTACCACACCGGACGGAAGGGCATGCAATTTGTAAGTCTTGCCATCAATAACGAGAGTATGCCCGGCGTTGTGACCGCCTTGAAAGCGAACGATAATATCGGCCCTTTCACTAAGCCAGTCAACAATTTTTCCCTTACCTTCATCTCCCCACTGAGCGCCGACAACTACAACGTTTGCCATTAAAATTTTCCTTCCATCAAACGCGCTGACATATAGCTCTGTTCATCAAAGAAAGGAACTAAAATCTAGATTATAAACTAATCAGCAGATAAATTTTTTAATTTCACAGGTTGGCCATGTGGAGTGTTGAGAAATGCTGACTGCCAGTCTTGAAAATATTGAGTTATTTCATCGGACTGAATCTTTACCGTTTCTACTAAAAACTTTTCTAATGTTCTCAACCAAATTAGATAGTAGTCATCGTCGTTAATTATCAAATCTTTAGATCCTTTTGACGATATCGCACCACTGAAAGCCTTTGACCAATCTTTCCAATTAAAATGACCTTGCTCGTTGAGATGCACCGTCAATGCAAAAATTTGTGCATGCCATGGTTCATGAAAAGGTCGATACTCTGTCCTAAGGGACATTCGCTGGCTCCATGTAACTTTCCCAAATGTCTACACACAAAGTGTCTCCTGGGTTTTCAGGGATTTCCCAAAGTTCAGATGCTAAAAACGAAACTGTGTAGAGATGTTCAGGTTGCTCGCCTAAATTATGCGCATGCGTGTCTGGGAACACATGAGCACCATGACAAATTTCGATTTTACCTTCACATCTTTCGACATATTTTGGTAATCGCGTATGGCCGCCAGAAATAAATTTATTATCAGCACGTCTTGTTTTTACCCGTTGACCTACCAGAAATTTGGGGGAGTCCTCTACAGATCTGGAGGTAGGCGCGCCTTTACTCAAAACCCCTGCTACGTCTGCAGCGAGAAGTTTCCTACTGCTTAATGGATGAGTTTTTAGGATAGGATTTAAAAACTCATCTGCACTAATAACTCCCTTATTAACTAGGAGGTTAGCTAGTGCAGAAATCCATTTGTCATAATACGAAAATGCACAATAGTCTTTGGGAGGAAGACATTCTCTTGAATGCCGTGACATATCTAAGTTCCATTGCCTAAGAGATCCTGTCGCCAAGGTTACTGCTAAAGCTCTGGCGTGCCATTCTTCTTTAAAAGTCTTGTCTGTGATGGAACCAGGTTGAACCGTTCCATCGCCAAATCGCCCGCCCATATCATGAACCCGGCTCAAGATGAATCACCAATTAATGCCATTCCAATCATCGCATCTCGTGAGATTATTTCAATGAGTTGCTCTTCATCAAAATTTTTGTATTTGTCAGGTAAAATTGGAAGCACCAAATATCTTATTTCAGCAGTGGAATCCCAAACCCTAACTTTAGTATTTTTGGGTAAAGTTACGCCGAACTCTAACAAGCACTTTCTGGGTTCTCTAACGACACGAGAGCGATATTCATCAGATTTGTACCAAGTAGGGGGGATCCCGAGAAGTGGCCAAGGGTAACAACTACATAGAGTACAAACTACAATATTATGAACTTTTGAAGTGTTCTCCACAACTTTAATATGCTCACCTTGTCGACCCAGAAAACCATGTTCCTCCAAAACTTGCATTGGATCGCCTATTAAAGCTTTTTTAAAATTTTTGTCCAACAAAGCTTTAGCAATTATTGTCGCCCCATTTTTGGGGCCAATTTTATTTTGGTATGTATCAATAATTTCGTCGAGTGCAGCCGGGTCAATTAAACCTCGTTTTACAAGCGCAGTTTCTAGAGCTTTAACTTTTAGTTCCGGGTCAGATGGCAGCAAAGAATGGCTATGTTTTTCAACATCGTGTGGCATAACAAGAATTATGATTAGCTTAATTCTTTTTGTCTATAGTTAAGAGCACTTGCCCCCAGTAAAAAACTTCAATATCTAACTCCTAAATAAATCGGGCCGCATGTTATGGAAAACATAGTATTAACAATTCATCTGATACTCGCTTTGGCGTTAGTCGGAATCGTATTGCTCCAACGCTCTGAAGGTGGAGGTCTGGGCCTTGGCGGCGGCGGTGGCGGCGGCGATGGTATTATGTCTGGCCGAGGAGCGGCAACCGCGCTCACCAAAATAACTTGGGTTTTGGCCATTGCATTTATTATCACTTCAATGTCGCTTACAATAATAGCTTCAAGGAATGCAAACTCATCGTCAATTTTCGATCGCTTGGGAAATGAAAGTCAGTCTGAAGAAATAGATACCGACGCTTTACTTCCTCCAACAGATGAGTTGTTGCCACCAGTTAAGGGTGAAGGGGCCCCACTTGTTCCAAGTGCAGATTAGACACAATAAGTAGATATTTGTTTCAATTGAGCACCATCATGTAGCCGCTTAGTTGCCAAACTGCCACGAATCCTTTATTCATTAAATCCCGTAGGTGGGTGATAAATTCGCCCACATGTTTCAAAATTAGAACGATAACTGCGGGGTCATCAAGATAGCAAGGTTTGTTTTCATTACAGGTGGAGTCGTTTCCTCATTAGGAAAAGGCTTAGCATCTGCAGCGCTTGGAGCTTTGCTGCAATCACGCGGTTACTCAGTCCGATTGAGAAAGCTAGACCCATATTTAAATGTAGACCCTGGCACTATGAGCCCATTCGAGCATGGTGAAGTTTTTGTAACTGATGATGGTGCAGAAACGGACTTGGATTTAGGACATTATGAAAGATTTACGGGTGTAGCAGCCCGGTATACTGATTCTGTTTCTTCTGGCCGTATTTATTCAAATGTTTTAGAAAAAGAACGAAGAGGCGATTACCTGGGCAAAACCATCCAAGTTATTCCCCATGTTACAAATGAAATTAAAGAATTTATCTCTATTGGCGAGGATGAAGTCGATTTTATGCTCTGTGAAATTGGAGGAACGGTTGGAGATATTGAAGGTTTACCCTTCTTCGAAGCTATTCGACAGTTTTCACAAGATAAACCACGAGGCCAATGCATCTTTATGCATTTGACATTGCTTCCCTTTATTAAGGCGAGCGGTGAACTCAAGACAAAACCTACTCAACACAGCGTTAAAGAGTTAAGATCAATTGGTATCGCACCTGATATCTTAGTCTGCAGGTCGGAGGGCTCCATACCTCAAAAGGAACGCGAGAAACTAGCATTATTCTGCAATGTAAGGCCTGAATCTGTTATTGCAGCTCAGGATTTAAAATCAATATATGAGGCCCCAATCGTATATAACCGTGAAGGGCTCGATCAGGCGGTACTTGACGCATTTAATATCGCGCCTGCTCCAAAACCAGATCTAAGTATTTGGGAAGACGTCGCAGACCGTGTTTACAATCCAGAGGGTGAAGTGAACGTTGCCATTGTAGGCAAATACACGCAACTGGAGGATGCATATAAATCAATAGCTGAGGCACTGACTCACGGCGGTTTAGCAAACAGAGTTAAAGTTAATATCGAATGGGTAGATGCGGAGATTTTTGATAAAAAAGATCCCACCTCAGAATTACAAGGTTTTAATGCAATTCTAGTACCAGGAGGGTTCGGAGAGCGTGGTACGGAAGGTAAAATAAGGGCAGCTCAATTTGCGAGAGAAAATCACGTGCCTTATCTTGGGATCTGCCTTGGCATGCAAATGGCGGTGATTGAAGCTGCGAGAAATGTAGCTGGTTATAAGAATGCCGGATCTGAGGAATTTGATCATGAGGCAGGCAAGAAAAGATTTGAACCCGTTGTTTATCATTTAAAAGAGTGGATACAAGGCAACCAGACTATAGAGCGATCTGTCAGCGATGATAAAGGCGGAACGATGCGATTAGGTGCTTACAACGCAACATTATTAGATGGAAGCAAGGTTGCATCAATTTATGGAGCATCTCAAATAGAGGAACGGCATCGGCATCGATATGAGGTCGATACAAAATACCAAAAAAAGTTAGAAAGTGTAGGCCTAGTTTTCTCCGGAATGTCTCCAGATGGGCGTCTGCCTGAAATCATAGAATGGGCAGATCATCCATGGTTTATAGGTGTCCAGTTTCACCCAGAATTGAAATCAAAACCATTTGATACTCATCCCTTGTTTAGAGATTTCATTGGGGCCGCCAAAAAAATGTCCCGATTGGTCTGACAGTCCAAAACTGCTTATTCGGTCTCTCTTGCTAAATAAGATTATCTCTGAATACATGCTTATAGTTGCATGCTAAATTAATAATATTATCTACTTTTGTATTAAATTTTGGAGCTTTAAAAATTATGCCTAAAGGTTATTGGATCGCACATGTTGATGTTCATAATAATGAAACTTATGCCAAATATCGTGAAGCCAACGCACTAGCTTTTAACAAATTTGGCGCTCGCTTCATCGTAAGAGGAGGCGAACAAATCATTGAAGAAGGACATTCGAAACCGCGTACAGTGGTTATTGAATTTGATGATTTTGAAACAGCCAAAAAATGCTACGAAAGCGAAGAATATCAAAATGCTAAAAAAATAAGAGACGCTGTTTCAAATGGCGACATGGTAATAGTGGAGGGATATGACGGCTGATGTTAAAAAATTTACTTAATGCGCTCCTTAGTAGCGAGGAAGATAAATTAAATGGTGAAGATGAAAAAATTGCGTTAGCTGCTTTATGCGTAAGAGTGGCAAAATCAGACAATGTTTACGACTCAAGCGAAATTTCCAGTATTGATACTGAATTGAGCCAACATTTCTCTATAAGCATAGCTGATGCAGGAGTTTTGCGTGACCAAGCGGAAAAACTAGAACAGGAAGCTCCTGATACAGTAAGATTTACCAGAGCAATCAAAGAAAAGATTGAACTTGGGAAAAGGCGTGAAATTCTTGAAACATTGTGGAAAATTACTCTTGCCGATGGCAAGCGAGAAGCAGAAGAAGATTCTTTAATTAGATTAGTTTCTAGCTTGCTAGGTCTGACTGATATTGAAAGTGCCAGAGCTCGCCAGAAAGTAACAAAAAAATAATTGCCGGCCTGCCAATGTATGACCGGCTAGAATTATTTGAAGCTCATAATAAATTTTGGCAATTAGTGCATGATCAAATAGACGGATTCCCTAAAATACTATCTAGATATATTAGCCTATGGGAATTGTGGTTATCTATAAAAATAACTTTCTGAAGGTTCGATCATTGCATTGCCTCAATATTTCTTCCTAAAGTTAGTTGGAATAGAAAACAGAGAATCGCGTGAACAAGCCTAAACCAGTTATTGAAATTAAAAATCTACATAAATCTTTTGGCGATCTCAGCGTGCTTAAAGGTGTGGATATTGTTGCAAATAAAGGTGAAGTTATATCATTGATAGGGTCTTCAGGGTCAGGAAAATCAACTCTACTTAGGTGCGCAAACCTTTTGGAAAACAGCCAGCAAGGTAAGATATTTTTTGATGGAGAAGAAATTAAATGGACAGGAACTGGGGAGAATAGAACACCAGCTGATGCCAATCAGGTTCGATTAATGCGAACGAATTTATCTATGGTTTTCCAACAGTTTAATTTATGGTCTCATATGACAGTTTTACAAAATGTAATGGAAGCTCCAGTATCTGTGCTCGGTGTAGAAAAGGAAAAAGCCAAGAAAAATGCTCACGAATACTTAAATAAGGTTGGAATTGGAGAAAAATGGAATTCATACCCATCTGAACTTTCAGGTGGGCAGCAGCAAAGAGCCGCAATTGCAAGGGCCTTGTGTATGGAACCCAGTGCATTACTGTTCGACGAGCCAACTTCGGCCCTAGATCCTGAATTGGAGCAAGAGGTTATAAAAGTAATAAAAGATTTGGCACATGAAGGGCGAACAATGATTATCGTTACACACGATATGGGGCTTGCTGCAGATGTATCAGATCATATTATTTTTTTACATATGGGATTAATTGAAGAGGAAGGATCTCCGAACTCTTTATTTAAATCCCCTGAATCAGAGAGGCTGCAACAGTTTTTAAGTTCAACTCGCGCAGCTTAAACATCAAAGGGAGAAAGAAGATGAAAAAACTGATTATTAGTGCCGTAATCTGGGGCTTGACAGCAGGATTGTCTCTTGCAGATAGCCATTCGGTGATACGGATGGGAACAGAGGGCGCCTACCCTCCATGGAATTTTGTTGATGATAATGGCGAGATAGCAGGTTTTGAACGCGAACTTGGTGATGAACTTTGCAAACGCGCAGAATTAAAATGTGAGTGGGTTAAGAATGACTGGGATAGCATTATCCCAAATCTTGTTTCAGGAAACTATGACACAATAATTGCTGGCATGTCGATAACCCCTGAGCGTGGGGAAAAAATAGATTTCACCACAAATTATGTAATGAGCGACCCATCACGTTATTTAGCTGCTTCAGAAGGCGCCGACTGGAAAACGGGAGTAATTGCAGCGCAATCAAATACGATACAAGCATCTTATATTGCGGCAACCGGTGCAACTCTCGTAGAGTTTGCAACGCCAGAAGAAACAATTTCTGCTGTTAGAAATGGGGAAGCCGACGCAGTGCTCGCTGATGAGGCATATCTAAAACCAATTGCAGCTGAGGACGCTGGTCTAGTGTTTGTTGGTGACGCACCTATAATTGGCGGAGGAGTCGGAATGGGCATTCGAAAAAGTGATACGGATTTGCGTAATAAATTCACTGCAGCAATAGACTCAATGAAAGGTGACGGGACTTTAAATGCCCTTATAAAAAAATACGAAATAAGCGAACAAATGTTCTAATATACGAGGTGACCCTGGCCAAAAAACTAATGCCTGGGTCACCATATCAATCAGAAACCAACTGATCTAAAAGCATTATTACTTTTTCAAAAATACAATTTAAAAATATTGTGGGAATTGTTCTTTTAAATGTTCGAATTTTGTTCAAATCCTGAAAATCTAAGTGGATTTTCCTGGCTTAGTTGCTACTTAACAACTCCCAAGCACATGAACCTGTTTTATTCAGTGGGAACAGTTCTTCTTTTGTTGTTGATAACCGCACCTACAGCATTACTCTTCGGTTTTGGCGGAGCTGTAATGGCTCGATCAAAGATTCTACTAATTAAAGTTTTTGGAAATGCTTACATTTCGATCGTAAGAGGTGTTCCCGATATTGCTTTTTTTCTATTTTTTGTAATTGCAATAGATCAACTTCTTGAGTGGTCTCGTCATAAAATTTTATGCCCAGAATGGAGTGAACCTATTCGGCAAGGAAATGATTTTGTGGTGTGTACGATAGCCAAACTACCCTTAAGCTCCTCACCACAGTGGATACATGAAATATATGGATTTCTTCTGGCTGTGTTTACTTTTGCGATAGTCTTCGGAGCCTTTGCAGCAAATGTTCTTTATGGAGCAATGCGCGCGGTACCGAAGACACAGATTGAGACGGCTGTTTCATTCGGGATGACAGAACGGCAGGTATTCCGCAGAATATTAGTTCCCCAAATGTGGCTCTTTGCTCTTCCAGGTTTGGGTAATCTGTGGATGATTTTAATAAAGGCCACTCCGCTTTTATTTTTACTAGGTGTGGAGGATATTGTCTACTGGGCGCGTGAGCTCGGCGGCACGAAAACTGCAAAATTTACGAGTTACCCCCATGGAGATTGGAGAGTTTGGTATTTTCTAGGGTTAATGATTTTCTATCTTGCGTTTACGCGAGTATCAGAGCTGATAATAGAAAAATTAATGAGAACCCTATCTCGTGGAACCGCCACATTAGGCGGCGCCTTGCAAGGGCAAGTAGGAAGATGAGCTGTATAGATATTATTGCAGATTACGGCCTGCGATCGATCGGTCTGGGAGAGAGATTATTGCCTAGATCGGATTTCACGCTTTGCCATCAGTTTACACTGATAGGTTCCGGTATGATTTGGAACATTTATTTTGGCACCCTTGCTCTCACCAGCGGGTTTATATTAGCCACTCTGTTAGCTTTAGGAAAAGCTTCAAAGAATTTCTATGTAAGAAAATTATCGGGATGGTTTATTTTTATTTTTAGGGGATCACCCTTATTTATTCAGTTTTTCTTTGCCTATTTTTTATTTTTATCCTTGAAGCAAAGCTTTACCTTTCTATCTCCGTTGACATCGGCATGGGCTGGGGCATTGTTTGTTCTTTTTTGTAATACTGCAGCGTATAGCGGTGAAATTTTTTATGGCGCACTACAAGCAATTCCAAAAAGTGACTTAGAGGCGGCCGATGCTTATGGGATGTCAGGTTTTTCTCGATTTCGACGCATTATATGGCCAACAATGTTGAGACTGGCTTGGCCGGCTTATACAAATGAGGCTATATTCTTGTTCCACGCCACTACTCTAGTATTCTTTTCGAGTTTTCCAGCATGGCAGCAACGAGGTGATGCACTTTATTATGCAAATTATTTTGCTGATAAAACTTTCAATCCATTTGTGCCATATCCAATCCTGGCTGGATATTTTATTCTTTTAACCCTGATTCTAATCGGGTTATTTGGTATAGCTAATAGAAAACTAAATATTCACCTACCTAAAGAAGAGCATTCTAAAATAAAATTCAGAATAAGATTAATACGTTAGTCGTGTAGGAACTTATAGACATGGTCTTGCAGGCATGAGATCGTCACCAAAAAGATTTTAAATCATGATAGATCCTGAAAAAATAGAAAGTGTCAGAATTGCCGCGTGTGACTTAAATGGCCAGATGCGGGGCAAACGTCTTCCCGGGTTTGAAAAGGAAAAATTTAAAGATGGTAGCATTAGGATGCCTCTTTCGGCTCTTAATGTGGATATTTTTGGAGCGGATATAGAAAATAGTCCTTTAGTTTTTGAAACTGGTGACCAAGATGGTTTATTGAAAATTACAAGTCGGGGGGTCATTCCAGTTCCATGGCTACAAAACCCAACAGCGCTTATACCTATGTCAATGTTCACGGAAGACGAAGAGCCTTTTGAAGGTGATCCGCGATACGCCCTAGAGCGAGTTTTAAAAAACTATAAATCAAAAGGTTTAAAAGCTATCGCAGCTACAGAAATGGAGTTTTATCTTATCGATGAGCGTAAGACTTCAATTTTGCCTCCTATTAACCCAATTTCAAAAAAACGATTATCCACTTCAGATGTTCTAGGAATATCAGAATTGGATTGCTTTGATGATTTTTTCACTGACCTGCAAAATGGATGTGAACAAATTGGCATAACTATTCAATCTATTACTTCCGAGTCCGGCTGTGGCCAATTTGAAATTACACTCAAACATTGCGACGCACTCAAAGCCAGTGATGATGCTTGGCTATTCAAGTTACTAACGAAAGGTTTAGCAAGAAAACACGGCATTGCTGCAACTTTTATGGCAAAACCCTATTTAAAGGACGCAGGAAATGGGATGCATATTCACTTCTCTATTCTAGATCGAGACGGCAAAAATATCTTCAATAATGATAAAAATGAAGGGTCAAAACTTTTGAAATCAGCCGTTGCTGGCTGCCTGCAATGCCTTCAGGGATCAACTTTAATTTTTGCTCCTTTTGCTAATAGTTATAAAAGATTTGTAAAAGATGCCCATGCACCGACCTCGGCGCAGTGGGGCTATGAAAACAGGACGACTGCAATCAGAATTCCGGGTGGCGACCTAGCTTCAAAACGAATAGAGCACCGAGTGGCTGGTGGTGATACAAATCCATATCTCGTTATGACGGCAATACTCGGGTCCGCGCTGCTGGGGATTGAAAAAAAATTAAATCCAATAAAACCAGTTATGAATAACGCATATGTCAATGGCGCTGAAAATTTGGCTCTCAACTGGAAAGACGCTATAAATTATTTTGAAAAAAATAAAGAAATTAAACAGATCTTTTCGAATGAATTAATTGAAAATCTGGTTAGAACCAAGCGACAGGAATTAAATGAATTTAAAAAGATTGAATCGAGCAAACATTGGAAATATTATGTGTCAGCAATTTAAGGCTATTATATGAAAATTGGCATTTTAGAAACAGGCCACGCCCCTTCTCAAATTCAAAAAACGATTGGGGACTATTCGGAAATGTTCCAGACTCTATTATCAGGTCATGATTTTAGCTTTGTATCTTATGATGTAGAAAATATGGTTTTTCCTGGGTCACCTTTTGAAGCCGAGGGTTGGTTAATAACTGGGTCACGACATGGTGTTTATGAAGATCATAAATTTATTCGACCACTAGAAGAGTTCATCAGAAGAATTGAAGAAGAGAAAATTCCCCTTTTAGGTATTTGCTTTGGGCATCAAATTATTGCCCAAGCACTTGGTGGAAAAGTAGAGAAATTTTCTGGTGGTTGGTCAGTAGGGCTTAAAGAATACAAATGGGGAGACGAGAGCATTCATTTGAATGCTTGGCATCAAGATCAGGTTGTTAAAAAGCCTAAAAAGGCCGAAGTTTTAGCAGAAAATTCATTTTGCAAATTTGCAGCACTGAGCTACGGTGAGACTATTCTTACGGTACAACCTCACCCAGAGTTTACTCATGAAGTTATTAAAGGCCTGATCGAAACAAGGGGAAAAGGCCGCCTACCAGAATATTTGTTGGATGAGGCTTTAAATAATTTTGAAAAGAAAACATCGCTGAATGAAATAGTTGCCAAGTTCAGCTCAGTATTGAATGGTGCCCGATGAATAAATTGGATGAGATGATATCTGGACTGCCCGAGGCCGCAAAAGAATATATAGAGGGCAAAAAATTAGATGAAGTTGAATGTGTCATTGCTGATTTACCAGGAATAGCTCGCGGAAAAGCTGTTCCAGCTACAAAATTCTCACGTCAAAAATCTTTTCACCTACCAGACTCAATTTTTTTTCAAACAATAACCGGTGGTTGGGGAGAAGCAGCTGGTGAAGAGGGCTTCGTCGAAAGAGACATGGTACTAAAACCTGACATTTCTACCGCCTCTGCAGCTCCGTGGACAGGTGACTGGACGTTACAAGTTATTCATGATGCGTTTGACCGTAAAGAAGAGCCAATACCATTTGCTCCCAGAAACGTTCTTAAACGAGTGGTTGATTTGTACCATGCAAAAGGGTGGGACCCAATTGTTGCCCCCGAAATGGAATTCTTTCTTGTTGCACGGAATTTAGATCCAGCAAACCCTATTGAAGCGATGATGGGACGTTCAGGGCGTCCTGCTGCTGCTCGCCAAGCTTATTCTATGACAGCAGTTGATGAGTTTGGGCCAGTCATAGATGACATTTATGATTTTTCTGAAGCGCAAGGTTTTGAAATTGATGGAATTACACAAGAAGGTGGTGCAGGCCAATTAGAAATAAATCTTAGGCATGGATGTCCAGTGAAACTTGCCGATGAAGTTTTCTTTTTTAAAAGACTTATCCGAGAAGCAGCACTTAGACATGACTGTTTTGCAACCTTTATGGCAAAGCCAATTGAAAACGAGCCTGGAAGTGCAATGCATATTCATCATTCTATTCTGGATTTAGAAAGCAGTTCTAACGCTTTTTCAGGGCCCCAAGGTGGTGAAACAGATCTTTTTTATCATTTTATTGGTGGCCTTCAAAAATATATGCCGGCAGCGATTGCCGTCATGGCACCATATGTGAATTCTTATCGTCGTTATGTAAAAGATCACGCGGCACCCATAAACTTGGAGTGGGGTCGCGATAATAGAACAACAGGAATAAGAATACCTTTGTCAGATCCAGAAGCGCGACGCGTCGAAAATAGAGTGGGTGGAATGGATTGTAATCCTTATCTGGGTATAGCAGCCTCATTGGCATGTGGATATCTAGGAATGGTGAATGAAATACGCCCGATAAAGCAATTTCGCGGAGAAGCCTATGAAGGAGAGGCTGAGATCCCAAGGATTATGGGCCAAGCTCTAGATATTTTTGAAGGGGCCACTGAATTGCACCAAGTATTGCATCCAGAATTTGCTCGAGTTTATTCAATAGTCAAAAGAGCGGAATATGAAGAGTTTTTGCAAGTTATTAGTCCATGGGAAAGAGAGCACCTTCTATTAAACGTATGAATTTATTGTATTCAAACGATACCCAAGGAAAATATCCAGAGAGCTGGTACTCAGCAACTGCAGAACCGTTAAGTGCATTCCCAAATCTCAAAGGTTCTAAGAAATATGACATATGCATCGTAGGTGCTGGTTATACGGGTTTAAGTTCTGCTCTTCATCTATCTAATTTAGGTTATTCTGTGGCTGTATTAGATGCTCACAGAGTAGGCTTTGGCGCCTCCGGCCGCAATGGTGGCCAACTCGGCGCAGGTCAAAGGGTATATCAAGATGAACTTGTAAATAAGGTAGGTGAAAATAATGCTGATAAGATGTGGCATCTTGCAAATGATGCGGTGAGTACCGTTAAAGAAATAATAAAAACAAATAATATTGACTGTCACATCAAGCCCGGAGCCGCCACACTAGGATTTAACTCCAATGAAGTAAAAGAGCTTCATAACTATGCCGAGTATCTCGAAAAAAGATATAGTTATAAGGGATTAGAATTGTTGAGCCAAGCAGATTGTAATACTTTGTGTTGCTCTGAAAAATACACCGGTGGCATTTTAGATATGAACGCAGCACATCTACACCCACTTAGGTTTGTTTTTGGATTAGCCAAAGCAGCAGTCCTAGCTGGAACAAATATTTTTGAGCAGTCTGAAGTAATACAATTGATACCAGGCAAGGTAAACAGGACAATTACAAACGCAGGCGAAATTCAGTCTGATTTTGTTGTTCTCGGATGTAATGGTTATTTGGGTAACCTTGAAACAAAAGTGGCGGCAAAGGTAATGCCAATAAATAATTTCATAATAGCTACTGAGCCGCTTGGAGAGAGGACCGAAGAAGTTCTCACAAAGGACATAGCTGTTGCTGATACAAAATTTGTGGTTAATTATTTTCGGCTTTCAAAGGATAAGCGACTTCTTTTTGGTGGTGGTGAAAATTATTCCTATAAATTTCCAAAAAATATTACGTCCACTGTTTTAAAGCCAATGTTGGAAATATTCCCTCAATTATCCGATGTAAAGATAGACTATGCTTGGGGTGGCACTTTAGGAATAACCAGACAGCGAATGCCATATTTTTGCAGGGTCACAGATACAATTTTATCTGTTTCTGGTTACTCGGGCCATGGTCTGGGAACTGCAACGCATGCAGGAAAGCTAATATCAATGGCCATAAATGGACAGCAAGATGGCTTTAACACAATGGCAAGTATCCCAATCAAATCTTTTCCTGGTGGGGCTAGATACAAAACTCCCCTACTCATTCTTGCTATGAGCTGGTACGCTTTACGCGATAAACTTGGAATTTAATTTAATATCTATTTGCTCAGTTTGTTAAGCTGATCCTGCAAATTAGACAGTTGCTGTTTAATTGCTTCTAAGTCTTCTGTCTTTTCTTTTACTTCTTCTTTTTCGTTACTACTATCGAAGCCTGGTTGAGTTGGCCAATTTCCAAAACCATTTGCGAAAGCGGCCAAAAATGCCTCTTGCTGTGCTTTAATCGCCTCAAAACCTGGGATAGATTTGGAAGATGACATATTTTCAATAATCTTTTCTTGGCCTTCTCTCAACATTTCAAATGACATTTCTAGAAATTGAGGGACAACAGATGTCGCGCGAGTGGTATACGACCTAACCAGATCTGTAAGAACGTCGATTGGTAAAACACTTTCCCCCCGACTTTCATGCTCAGCAATAATTTGCAAAAGATATTGACGTGTTAAATCATCACCAGACTTAAGATCAAGTATTTGTACGTCCCTGCCATCATGTATAAATCGAGCAATATCTTCGAGCGTCACGTAGTCACTGGTTTCAGTATTATACAAACGACGACTAGCGTAACGCTTTATCAATAGAGCCTTTTTTTTGTTGGACAAACCAGTCTCCCCCACGCAGCACTGCAGCATACATTACGCTTATGCAGAAAAAAAATAAAGGGTGTGTTTTAAACACACCCTTAAAAATTCGAAGGGAGGGTTTCGAATTTATTTAACTGTTGCCATTTTTTTGCTGGCTGCGGTTACATCTTTAGTTGTCTTTCTTAACGCTTCAGATGCGTCTTTGGTCATATCTTTCCCGGCAGAAACCATAAGTTCAACTGTTTCCATTTGAGCTTTCTTCAAAACGTCAGAAAACAATTCCATTTTCTTAGTAGCAATTTCTGTTTGGGTTGACCAAAAATCCATCATTGCTTTACCATAGTCTACTGGCTCATCCTTGGCTTCCGCTGTAACTTGAAATTTATCAAAAGTTTCATTCGCCCAAGACGTAGCTATTTCAGTTGATGTACCTGCTGCGTCTAAAGCTAAATTAGCTAACTTTTCATTTAAAGAAGCTGATTTTTTAACTGCCTTTTCAATAGCAACCGTGTCAAATGGGAAGTTTCCCATCATATCCTTCATTAGCTTATTCATATCGCCCAAGTTTGACATCAATGTGATCCTTTTATCATTCAATAATTTTTAACTTAATTAAGTTATAATTGCTGCATCGCAGAAATTCAACCTTTTTTTCTGCGGTGCGGCATTTTAACTCTTTTTCAGAACATAAGAGCCCGGCGCATCAGATAAAGGGGGATAACTTGTTGATCCCTCTTTTCTAGCTTCTACTTGATTACCCGAATAAGAATTTATCCATTTTTCCCAATCCGGCCACCAACTACCTGAAAAATGGTTAGCTTTTCTTCTCCAACTTTCTGAGTCTAAGGTTAAATTTTGGTTAAGGTAGTAGCCATATTTATTCTTAGCAGGTGGATTTATTATTCCGGCAATATGTCCAGATTCAGCGAGGATGAATTTCTTTTCCTCTGAGCCCATTAATTGAACGCCCCTATAGCTATCTTTCCAAGCCGCTATATGATCAGTTTCACATCCAATAGCAAATACTGGTATACGAATATTATCCAAAGCAACAGGAATACCTTTCACTTCAAATTCACCCAAAGAGAATCTATTCTTCTGACAAAGACCACGAAGATACTCAATTACCATTTTCCCAGGCAAGTTTGAGCCATCGCCATTCCAATATAATAGATCGAAGGCCGGCGGCGTCTGACCCATCATATAACTCTTTATAGCGGGAGAATATATAAGATCATTGGATCTTAAAAAACTAAAAGTACGTGCCATTATAAAGCTTTTAAGAATTCCAGACTGACTAACTTCTTCTTCTATTGCATCTATAAAATCATTTTGAAGGAAGGGCGTAAATTCTCCCTGCTGAGCAAAGTCAGTGAGTGTTGTGAAAAAAGTGGCGGATCTAATAGAACTATCTTTAGTTTTATTCAGATATGCCAACGTTAAACCAAGCGCTGTTCCTCCAATGCAATAACCTATTGCATTTATCTGATCTTTAGCTGTGATCGATTTGATAACCTGTATTACCCTAAGATAACCATCGGTTATATAGTCATCCATTCCAATATCTGAATATGTTTCGTCCGGATTAACCCACGAAACTACAAAAACACTATACCCTTTGGATACCAGCCATGAAACCAAACTATTTTGTTTTCTCAAATCAAGAATATAAAATTTATTTATCCAAGGCGGAAATATAACTAACGGTATTTCGAAAACATTTTCAGTCTCAGAAGTATACTGGATAAGCTCTAATAAATTATTTCTATAAACGACTTTTCCTTTTTGTATCCCTAAATTTTTTCCGACTTCAAATGCTTTATCATCAGCCAGGCGAACTATAAGCTCACCATCGTTTGCTTCCAAATCGGTAATCAAATTCTCGAGACCATCAATCAACGATTGCCCATTGGTTTCCAGAGCGAGTTCAATAGCATCAGGGTTAGTACCTAAAAAGTTAGTTGGTGCCATCATTTCAACAATTTGATCGGTGAAATAGATTAAACGTTTCTTCTCTTGCTCTGGCAAACCGTCAATATTTCGAGCTGTACTTTTTATTAAATCCGAGTTTTGCAAATATTGGTTTTTAATAAAATTAAAATATGGATTTGTATTCCATAATGGGTTTTCAAATCTTGTATCCATTTCTTTAGAGCCTAGCATTGATGGATCAGTCGCCAAAAATGCATTCTGCAAATCCATCATATTTTGTAATGTCTTTCCCCAAAACTCTACTTGGTGCTCTAAAATTTTATATGGGTTTTCAGTCATACTTTGCCAATAAGCAACGGTTGTTGTCATTGCCAAATCCTGGCCAGGCCCCTGCAAGCCTGGGTCTAAAGACCTCTTTTTTTGTACTACTGCCACGAAGCGCTTACTAAGCACATCTAATTTTTCCAAATTTTGTTTTAAAACATCACTGGCTTCCACAAGTGAATTATTTTTATCTGCCATGATAAATTTTCCATGTGGTTTTTCTGCTTTGCAGCATAATAATTTTGAGTTACAAGAAAAGACTAAGAAGTGCAACAGGTAGGCTTTAGGATGCGGTATGCATAAGACATTCGGCTACGACTTTATGGAAACCATTAGAAATACCAATCAATGGTTGGGAGCCAGTGCCAAAGCATTCGCTTCCTACCCGACTATTGCCGCTACTCCAAACCCAATGATGAATTGGTTGGCAGCTTGGGGAGAAGTTACAGAGCGTAGTTTTGAACGGATGATTGCAAAACCTGATTGGAACATTGATAGTTTCACATGCGAAGATGGACGTGATCACTTAGTAGATATTGATTTAAAAATAGAAAGACCTTTTGGGGATCTAATTCATTTTAACGTACAGGGCAGGAAAGACGCCGATAAAAAAGTGTTATTAATAGCCCCAATGTCTGGTCACTACGCCACACTTTTAACTTCTACCGTCCATAGCCTTATAGCTGACTGTGAAGTTTATATTACTGATTGGCATAATGCCCGAGATATTCCAGTTTCTGCAGGAAAGTTTGATATAGAGGACTATACTCAATATCTAATTGATTTTATAAAATATCTTGGTCCGGATATACACGTCATTGCCGTATGTCAGCCAGCTCCTCTCGCCTTGGCGGCAACTGCTTTTGTCAGCGAATATGAAAAAAATAACATTCCGAAAAGTTTAATTCTCATAGGTGGGCCAATTGACCCTGACGCCAACCCTACAGAGGTAACCGACTTTGGAAACCGTATAACCATGGGGCAACTGGAGCATGCAATGATACAGAATGTGGGTGTCAAATATGCTGGGATTGGGCGTCAAGTATACCCTGGCTTATTGCAGTTAACATCATTTTTATCAATGAATGCCGACCGGCATGCCAGCGCTTTTGTTGATCAAATCCTGCGGGTCACCAAGGGCGAAGCATCAGATCACGATAAGCATAATAAATTTTATGATGAGTATCTAGCAGTGATGGACATGCCCGCAGAATTTTATCTATCTACAGTAGAACGAATTTTCCAAAATCGTGAAATCGCTAATAATAACTTTTCTATAGATGGTAAAAAAATAGATTTCTCAAAAATCACTGATGTAAACGTCATGACAGTAGAGGGCGGAAAAGATGATATTTCAGCACCAGGACAGTGTTATGCAGCTCTAGCACTCTGCACTGGATTAAAGGATAGTAAAAAGTCTAGTTATGTTGAGCCTGACGCGGGGCACTACGGTATATTTGCCGGACGCTACTGGCGCAACAATATCAGACCCTTAGTTTTGGATACTATGGAAAAAAAAATTTAGACTTCCTCAACTTGAAGAAAAATCAAAAATGCTATCAATCATAGCCTGGGTTCCTTGAGAAAACTCTAAATTACAAGGGTAGATTTTGCCGTTTAAAACGGCATTACTGAATGCTTCTATTTGGTTTACGTAATGAGAAGCACCTGGATAACTGAAAACTTTTTCTGTGCCATCATTCATACGTTGAATAATTTCTGCTTTATCATAAACCATTGGATTAAAGGGCGCTGTAAGTTTTATAAAACCCTCTGACCCTTGAAACGTAACTTCTTGTCGTGGTGCCATTCTCATAGATGTAATGCTGGTAAATTTAAATTTTGGAAAATCAAATGCGGCCAGCGCCCATACGTCCACACCATTTTCGTATTTTACATCAGCATGCTGAATTGCTACCGGTTCTTGGCCTGTGACAAACCTAACTGAACCAAGGGTATAAACTCCTATGTCAGGCAAACCACCTCCACCCATGTTCGAATTATTGCGAATATTTTTGAAGTCCGCCTGGTTATTATAACTGAACACTGAGTCAACTTGAATTAAGTCTCCCAAAACACCCGATTGAACAATCTCTTTTGCCTTTTGCCACTGCGGATGGTGCACAATCATATAAGCTTCAGCTACTAATAACCCGGTATCATCTCTCAGTTTTATTAACTCATTAATTTCCTCAGCTCTCATCGCGATCGGTTTTTCGCATAAGACGTGTTTTCCAGATTTAATTGCCCGAATTGTCCAGCCAACATGCATGGTGTTGGGTAAAGGAATGTAAACGGCGTCAACGCCGTCGTCTGCCAACAGTTCATCATAACTTTCATAGAGTGCTAATTCTGGCTCAAGTTGCACAAATTCAGCGGCTTTTTCTTTAGAGCCAGAAGCTAGCGCGTTAAAACGATTATTTTTTGCTAATTGAATTGCCGGGGTTAAGTGCTCCAGTGCAAATTTTGATGCTCCTAAAACACCCCACCTTAAATATTCCATTTCAATCTCCAAAATCCTTCAGTTTTAAACTTGAGGTTATTTCAGAGCAAAGTTCAATAGCTATTGGGAAATCATACCCTTCTCCAAAGCCATCTCGCGCATTTTTTCTTGTATTTTTTCAAAGGCACGAACTTCAATTTGCCTTACGCGCTCTCTACTTACGCCATAATTTTCGCTCAATTCCTCGAGTGTTTTTACCTCGTCGACCAAGCGTCTTTGCGTTAAAATATCTTTCTCTCGATCATTTAATCCACTCATAGCAGAATTTAGCATATCGCGCCGCATAGATAATTCATCTTGAAATTCGTAGTCAGCAGCCTGATCGGCATCTTCGTCTTCCAACCAATCTTGCCATTCCATTGAACTCTCACCATCTGCGCTTATCATTGCGTTCAGTGATGCATCACCTCCAGACAACCTGCGGTTCATCGAAACCACTTCGGTCTCGGAAACGCCTAAATCTCCTGCAATTTTTGCAACATTATCTGGATGCATATCCCCTTCGTCTAAAGCACCTATTCTGGATTTAGCCTTTCTCAAATTGAAAAATAGCTTTTTTTGAGCACTAGTTGTTCCCATTTTTACAAGAGACCAACTTCTCAGGATATACTCCTGAATACTCGCCCTTATCCACCACATGGCATAGGTCGCAAGACGAAAACCTTTTTCTGGATCGAAACGTTTTACCGCCTGCATCAGCCCAACATTTGCCTCCGAAATAACTTCAGCCTGCGGCAGTCCATACCCACGGTAACCCATGGCTATCTTGGCTGCCAATCTTAGGTGAGACGTCACCATCTGATGGGCAGCATCAGAATCTTGCTCCTCAATCCAACGCTTTGCTAACATATACTCCTGTTCCGGCTCCAACATTGGGAACTTACGTATTTCTTGCAAATATCTACTCAATCCATTTTCTGGACTTGGAGCTGGAAGGTTTTTATAATTACTCATTTTTATAAACCGATTATTCTCAAAAAAGTTTAAGATATTTAAGTTTAATTTACAAAAAGTCACTGTCAGCTTAGCAAAAAATCTAACCCACTAATTGATATATTAATATTATTTATTTTTTCAACCCCAGGGCCAAGTTTTGCATATCTGATGGCATATCGACTGAAAACTTCATCTGCTTACCTGTTAAAGGGTGAATAAAACCAAGAACTGATGCGTGCAAAGCCTGACGTTGAAATTCGCTGACTGAATTAAAGCTATCTTCACTCAATGCTTTGTTAGAAATTTTTTTTCGTCTTCCGTATGTAGCATCTCCAATTAAGGCGTGACCTAAATGGGCCATGTGTGCTCTGATTTGATGGGTCCTACCAGTTTCAAGCCAGCACTCAATTAGTGAAATAACATGGGGGTTCCCAAACTTTTCAAGTACTTTGAAACGAGTAACTGCATGCCTACCTCCTTCAAATAAAACTGTTTGACGTTGACGGTCATGTTTGTGACGAGCCAAATGTGTAGAAATTTTAACCACACTTCCCAACTCAAACGAGACACCTTTGACGCCCTTTAAACGGGGGGACCCCACATCAGGAGTTCCATAGCAAAATGCGTGGTATACTCTCTCAACATTATGTTGTTCAAATTGCTCAGCCAGCCCGTGATGTGCTTTATCGTTTTTAGCAACGACCAGAAGGCCGCTCGTGTCCTTGTCTATTCTATGAACAATTCCAGGCCGTTTTTCTCCTCCAATACCAGATAAACTATTCTGACAATGGTATAGTAATGCATTCACTAGCGTATCTTTTGGCGAACCAGGAGCGGGGTGAACAACCATGCCCGCAACCTTGTTAACAACCAAGAGGTCCTCGTCCTCAAAAATTATATCTAATTTGATTTTTTGGGGTAATGTTTCAACTGGCTCCAGTTCGGGCATCAAAACTTTGATGGACTGTCCTTCACTTACATTAACAGTTGGATTTTTAACTATATCGCCATCAACCTCTACATAGCCTTCAGTAATAAGTCGGGTTAATCGCGTCCGAGATAGACCAGCTTGGGCTGGCGCATCGCGTGAAAGCGCTTTATCTAGTCTAGAAGGCGGGCTTCTTAAAATGGAGAAACTTATTATGGGCAAAGACGATCAACCTCCTAATAGCGATTTCCCATTACCTCGAAATCTAAGGTTTTTGCAACGTTTAGTAACATTACTCACTGTATCAATGATTGGAGGAATTTTAATTATCGCTGCACTTCTTGCCTTTAAACTTCGCTCCGAAAGTATAAATTTTCCGCAGACACTGATTCTTCCTGATGGGACCAAGCCTATAGCTTTTACACAAACAAAAGATTGGTATTCTGTTATTACAGACGCGGATCAAATTCTGATTTACAAAAACGACGGAACTTTGATTAGGTCTATAGAAGTTCAAGATTTAGAATAAATTTATTCAACCAAAGCTCTAAACTCACGCCATTCACCTGCTGACATACCGCTGGTCTCTTTCGTGATCTGCTCTCCTTTAATCATTCGTCTAATGCAATCTAATGCCTTAGAGGACAATGTAGCCCCGCCTAGTCTATAATCTTCAAAGGCCGCATATGCGAACGGCACCCAATCGCCAACTAATTTACAAATTTCATCAGCATATACTCTAATTTCAAACTGTGCGTGGCTATCTGCGCGCAAACGCAAAAAATGTAGTAAGTTATGTAGATCTACTTTCCAGTACCACTGGGTATAAATATTTGCTGGTAAATTCATTCGCGCAAGCTCGCGCGCCAGACCCTTTTGGCCCTCTTGGCTTATCATTTGTTCGTAATGATCATAAGTCTGAGCCGAGTCATTTTTAAGCAATCGCAGAACCTTTTCTGCCTCTTCTCCAGTCAACACCTCTCCTCGACCTTGATTGTTTATAACTGATTGAGCCGCCAATGCCTCTGGCTCAGGGATATAGAATTCCCGATCCAGAATAGAGTAACGCGCTGAATATTCGTTTACATTTGCTGTTCTGTGGCGGATCCATTGTCTAGCAACAAAAACCGGTAATTTAACGTGTAATTTCACTTCACACATTTCAAAAGGCGTTGAATGCCAGTGCCTCATTAAATATCTGATGAGTCCCTCATCATTTTGTACTGACTTTGTGCCACGGCCATAGCTGACACGGGCTGCTTGACATATTGCAGCATCGTCACCCATGTAATCTACTACCCTTACAAAGCCGTGATCTAGAACAGGGTAAACCTTATAAAGATGATTTTCCATACCCACGCTGACCGCTCGAAGTGTCTGGTTTTTCTCGGACCTCAGTGCATCGATATCGGCTTGCTGTTCGGGGGTCACTGGCATCTTCGAATCCTTTTAATCAACTTTTGCTTACCATATATTGTGCATCTAAGATAATAAACCGCAACATACATTTTATTCCCTAGATCGGATATGGACTGGCTTTATTCCAAAACCTTAGCTAAAAATTACTTCATACGAATGAAAAATTTGAATTTAAAAAAAGACTGTGGGGAAAGGTGTAAGTAATGAAAACTAAATATCTGCACACAATGGTACGTGTAAAAAACCTTGAAGCTTCGATAGCATTTTATGAGCTTTTGGGTTTAAAAAAAATTCGCCATCATGACAGTGAACAGGGAAGGTTCAGCCTAATCTTCATGGCACCTGAGGGACAAGAAGAATGCCCTGTCGAACTCACATATAATTGGGATGGAGACGAGGGTCTCCCAAGCGATAGCAGACACTTCGGACATTTGGCATATGAAGTAGAAAATATATATGAAATGTGTGACCATTTGATGGAAAATGGCGTGACGATTAATAGGCCCCCGAGAGATGGAAGAATGGCGTTTGTGAGGTCCCCAGACAATATATCAGTAGAGATTTTACAAGCTGGAGGAGCCTTGGAAATTAAAGAACCTTGGGCTTCTATGGAAAACATTGGGCATTGGTAGAAATAAGGGCAGTGCCAAATATTTTAACAAGACAAGCCACCTGAATTGGAAATAAAGTTCTTTATGTCTTCAATAAGGTCAACAAATTCTTTTTTTGGATCAACTTGGCCGGTAGACCACTGGTATAGATCTTGATCGTTTTCCAAAAGTAAATTTTCAAAATTTTCAAGTTCTAGCTCTGACATCGAATTTAAATTCAAATCAGCAAAATTTTTTAAGATTAAATCCATTTCCTTTATTCCACGGCGCATGGAACGCATCTTTAGTCTTTTGCGTTTTATTGCCAATTCCTCCATGGTCTAATTAAGTTTTCCGCTAGCTCTGAGCTTATTTTCTATACTATTAATTCTATCAACACTTTTAAGTAAATTTATTCTTAATGCGGCCAACTCTTTGAGGGACTCTTGCAAATCATCTGGCACCTCATATGATTTCTTAGGATCCTCAACTCCTGTCCCCTCAGCACTAATTAACCAAGTAATTGATACATTCAACAAACCAGCCAGCATGGAGAGCCGATTTGCGCGTGGCTCTGAATTATCGTTTTCCCATGATTTAATAGTTGAATTTTTCACCCCCAGGCGCTTCGCTAAATCCTGCTGTGATAAATTTGATTTTTCTCTTGCAGCCACCAACCTGTCACCAAAAGTAGCTTTATCTGGCCCGTACCAATCCATATTATTTTACCTGCAACGCCTCTTATATATTGCTTGAATGGTTTATTGCAGCACTTTAAGACAATTCAAACGATTGTACAAACGGATCAAATAAATGAGTATGATATCCAATAATCTCGCAAGAGTTAAACCTTCCCCAACAATTGCTATTTCGAGCCTGGCAACGCAAATGAAATCAGAGGGGCGCGATATTATTTCACTTTCTGCCGGCGAACCTGATTTTGAAACTCCCGATCATATAAAGCATGCTGCAATCGAAGCCATAAAATCCGGACAAACTAAGTATACGGATCCAGATGGTATGAAAAATTTAAAGGAAGCCGTTTGTGAAAAATTTGAGGCTGAAAATGACTTATCATATAACCCAAATCAGATTTCCATTGGTACTGGAGGAAAGCAAATTTTGTATAATGCTCTAGTGGCGACCTTAAATCCGGGGGATGAAGTGATAATACCGGCACCATATTGGGTGTCTTATCCAGATATGGTTTTACTCGCGGGTGGTCGACCCGTTTTTATCGAAGCCTCTGCAAAAAATAATTACAAAATTTCTCCTGCACAACTTGAGAAAGCAATAACCAAGAAAACAAAATGGTTTGTATTCAATTCTCCTTCTAACCCAACAGGTGCTGGTTACTCAAAAAATGAGCTAAAAAAAATTACAGAAGTTTTAATGAAATTCCCTGAGGTTTTGATTATGACAGATGACATTTATGAGCACTTGGCATACGATGAGTTCGTTTTCAGCACACCTGCTCAAGTAGAACCCCATCTTTTTGACAGAACATTAACTTGTAATGGAGTATCAAAAGCCTATGCAATGACGGGCTGGAGAATTGGCTTTGCAGGTGGGCCAGAAAATTTAATTAAAGCAATGCGCAAAATTCAGAGCCAAAGTACGTCGAATCCGTGCACCATAAGTCAATGGGCTGCTTTAACTGCGCTGACTGGTTCAAAAGACTTTATAAATGAAAATAACAAAAAATTTGTTCAGCGAAGAAACTTAGTCGTTCAAAAGTTAAATCAGATTGAAGGAATATCATGCCCTCTTCCAGAGGGTGCATTTTACGTTTATCCCGATATTTCAGGTCTGATTGGAAAAAAAACACAAAACGGTAAAGTAATTTCGTGTGATGAAGATTTTTGTAAATCACTTCTTGAAGAAGTTGGTGTTGCCGTTGTTTTTGGCTCTGCCTTTGGACTTTCTCCAAACTTTCGTATCAGCTATGCCACATCCGATGGACTTTTAACGGATGCTTGCGAAAGAATTGATAATTTTTGTGGATCACTTTCTTGATTTTATCAAGATAAACTCTTCAGATTTTTAATAAGACGCAAAAATAGAAATAAACAGGCAAAACCCAAGCCTATCACTAAACCTAACCAAATTCCTTGTGCGCCAAAATTATAGTGAAAACTTAAAATATAACCACTAGGCAAACCTATTATCCAATAACTTATCACTGCAAGATACATTGGTATTGTTGTATCGTGGAGGCCACGAAGCAAGTGTATTGCCAGAGCCTGTCCACCATCTACTAATTGAAATAATGCTGCCAGAGCCAAAAGAGAAATACCCAATTCAACTATTAAATTAGCATTAAATTCTTCAGAATTTAAAAAAGCCGAAATAAGCAATTTTGGAAATCCAAGAAAAATCAAAATAGCTAAAGAGGATAGCCCCAGCGATATAACCAGCGCAGCCCAGCACTCGTTAATAATTTCATGTTTATCTTTTTTACCCAAAACAGAACTGACTCTAATTGTGGCAGCATCAGATAAGCCCAAATGAAGCATGAAAGTTACACTTGCTAGTTGCAAAGCAATTCCATGCGCCGCTAGCTCAAGTTGACCGACCCAACCCATCATTATTGAACTGGCTGAAAACAAACCTGCCTCGGCCAAGCTAGTTATCCCAATTGCAGAGCCCATTTTTAAAACTAGGCCAATTACGCCACGGTCCGGTCTCCAAAAACGGACAAATAAGTTATGCTGGGGTAGTTTTATCTTCGCATAAATAAGAAAACTTATAAACATAAATAAGTTGACGAAAACGGTTGCAACACCAGCGCCAACAATACCTAGTTCGGGCAATCCAAACATTCCAAACACGAGTAAGAAATTGATCAAAAGGTTCAATACAACAGCAATAATAGAGATATAAAGTGTTACTTTTACATATTCCATTCCTGCTAAGTAACACCTCAAAACAGAAGCGCTTAGAGCAGGAAACATCGCAAAGCCAGAAAAAACAAGATACTGAGAAGCTAAAACTGCGAGATTGAATTCCTGGCCCAAAAATAAAAGAAGCTGCTCTGCAAAAATAAAAATTGGCAAAACGGCCAAACCGAAAGCAAGGCTTAACCATGAGGCCATTCTGGTAATTCTTCTTATTTTTGCGGTATCGTCCGCCGTATTTGCGGTTGAAACTAACGCCATCGCAGCAAATGAAAACCCAGCTCCAAAGATAAAAATAATGAAAAAGATTGTGGTACCCAAAACGAGTGCAGCAAGTGCTTCAGTCGAGTATCGCCCTACAATCAAGGTATCACCGACACCGATAAGAATTTGGGCTATATGTCCTCCAATTAATGGTAGGGAGAGTAGAAAGAGAGAACGAATGTATCTAAAAAATTCCATTATTGCCGGCTATCTTTAAAAACTAGAAAAGTAAATTACAGACGTTAATTAATTTACTTTTAAGGTATTAGTGAGTAACAACTTTAATGAAATTGGTCTCTTCCCCTTACGCCTTTGACCTGTCATAGTGATGTAAAAGAGCAGAAAAATGAATGATTTACTCTCCGTAGAAAACGAAGTGCAATATGATGCATCTTCGATAGAGGTTTTGGAAGGTTTAGAGCCAGTTCGCAAGAGGCCAGGCATGTATATTGGAGGAACCGATGAGAGAGCTCTACATCACTTGGTTTCCGAAATATTAGATAATTCTATGGACGAAGCAGTCGCTGGCCAAGCCAATAGAATTGAAGTGGAGTTACATTCAGATTATTCGATAAGTGTAAAAGATAATGGAAGAGGTATTCCAACCGACCCACATCCTAAATTTCCAGAAAAATCGGCTCTAGAAGTAATTTTCTGTACACTTCACGCCGGTGGTAAGTTCAGTGGCAAGGCTTACCAAACATCGGGTGGTTTACATGGTGTAGGAGCCTCGGTTGTAAATGCTTTATCAGACTACATGGTCGTAGAAGTAGCTAGAAACAAAGAGCTATTTCGCCAAAGTTTTTCCCAAGGGAAACCAATAAAAACAATTGAAAAGTTGGGCTCAGCACCAAATAGGCGTGGAACAATGGTGCAGTTCCATCCAGACGAAGAAATTTTTGGTACCCATCGCTTCAAACCTGCCAGGCTCTTTAAAACAATTAGATCTAAAGCCTATCTTTTCAGTGGTGTAGAAATTCGATGGAAATCGGCAATTGACGATAACGTTACTCCGCTCGAGGCAAGTTTTCATTTCCCAGGAGGATTGTCTGACTATTTGGGAGAAACACTTGAAAATAATTCAACATACTCTGAGTTGCCATTTTCTGGTAGTGTTGATTTTCAAGAAAGATTTCAAACTGCAGGCAAAGTTGAATGGGCCATTAATTGGACACCAGTCCGTGATGGCTTTATCCAATCTTACTGCAATACAGTACCCACTCCAGAGGGCGGGACGCATGAAAACGGTTTTTGGTCTGCGATTTTAAAAGGTATTAGGGCATATGGAGAACTCATAAACAATAGAAAAGCTAAAGACATAATCCGTGAAGATTTAATTGTCGGTGGATGCGCATTGATTAGCTGTTTTATTCGCGAACCAGAATTCGTAGGCCAAACCAAGGATAGGCTAGCAACTGTTGAAGCGCAAAAATTAGTAGAAAATTCCGTTCGAGATCACTTTGATAATTGGCTTGCAGCAGACACTAAGTCGGCTGGTGCTATTTTAGACTTTTTAATATTAAGAGCGGAAGAGCGCTTGAGGCGCCGTCAAGAAAAAGAAACTCAAAGAAAAACAGCAACTAAAAAATTACGTTTGCCCGGAAAATTAGTCGATTGCTCAGCTACAAGCCGTGAAGGAACCGAACTTTTTATTGTTGAAGGAGATAGTGCTGGCGGTTCTGCAAAAATGGCTAGAGACCGCAAAACCCAGGCGCTTTTACCGTTAAGAGGTAAGATATTAAATGTCCTAGGCGCAGCAAGTTCTAAATTAGGATCTAATCAAGAAATTAGTGATTTAACCCAAGCCTTAGGCGTAGGTTTAGGCGCGAAATTTAATCTTGATGATTTGCGATATGATAAGGTCATAATAATGACTGATGCTGACGTGGATGGTGCCCATATCGCATCTTTGCTGATGACTTTCTTTTTTACGCAAATGCGACCTTTAATTGATTACGGCCATCTTTATTTAGCCTGTCCCCCACTCTTTAGGCTTTCGCAAGGATCACACC
The DNA here is from genome assembly GCA_902543185.1 of Paracoccaceae bacterium. Taxonomy (GTDB): domain Bacteria; phylum Pseudomonadota; class Alphaproteobacteria; order Rhodobacterales; family Rhodobacteraceae; genus Salinivivens. Next base: position 49,958 of record CACBXB010000009.1, read on the forward strand.
GTGTATATTGTATTGATGAAGTTGAGAGAGATAACTGGCTTAGTAATGGACTGGGTGGCCGTGGTAAAATCGATGTTAGTAGATTTAAAGGTCTAGGTGAAATGGATGCTAAAGACCTCAAAGAAACTACAATGGATCCATCATCTAGAAAATTAATAAGGGTTAGTATTGATGACGAAGAGCCCGGGGAAACCAGTAATCTTGTTGACCAGCTTATGGGAAAACGGCCCGAGCTTCGATTTAAATATATCCAAGAAAATGCCAAATTTGCTGACGAATTAGACATATAATTTTGTATCATTTGATTGACAAAATGAGTTTAAATTCATTGCCCAAAAAAAAGGTTTTTAAATTGAATAATGGATAAAAAAACAAAAATAACAAGTGGAGGTAACATGCTATCATTTGCCACAATTATGCTCTTAGCGGGTATTGGAATACCAATCATGGCTGCGATGACTTCTTCTTTAGGAAAACATTTGAGCTCGCCCGTAGCAGCATCGGCATTTGCCTTTTTTATGGCTTTTTGCATAGCTTTACTTGCTCTTACGATTACCGACAAATCGTTCGTTAAACAAATACCCTTTGCACCAAAATATCTTTTCGTTGCAGGTGCCTTTATAGCTTTTTATGTATTATCAATTTCTTTTGTCGCGCCCCATTTTGGAATTGGGAATGCAATCTTTTTTGTATTGGTTGGGCAGCTATTTTCTGCAGCAATAATCGACCATTACGGCCTATTTGGCGCACAAATTAATCATTTATCGCTGATGCGCGTTTCAGGAATTCTTTTTATGGTTTTCGGTATTTGGCTTACTCAAAATGCTTAGCTTTACTTAAGCTGATCACTAAGGCCCAAAGGTCATCGGGAATATCAACTTCATTCTGGGGAACAGTATATTGACCCGGCATCCGAGTGCCCTCTTCGGAAGAAATAAGAGCCGTCAATTCTTCGAGACGATTATAAAAAGACGCCCCACTTGCAGGATCTATAATTATATAAAACTGGCCTAAATTATGAGGTTTTCCATCTCTAGCTTTTAAGGGCGCAACATTTTTGGAAATTCGTCCACCAGTCATCCCAGCGACTAGAATTTCTGCCATCAATCCAAAACCCCAACCTTTATAACCACCTGCTGATACCAGCGTTCCTTTAAGAGCTTCTTCCGGGTCAGTAGTCGATTTGCCATATTTATCTAAAGCCCAACCCTCTGGAATACTTTTACCCGCTGCTTTTGCCATCGTAATTTTGCCCAACGCAACAGTCGTAGTCGATTGATCAAATTGCATAGTAACACCACCAGTTCCATCAGGAACTGAGAAAGCAATAGGATTCGTACCAATAATTCTAGATTTCCCTCCCGGTGGTGCGACAATGGGCGAAGCATTGGTTAATCCTAAACCTAAAAAACCGGACTCTGCGATCTTCTTTGTAAAATATCCTAATGAAGTACAGGTATGCGCGCGGCCAACAGACATACTTGCTATTCCGTTTTTTTTAGCAATCTTTAAAACTTCTGGAAGACCTTTTGAAAACGCGGGCTGTGCAAATCCATCATCTGCATTAACATAAACTGAACCAGGCCTTATCAACTGGACTTCAGGTGAAGCTTGCCCGTCAACTCTTCCTGAAAGCAGTTGTTCGCAATAACTTTCCAGATAATAAAGGCCACAAATTCTGTTTCCAACACTCTCTGATGCGGCAATAGCATCAGCGACATCTTCAGAAATCCAAGCTAAGGCACCATGCTGCATTAAAGCAGCCTTAGAAATATTGCGTATTTCTTTAACGCTTATTTTTGGCATTAGAAAACTCCATTAAATCGATAGCAGTCCTCCCCCACTCTATTCGACTTTTAAAGGAACTGTTTAGGATTTCAGCGTTATACTCGTGTTTTATCCAGTCAAGAAAATCGATGTCACCCATCTTCAATCGCTCTAAAAATACGTCAAATATATAATCTAAAATACCCGTTTTAGTGAAATCAAGATGAAGATATTTGAAACTTAGCTGCTTTTTCGCCTCGAGTACTGGTCGTTTTTTTTCTACGATTAAGTATATAGCTGACACTAATCCAGCACGATCAGCGCCAGACTTGCAATGGAGAACAAATGGCTTCGGCAAATCATGCATAACATTAATAAGATTTACTAACTTTTCAGATGAGGGTGCTGAACTGGAGCTTATTGGACTATAAACTAACTTAAGATCAAGCCTTTTGCAGTAATCTTCTTCAAACAGATCATAACTCTGATTGGCGCGCCCCCTTAAACTCAATACGGAGCGGATACCTAATTTCTTATAGGATTTCAAATGAGAAGGACTTGGTTGGTTGGCACGGTAAGCACAATCAGAAATCTGATGAAAATTGTTCCAAAAAATCCGAAGGAATGCGTGATCCATTAGTTGAAAGTGAACATTTGCCCAAAATCTTCCTGTCCTTGTTGAAATATCGTTTCCAAAAGAATTTCTTACGTTTCTTTCAAAATTATCCAGCGTTTTTAATATATTTCCAATCATAAATTTCCCATCTCAGCCAATTACGGATCAAACTAATCGCCCAAAAGGAAAATAGATCGATTGACGTTCGAAACGATTAACGTATCTATATCGAAATAGCAAAAAATAAGAGGGTTTAAATGATATTTTCTTCGGGTCAAACTTATTTGGCAATACCAGGGCCATCTGTAATACCTGAGGTAGTTCTTCGTTCTATGCATCGAGCCGCTCCAAATATCTATGAGGGCGAGTTAATTGAAACTACAGAAAGTTTAATGCCTGATCTAAATTATGTTGCGCGGTCTTCGGGATATGTTGCTATTTATATAGCCAATGGTCACGGAATTTGGGAAGCTGCACTATCAAATATGGTTTCAGCCGGTGAATATATTTTAGTTTTGGCTACTGGTCGCTTCGCACATGGATGGGCCGAAATGGCAAGAAAAATGGGGGTAAGAGTTGATATTCTGGATTTTGGTAAAAATAGGGCTTTAGACATCCAAGCTCTAGACGAAAAACTAACCTCTGAGGTCATAACTAAGTATAAAGCCATTTTAATGACACACGTTGATACCTCAACTTCTGTAAAAAATGATATCGCAAGTGTCAGAAAAAAATTGGACGAAATCGAGTGCCCTGCCTTACTGGCAGTTGACTGTATCGCATCACTTGCATGTGATCGATTTGAAATGGACGACTGGGGCGTCGATATTATGGTTGCCGCCTGTCAGAAAGGTCTTATGGTTCCTCCAGGTATAGGTTTTGTTTTTTTTAATGATAGAGCCAAAGAACGACAAAAGAGTTTAGCAAACATCAGTTCTTACTGGGATTGGGAACCCAGAGTTAACCCTAAGCTTTATTACGAATATTTTTGCGGAACGGCCCCAACCCACCATATTTTTGGTCTAAGAACAGCACTAGACATGATCAAACATGAAGAGATTGAAAAGATCTGGAAACGTCATGAAACCCTCAGTCGAGCCATTTGGGCTGCAATAGACAGATGGTCTTCAGCGGGAGATATTTCGCTAAATGTAAAAAATCCATCTGAGCGCAGTCATGCTGTCACGTCAATCCGTTTAGGAGGAAAAAATGGAACACGCTTGAGACAGTGGCTACAGACAAAATCAGGCCTTACTATAGGTATAGGCTTGGGAATGTCAGATCCTGAAGATCCGCACGGCGATGGTTACGTTCGTTTTGGCCACATGGGTCACGTTAATACCCAAATGATAATGGCATTATTAGGTACCGTAGAAACTGGTTTTAGGGCTATTGGCTACAATCACGGGAATGGGGCCTTGGAAGCGGCAAGTGAAATTTTGAGTTCTATTTAGATGCTCGCTTTAAAGCTATTGGTAAGGCCGTTTCAAACTTATCTAGATCCCTTTTTTTCCCAACACTTATTCTGATACATCTATCCTGAGGAGAAACAAGGGGCATCCTTACAAATATACCTAATGAAATTAGTTCCGTTAATACTTTTCCAGCATAATCGCCATCCTTGCCACAATCTATGGCAACGAAATTAGTTGAAGAAGTGATGGGTTTTAGATTGTTACTGGCGGCTATTTTGTATATTCTCTGACGTCCATTTTCTACTTTTTGTACCATCTCAAAAAGCCATTGATCATCAGATAAAGCTTCAAACGCCGCTTTTTGGGCTAATCTACTCATCCCAAAATGATTTCTAATTTTCTCAAATGATTTTATTAGGTTTTCTTCTGCCATTGCATAGCCTACACGCGCACCAGCCATCCCGTATGCTTTAGAAAATGTCCGTAATCTAACCACTCTCTTATCTGTAATTTCTAGACTAGGAAGTGATTCAGCCGGCGCAAATTCGGAGTAAGCTTCATCTAAAATAAATAAGCATCCCTCAGGCAAATCTTTAAGCGCTTCGACAATCTTATCCCCAGACAAATGGGTACCCATAGGGTTATCAGGATTTGCAAAATAAATTAATTTAGCATCAACCGTTCGTGCTTTTTTAATCAACGAGACAATATCCTCGCAGTCAGCCAGATAAGGTACTTTATGAAGATTTCCTCCAAAACCGTTGACGTGATAATTAAATGTAGGATATGCGCCATCTGAGGTAACCACCTCATCTCCTTCAGAAATAATCAGTCGAACTAGGTAGCCAAGTAGTCCATCTATTCCTTCTCCTACAACAATATTATCAGCAGATATTTTATGCTTCTTAGCCAATGCGCATCGCAATTCAAAGCTAGTTGGATCACCATACATCCATTGCTCATTTGAATATTTTTTTAAGGCAGACAACGCTTTTGGAGAAGGCCCAAACATGTTCTCATTTGCACCCAAACGTGCTTCAAATAAGAGTTTTCTATCCCTTTCTTGGCTTTCAGGCCCAACGAAAGGAACGGTAGATGGGAGATCGCTAACAAGGGACGTATATCTTGGATAAGTCATGACAATGAGGTAGATCAAGTATAACATAAATATCAAGTAATAATTAATTTATAGCCATTTCATCTAAAAACTTTTAACAGATTAAGGATGATTTGAGAGGAATATTGGAGCAATTTTTTTGTCAAAGAAAATGTATATATTTTCTAATTTTGAGTTTTTGATTGCTTGGCGTTATCTACGGTCAAAGCGAGCTGAAGGTGGCATCAGTACGATGACTTGGATCAGCCTTATTGGAATTTCTCTGTCAGTATTCGCTTTAATAGCAACACTCTCTGTTAGATCCGGGTTTCGAGCTGAACTCGTTGACACCATTCTTGGTGCTAACGCTCATGTCACCGTTTATAAGCAGCCTACTAAAGATAATAAAGGTAACGTTTACAGAAGTTTTAAAGATTATGAGAGTGTAAACTCTATCATCTCGTCTCTCAATGGTGTTAATAGGGCTGCTCCGCTGATAAGGGGTCAAGTAATGGCCAGCGCAAATGCTACTACAACTGGTGTAGACGTTTTTGGAATTTCACCAGAAAACATTCTTTCTATCAGGAAAGTCTCTGACCCCAAAACATCAAGTGGTGACATCAAAAATTTCAGCAAAGGATTGGCTATAGGATCTGGAGTGGCCCAAGCCCTAAATGTTTCGGTCGGGGATAATATTAAGTTAATTTCACCTACTGGAGTAAAAACAGCCTTTGGAACCAGCCCAAGAGTAAAAACGTATGAGGTCCAATATATTTTTACTGCTGGACGTTATGATATGGATAAAATCAGAATATACATGCCATTTAGAAACGCCCAAGAATATTTTGACAGGTATAATCTTGCGGATGAGATTGAAGTTCTTGTGGAGCAACCGGATCAAATCGACCAAATTGTAGAGGAATTATCTGGTGCTTTAGATGGAAAATTTCTTTTTTGGACTTGGAAAGACGCATCAGGAAATTATCTTCGCGCTCTAGAAATTGAAGACAATGTGATGTTCGTAATTATGTCAATTTTAGTCATAATTGCAACGATGAATATAATTTCTGGACTTGTAATGCTCGTAAAAAACAAAAGTCGAGATATTGCTATTTTGCGGACAATCGGTCTTTCGGAGACATCGGTTTTAAAAATTTTTTTTCTATGTGGCGCAATGACTGGAATTCTAGGTACGTTTTTTGGTACTCTTATGGGTTGCGCATTTGCTGTATATGTTGATCCAATATTTTCGTTCATAAATATCGTATCTGGTGGCGACGTTTGGGACCCTACAATTCGTGGTATCTATTCCATTCCAGCGCAATTGCGCTGGGAAGATGTACTTACTGCTGTTTTATTATCGCTTGGTTTGACTTTTTCAATAACCTACTTTCCAGCACGTCGCGCTGCACGATTGGACCCAATTGAGGCGCTACGATATGAGTGATTTTATTTTATCAGTAAACGAAATAAGCAAAAGCTATCAAACCAGTGGATCAGAAAAATTAACAGTTTTGAATTCAGTTGATTTGAGCATTGATGCTGGAGATTTAGTTGGATTGACCGCGCCATCCGGTGCAGGAAAGTCTACTCTTCTTCACATCTGTGGTTTACTTGATACTTGTGATAGCGGGACAATTAATTTTTTAGGTTATGATTTGCAAAAAGCGTCAAATCTGAAAAGGACGCTAATTAGACGCCGTGAAATAGGATTTGTTTACCAGTTTCACCACTTACTGCCAGAATTCTCAGCACTAGAAAATATTGTTTTGCCTCAGTTAATTAATGGCAAAAATCCCCAGCAGGCATCGGACAGAGCCGTTGAGCTGTTGAGATTGGTAGACTTAGAAAATAGAGCAAGTCATAGGCCCTCTCAACTTTCAGGTGGAGAGCAGCAACGGGTGGCATTTTGCAGAGCTGTAGCCAATGAACCAAAACTTTTACTAGCCGATGAACCAACTGGTAATCTGGATGAGAAAACCTCAGATACAGTATTTGAGGCACTTTTGTCACTTGTGGAGCTTTCCGGGATGGCTGCCTTGATAGCAACGCACAATGAGAATTTGGCGCAAAAAATGAAGAAGCGCATTAAACTTAAAAATGGTAAAATTTTGCCAGATTAATTCTTATAATAAACGTTGAATAATTGATGTGGATCTTCACCCAAAAGATAGCGAATTAATAAAAAAAAGTTTAACCCACTCTGGCGGAACCATCCATTCTTATGGTATTTTTCTGCACTCGTATGAGCCAGTATATCCAGTGATTTGGTTCCACTATTTAATTTTCTAGCTAAAGCTATATCCTCCATGAGTGGAATTTTAGGAAATCCTCCTAAAGAATTGAGAAGATCACGATGGATTAGAAGGCCTTGATCTCCATAGGGCAAACCCAAAAACTTTGATCTTATTTGAACCCAATATTCCAAAATACGAGCAAACACTGATTTTGATTTTAATTTTAACTTGAAATAATAGGCAAAATTCCTATCAATTTTTTGCAGAAGATTTACAGACCAGTCTAATGATAAACTGGTGTCTGCATGCAGAATTAAAATCCAATCACCTTGGGATTTTTCTATGCCCTTACTTATCTGCAGACCTCTACCATTGGGCCCATCAACAACAACAGCCCCTACCTCATCAGCGATCAATTTTGTTTTGTCAGTTGAGCCACCATCAGAAATTATCAATTCTCTTATTAAATTATTTTCGATTCCTTCAAAGAGAGACCCCAAAGTCTCATATAGGTCGGTTTCAGAGTTGAGGGTAGGAATAATAATGGAAATTGGGGCGGGCATTTCTTAGAACTTGTTGACATTTGCTATTTATAAAAGTTCATTTTATCGTAATTAGGATATAAAATGTGTGATAGAACAGTCTTATGCGTCAGTGGCCCTGATGCCAAATCTTTTTTACAAAATTTAGTAACAAACGATGTGACTAAATTAAACGATAACATAATTTATTCGGCACTGTTAAACCCACAGGGTAAACTTATCACAGACTTTTTTTTAGTAGACTTTGGCGAAAAAATTTTAATCGATGTTAACTCAAAAGCTAGTGATAATCTTTTAAAGCTACTAAGACTATACAAGCTAAGGGCAGAAATAGTCATTGAAAAAACTGATTTGAAAGTCAGTACAGGAATTAAAAATAAACCTGAGAAGGGTTTAGAAGACCCTCGGAATCCAAAAATGGGATGGCGCTATTACAGCAATGACGACCTTAGCGAAAAAAATATAGATTGGGAAAAATTACGTATAGAAAACTTGATTCCTGAATTTGGTAAAGAATTATCAACTGACAGTTACATATTGGAACATGGATTCGATAAGTTAAATGGCGTTGACTTTAAAAAAGGTTGCTATGTTGGCCAAGAAGTCACAGCGCGCATGAAACATAAAACGAGGCTTAGAAAGGGTCTGGCGATCGTACAGACCACGGGACGTGTGCCTTTTGATACACCAATATATGCAAATAATAAAATTGTTGGAAAAGTGTTTTCTTCCACAAAAGATCAGGCGTTAGCCTATCTACGGTTTGAGGCTGCTTCAGAAAAGATGATGGCAGGAACAATAGAAATTACTTATCACAAAAAAGACCTTATAGATTAATTAGGCACGTTCCGAATATTCAAGCGTCTCAGTATTAACATTAATTTTTTCTTCCAAGTCGATAAAAGGCGGCACCATGACTTTCATACCATTATCTAATAATGCTGGTTTGAAGCTGTTTGCTGCGGTTTGACCTTTTACCACTGGTTCTGTCGCAACAACAATACAGGTTACTTTTTGCGGCAATGTGGCATTTATCGCCTCATCATCATAGAATTCTACAGCTATCGTCATTCCGTCTTGTAAAAATGGTCGCCGGCTACCCAATAAATCTGAGGGCAACTCAACCTGTTCGAAAGTTCCAACATCCATAAAAACAAGCATTCCATCAGATTCATATAAAAATTGCTGATCTTTTTGCTCCAGTCTTACTCGCTCCACTTTATCGGCGCTTCTAAATCTTTCATTTAATTTGGAGCCTGTTCTAAGATTTCTAAGTTCAACCTGTGCAAACGCCCCACCTTTACCCGGTTTCACATGCTCAACCTTAACAGCTGCCCACAAACCACCGTCGTGTTCTAATACATTTCCAGGTTTAATTTCATTGCCATTAATTTTTGGCATCAAACTTTGCTTTCAATCCAGGTTGACCTTTAATAAGCGCACTCTATATCTTTTACAGCTTGTTGTGGCAATATGACTTGTTTAAGACTTTTGACGAGGTATGTAAAAATTGCATAGCAGATATGTAAAATAAGGCTACCCGAATCAGTTTTTTTGGTCCATAAGCGCCTCAACACCAACATGTATTTTGATTAAGGAGCGGCGAGATGAAAGATTTCGTTGACGCAACAGCTTTTAACTCAGAGCAGGGAAACCGCGCTAGAAAGCTTTTTGCTGCAGTAGTATTGGCGGCTTTGGATGACGCAATCGCGGATGATCGGAAATATGGCAATGGACCTGAACAAATAGCTCGATGGGCAAGATCAAGAGACGGTCGAGAAGTTTTATCTTGTGCCGGTATTGATCCAAATGAGCGAGTTGTTGAAGGGCTGATGGAGTTTGTTGAAAAAGGCATCAGAACTTCCGTAGCGCTGTCGCGTGAGGAGAGTGAGCGTAGAAATGCTGCCATGGAAGCAGAAGCTGCTTAAACCGTTATCAAATTTTAATCCTTAGCTAGTGATCTTAAAATAGTGTCTAACTCACGACCGTTTTTCATCTTGGAAGCTGGTGAGCTTTTTACAAGATCGTAATATTTTTCGACGTCATATTGCGGTACTGGTAAATTTAAATATTCTGCGGTCAAACGCCCTATCTGCAGTAATAATCGGTATAAGGAAAGGTTTTCGTCAACCTTGGCCGACATTAGCTGCATGCGGGCATCCAGAAGGTCTTTTTCAGCATTCAAAACGTCCAATGTCGTACGTGCCCCAAGGATTGCTTCTTCTTTAACTCCTTTCAGAGCCACCTCAGTTGCTCTAATTTGTTCTTTGGCGGCCGATTTGGCTGCTTGAGCTACTTGTAGTGATGAGAAGGCATTTGTTACGTTTTGCTCAATTGAAATTTTTGATGAATAAAGTCTCGCCAACACCTGCTCGTTTAAAGCAATTTTCTTTCGCGATGACGAATATAACTTACCTCCTGAAAAAATCGGGCCACTTGCTGTGATACTAAGGTTTCCACTCGTCTCACCTTCTTCGTCAAATGATACGGAACTCCCCAATGAAATAGTAAAACCTGTAGACAAGTCAGCTATTTTAGAATTAATCTCAGACACTTTAACTAAGTGCTTTAATTCGTTGATCGATGGGTGTTCTGTCAATGCAATAGCAATTGCACTTTCTAAAGAGCTCGGCACTTCTGGAGCAAAGTTTGGATATTCCAAAGAATTTGGTTTTTCTCCGATTGCAGCTACGTAGCTTGCTACAGCTTTTTTATAAGAACCCTTGGCAACAGCTAACGCTGAATTTGAAGCCGCTAATCGAGCCTCTGCCAAGGCAACATCAGTTTTGGTAATCTCACCAACTTCAAACCTGTCGTTTGCTGCTCTTAATTCTTCCCCTATGACTGATAAATTATTCTTTCGAAGAGCAACATTCTCAGTTTCGCGAACAACCCCTAAATAAGCTGTAACAGCCTCAAAAAGGACGTTTTGTTCTACGTTAACCAACTTCGACCGAGTGGCAAGAACTGAAAATTTTGCTGCCTCTAAGCCTAAACTGTTTTTCCCCCCGTCATATAAAGTATAATTAGCTGAAAGTGAGGCGTCTGCTGAAGTATCAAAAGAACTGGATCCACTACCGCTGTGTGAAACCGAAGATGCCCATGAAACTACAGGAGCCAATTGAGACGCTGCAGTCGCCACATCTTCATCTGCCGCTCTTAACACCGCCCTATTTTGTTCTAACAGACCGCTAGTCTCATAAGCACTCACCATCGCACTTATAAGTCTATCCTTTGCGCTAGCGGAGAACGAAAAGTTGCTTGTTAAAACAAAAATCAAAATAAAAATTCTAAAGTACATCAATTTTCCTATAATCAGGAGTCTTATCCTAGTATCTTATCAAACTTTACTAAAGGACAAAGTCCTTTTGTTTAAAAAATCCTGGAAGAACGGGAGCAGCCGCGTTGAAAGAATATCGCCAGTTAATTTTATCGTTTGATTTAAATCCAATTTTAGCCGCACCCAGACCTTCTTCTATAAAAATAGCACCTACTCGCCCACCATTTTTAAGTTGTTTTAATATCGAACCCGGAATTTCTTCAACCGCACCTTGTAAAATAATCACATCATAGGGCCCATGCTCGGGGGCACCGTCTTTGAGTTTGCTAACTTGAACAACTACATTATCTGCGCCTATTTCAGACAAAATTTCTTCAGCTTCACTTGCTAAACTGCTATCATCTTCCAGCGCAATGACAACTTCCGCAATTAAACTAATGACAGCTGATGAATAACCTAAACCAGTCCCAATATCCAAAACCAACTCATCACTATTTATGTCAAGAGCATCAAGTAGTTTAGCAAAAGTCCTTGGCTCTAGAATAATGCGGTTTTGCCCTATCAAGAAATTTTCACCGATATAAGCAGCCTCTTGCTTGCCATCAGGTACAAATTTCTCTCGAGGAACAGAAAGAAAAGCGTCGATGATTGGAAATTTAGTAACATCAGATGGTCGGATTTGAGTATCAACCATGATTTTGCGACGCGTTTTATAATCAGCCACTTCGTTACCCTCTATTCTCCTAATTCTAGCCTTTTGACACAACCCGACATGATGAGCAACGCTGAACGATTAGCAATATGCGAGAAAAAACAGATAATACTAAAAATTTATGGCCCACTTCTTACCATTAACCCAATAAGATGGCCCTAAAGTCATTTACATTTGTTCCTGTTGGTCCAGGAGTAAAAAGTTCATCAACTGCATTAAATGCAGTCCAAGCGTCGTGCTGTATAAGATGCATTCTTGGATTAAATCCTTTTTCACGCATCTTTAGCGCGGTATTCCCATCACAAAAAGCACCAGCATTATTTTCTGAACCATCTATACCATCAGTATCAGCAGCTAAGGCGGTTATATTTGGTTCATTTTCGATAGATAATGCAAAGGACAGTAAGAACTCAGTATTTCTTCCACCGCGACCAGACTTATCTATTATTTCTACATTAGTTTCTCCACCAGATAATATAATTGCCGGCCTTTGAAATATTGTTTTTTCATCTTTCCTAAACTTTGCCAACGCAGCATGCATTATTCCGATATCTGAAGCCCTTCCCTCAATCGCATCTGATAAAATATATGATTTAAAACCTAATTCTTCCGCTTTTTTTGCTGCTGCTATTAGAGAAATTTTAGAAGATGCAATAACTTTGACCTCATTTTTGAAAAACCTTGGGTCATCAAGTGAGGGTATATTCATATTGGCTTTTTCGAAATACTCTTTGATATTGATAGGCAGGCCAATTTTATAACCATTAATGAATGAAATCGCTTCCCGTATTGAAACCTGGTTTGGAATTGTCGGCCCAGATGCGACTTGAGAGGGGTCATCACCAGGAACATCAGAAACTACCAGCGTTACCACTGGCGCTGGATAAGCAGCAAGAGCTAGCTGACCGCCTTTAACTTGAGAAAAATGCTTTCTTATGGCGTTCATCACGCCAATTGGAGCACCGGAGTTCAATAATACTTTATTTAACTCTTGCTCATCTGACAGCTTAAAATCAGGCGGTGGCGACGGTAGCAATGCGGATCCCCCACCGCATACGAGCGCTATAACAAGATCATCAGCCGTCAATCCCTCTAATGCCTCAAAAATACAATTAGTGGCTCTCAATCCATTTTCATCCGGGACCGGGTGAGCTGCTTCCAAGACTTTTATTTTTTCACAATTAGCTGAAAAACCATAGCGAGTGACGACAACACCGCTCAAATCACCTTCCCAAGATTGCTCTAAAGCTGAAGCCATTTGGGCTACTCCTTTCCCACAACCAATTACAATAGTTCGTCCTTTTGGAGGTGCTGGTAAATTTGGCGGTAAAGTTATTTTTGGATCTGCGGCATCTACTGCTGCTTTGAATAATTGCCTTAAAATATCTCTATCACTTATTTCCATATTTTCACACTGCTGTATTAAATTTCGAGCAAAATAATTACACAACATTAATGCCTTATTGAATTTTATTCTACAAAAATTCAAAATGCTAAGTACCAGGTGATAGTATTTAAATGCTTTAGTTAACCGGCTAACGCCGCTGATACAAATATAATTGAAAGAGCGCTTAGAGCTATGGCAATACGCCACCTCGGAGATTTTTTCATGCCTACTTCCTGCCTTTTATTCTGGTCTACGCCAGATTATTTTGTATAGACAATAACATATAATTCTAACTTTGCAAATTTTTGAACTTAGTGACTTTGTAAAAGCCGAATTCTGTCCCATGTAACACTTAAATAAATAAGGGCGGTTCACCCACCGCCCTTATTTTCATTTTCTATAATCTTTTTTTATGTACCAGCTATAAAAGTTACCGTAAGCCAGTCGCTGGTACTGGACTTCCTTTCGGAGCCAGCTAAAAACCTTAAACATAATGACTTCTTTTTACTGTTAGTGAAAGCACTGTAGCAGAAATAGTTTGAAAATGAAAACCCTCATTTGCTTTATATGTAATAATTATAGGTTAAGGGAACCCTCACAAATTCGTGCCATTTCATCAAATCACACTTGTATCTTTTTCTGATTTGAAAAGTTTGATTGATGAAAAAAATCAAAAGCAGTAAAGTTAGGTTCATAGATTACAAGAAAAATAAAATGGCTAGATCACTCAATGCCTGCCTTTGGTGGCAGAACCTAACAAGCGATAGACAACCTAAACACGGCCTTTTGGGGAAGTCTAATATTTTTTTAATCAAGTTTCGTGAAAGGGTTTAAAAAAAATGTCTGAAGAAAAAGGAAATTTAAAAGGCTTAGCGATCAGCTTTATATTGATTTCACTAATTATGGGCGCAGGAGTTGGTATTGTTTATTTTGTAGGTCAAAGTATTTATTAAATCGGCAAGCAATTATATTGGCATTTTATTGGAAAATTTTAAAGATAAATATTTAGAGATTAGACAGGGTGTAAGAACCCTATGTGATCAATTTCCCTCAGAATATCATCGAAAAATCGATGCACAAAAAAGTTATCCAGAGGAATTTGTGGAAGCTCTTACGAAAGAAGGTTGGATGTCCGCATTAATTCCTGAAGAATACGGGGGATCCGGCCTCAGTCTTACTGAAGCAACGGTTATAATGGAAGAAATTAATCGAGCCGGAGGTAACTCAGGAGCCTGCCACGGTCAAATGTATAATATGAACACTCTTGTTCGCTTTGGTTCTAAAGAACAACGCAAAAAGTACCTTCCAAAAATTGCTAGTGGTGAATTGCGACTTCAGTCTATGGGAGTAACCGAGCCCACAACGGGAACAGATACAACAAAGATCAAAACGAAGGCCGTAAAAAAGGACGATCGTTACGTTATTAATGGCCAGAAAGTATGGATCAGCCGAGTTCAACACTCGGACCTGATGATACTGCTAGCACGAACCACGCCTTTAGAGGAAGTCTCAAAAAAGTCAGAAGGCTTATCAATTTTTTTAGTGGATATAAAATCTGCAATGAAGTCGGGTATGGTCGTTCGTCCAATCCAGAATATGGTAAATCACGAAACAAACGAGTTATTTTTTGAAAATTTGGAAATACCGTCAGAAAACTTGATAGGAGAAGAAGGTAAAGGCTTTAAATATATTTTAACCGGATTGAATGCTGAACGGATTTTAATAGCAGCCGAATGTATCGGGGATGGCTATTGGTTTACCGACAAAGTTACGTCCTATGTCAACCAGCGGGAGGTGTTTGGACGTCCAATTGGTCAAAATCAGGGAGTTCAATTCCCGATAGCGGAAGCTTATATCGAAATTGAAGCTGCAGATTTAATGCGTTATCGATCATCTCAACTTTACGATGCAGATTTATCCTGTGCCGCAGAAGCAAATATGGCAAAGTACCTCGCGGCAAAAGCTAGTTGGGAGGCAGCCAATGCTTGTATTCAGTTTCATGGGGGTTTTGGATTTGCTCACGAATACGATATCGAAAGGAAGTTTAGGGAAACGCGGCTTTATCAAGTAGCTCCGATATCTACTAATTTGATATTATCTTATATTGCAGAACACGTTCTCGGCATGCCACGTTCTTTCTAGGTTAACCATAAAATCTCTTATTAAACTGGAGGCGTTAGAAACACTTTCTTCCTATTTTTGTCAAGAAATATCCAAAAACAGCTTTTTTTTAGTTACTTAATTCAGCTCAATTTAAAACCCAAATTGATCCAAATTACTCAATTAACTGTATGGTTGATAGATCTTGGAGAAACTGATGCTTAGAAAAGAACTCAAGCCTTACCTGGTAGGATATGTTAATGGGCATTATGAAGAGGTAGATGATCAATTGGTTTTTGCCTACAACGAAGCCCACGCGATAGAGACAATTTTACAGACTTTTGATGATGCAAAGTTTGTTTATGAGTCAAAACAGTTAGTGAACTAAATCTTAATGAAGTTTGACAGTTAGAACTAGAGAGACTCAATATTTTTTTACTGGTTAGAAATTAAGGTTCAGCGCACAAAATTTAACCACCAAAAAAAATTCAATCGTGATTTTACTCAGAATCATTGTGGTGAATTGCTTATTGAGAAATTCTATAGTCGTAGCGAGATCGGGTTTTCTCCAGTCTTATAAGATGTTCCACCAACATTGCCGAGCTCGCTACTTAAAATCCAAGTTAACTAACCTGTTTGCATTAATTTAATTTTTTACTATTTGGTGAACCTCGATAACATTTCCCTCAGGATCATAAAAGAAAATTTGATGCCACCCTTTTACGGCATCATTGCCCCAGTCCGAATAGGGAACATCCAAATCATCAAGATGTACTTTAAAGGCTTCAATATCATCAGTCCTATAGGCTATATGCCCACGCTCCAAAGGGTTAACTGCCTGACCTGACCGAAATGAATTCAGGATATCTTTTTTTGTAAGGTGCATCTGTACATCACCATCAGTAACAAATGAAACATCGCCAACTAATCCACGGTTTTGATTGATTGGTGGTAATTTACTAGGTTTATCGTCACCCAGACACAAAACTTCTCGATAGAATCTGTCCATATCTTTCACATTGGAGGTACACAAATTTATATGGTGCAGTTTGAGTTTCATATCCAATACTCTCAATTTTAAAATATCACTCCAAATTATAGCAAGTTCAGAAAAATAAAACTAATTTCAGATAGGAAGATAAAATTTATTTTGTATTTTGCAGGCATATTCCACTTACTTTCCATAGCCGATGTTAGTTTCCCAAAAATAAAGTTTTGGAAACTATACTTTTTTATGCAAAGCTCTGGGCTTAGTAATTAAGGAGTCAGAAATATGTCATCAGTTGAAAAAAAGACCTTTGCCACAGAAGCGGCTGAAGTAATGGAACCCAACAATGCTAAAGTAGAAATTGTAAACGTGGGTGGCAATAGGGTTATGAAAATTGCAGCGCAACCAGGGTGGGTGTGGTCCAAAGACATAAAACCATTAGTGGGTACTGAAAGTTGCCAGGCCAAACATCTGGGAGTTATAGTAGCGGGAACAATAACCTGCCGTCACGATGATGGCTCAGAAATCACCTACACTGCTGGAGATGCATACTCAACCGAGCCTGGGCATGACGCATGGGTTGTTGGCAACACAAAAGCTATTGCCTATGAATTTAACGGCATTTGGGGCGACGGTGGATAATTGACTGGAAAATCTGCAAGGTTTTACAACTTTCCTTGCAGATAGTTCATAGGATTAATGTAGCAAAACTTCTTAGATCTTGTTCAGATAGCTTCAATGAATTTGAAACCAGAAAACTTAGCAGAAATTCGGCGTGACTTTCACAGATTTCCAGAACTTGGTTTTAAAGAAAAAAGAACTAAAGAAAAAATAGCTGGTTATTTAGACGAACTAGGCTTAGATGTTCATTATGGCGTAGGAATAGTCGGCGTCCTTCGCGCTGGTAAGGGCAGTAAAGTCATTGGTCTTAGGGCCGACATGGACGCTCTGCCAATTCATGAAACAAACAGTCACGATTACATATCGGAAAATGCAGGCGTTATGCATGCTTGTGGACATGACGGGCATATGGCGATGCTTTTGGGGGCTGCTTATAAACTTTCTACAAATGCAAATTTCGATGGAACAATAGTTTTTATTTTTCAACCCAATGAAGAGCTTGGACTGGGCGCTAAAGCCATGATGGAAGAGGGCTTATTAGAAAATTTTCCCATTCAAGAAATTTATGGCATTCATAACCTTCCAGGAGTTCCAACCGGAGAACTATTAACACGATCTGGAATAATTTGTTCTTCTGAAAGCATCTTCGAAATAAAAATTAAAGGTATGGGTGGACACTCCTCAATGCCGCAATTGGGGCGAGACGCTATTACTATTGGAGCCGAGGTCGTCCAAGCCCTCCAGACTATTATATCTCGCAGAATTGCTTCTGGATCAGGCGCAGTTGTTTCGGTGACTGAATTTATTTCTAATGGCCAGAGAAATGTGCTGCCTGGAGAAACTATTCTAAAGGGTGATGTAAGAACAAGGCAACCTGATGATCGAAAAAAAATAGAGATATACTTAAGCCAAATTACTAGTGGTATAGCATCCGCACATAACATCGAAATTGAAGTTTTTTTTGAAACTGAATTTATAGAAACGATTAATCATATCAAACCTACCAAAGCAGTTTTAGAAACTGCAAAAAAAAGCGGCCTTAAAATTACTGACTGTAAACCCATGAGTTTTTCAGAGGATTTTGCCCATTTCAGTAATGCAGTACCGGGATGTTTTCTCCTTTTAGGAAATGGGATAAATGGAGCAAATAATCAACCGCTCCATTCCAGCGATTATGATTTTAATGATGCTCTTTTACCGGTTGGTGCAGATTTTTGGACCAGTCTTGCAAAAAATCGCCTTTCGAGGGAGGGATCAAATTCGGTATGACAGTTTTTGAAGACCGACTGGCCAAACTAAAAAATAAGCTTCTAGAAAGTGATATAGATACTGCAATAATAACGGATGAGGATAATGTCTACTACTTATGCGGCTATTACGATTATCTTCATATGGAATTTGGACGGCCAACATTACTGGTTATTTCAGTAGACCATGGAACTCTCCTTATAACCCCTACCATAGACCTGAATACGGCTGAAGAAACTGCTCATGTAGATCAAATATCAGCTTGGAATGATGGTATGGGAAATGAGTGGAGAGAAGAACTACCAAAAGTTTTAAAAAGATCCAAGCGTATAGCTATTGAACCAGACCAGATGCCTCCGCCCGTCAGGAGATATATAGACGGAGAAGTATCATATGACAGAATTACATCTGCAACTCCAATTTTGAGCACCATGAGAATGATAAAATCAGACGAAGAGCTGAAAATTGCGCGTGATGCAGGTAAAGTTGCAACCGCAATGATGGCAGCTGGCCGTGAAGCGATAGGCCACGGTGTTGCGGAGTATCAAGTGGCGATAGCCACATCGAATGCTGGTACAAAAAAAGCAGCTGAAATTTTAAGAAGTGCGTACGAAGACAAATTCATGTCACCCAATACTCATTTTTTACAAATCATGGCATCCGGGGACGCTATTACTAAAACTCACCACAGAGCCAGTTCGCGAATAATGCAAACGGGTGAGCCGGTATTTCTTTGTTTCTGTGGAATGACAAATTTTCACAAATTTAAACTTGGTTTCGATAGAACTTTTTGGATTGATAGAATTTCTGATGAATCTCAAATCCAAATTTACGAAATTGCAATAGCAAGTCAGAAAGCTGCCTTGGACGTCCTCAAGCCTGGTGTGACAGCAGAAAGCGTACACGCCGCCTATGCAACAGTCATTCAAGATGCCGGTTTTGATTATCCTTTTCGCTGTGGCCGCGCCACAGGCTTCAGTTTTTTGGAAAAACCTCAATTGGTCACTGGGGATAAAACCATTCTGGAACCAGGAATGGTTTTTGCAGTGGACGGATCTGTTTCAGGAAAAACATTTAGAGCTCAAATCGGAGATAGCGTTATTATAACTGAAACTGGGTGGGAACCTCTTACGGACCACCCAAAATCTATTAATGATGTAATAATTTCCTAATTATATGTTCATTCAAAAAGTATAGGTTCTAATTTTTAGTACCAAATCCACCTCCGGAGGGTGTCTGCATTACAAAAACATCACCAGGATATAATTCATTTTTATCATTGCCATTGTGCCTGTCAATAATTCCACTATGACGCTCTATCCATTCGCGTCCTACCTCGCCATTCTTACCGCCGTTTAGACCCTTTGGGGGAACACGCCTGTGGGAACACAAAGTTGTCACCGTCATTTGGTCCAAAAAACGCATACGCCGCGTTATCCCATCACCACCCGTAAATTTCCCATCACCACCAGAACCAACCCTGATAGACATTTCCTCAACTCTTACAGGAAAACGAAACTCCAAAATTTCAGGATCTGTACTTCGCGTGTTAGTCATGTGTGTTTGAACACCAGAACATCCATGAAAATTAAGACCTGCCCCACTTCCACCACAGATTGTTTCGTAATTTTGCATATCATCATTTCCCCAAACAAAATTATTCATTGTTCCCTGGCTGCCAGCCATAATCCCCAATGCTTGCAAAAGTGCATTACACATTAACTGGCTGACCTCTGTATTCCCGGCAATGACCGCTGAGGGATATTCAGCATGGATCATACTTCCTTTTGGAGCTATAATTGTCAGAGGACGGAAACATCCTTCATTTAGTGGAATTTCCGTACCAATAAGGCTGCGGAAGACATATAATACTACAGCATGGCAAACGGCCAATGGTGCATTATAATTGAGCGGATCTTTCGCAGCTGTTCCTGTAAAATCTATCTTGGCTGTTCTTGCTTTCTTATCTACGCTTACTGACACTCGTATGAATTCACCATTATCTAATTCATATTCGCTTTTCCCACCTTTAAGTCTGGTTAGAACCTGCCTAACGCATTCCTCAGCGTTATCCTGTACGTAACGCATATAGGAATGCACTGTTTTAACTCCGAATTGTTGGATCATTTTTTTTACTTCTCGGACCCCTGTTTCATTTGCAGCAACTTGTGCAGCTAGATCTGCTAGATTTTCCTCAATGTTTCTACAGGGATACTCCCCAGAACCAAGAAGTTGTCTCGTTTCTTGCCTCCTAAAATTACCGCCCTCAACTAGCTTAAAATTATCGATTAAGACACCTTCTTCTTCGATAGTTTGACTGTCAGGAGGGGCTGACCCAGGGGTTTTCCCTCCTATATCGGCATGGTGTCCACGTGATGCTACAAAGAACAGAATCTCTCCATAATCATCAAAAACTGGGGTAATAACGGTAACGTCAGGTAAATGCGTACCTCCATTGAATGGTGCATTTAGAACGAAAACTTCACCCTGCTTCATATTTGGGTTTTGTCTAATAATTGATTTAATTGACCCAGACATACTTCCTAAATGTACAGGAACATGAGGGGCATTCGCCACCAGCCCACCTTTAGGATCGAACAGTGCACACGAAAAATCTAGCCGTTCTTTAATATTTACAGAATATGCAGTGTTAGCAAGAGTTGCTCCCATTTGCTCCGCTATTGACATAAATAGGCTGTTGAAAACTTCTAGCATAATTAGGTCTGCTTCTGTTCCAATCGCCTCTTTTCTATTTAGAGGAACTTGTCTTTCTAAAATTAGGTGTCCGAATTCGTTAACTTGTGCACTCCAACCAGGCTCTATAATATTTGTACCTGTGGGTTCCTTTATAATTGCTGGGCCAGAAATATATTGCCCAGATTTTAACATTGATCTCTCAAACAATGGAGTTTCTATTAACTCTCCTTGACTGATCATTTTTAATTTATCAACTGCAACTGGTGCTTGCTTAACCTTTTTACTAACTGCTTCGTTAATTTCAAAGGCACCTCCTATTGCCTCAACACTTAGAGCCTCAAATATCAGCTCTCTCCCATCGCTAGAAAACCCATAACGCGCACGATGGGCATCATCAAAACGCTGCTTTAACTCTTCCAAATTACCAAAACTAACGATGAGTGCCTGGTGCGAGCCTTTCAGCCGTAAGTGCGCTTTACATTCTACGAATATGTCTTCAATATGAACTCCCTGAGACATAACTTGGTCAGTAGCTTTATCTGATAATTCTGAAAGCAGCGCTAATGCTTCTTCATAATCATTGAGCGAGCGCTCAAACTGGCTCTCTTTCATACAGCGAATTTCAGCCAGTCCCATGCCATAGGCTGAAAGGACACCTGCGAAAGGATGGATAAAAATGGTTTGAATGCCCAAAGCATCAGCTACAAGACAAGCGTGTTGCCCTCCCGCACCACCAAAACATTGTAAAGCATACTTCGTTACGTCATATCCTCTTTGGACAGAGATTTTTTTGATTGCATTGGCCATATTAGATACAGCTATTCGCAAAAAACCTTCTGCTAATTCTATAGTGGATAAAGGCTTATCCCCTGTTTTTATTGCTATTTCTTCTGCAAACTCTTTAAACCTATTTTCGACAACTAAGAAATCAATTGACTGATCGGCATTAGGTCCAAAAACACTTGGAAAATGAAGTGGCTGAAGCTTGCCCAGCATGACGTTGCAATCAGTTACCGTTAATGGCCCCCCTCGCCTATAGCAAGCGGGGCCTGGATCTGCACCAGCACTTTCGGGACCAACCTGAAACCGCCCATCTCGAAAGAATAAAATTGATCCGCCGCCTGCTGCAACTGTGTGGATATCCATCATTGGAGCACGGACCCGTGCACCGGCAACTTCAGTTTCAAAACTTCTTTCAAATTCTCCATTGTAGTGACAGACATCCGTAGAAGTTCCACCCATGTCGAAACCAATTAATTTTTTAAAGCCAGCAATTTGCGCAGTCTTGACCATACCTACAACTCCACCAGCTGGACCAGAAAGTATGGCGTCTTTTCCTCTAAAAACATTGGCGTCAGTTAAACCACCATTTGACTGCATAAACAGAAGTTGAGTTGTATACTCTGTATCAAATTCTGAAGATATTTGAGCAATATAACGCTTTAGAATTGGAGATAAATAAGCATCAATAACAGTTGTGTCCGCCCTACCAACTAATTTCATAAGAGGTGAAATTTCATGACTAATTGAAATTTGCTCGAATCCTTCATCAGCAGCTATTTCTGCTATCCGCTTTTCGTGTATTGGGTTTAAATAACTGTGCATTAGAGCGACAGCGACACTTTTAATCCCTTTAGCCCGCGCAGATCTCAAATCCTCGCGAGCCTTTGCCTCATCTAATGGCTTAATCACTTCACCTTGTGCGTCTAACCTTTCTTTAATTTCATGAACCATTTCATAAATAGGAGTAGGTAAGATAATATTAAAATCAAAAAGTTTTGGCCTTGCTTGGTATCCAATTCGGAGCAAATCCCGGAAACCTTCGGTAATAAGAAGAAGTGTTCGATCCCCTTTTCGTTCCAGCAAAGCGTTTGTGGCTACTGTTGTGCCCATTTTTACAGAGTCGACGTTTAAGTCTTGAATTTTTTCATTACCATCAGTTTTCAAAAAATCACGAATTCCTTGAATGGCAGCATCTTTGTATTGTTCGGGGTTTTCGGAGAGATATTTAGAGTTTTTAAAGGTTCCGTCCGGTGATTTTGCGACTATATCAGTGAAAGTACCTCCACGGTCTATCCAAAATTCCCACTTACCACTAGATGTTGTTGTTTTTATTGACATTTAATTTTGAACACCTTTAGAACACCCGATGAAGACATTATTTCTTTTTGATAGTTTAGTGCTCTATTGAATAAAAGTTAAGGATAACAAATTATTAACAGGTGCTTAAATTTGAAATTGGATTAGCAGAATTCTATACTAATGAACGAAATGGAGTTTTTTAAACGTCTTGCGCCACTCTGACACCTCATCTGTTAAAGTTTGGCCTCTCAAAGCCTTTGCGATCAATCCTGCCAAACGCTTTGAATTCTCTGCCTTCATACCCCACCTGACCAATTCAGGAGTGCCAAACCTCAGACCATTCATATCCCCCTCCAATTCTTTAATCGGCAATCCAATTCCACAGGCTAGAAAGCCAGATTTTCTCAATAGTTTAGATGCTTGCTGACCTCCGCCATACTCTTCTGCGAGTACTGCAAACTGATGTGATTGGGTATGTCCCAAAGCTCCAAAAAATACTGGGATATCGTATTCTTCTAAAGATGAGGCAAGAGTTTTGGACATAAGAACCATTTCAGAAACGTATTCTCTACCAAACTCTTTCCAATCTAGCATAGTTACCGCCAAAGCTGCTGACTTAGCAGCATCAAAATTCGCTGTCATGCCGGGAAACACTATGCGATCAATTTTCTCTGCAAGTTCGGAATCGTTTGTTATAATTGCGCCACCAGGAGGTCCTCCCAAGCTTTTGTAGGTACTCATCGTTACTAAGTCGGCCCCGAGATCTAGTGGATTTTCCCAGGCCCTTCCTGCTATAAGCCCACATTGGTGAGCTGCATCAAATAAAAGCCTAGCCCCTACTTCCTTAGCTATTGAACTAACTGCCGAAACAGGATGCTCGAATAGATTAAGGCTGCCCCCCAGTGTAATAAGTTTTGGCTTTTCTTTCAAAGCAAGTTCACGAAGTTGGTCTATATCCACAGTATAGTAGTCTCTATCTATAGGAGCTTCGATTATATTTAATCCGAATAAGCCAGCACAGCCTGGACTATGGTGAGTGACATGGCCCCCTATAGACGCCGGTGGTACAATAATTGTATCTCCTGGTTTGCAAATAGAAATAAAGGAAAAAAGGTTTGCCATTGCGCCAGAGGGCACTCTAATTTCGGCAAACTTGGAGCAAAAAATTTCTGCCACGAGACTAGAAGCCATAACTTCTATTTCTTCTATGGCTTCAAGACCCATTTCATATTTATCTCCAGGATATCCAAGCGACGGGCGAGACCCTATACCGCTTGAGAGAAAAGACTCTGCCCGTGGGTTCATAACGTTCGTAGCTGGATTAAGGTTAAAACAGTCTTTCTCATGAATTATTTTGTTTAAATCAGCCAAAAAGTTAAGCCGCTCCAGTAATTCTTTGGAAGATGATTCTGAAACTTTATGAGCCAAATCTTGAACTAAATTTTCGCTAGCCTCTGGTACCCATTTTCTTCGCTCTAATTGCATAAAAATCACCTCAATTTAGATATGTGATCTTTAGTTCATTTATAATGAGCTTTAAATATTAGATTTAAATTTTATACAACTTGGCCCATCTCTTTTAACTAATTGCTAAGTTTTAAACTTTTTCGTTTAACCAATCACTTAATAAACTGCTCCATAAATTATCTCTGACGCTTAAAAAATACCCAAATAATAAGCTCCACTTAAGTAGCGCCACGTAATTCTTGATAATTTTTATCGGAAAGACCTAAATTCAATTTTAACTAAAATAAGGAATTAAAAATGAAAAGCATTATTGTAGCCACATTACTGGTATTTGCACCTTTTGTTGCTTTTGCTGGAGGTCATTCGAATTTGAGTGCATCTGGAACAGGGGTTCGTATTGATTTAAAAACTATTGAAGGTACTTCTGGTAACCATGTCCAGGCAACGACCAGCGATATATGGATGTATGAAAATCCGCCAGAAGGTTTTCCCGAAGCAATGAAAGTTAACTGTAATTATTTTCAGGTTTTTGCTACTGGTCAACAGCGACCAAATGGGGGAATTGGGGTTTGCCAGGCGCATGATCCAGATGGTGACATTTCGCTAGTCAATGGTATTTTCCAACCAGACGGAACAATTGCCCTAACAATAATTGCGGGAACTGGGAAGTGGGCAGCTTTAATCGGAGCTAAGTTTCAAGGCAAAACTAGGGACCGGGTAGATGGTGGTGTTGTTTACGATTTTAAACCCGTGAACTAATTCTACAGTTGCGGCGGAAATATATTAGAAAATTTTTGGTTCAATAAGTAGCATATCGATACAAATAGGGAGGATTAAAATGTCATATGTAGCAATAAGAGAGGTAACGCCAGTGGCCGGCAAAGAGGCCGTTTTGCAGGAAAGGATGCTCCGACTATCGAGCATTATGGAGCGGCATGGCGCAAAATCCAGCGTATTCAAGGTCGTAGCTGGAGATGGGGCCGGTCGATTTGACTTAATGAACTGGTATGACACTGTTGAAGCAGGAGCAACCGCTTTCGAAGCTTTTGGTACCGATGAGGACTTCCAAAAGGTAATGCAATTGCGGGCTGTAGATCCAGTCGGAGACGTTGTAGGGCCTTGGATAGGAAGAATGATATTTGGCAGCGCTCCAAAAGGTAGTAAGCCAGTTGTAGTACATCGCGACTATCACGCCCCACGATCGGCAGTACAAAAGGCTTTGGAACTTGCGCCAGAGCTTCAAACCCTTATGGAAAGCCTGGGCGTTGAAGTTGGTGTAGGCGTTCCAATAATGAAGGATGATCATGAGATGCTAAGAGTAGTATACCGTTTTGACTCCATGGTTCATTGGGGGCAATCCGTTGACAAAATGGTTACTGATGAACGCTTTCTAGGTATTGTTAATTCTGCACATGAGTCAGCTACATTAAAGTCATCAAGAATGTTAGTAAAAGTCGAATAGAGAAAATCAGCACGGGTTTCTGCTTGTTTAGATACCCGTGCTAAATCATCATAATCTGGATTACTTAATCCTTATCATTACTTCATTTCTTCTAACAAAAAATGGTGTCAGCGGTCCATTAAACGTAGCCTTAATTGGATCATCAAGTGTTGTAATCTTATTAACAGATAAAGCTTCGAGAAGTAATTTTGAATGTTTTTCAAAGTTTTTAACAGTTGAGCGTCCAGAGTATTTCATAACAGCATATTTTCCACCTTTTACGACAGTAATTGAAAGATCTTCACTCAATGGTTGGGGTGCTGTTTCTAGTTGAAATTTTCTTGGCAAAAAAAATCTCATAATTATTTTTCCATCCTGAAACTTCTGTGTAACTGGCGTGGTCATATCAATTTTTATCGATTGTGTGACAGGGATAGTCATCTCTATTTTCGTGGAAGAAAGATTTGAACCTGAAATATATTTAAATAACTTTCTGAAGGCTCTATTTTGCCCGTTTTCTTGGCTAGTTTGTACGGCAAGGCGATCATCATATTCTCTAATTTCGTAAATTTGATTTGCGGCAAGAATACGATATGAAGTTTCTTCATATGCAATTGATATATTTGCCCATAAGTAGAAAATAGATACAAGTAAAACTAAATTAACTCTCATCTTAAAGTCCCATTAGATTCTATTTAATTGTACTCTATTTTATTTAAATTAATTATGCTGCTTTTGATACCACTACAAAAAAATGATCTAAAAAAAATAGTATTTAATTAAAGTTTTTTGAAACTTATTGTACAATAAAATTCCTATATCTTCATTTTAGAGAAGGCCTCTTTCAACATGAAAACATTTGTATGGAGCTTCATTGTTTTCGCAGTAACGCTAACTCTGATTTTTGCCATTATTTTTGCTCCCTCTTACTTGAAGTCACAGCAGGAAAAGAGAGATAAATCTATTGGGTGTCTACAATATCGGCAGATGTTGGAACTATCACAGGAAAGCCATATTAAAAATCCTGCTGGGAAAAAATGGGTTCGTGAAAGCATGGCGGCCCAAGGCCTCATGAAAAAGTACAAATGTACGCCAATTGAAACTAGGATCCTTATCAACTAATTTATTTTCAGATCTGATGTGAAATTTTACCAACAAAAATTAAAAAAAAATGAGCCACATAGCATTTGCTATGCGGCCTTTATAAGTTTTAAAAAGTTCTTCGAAAAAATAGTTGCAAATTTAGTGCCAATATAGAAAAATAATGTATTTTAAATGTGTTTTACCAACAAAGGATCGTTACATGTCCAGAATCTCCACGACAACCGTTGGCACCATAAACGTAACTACACTGCGCGACGGCGAACGTACACTTCCACCCGAAGCTTTAAAAAATTTATCAGATGAAGACACTAGTAGAATTAACAGTGATGAAAATCAGTCTTTCACTTTTACAAATTTCAATGCCTGCGTGATCCAAAATGGAAAGCAAAATTTGCTTGTTGATACTGGTTGTGGAAACCTATTTGGGCCTACGTGTGGCTTCATTATCGAGGCTCTAGAAGAACTAGGTTTAGCTCCTGACGATATAACAGATATATTTATCACACATTTGCACCCCGATCACATAGGCGGTTGTATTAATGAGGATGGTTCTGCTGTTTTTAGAAATGCAAACTTCAAGATAGTTGAGGAAGAACACAATTTTTGGACTTTAAAAGAATTTGGTTCAGATGAAATAAATGGAAGAGATTGGTCAAGTTTAGCAAAAAATGTTCTATCGGCCTATGATGCTCAGCTCGAAGTGTTAAAAAGTTATAAAGATATTATTAGCGGAGTTTCGACTGTACCACTTCCGGGACACACTCCAGGCCACGCAGGTTTTAGAGTCGACGACGGAAATCAAAGTATGTTTCACATGGGCGACATAATTCATGTACCAAATCTTCAATTGAAAGACCCAAATATTTGTACTCTCTTTGATATAGATCCCGAAAGTGCACTTAAATCGAGAAAATACGCACTCGACATGGCGTCTAATGATAATTTACTCTGCACCAGCGGTCATATGTTAGAGCCAAAATTTACTCATTTAGAGAAGCGCGGATCTAGTTATTTTATGACAAGTTGAAGATATCAGGACATTGTACTATTTGCTTAGCTCTAAGATAAGTAAAAGCAATTTTTGTAAATTTAATTTTGAAGACTTAATCTGAGTTTTTATGAAAGAGCACGATAGTTTATACTCTTGGTTCCGACTGCTTATTGCTCTTTTAGTAGCGACAGTAGGCAATATAGGTATGTGGGTGGTTGTCATTATACTACCAGACATACAGCAAGAATTTACCATTGATCGGAGCACAGCATCTATTCCATTCGCCTTAACAATGGTTGGCTTCGCTATTGGTAACGGTGTGATGGGACGTATTGTTGACCACTATGGAATAACAAAAACAATTATTCTCGCAGCTATAATTAACACCGCTGGCTATATCGCAGCCATGCAAGTGAATAACGTTTATTTACTTAGTGTTTTACAATTCTTTATTGGCTTTGGCACAGCCGCATCATTTGGTCCACTCATCGCAGATACTTCTCATTGGTTTTTAAAGAGACGCGGCATAGCCGTTGCTCTTATAGCGAGCGGGAATTACTTTTCAGGGGCAATTTGGCCCCCCCTTTTTAACAGTGCCTTACAATCGGATGGCTGGAGAGATGTATACGGCATACTGGCTTTAGCCACCATTTTTATAATGATCCCTTTATCTTTTTTACTTACTAAAAAAATCAGCGCCGAGACTTCTAGGGTGTCTGATGCTGCCTCCGAGAGTAGAAGATCAAGCGTAAATATATCCCCCAGAATGCTTACAATTTTACTTTCGATCGCTGGCATCGGGTGTTGCGTTGCAATGTCTATGCCTCAGGTTCATATCGTAGCGTTCTGTATTGACTTAGGGTACGGCCCAGCTGTGGGCGCTGAAATGTTGTCCTTAATGTTGATAGGAGGCATAGTTTCTCGCCTAATAAACGGCTTGCTGGCTGATAAATTAGGAGGGGTTTTTACCCTGTTAATTGGATCCACTCTTCAATGCATAGCACTTTTTCTGTATCTGCCTTTTGATGGATTGGTATCTCTTTACATTGTTTCAGCAGTTTTCGGATTATCACAGGGTGGTATCGTCCCAAGTTACGCTATAATTATACGTGAGTATTTACCAGGCGCAGACGCTGGCACCCGCGTGGGCTTTGTCATGATGTGTACTATAATGGGTATGGCTATCGGCGGTTGGATGTCAGGATGGATTTACGATATTACGGGCTCTTATGCAGCTGCTTTTTGGAATGGAATAATATGGAATTTCCTAAATATAGCTATCGTGCTATTTCTGATAAATCGTAATCGGAATTCAAATTTTAAAGGTGTACAACCAGCTGGTTAAGCAACTTCATTTAACGGCAAAATATGATCTAGAAAAACTTCTTTCATTTTGCTTTGAACCACAACATCGAATTTACCCATTTCCTCGATTGCTTCTTCAATTTTTGCAAGATCTACGTTTCTTAAATCATCCATTAACCAAGAAAAACTTTCTAAGGATCCAGTGCTGCCAATCGCAAGCGCAGCTGAGTATATCAAAACCTTTTCCGACCGGTCTATCATACCAGATGCGATCTCCAAACCAACATCTGGACGGTCATCTAAGACACAACCAAAAACTCCATCACTTTTTCGTTTATCACTATTCGTTTGACCTTGAGCAATAGGATCATATTCCAATGCCAGCAATGTTAAGTCACACCCCTCTTCCGTTTTGCCCGTTTTAAGCAACACTTCACCATATTGCTGAAGTATTCTTGGGTCATTTGGATTAACATCATATGCCTTCTTTCCGTGTTCCAATGCTGCTTTCATGTCACCCATCATTGTGTTCACAGCGCACTGAAGGCGATGACATTCAAAATCGTTTGGATCAATACTGAGAGCACTAGACATCAAATTACTGAACTCTGGCATAATTTCTTGCATCGGCTTATCGACATAACCTCTAACCATAGCTTGTCCTAAAGTACATGCTTTCCAAGCATAAGCTTGGGCGTTGTCAGGATCAGCTTCAATAGCGGCATCAAACATCTTAAGTGCGTTAGCATTCGCTTCAGCAGTGAGTGTGTGATGGCCTTCTTTTCCCTTAAGGAGAAATTCGTAAGAGCTCATGTTTTCAGTCGGCTTTCGCTTTGCCCTACTTAGGCTAGCTAGCTCAATTTCACCTAAAATTTCTTTTATAACACTTCTGACAATTTCATCTTGAACTTCAAAAATATCATCAAGAGTGCGGTCGAATTTTTTACTCCATAAAACTTCTTGAGTGTCTGCATCGACAAGAGAAACGGTTATTCGAACTCGAGGCCCAGCAGACCTGATTGAACCTTGAATGAGAAAATTTACACTAAATTGGGAAATAAATTGTTCTAAATTTTCTCCACTTTCAGAAAAATTCATACTGGACTGTCTTGATACAACTGAAACCTGCCTCACCATTGATAGCTCAGTGAGTATATCTTCAAAAATCCCATCAATTAAAAATGCGCTATCTTCATTTGCGTTTAAATTCTTGAACGGAAGAATTGAAACTATAGGTTTCTGTGCCTTTGTTTCACGCTGTGTCTGAGTAGGTTTTGGAGGAGCCCCCAAATTAGTTGTTTTTTCGGAACAAATCGAAAAGACTTCAAATTCATCTGATATATTTTTTAATTTTTTCTTTCCAGCTGCCTGAGAAATTGCTTCAATCCGTGAGACTACTTGTTCATTAATAGCTCGCGAAACTAAAATTTGTCCTGGCGAACATTGAGCTTCAAGCCGCGCCGCTATGTTTACACCATTCCCATAAACATTATCATTTTCTAAGATTACTTCATCACAATGTACACCGACCCTCCAGAGCAATGGTTTATCGCCATTTTCTTCATTAAGTGTTTCGTTTCTTTCGTAAATTCTGTCTTGAAAACTTATCGCGCAATTTACTGTTTCTACTGGACTACTAAACTCGGCCAAAACAGAATCTCCAGCCGTATGGAAAATTCTACCGCCGTGTTTCTCGATATATTGATCAATGATTGCTCTACAACCATTTAAACTTGAGAGAGTTCCTTCCTCGTTTTCAGCCATATGTTTGCTAAACGAAACACAATCTGTTGCTAAAATTGTTGCGAATTTTCTTTTAACTTCAGACATTAGTCCTCTCCCAAAATCTATCTAAATTTATAGATACGTCGCGTAAATATTAAAAATTTTTCTAAGTATTTTTGCAAAAATTTGTAACACTAGATTGAGCTAGAATAAATTCAAAGCAAGTGAAAATTCAACAGGAAATCATTAATTAGGAGAAAAAAATGTCAGTAATTGTAGTTGCAGAATTTCCAATGACCGAACAAGGAGCACAGGATTTCATAGCTTGGAGTAAAAGTGACGATGGTTATGTCATCACACGACAACATAAGGGATTTGAAGATATTCGAACATTTTTAGCTGAAGACAAAAAAACCGTATACTTATATGAAAAATGGGAGAGCAAAGAAGATCATCAAGCTTATTTAAAATTTAGGGTGGAAGATGGTTTGATGGACTTTTTAAATCCTCGACTAAATGGCGACTTTAAGGTTACTTACTTTTCCGAAGAATAATTTTTTATTTTACTGAGTTCCTGTGCATTTTTTACTTGCTTTAGTTTGCTTGTTGAATTTGGATTGTGCGAGGACAAGGGAGGAAATAATGAAATCATTAATTAAACTTTGGATAATATCCGCAGTGTCTTTGTGTATAGCACTGCCAGCATGGAGTGCGGACGTTACAATGCGGATATCGCTTCAGCTGCCACTTAAAAGCCACTTAGGGCAAAATCTACTCCTTTTTAAAGAGGAGGTAGAAAGTAAATCTGGAGGCAGTATTGCCGTAGAGATCTATGACTCTGCTCAGTTATATAAGGATAAAGAAGTACCAGCAGCTGTAGGCTCGGGTTCAATTGAAGCGGGAGTAGCTTCATTAACGAGATACGTGGGAGATATCCCGGCTGTTGATATTTTTTATCAACCTTTTCTTTTTGATACAGAAGCTAAGGTAAGAAAAGCTGTAGCAAAAGACTCAGAAATTCGTGGCCCTATCGATGAAGCCATAAAGGATACAGGCTCGACTGTATTGTGGTGGCAAGCATACGGCGGCGCGATAATGCTATCTAATGGAGGGGCAATTAAAAACCCAGGTGATATGAAAGGCAAAAAAGTACGTGTTTTTGGTAAAACCCTGGGCCAATTTGTTGAAGCAACCGGCGGTGCTCCAACCTTAATCTCTGGCTCTGAGCAGTACCTAGCTTATCAACGAGGAACAGTAGATGTGGGTATGACAGGTGTTTCCGGCGTAAAATCACGAAAATTATATGAGGTTATGGATACAATTACAGTTACTAACCATGCTGATATTGAATTTATCGTGGTAGCAAACACAGATTGGTGGAACAGTTTGAGCAACGACCAGCGAAGCATTATAAGTGGTGCCGCATCAATGGCTGAAACATCAGTTCGGGATAAAATGGCCAGTATAGAAGCAGAGGCATACGATATTGCTAAAAGCAATGGTATGAATATCGTCGTACCTTCTGCCAGTGATATAGCTGCCTTCAAAGCAGCATCAGGCTCTGTTTATGATGCTTATAAAGAAAAAGCAGGAGCCCTTGGCGCCCAATTGCTTGAAGCAGCTTCAAACTATTAATCTAAAAATTAAAACCACCCAAATTAGGGTGGTTTTTTCAATCAGGACAGAAGATAATGCAATTGTTTGTTAAATACTTTGAGGGTTTAACACTTAAACTGGCTTGGCTCGCTGCTTGGTTATTTGTTTTATCTGGCATCATGCTGAGTTACGAAGTTGTTGCACGGTACTTTTTTTTAGCACCAACAAAATGGGCCGCGGAGCTAAGTCAACTTTGTTTAATCTACGGCACACTTCTTTCTCTTTGTTGGCTATTGCAAAACCGAAAACATATTCAAATTAATGCTGTTGTCGGACTTATGAACAATAGGCTCCAAAAAATTACAGGTATTGCTACGATGTGTGTTCTAGTATGGTTCTGCACATATGTTGCTATTTTTGGTTCACAGATTTTTTATGACTCGTTTGAAAGAGGTCGAACAACAGGAAGCCTTCTTGATTTGCCATCATGGATTGCTGAGTTACCTGTACCCACTTTATTTGCAATGCTAGCAATTCAAGCCATAATTGAGATTTGGAAACTTTTTACCGATCAGGTTATTCCTGAGGGAGAAACTCAATGAAACTTATTGTGATATTGGGAATAATGTTCGCATTGTTATTAGCCAGTCTGCCAGTAGCATTTTCACTTGGAAGTTTAGGTTTGGGCATGCTTTTGGGAGGAGGATTCTCTCCTTTGATGGCACCACAGGCAATTTTATCGACTTTGGATGGTTTTATTTTACTTGCCGTTCCGCTGTTTCTTTTGATGAGTAATATCCTTTTGTACGGAGGCTGTGGCCGGGATTTATATGCCGCAGTACAAGCCTGGGTGGGACACTGGCCAGGGGGTTTGGCCATAGCAACAATTATCTCATGTGGAATTTTCGCTGCAATCTCAGGTGTTTCTGTAGCCACTGCTGCCACAATTGGCGTTGTCGCAATTCCAGAAATGATTGAACGCGGTTACAATAAAAAATTTGTTTATGGCCTATTGGCTGCGGGGGGCACCCTAGGAATTCTCATCCCACCTAGCTTACCTATGATAGTTTACGGATTTATAACTGAAGAGAGTGTAATCTCACTTTTCTTGGCTGGTATTGGTCCTGGGCTTTTCCTCATCGCACTTTTCATAATTTATTCCATAATCTATGCTCATTTATTTGGAGGTTATACTCCAAGCAAAAAAGCACCTTGGGATGTAAGAATTAAAACCTCTATTAAAGTAGCTCCAACCATTGCCTTGGCTGCACTGATACTGGGTGGCATCTATACAGGTATATTCACTCCAACTGAGGCAGCAGCTGTTGGGTTTTCACTAGCTATAATTTTAACCGTTGTTTTAATGAGATCGTTATCATTCAAAGATTTTAAACGTGCTGTTTTCGAGGCTATGATTACGACTGCTGCGATTTTAATTATAATAGCCGGTGCAAAAATATTTGGAAAAGCAATTACATTATATAGAATACCGCAGGATATATCATTTTTGATACAAACTTACGTCGATAGCAAAATGCTTTTCGTGATAGTTGTTTGCGTCGTTTTAGTCGCAATGGGACTTGTTTTTGAAACACTATCAATGGTTTTAATTATGGTGCCAGTTTTGCTTCCAGCTGCAATGGGTATGGGGATTGATCCTATATGGTTTGGTATATTTATGGTGGTCATGGTAGAATGCGCTCTGATCACTCCTCCCGTGGGGCTAAACCTTTATGTAATTCAGTCTGTTTCAGGGGCTAAATTAGGCGATGTAGCAAAAGGTGTTTTACCTTTTTTATATTTAATGATTTTTACCGTAGCAGTTATGTATGTCTGGACAGATCTAGTAATGTATATACCCTTTAAACTCTAAGCTTATAAATATGCCTTTCTCTCATTCAACAGCATCAAAACTTAGAGACCTTATAAATAAGGGAAGTTTCTTGCCAATACTGTGTAGCTTTGAAGAATTGAATGATCTGATTGGGTTTGAACGCTATTATGAAAATGCCGCCAAATACAAAAATTCACAAAGGGATGGCCATCATTAGCAAAGAAAAATCCAAAATTGGTAAAGCGATTATATCATTTAACGATGAAACCGGTTTTCAATGTATCGATATAATTATGATCAGTTCTACAGTTTTTACATTTAAAACTTTCCGCCGTGATCCTGAAGACCAAACTGGTTGGTTTCCAAGCGGCGTAGTGGGAGACCTTTATTCCTCACAAAATGAGGCCATATTAGCAGCCGAAGCCGCGGTAGATTGGTTTAAGGCTTAGAGCTAATAACTTCTGTTAGTTCAAACCGATTCACATCAACTAAGCCTAAATCGGAAATTCGAAGCTCAGGTATCACTACCAAAGCAAGCAAAGTATGCTGCATATAGGCGTTATTTAGATTACAGCCACAATCAGTCATGGCTTGAACAATATCCTGAGTTTTTACCGCAACTTCAGAGGCCTTACTATCGGACATTAATCCAGCAATGGGCAATTCAACCAGTGCAACTTCAGAGCCATCTTTCCATAAAGTAACACCACCTCCAACTTCACCTAGTCTATTGGCAGCGGAGGCCATCATCTCCTGATTAGTCCCAACGACAATCATGTGATGGCTATCGTGGGCAACTGAAGACGCAATAGCCATAGAACCAGTATAACCAAAACCTGATACAAACCCGTTTACTACCGCGCCAGTTCCACGGTGCCTTTCAACTAATGAAAGATAGCAGACATCCCCTTCTACTTGAACTTTCCCCTGTTTCACCGGCAAATCAAACTCCAGGGCCTTAGTTGGAGCCTGGTTTTCGATAACTCCGATAACTTTAGCTTTTATTGAGGATAAACCCATAGGTGCGGATATCACAAAATCCTGGAGTTCAAGTTTCTTACCTAAATTTACGGTTTCTCGCACAGTTTGAGGCCATTCGTAATGCGGACATTTGGTGAGTAATTTTCCATTTTCAGCCACACGTTCTCCTCTGGCAAATACAACATCAATAGGGAGATTATCGATGCTTGACGTGACAATAAAATCTGCTCTACGTCCTGGCGTTATACTACCCAATTCTCTTTCCATTCCAAAATGACAAGCTGTATTAATCGTAGCCATTTGGATCGCAATTAGCGGGTCACAACCACAATCTATGGCATGTCGAACGACGCGGTTCATGTGGCCATCATTAACCAAAGTTCCCGAATGACAATCATCTGTACACAATATGAAGTTGCGGTGGTCCAATCCCTTTTCAGTAACGGCTGTAATTTGGCTTTCAACATCATACCAAGCGCTTCCAAGACGCATCATAGAGCGCATACCTTGCCTAACACGCGCAATCGCATCATCTTCAGCTACGCCTTCATGATCGTCAGATGCACCACCTGCAACATATGCATGGAATGGTGTTCCCCTATCTGGAGAAGCATAATGCCCTCCAACTGTTTTATTAGCATTCATTGTTTCTGCCATTTCAGATAGCATTTTGGGGTCGCTATTTATTACTCCTGGATAATTCATCATTTCTCCCAGCCCAACTATCCCCGGCCATTTCATTGCTTCAGCCACCTCTTCTGGCCCAATTTCAAATCCAGTCGTTTCAAGGCCGGGAGCAGAGGGGGCACAAGATGGCATTTGAGTGAATATATTAATTGGCTGCATCATAGCTTCATCATGCATCATCTTTACACCACTCAAGCCAAGTACATTAGCAATCTCATGAGGATCAGTGAACATGGTGGTAGTTCCGTGTGGAATGACCGCTGCTGCAAATTCAGCAGGAGTTAACATCCCACTTTCTATGTGCATGTGACCATCACACAGCCCAGGTATTATAAATTTTCCACCTGCATCAAAAATAGTGGTATCCGGCCCTACACAATGACTGGCAGCTGGTCCTACGTAGGCAAACCTGCCTTTTACGACAGCCATCTCCCAACCATCGAGTATTTCTCTTGAATTAACGTTTACTAGCCGGCAATTTTGAACAACTAATTCAGCCTGGTCTCTACCCGCTGCAACAGCAATTAACTGCGATGCACTTGTTTGCCATGTATTAATAATATGCATTAACGCCTTCGAAAGACTTAAAACTACAGTTGATAATTCTTAAATTTGTTACTTTACTGTATATCAGATTACGACAAAAAAGAATTTGTATTTGGATATGGAAGAAAAAAAATTCGGTGCCCGCAATAATAAGGGAAACTATATTCCTAAGAAACGCGTAAGTTATCCACCGGTTTTTGTTTGGCCGTTAGCGCCCGTCAGAGCACTTAAATGGATTTTCTCAGTTCCTGGTTATTTTTTACCTTGGAACCTTTTTTATGTCGGAATTGGTTTAATATCTTGGTTTGTTTTATCTCCACCACTTGAAAATTATGCAGATCTCAGAATTATCACTTGTCTTTCAGTTTTTATGAAAAACAGTGGGCTCGTACTGATATTTTATGGAGCTTTTCACTATCGGTTATACATTCAGCGAGCACAAGACATGGATTTTAAGTATAACCCAAGCTGGCCTTCAGAAAATTCAAAACAATTTCTCTTTGGTAACCAAACTAAGGATAATATTTTTCTGACTTTTTGCAGTGGTGTTCTAATTTGGACTTGCTTTGAAATTTGTATCTTATGGTTTGCAGCAAACGGACACTTAAGATTGATTAACCTTGATGAAAGTATGTTTTATTTCATTGCTATGATTTTGTTAATCCACTTTTGGCGCGATCTTCATTTTTACCTCATTCATCGGCTTATTCACTTTGAGCCATTATACAATTTGGCCCATAAGACACATCATAGAAATATTAATCCGGGCCCATGGTCAGGGCTAGCGATGCACCCGATAGAGCATACTTTTTATTTTTCATGCGCGCTCCTTTATCTTTTCTTTCCATTCCATCCAGCCTTCGCAATTGTGACTTTGGTTCACGCAGGTCTAAGTCCTGCGCCGGGCCACACTGGATTTGAAAGAATAAAGACAGACGAAGAAACAAGCTTTGATATTGATAGCTTTGCCCATTATCTCCATCACAAGTATTTTGAATGTAATTATGCGGATGGTATTTTACCTTTGGATCGTTGGTTTGGCACACTGCATGACGGTAGCGAAGAGTCATTTAACAAAATGCGAGATAGACTGAGTAAAAAAAATCAGAAAAAAATTTCGCCTAAGACTTAACCCAAAAAATTTTAT